>JBGAQA010000011.1:0-113660 GCA_044220955.1 Sandaracinaceae bacterium
CTCGGACGTCGTGCTCGAAGGCGCGCTCGGCCCCGGCACGCGCCGCGTGGTCGAGGACGTCGGTCGCGGCCTCGAGGACTGGATCGCGTTCGAGGGCGCTCCGGCCACGGAGTCGGTCCGCTATCGCGTCGACACCGACGGCGCGGCCGGCGTCCGGTTCGTGGCGCGGACGCTCGAGCTACTCGATGCGTCGGGCGCTCCGCGGATCCGGATGGCGCCTCCCTGGCTCGTCGACGCGACGGGCGCGCGGATCGACGTCGCGGTCCGCGTCACGGGTTGCGCCTTCGACACCGATCCGCGGGCCCCGTTCCGCCGGGCGGCCGTCGCGCCGGGGGCCGCGTGCGACGTGGAGCTCTCGTGGGCCGGGACTGGCGCGCGGTACCCGATCGCGGTCGATCCGACTTGGAGCGCGACCGACTCGCTGATGGCCGCGCGCCGCGAGATGGCGATCGGTCGCCTGGCCGACGACACCGTGCTCGTCGCGGGCGGGATCGGGCCAGGGCCGTTCAACACCGTCCCGGCGCTCGCGAGCGCCGAGCTCTTCGATCCCGTCTCCGAGACGTTCGCCGCGGCCATGTCCCTGCCGGTCGCGCGCGGGCGCCCGTGGTTCGGGACGCTCGCCGACGGAAGGCTCGTCGTGGGCGGTGGTGCGATCGACGGCGTGTCGGCGCCCGTCGCGGGAGCGCTCGCCTTCTCGAGCACGACCGGCATGTGGGCGACGCTCGCGCCGCCGCCGACGGCGCGCGTGTGGGCGGAGTCGGTCGTGCTCGCGGACGGGACGATGCTCGTCGTGGGCGGCAAGACGGACAACTACTTCGCGAGCGCGGCGGTCGGCACGGCCGAGCGCTACGATCCCGTCGCGAACGCGTGGTCCGGCGCGGGCACCCTCGGCGTCGCTCGCTACGGCAACTTCGTGCTCACGCCCCTCGCGAGCGGACGCGTGCTCGCGGCCGGCGGCTGGGACGGCGTATCGACGACGCACGCATCCGCGGAGCTGTGGGATCCCGGCACGAACGCGTGGACGCCGACGGGCTCGCTCGCCGTCGGGCGCGGCACCGGGCTGTTCGGCGTGCTGCCGTCGGGGCTCGTGGTGGTCGCCGGTGGCTCGACGAACGTCGCCGGCGTGATCACGACCACGGCCACCACCGAGACCTACGATCCGGCGTCCGGGACGTGGACGCCCGCCGGGCCGATCGGCGCGCCGGTCGACTACCGATCGAACGGGGCCCTCGCCTGGCCGGACGGAACGATCGTGGCCCCGGCCGGCATCGGCCCGCGCGGTCTCTACAGCGAGCGCTTCGATCCCGGCACGCGCACGTGGCAGACGGGCTGCGACCCTGGACGGACCTACCTCGTCGCGATCGGCTCGGTGTTGCTCGCGGACGGGCGCGCGCTCGTGGTCGGCGGCGTCGACACGACGGGCGTGGTCGCGAGCGCGTGGCTCTCCGGGCAGGAGAGCGGCGCGTGCGACGACGGCAACCCGTGCACGGACGACGCGTGCGTCCCGGCGAGCGGCTGCACGTTCGCCGCGAACACGAGCACGTGCGACGACGGCGACGGATGCACGTCCGGTGACGTCTGCGCGGCGAGCACGTGTGCGGGCACGGTGGTCGCGGGCTGCGGTGACGCCGGCACCGACGCCGGGAGCGACGCCGGGCGGGACGGAGGAACGGACGCGGCGACGACGCCGGACTCCGGCACGGATGCCGCGGCGATCGCGATCGACTCCGGCGCGCGGGACGCGTCGGGCGGACCCGCCGACGCGAGCGCACCGCCGCCAGCCAACGCGGGCGGGTGCTGCAGCGTGATCGGCGAGCGGCCCGGCGCGGGGGCCGTCCTCGGGATCGCCGTCGCTCTCGCGGCTCTCGGCGCCCGTCGCCACCGCCGCCGTCGCTGAGCGCGTGCGACGCACCCGGCGTCGCCGTGCCCTGCGACGCTCCGCGCTCGGCGCGCTGCCGGAGAGGCCCGCGCGGCGGAGCGCGTCAGCCCTTTCTCGGCTTCGGCGCACCCTCGGCGGGGGGCAAAGGGCGCTTGGCGTCGGCGAGCGAGCGGCGGAGCAGGTACTCGATCTGTCCGTTCAGGCTGCGCAGCTCGTCGTCGGCCCAGCGCTGCAGCGCGTCGAGCAGCGCCGGGTCGACCCGGAGCAGGAATGCCTTGCGGTCCGCCACGGCGAGCCCTCGCGCGCTAGCGGTAGATGGTGCCGGTGTTCACGACCGGCTGCGTCGCCCGCTCGCCACAGAGCACGACGAGCAGGTTGCTCACCATGGTCGCCTTCTGCGCCTCGTCGAGCTCGACGACCTTCTTGTGCGAGAGCTGCTCGAGGGCCATCTCGACCATGCCGACCGCGCCCTCGACGATGCGCGAGCGCGCCGCGACGATGGCGCCCGCCTGCTGCACCTGGAGCATCGCCTGCGCGATCTCGGGCGCGTACGCGAGGTGGCTGATGCGGGCCTCGAGGATCTCGATCCCCGCGCGCTCGAGGCGCTCCTGGATCTCCTGCTTGAGGTGATCGATCACCGCGGTGGTGTTGTGGCGCAGCGAGGGCTGCTTCTCGTCGTGCGAGTCGTAGGGGTAGCGCGACGCGAGGTTGCGGATCGCCGCCTCCGTCTGCACGCGCAGGAAGTTCTCGTAGTCGTCGACCTGGAACACGGCCTCGGCCGTGTCGGCCACGCGCCAGACGACGACGGCGGCGATCTCGATCGGGTTGCCGTCGAGATCGTTCACCTTGATCTGCGTGCTGTCGAAGTTGCGCACGCGCACCGACACCGCGCGCTTCACCACGAGAGGCCAGGTCCAGTGGAAGCCCGGCTCCTTGACGGTGCCGATGTACTTGCCGAGGAACTGGAGCACGCGCGCCTCGTTCGGGCTCACCACGAAGAACGCGGTGAGGCAGAGCGCGACGGCGGCGAAGCCAGCGAAGGCGAGCAGCACCAAGAGCGGCGAGCCGCCGCCCGGCTCGACGCCGAGCGAGAACGCGTACCCGGACGCCAGGCTCGCGGCGATCAAGACGAGCACCATCGCCCCGCCCGACATCGTGGAGTGTTCGCGTTCCTTCAGCATGGAGACCTCCTTGGTCGTCATGCTGTCATAGTGATATCATTTTGATAGTTGTCAAGAGGCGAAGAGCGACATGAACCACGCGCCGACCGCCGCGCCCAGCGTGAACGGCAGCACGATCGAGAGGCCGATCAGCGCGAAGCCCACGCCGACCAGCGCCTTGTCGGTGCGCGTCGGCTCGGCCTTCGGGTCGTTCTTGTAGCGCTTGATGATGTCGAGGTTCTGCCGGTTGCTCCGGTAGGCGAAGTCGAAGACGTCGCCCACCACGGGGATCGCCCCGACGAGCGTGTCGATCGCGATGTTGACCACCATCCGCAGGATCGCGACGGTCGGGATGCGCTCCTTCAGCGCGAGCAGCAGCAGCGCCGCGGCGCTGCCGCCGGTGACGAGGTCGCCCACGCCCGGGATGAGGCCGAGGATCGGGTCGAGGCCGATCTTGATGTCCGTGCCGGGGATGCGCAGGAAGTCGTCGAGGAGGGCGACGAGCCGCTCGGCCCAGGGCGCGAGCTCCTTCGCGAGCGCCTTCTTCACGTCGGGCGAGGCGTCCTGACCCAGGGCCTTCTCGACCGCGCGCGTCGAGAGCTGCTTGCCGAGCTCGGCCTTCGGATCGAGCCGCTGGAGCTCGAGCGCCTCCGAGCGAGGAACGATCGCGGCGTCGGGGTCGGCCATCGCCTCGATCAACGCCCGGGGCGGGCTCCCGATTCGACCGTCGTCCGCGCCTCGGCCCGCTCGTCCAGCCAGGTGCGCACACAGGGCCACACGGTGGTCGTCGCCTCGCGGCCGATGACGATGTCGATGTGGCCGCACGGGAACGCCCGGTAGGTCTTGTCGCTGGAGCGGCTCGCGTCGTAGGCCGGCTTGACGGACTTCGGCGGCGCGAGGTGGTCCTCCGTGCCGGCGACGACGAGCAGCGGTCGCTCGAGCATCTCGAACGACATGCCGTAGTCGATCATGCCGTCGAGGCTCTTCCAGCCCGAGCCGCTGCGGCCGGCGCGGAAGATGTCGAGCGCGACCTTGAGGCTCGTGTGCTCGAAGGTCCGCGCGAGGTACTCGTCGAGCACCTCGCGCTCCACGCCGCCGGGGCGCCACCCGCGGATCGGGATGGGCAGGAGCGCCGAATCCCAGAGCGCGCGGCGCTTCTTGAAGTGGTTGCCGACCGAGCGGACGGGGAGCGGGAGGTTCTCGTCGAACGCTCCCGTGAAGCCGACGACGCCGGCGAGCTCACGGAGCAGGAGCAGGAGCGCGGAGCCCTGGCCGAAGCGGTAGGGCGAGCCGATCGAGACGACGCCTCGGGTGTGCGCCTTGAGCGAGGTGCCGGCGACGCTGTAGCTGATGAGGCCGCCCATCGAGTGCCCGATCAGGAAGAACGAGCGCTCCCCCGAGAGCTCCATCGCCTCGCGCGCGAAGGCCGGGACGTCCTCGCGGATGTACTCGTCGAGCGTGCGGGGCCGCGGCGCGCCGAAGCGGCGGCTGCGCCCGTGGCCGCGGAGGTCGACGTTGAACACGTCCCAGCCGTCGTTCGCGAGGTAGTTCACGAACGAGCGCTTGGTGCTGTGCCACGTGTAGCGGTTCTGGCCGAACCCGTGCACGAGGATGACGACGCCGCGGGTCGTCCGGCGTGCGGCCTTTCGCTTGCGGACCATGCCGAGCGGGTGAGGCCCCGGCGTCATGATCACGTCCTTGACGAAGACGCCACGCTCGTCCCCGTCGATCGACTGCTCGACGGTCTCGGTTCGCAGGATCACGCAGGGGAGCATAGCGCGGCGCCGTGTTACGCTCACCGACCAGATGCGCACCTCTCTCTCCGCCGTGCTCGTCGTGCTCGGTATGGGCTGCGTCGCCCACGCGCAGGCCGTGCAGGCGCCGTCCCGCGACGCGCTGATCACCATGCTCTCGGGCTTCGAGGACACGCCGACGCTCGCGCAGGTGCGCGCGCTCGGCGAGGGCACCGTGCCCGCGCTGATCGCCCTCTACGACGACCCGCAGGTGATCCAGCCCGTGCGGCTGCGCGCGGTCGAGGCGATGGGCGCGTTCTCCACGCCCGAGGCGCACGCGTTCCTGCTCCGCGTCATCCGCGCGCCCGGGCAGTCGCCCATCGTGGTGCGCGAGGCGCTCGAGGCGCTCGGGCAGAGCCGCGGCGGCGCGGCCGTCTCCGAGATCGCGCCCCTGCTCGCCAGCCCGGAGCGCGCGATCCGCGAGGGCGCGATCGAGGCCCTCGGCAGCATCGGCACGCCCGAGGCGCGGGCCCAGCTGAGCGCGCGCGGTCCCCACGAGCTCGACGCCGCGCTCCGCGAGCGCATCGGCGTGCTCACCGCCCACTAGAAGCGACCCGACACGAGGCCCAGTCCATGAGCAGCCAGCGTACCTTCACGTCCCAATCGATCCGGCTCCTCGCCCTGACGGCCCTGAGCGCGTGCAGCACGCCAGCGCCCGCGACCGACGCCGGGATGCAGGTCGATGCAGCTCCGATCGACGACGCCGGCCCGCCGCCCGTCGACGCGAACGTCGACGGAGGGCCCCCGGCCGTCCGGGAGATCGCCTACACCCCCACCGGCTGCGGCTACGAGGTCCGGACGCCGCGCGTCATCGAGGCGCAGCGCAGCAGCGACGTGTTCGGCGCGAGCCCGACGTTCGATCACGTCCACGTCAGCTGGTCGGGACCGACCGACACGACGGTCACGGTCATCTGGCGGAGCGACCTCGACACGCTCGCCTCATCGGTGCTCATCGGAACGGATCAGGCCGCGGTCATGGCCGCGGACGGCGCGACGACGGGGGTCACGCGCCAGGACGGCCACACGGTGCTCTACAGCAGCGCGCCGTCCGGCGCGGGCGCGGAGCGCGTGCACGAGGTGCACCTCTGCGGCCTCACGCCCGACACGACCTACTACTACCGGGTCGGCGGCCCGGGTCACTGGAGCGGCACGTTCGACGTGGCCACCGGACCGGCGTCGGGCGCGACCAGCGCGTGGAGCTTCGGCGTGACGGGCGACAGCCGGGGCGCGACGGCGACGGCCGAGCCGGGCGACAACGCGTGGGCGATCTCGCAGCACCACCTCTCCGATCGGGGCGTGGACTTCGAGGTCTTCACCGGCGACGGCGTGTTCGCCGGGTCCAACCAGACGCAGTGGAACACCTGGTTCGAGGGCATGGACGGGACGTTCGGCGTGCAGGACTTCCTCTCGCACCACCCGCTGATGATGAGCAACGGCAACCACGACCTCTTGACCGTGAACTACCTGGCGCAGTTCGCGATGCCGCAGGAGGCCTCCACGGGAGAGCTCGCGGACGGCGAGGAGTGGTACTCGTTCGACTACGCCAACGCGCACTTCGTGATCCTCAACGACACGGTGACGACGCCGGGCACGATCATGGGAGCCGAGTCCACGTGGCTCGAGGCCGACCTCTCCGCGGTGAACCGCGCCACGACGCCGTGGATCTTCGTCGTCCACCACCAGACGCTCTACACGTGCGGCAGCGGCGGCGCGCACGGCCCCGACACCACGGCGCGCACCGCGTGGCAGCCGATCTTCGACGCGCACCACGTCGACTTCGTGCTCGCGGGGCACAACCACTTCTACCAGCGATCGTATCCCCTCAACGGCATCAGCACGGTCGCCGCGCACGATGCGAGCGGCGCCCCGACCATCACCGGCGGCGACCCCTCGGGCACGATCTACGTCGTCGCGGGCGGCGCAGGCGCGCCCTTCTACACCGTCGGCACCTGCCCCGAGATCCAGGTGGGCATGCAGGTCCGCAACTACATGACCTTCGAGATCGCCGGCCGCACGATCACGATGACGACCCACGACGGGCTCACGGACGCGGTCATCGACACGATGACCTACACCAAGTAGCCAGGGCGGCGCCCGCCGAGACGAAGCGAGCCGGCACGGGTAGCATGCCGGACCGATGCGCCCGTCCACCGTGTTGCTCGTCGCGTGGCTCGCCTCCGCGGCCACGGCCGTCCACGCGCAGGACGCCGGCCTGTCCGCGAGCGATTGGCTCGCGCGCGCCGAGGACGCCGAGGACCGCGCGGAGCCCATCGACGCGCTCGACGCGTGGCAGCACGTGATCGACGTCGGACCGACGTCTCGCCTCGCCGGCCGCGCCCGGACGCGGATCGCCTGGATCCGGGCCCGCGACGAGGCCGGGTACGGGCCGCTCCGCGCCATGATGGCGTTCCTCGCGCGGGCTCCCTCCGCGCGAGACGAGGCCGCGGTCGCAGCCTTCGAGGCGACGACCGCCGCGATGCCGGCAGGGCGCGTGCGCGGTGAGTCGCGGCTCGCGGTCGCGGGCGAGTGGGCGCGGCTCGGCGAGCAGGAGCGGGCGCACGCGGCGTGGGCGGCGGCGCTGGACGACCCGAGCGTCGAGCCCAGCGCGCGCACGCTGGTGCTCGAGTCGATGGCGCGCTCGAGGATGGACGCGGGCGATCTCGCGGGGGCCATCGACGAGCTCGACGCGGCCGATCTGGGAGGGCTCTCGCTGCACGACGTGGCCTCGCGACGGCTGCGCGCCGCGACGTGGGTGCCGGTGTCGTACGGCGTGCTGGCCACGTTCGTGCTCGTCGTGCTCGTGCTCGTGGCGCGCAGCAGGCGCGCGCTCGCGGCGCTCCGCTCGCTCCTCGCGGCCCCGCTCCGCGTCGTGATCGCCGCGGTTCTCGCCTTCGGGCCCCTGGCGATCGTCGCGTGGTGGGGTGACGAGTCGCAGGGCGCGTTCGAGGCGTTCGCGCCCTGGTCGTTCGCGATCGTGCTGCTCTCGTTCCTCGCGGCGGAGTCGACGGAGGCGCGCGCGGCCCGGGCCGGCGTCGGCGTCCTCGCGATCGCCGCAGCGCTGGCGGCCGCCTACGTGTCGGTCGCTCGGTACGGAGAGGCGCTGCCCTTCGCATGAGGCGCTCACCAGGCAGCGGCGACTTCCGCGTCCGCACGCCGAGCTCGGCGATGCTCGTGCAGATGCTCTTCGTCGTGGGCGCCGTCGGCACGGGCGTCGTGTCGGCGCTGGTCACGTGGCTCGGGCCCCGCAAGGGCGACGCGGCCGCGCCTCGGGCGGAGAAGACGGAGCAGCCCCGTGACGAGTGAGCTCGCGCGGCGCCGCATCGCCGCAGCCGCCGCCTTGGCCGCGCTCGCGGGCGCGCTCGGCTACGTCGCGAGCCGCGCGTACTTCCACCTGATCGTGGGATCGCAAGGCGTCGCGATCATCCTCCGCGAGGCGCGGGTGAACTTCCACCTCGCGCTCGTGATCGCCGCCTTCGTCGCGATCGTCGCGGGGCTCGTCACCGCGGAGCTGGCGCGCACCGAGGCGCGGGTCGAGCGCGTCGAGCGCGTCGCGCTGCACGCCGTGCTCCCGACGCTCCTGGTCGCCATCGCCCTCGTGTTCCTCTGGCCATGACGCTGCTCGAGGCCATCCACGGTCACGTCGGCGTCCTCGCGATGGCCGCGCTCTTCCATCCCGCGCTCCTGCTCTGGAGCGGCAGGCCGCTCTCGCGCAACGGCAAGCTCGCGCTCGCCGCTTCGGTCTTGCTCGTCTCGGTGGCCTTCGCGCTCGGTCTGCTGATCTACCCGGCGTACCGGGAGGAGGTGAAGCCGGAGCTCTTCGTCGCCAGCGAGCGCGCGGGGCTGCTCTTCGAGACGAAGGAGCACCTGGCCTGGATCGCGCTCGCCGGCGCGCTCGGGGCGGGAGTCGCCGGGCTCGTCGCGCCGGCCCGTGCGGCGCGGGCCCGCCAGGTCGCGGCGCGGGTCTTCCTCGGAGCGGCCGTCGCGTGCGCGCTCACCGTGCTCCTGGGGACCTGGATCGCGTCCGTGCGGTCTTTCTGACGCGGAACGTGCACTCCGGCGTGCCTCTGAGGCACGCTGTGCCGGAAGTTGCACGCTCGGGACCGAGGAACGCGGCGTTCTCGAGGGTACGGCGCTTGCTCGTCGTGGCTCGTGCTGCGCTCGCTCGCGCTGGTCGTCGTGGTCGTGCTCGGGGTGCCGGCGCTCGGTCGAGCGCAGGACGTCCCCGCGGCCCCCGCCACCTCGCGCGCGGTGCCACGCTCGGGCGGAGACGAGCTGCTCTGGCCGGCGGCGGCGCCCACGTCCGCGGTCGAGCACCCGCTCCTCTTGCGCGGCCACGACATGGGGCTCATCTCGACCGGCATCGTCGGTCTCAGCCTGGGGATGATCGTCGGCGTCGTCATCGCGAGCTTCGACCTCGCCGGTGGCAACTGCCGGGACTTCACGTCGCCGTTCTTCGGGTCGAGCCGCGTCGAGTGTGGGACGGCGCCGTTCGCGCTCGTCCCGTTCGCGGGGTCGGTGGTGGTGGGTACCGTGGGGCTCCACGGCTCGGTCGGCCCGGAGACGATCATCCCGGGAGTGATCGCCGTGGCGCCGCAGATCGTCGGGCTCATCCTGCTCCTGGTCGGCCTGCACGGGTACACGGAGGATCTCGCCTCGTCGGACGACCTCGCGCTCTCGCTGACCCCGCTCGTCTCGGACAGCTCGCTCGGGGCGAGCTTGCGGGCGTCGATGTGAGGGCCGCGTGCGCTGCCGCGCTCGCCGCGCTCGTGCTGCTCGCGGGGGGCTGCGCGGGACACCGCGAGAGCCGGACGCTCCCGCCGCTGGCGATCCAGCTCTCGGACGGGCCGACCGCGGAGAGCTTCGCGCGTCTGGCGGGGATCGCCCACCGGCACGGCTACGCGATCGAGTTCGCCGACCCCGCGTACGGCGTGTTCGGCGTCTCGGCGCGGACGCAGCTGCCCCGCGCCGCGGGGCGCGCCACCTTCGTCGTGCAGTGCTACGCGGACGGTCGCGCGGTGCTGAGCGTGCTCGGCCCGCAGCCGGCAGGGCACGGGCTCGTCGTCGCGTCGTCCAACCTGCGGCGCGAGGCCGTCGCGCTCGCGCAAGCGCTGGAGCGCGAGTGAGGCGTCCGGCGACGCTCGTGCTCGCGCTCGCGCTCGCCGCGGCCGCGCTCGCCTCGAGCGGCTGCCGCCGACGAGCCGCCGTCGGGCGCACGGTGCCGCGCACGCTCCACGGCATCGCGCAGGTCTCGGCCCAGGAGATGGGCTGTGACGACATCTCGGACGTGCTGCACGTGATCCCCGGGGTCGTGCAGGTGCGTGGCTGTGGCCAGCGGCGCGAGTATCGCGTCGTGGGCGGCCGCGGGCGCCCGACGTCGATCACCGACGTGGCCTCCCGCGCGTCCGCCGAGCTCGCCTGCGAGCGCGTGGCGATCGTCGTCGAGTCTCCCGCGCCGGCGGTCCGGGCGGTCCGCGGCTGCGGACGGCGCGCGCGCTACGACCTCGTCTGCACCCGCGACGAGTGCAGCTGGCAGATGACGGCGCACACCGGCGACTGGCCGGGGCTCGAGGCCGCGGTGCCGAGCGCCGCCCAGGTCTCCTGGGAGCTGCCCGAAGAGGTCCGAGGTCGCGCGCTGACGAGCGGGCCCTCGGCCTCGTCGACGCCTTCGTCGACGGATCTCTCGACCGTCGCGCTCCCCCCGGCTCCGGGCGCCGGGTCGCCGCCGGAGGGCTCCCTCACGGGCGATCTGGACGCGGCGGTCGTGCCTCCGCCTCCGTGAGCGACCAGAGCCACGCGGCCCCACGCACGCCGCTCGAGTCGCCGTGCATCGGCGGCACGAGCCGCGTGGTCACGCGATCGCTGAACACCCAGCGGCCCCAGCGTCTCGGCACCTCCTCGTAGAGCGCGGCCACGTTCGAGACGCCACCGCCCAGCACGATCACGTGCGGGTCGAGCACGTCGATGACCGCGGCGAGCCCGCGCGCCATGCGGTCGCACAGGCGCGTGATCGTCTCGACGCAGGCGGCGTCTCGCCGCGCCGCGATCTCGCCCGTGGTGAGGCGCTCACCCGTGCGCCGCTCGTGGTCCTGGGCCACGCCCGGCCCGCTGAGCCACGTCTCGAGACAGCCACGCTTGCCGCAGTAGCAGGCGGGGCCGGGCAGCTCGTCGGGCGCGGCCCAGGGGAGCGGCACGTGGCCCCACTCACCCGCGATCGCGTGGCGGCCCGTGAGCACGTGCCCGCGCACCACGATGCCGGCGCCACAGCCCGTGCCCACGATCACCCCCAGCACGATCTCGGCCCCGGCCGCCGCGCCGTCGCTGGCCTCCGAGAGCGCGAAGCAGTTCGCGTCGTTCGCGATGCGCACCGGACGGCCCAGCGCGTGCGCGAGGTCGCGATCGAGCGGCCGCCCGTTGAGCATCACGGTGTTGGAGCCACGCAAGAGGCCCGTGTCGGGCGAGAGGGAGCCGGGCGTGCCGACGCCGACGGTGCAGCGTCGCCCGAGGCCTGCCTCGAGCTCCGCGACGAGGCGCGAGACCGCGTCGAGCACGGCTTCGTAGCTCTCGCGTGGCGTCTCGACGCGCTCCCGCCGCGCGATGGCTCCATCGCTCGCGAGCACGACGCCCTCGATCTTCGTGCCGCCGAGATCGATCCCGATCCGCACGACCCGCGGGCTACTTCTTCTCGTCGAGCTCGTCGGCGAGGTAGCTCAGGATCACCTCGTCGAGCGACTTGTCGCTCAGGAGATCCTGTCCGAAGAGCGAGTCGCTGCGCGGCTTCGGCGGCTCCTTCGAGGGCTGCGAGCTGCGTGCCGCCACGGGCGCCGTCGCGGCGTACCTCCCCGACGTCCGGCTCGACGCGCCGCTTCCGGGGCCGGCGCTGCTGCCGAGCGATGCGCCGCCGGCCGGTCTCGGGAAGGTCGCCGAGGACGAGCGCGCCGCGGGCGCCGAGGGCGCGACGCCGGGGCTCGAGTCCAGGCCCACGCCGGTGATCCCCGCGGGCGGCGAGGGTGCGGCGGGGACCTTGTCCTCGAAGCCGCCGCCATCGAGCGCCGCCGCAGCGCGCTCGAGCGCGTCGATGTCGAGGGCCGCCGAGGCGGCGTCCTTGCCGGGGGGGGGCTGACCCGCGGCCGCGGGCTCGTCCTCGATCGTGATCTCGCGGGCCGCGAATTCGCGCGCGCCCGCCATCTCGTCCTCGTCGAAGAGACCGTCGCGCAGCGCGATGAACATCGCCTTGTGCTGCGCCTGCATCAGCTTCTTCACCACGGCGGGGAACCGATCCGTGCCGAGGTGCTGCTGGTAGCTGGTCTTCTTCGTCGCGATGATGCGGCCACCGTCGGCGAACAGATGCGTGAAGATGTGCGCGTGCTGCACGCCCGAGTCTTCCGTCTGGATGTGGAAGACCTTGCCGTGGTGGCGGACGTTGTTGTTGTAGCCGAGCAGCGGAGAGGGCATCGAGCGAGATCTCGACACTACCATCCTCCGGGCGATTCTTTGAGCGGGTTTGGCGCCTGCCTTCCGCTACGGCTGTCCTCGTGGCCGACGCTTCACACGCTCAGACCGGCCACCAGCGCGCGCGCCGCGCGGTCGACCGCCTCCGTCGCGCGCGGGATCGCGCCGCCCATCGTGAAGAACCCGTGGATCATCGCGCTCTCGTAGACCAGCTCGACGCGCACGCCGCCCTCGCGCAGCTTCGCGGCGTAGGCCTCGCCTTCGTCGCGCAGCGGGTCGAAGCCGGCGACGGTGATCCAGGCCGCGGGCAGATCGCGGTGGTCCGGTGCGAGCAAGGGCGAGCCGCGCGGGTCGTGCTCGTCGGCCTCCGTCCGCAGATAGTGGTCCATGAACCACGCGATGAGCTCCCGCGTGAGCACGTAGCCGTGCCCGAGCGTGCGGTGCGACTCCGACAAGCGACGCAGGTCGGTCGCCGGGTAGACCAGGAGCTGCATCCGGGGCATCGGCGCGCCCGCGTGGGCTCGCGCCGCGTCGCGCAGCGCCAGGCAAGTGACCGCGGCGAGGTTGCCGCCCGCGCTGTCTCCGCCGATCGCGACGCGCGCCGGATCGGCGCCGAGGCCAGCCGCGTTCGCGAACGCCCAGCGCGTGGCGGCGACGACGTCGTCGACCGCAGCCGGGAAGCGATGCTCCGGCGCCAGTCGGTAGTCGACGGCGATCACGATCACGCCGGCGAGCTTCGCCAGGCGCCGCAGCACCTTGTCGTGGGAGTCCAGGGAGCCGATGACGAAGCCCCCGCCGTGGAAGTAGACGAGCATCGGCAGCGGCCGGGGGCTCTGGACCGGGACGTAGATGCGCAGCGGGATGTCGCCGTGAGGCCCGGGGACGCGGCGGTCGCTCACCCGCGGGAGCGCGACGAACGGCACGTCCAGGAGGCGGGTGTAGAACGTGGACTCCGCGCGTGCCCTCGCCACCGTCCGCGACTCGAGCGGCGGCGTGCGCGCGGCGGCGCGGACCAGCGCCGCGACGTGCTCGTCGAGGGCCTCGCCGCGGTCGTTGGCGGGGAGGGGCCCGCGGTGAAGGCGCCGGCTGGCCGCGAGGACCGCGCGAGCGGCGAATCGAGCAGCGGAATCGGCGACGGGGTCTTGCACGCGCGGCGAGTCTACACTCCCGTCGGTGGCGCAGACGAAGGGGCTGTTTCGAGCGTACGCGTCGGCGCTCCGCGAGGAGCCGCTGCTGCGCGCGTACCTGCTCGGCGCGGTCGTCGACGACGTCGGCGTGGCCGTCTCCACCTGGGCGCTCGATCTGCTGCGCACGGACCTCTTCACCGATCAGCGCGCGCGCGCGACGTTGATGCTCCCGACGCTGGTCTGCTTCCTGGCGGGGTGCGTGCTCGCGGGCCCGCTCGCGGACTGGGCCCGCCACGGCTCGCGCGAGAGCCTCGCGCGCTGGCGCTGGCGCCTGATCGCGTGGGGTCGCGTGATCGAGACGGTGGCGCTCTCGGTCGCGGTCCTGAGCATCGCGTCGGGAGGGCTCTCCATCGGTCGGCTGCTTCCCTACTTCATGGTGTCGTCGTTCATGCGCACGGCGCTCCGGCCGACGCGCTCGGCGTTCGAGGTCGATCTGCTCCGCGAGGAGCGCGTGCAGACCGATGCCGCGGGCGAGCCGCTCCGCGACGAGCTGGACGCGCCGCGCAAGTACAAGGTGCACCTGCTCTCGTTCGGCGCGATGACGTCGCTCCTGCGCACGACCGCGACCTTCGTCGGACTGCTCGCCGGCGGGCAGATCCTCGAGGCGGTCCACCAGAGCTACGTCCCCCTCTTCGCATTCGACATCGGGACGAACCTCTGCTTCGTCGCGGTGCTCGTCTGGCTCTGCCATCCGGAGCGGGGCGCGCGCCCGATCGCGGCCCGTGAGCTCGTGGTCGACCCGGAGTCGGGGGCCGCGGGCACCGTGCGCGGCCAGGCGAGCGCGACCGGGCGCTCGATCGCGCTCGTCGCCCTCCGCGAATTCGGCGCGAGCCTGCGGCAAGCGTGGGACTTCCTGCGACGGCCCGAGCAGCGCCCGCTCGCGTGGTTCCTGTTCGGCGCGTGGATGATCGAGGTGATCGCCGAGTTCTACGACGGCCGGATGATCGTCCGACACTCGCTCGAGGGCAGCGCCGACGCGGTGCGCTACGCCGAGATCGCGTGGTCGGTCGCCACGATGCTGGTGCTCGCGCTGCTGCCCGCCCTCGCCCGGCGCGTCGGCAGCCTCGGCAAGATCTTCCTGATCACCATGTTCCTCGACGGGCTCGCGATCACGGCCGCAGGGCACCTCGCGGGCGTCGGGTCGAGCGTCGCGATCGTCCCCTTCGTGTCGGTGATCGCGCTCGACCGCGGGCTCACGTCGGCGAGCTCGACCCTCGCGGAGCTCGCGCAGAACAGCGCGTCGAGCGCCGCCATCCGCGGGCGCATCGCCGCCGCGTGGGCGTTCGTCGTGATCCTCTCCGACATCTTCGCCGAGGGCGCCGCGACGGCGCTCTCCGAGGCGGTGGGCCTCCCCGGCATGCTGCTCCGCATCGGGGCGGCGCAGGTGCTCGCGATGCTCGTCGTCGCCCTGCTGGGCGGCCGGCGCCTCTGGTCGTTCGGGCTGCGGACCGCGCAGACGTCGGCCTCGCCTCCCTGACGAGGTCAGAGGCTGTGCCGAAATCGATTTCGAGCCCCGGGCACGGGCCGGCGGCCGCGCGCGACGAGCGGTGTGCCTCGCGAGGCGAGCGGTAGCGAGCCGAGTCGGAGCAGGGTGGGGCCCCTACCGACGAGGCCTATGGCCAATTGGCTATGGGCCGTGTCGTCGACCGATTGACTCGGCACGGGGCGGGGCGGGCATCCGCCCCGGGAACCTCAGCGCTTGGGCGGGCGCGAGACCGTCCCGGGCGACGTCGGGCGCTCGGAGTCGACGGACGGGGACGCGGGCCGAGGTGGCGGCTGCGAGGGGCGCGTCATCGGCGGCGGCCGCTCGCTGGAGCGGGCCGGCATCGTGCCGAAGAGCGCGGCGCGGCGGGTCGCGGCGTCGACGGGTGGTGGCCGCGACGAGCCCTGATCGTAGGGCGTCTTCACCATCGAGCCGCGCGTGAGCCATCGGTGCGCGTCGCTCGAGCCGGCGAAGCCACGCACGCGCGCGCTCGAGGCGAGCGCCGCCATGTTCACCTCCGCCACGAAGAGCTCGTCGAGCGTGATCATCGCCGACGCGCTCGCGTGCGGCGCGCGCGCCCAGGCGAGGATGGCATCCCGTGCGTCGCGCGTGATCGTCGCGTCTCGCAGGTCCAGCATCAGGCGCATCGTCTCGTGCAGGCGCGCCTGGCTCGCGGCCGCTTCGCGGAGCGAGGCGGCCTCGACGGGACCGACGTCGCCCTCGACGACGACCAGCGCGTACGCAGGGCGCGACTCGAACGTCAGCTTCATGGGGTCCCTGCGGCGAGTGTCTCTTGGGCCGCGCCTCAGAACAAGCGGCGAACGCGCTCCGCGGTGCGGCGCACGCGCAGATCCACGAGATCGCGCGCGACCCCTCCGATGCGGTGCCACTGCGTGCTCTTGCTCTGGCCCGCGCGGCGCGGGCGACAGCGGATGGTCACCCGGCTCGTCTTCACGCGCGCGGCGAGCATGCGGATCGGGAACTCGAAGTTGAGGAAGAACGTGTCCGGCGGGAGGCGATCGGGGTCGAAGCGCGAGCGGCGGAAGAGATAGGGCCCGTCGCTGCGCATCCGGACGCCGTGCACCGCGAAGATGAGCGCGCGCACGCCCGCCGAGAACACCTTGCGGTCGATCCCGTCGTTGCGGTGGTCGTACACGCTGAAGACGACCTCGGCCCCGCTGCGGCGCTGCTCCGCGCGCAGCGTGCCGATGGCGGCGGGCTCGATCTGTCCGTCGGCCGGGAGGAACGTGACCCAGGTGCCACGCGCGACGCGGACGCCGCTCTTGAGCGCCGCGCCGATGCCTCGGTTGGTCTCGTGGCGGACGATCTGGTGGGGCCGGCCGGCGAGGGCGCGCGCGGCGGCGCCGCGGGTTCCGTCCCGCGACCCGTCGTCGACGAGCACGACCTCGGCGTCCGGCTCGTGCGCGTCGAGCCACGCGCAGAGCTCGCCGAGCACGGGTCCGATGTTGTCCTCCTCGTCGAACGCGAAGACGACGATCGACAGGTCCGCGCCCTCGCTCATGGCCGCTCGCGGATCACGCGCGCAGGGACCCCCGCGACCACGGCATAGGGCGGCACGTCCTTCGTCACGACCGCGCCGGCGCCGACCTGGGCGCCGCGCCCCACGCGCACGCCGGGGAGCACGATGCACCCGACGCCGAGGTCCGCGTCGTCCTCGATCACGACCGGGGCGAGCGCGACCGCGGCGTGCAGGATCGGGACACCGCGGCCCTCTTCTCGGTGCACCGAGGTGAGGATCCGGACCGCCGGCGCGATGCCGACGTTGCGCCCGATCTCGAGCCCTCCTGCGGCGTGGAAGAAGCACTGCTGCCCGATCCACGTTCCGTCGCCGACGCGGAGCTCGTTCTTGTAGTAGCCCTTCAGCATCGCCTGGTGCCCGACGTAGACGTGCCTGCCGAGGTGCACGTTCTCCGGGTGGAACACGAGGCAGCCCTCCTCGAAGACGCACCCCTCGCCGCACGAGGCGAGATCCTCGGGGCGGAACCGGCCGCTGCCGTGGGAGCGAGGGGGCCTCTCGGGGGTGCCGTCGGACATCGGGCGTGCATCCTACGACAGCCACCCGCGAGGATCGCGTGGGTGTATCCTCGGCCCCGCGAAATGCGCGAATCGCGGGAGCACTTCGACGGGCTCGCTCGGCTCCATCGCACGGACGACAAGGACGAGCGGCGCGCGATCTTCCGCGCGAGCTTCGCGAACCTGGGCGCCGCGGCGAGCGAGTACCGGCCCGTGCCCCTCGAGGGGCTCGACCCGGCGGGGCTCCGCGACGCGACGAAGGTGGCGCTCGCCGACGGACTGATGGACGATCTCGCGTGGCTCTCGCCGGCGCATCGCGCCGCGGCGATCTACGAGCTCGCGGCGGCGCTTCCGCCCTGCGACGAGAAGCGCGACCTCGGCCGGCGCGTGCTGGTCTCCTTGCAGGAGGGTGACGCGCAGACGTTCGTGACCGTGGCGACGCAGCTCGCGACGGGATCGCGCCGGGGTCTCAGCGGCCCGGGCATCCGCGCGCGCCTGGCGCTCGCGCTCGATCTCCCGATCGGCTCCGGCGTGCGCGCCGACGCGCTCGCGCTCGCGCTGGTCTCGCGGCCCGACCTCGCCGAGGAGTGGCTCGTGGCCCCCTCGACGGGCTCGCTGCCTTCGCGCCGCCTCTCGGCCCGGCTCCTCGAGCGGGCGGCCCGCGAGGTCGCCCGGCGCGCGGCCGACGGGGACGACAGCGTCGCGGCCGTGTTCGACCGCCCGAACGTCCGCGCGGCCTGGGATCGCCTGCTGCGCGATCGCGAGCCGCTCGTCTGGCGGCACGTGGCCACGGCCCGCGGGCTCATCGCCGGCATCGTCTCGCGCCTGGACGCCGAGCTCGTCGATGGGCTCAAGCCGGACCTCTCTCCCACCGAGTGGCGCCGCGCGGCGGCCTCGATCGCGAGCACCATCGCCGTCGACCCCAAGGTCGCGCGCGACCGATGCCAGAAGATCCTCGACTCCGACGTCTTCAGGAGCGATCGCGGCATCGCGTCCGCGATGATCCTCGGCCTGTCCCGCGCCGCCGAGGCCGAGCCCGACGCCGCCGAGGATCTGCTCGTCGCGCTCGTGCGCATCGGCGGGCTCGACGCGGTCGAGGCCCTCGTCGAGCTGACCCAGGAGCGGCTCGGCAACGACTTCGGCGACTGGGCGGCGCGGCTCGCCGTCACCCGGCTCTCCGACCCCGACGTGCGCGGCAAGGAGGAGGACGACGGGCGCGACGCCCTCTGCTCCGCGCTCGAGCGCGAGCTCAAGCCGAAGGAGGAGCAGGAGGGCGACGCGACGCTGCGCGAGCTGCTCGACGACGCGCGCGACACGTTCGCCTCCGGCAACGCCCGCGCAGCGCACGCGAAGGCCGTCGCGATCGTGGGCGTGCTCGAGAAGCACATGACCCGGCTCGAGAAGGCGCGGGAGCACTCGCGGGAAGGCCGGCTCGAGGCGTTCCGCGTCCTGAGAGAGATCGACCTCGCGCTGCTCGAGACGTCCGCGCTCTCGGATCTGCTCCACCTCGGGGTCGAGAGCGGAAAGAAGGGGGCGGTGCCGGCGGGGCTCTCGTCGCTCGCGGGGATCTTCGACCGCCTCACGCAGTGGCTCCTGATGCGGGAGCGCGAGCCGGTCTTCCCCGGCGAGGTCGTCCACCACAAGACGCTGCGCGTGCGCCGCTTCCGGGCGCTCCTGCACTGCGTGGACGCCGACGGGACCTTCGGCGACGAGAGGGGCGGGCTCGAGCTGCGGGAGCGGCGCCTCCGGGCGGCTCGCATCCTGCTCGCGCGGACGCGGGACGACGCGCCCTCGCCCCTGAGGCGCATCGTGCACGCGGCCGCCGCACGCTCGTGCGAGGCGCTGCTTCGCGAGGACGTCGTCGAGCTCTCCGACGTGCTCATCGCCGTCGTCTCTCATCTCTCGACGGAGATCGACCTCGTGACGTTCGCCGAGGCATCGATGGTGCCCGAGGTCGAGAACGTGTTTCGCGCCTACGCGTCGCTCGTCGAGCGCACCGAGCGCGCCGCGCGCATGACGGGGGCGCGGACGCGCGCGAGCATGGACGCGCTGCGCGTGCTCACCCGGAACCTCCCGGCCGCGAGCGGCCCTCGCGTCGAGGCGCTGCGCGCGACCTTGCTGCGCCTCGCCTCGGCGCTCGAGGCGATCGGGAGCGCGAGCTCCATCGCGGAGCTCGCGGGTGAGCTCGACGACGTGGGCTCGCGCTTCGCGCCGCTCGCCGACACCGTCGAGAAGCTCGCCCGCCTCGTGGACGGCGCGCGGCGGCGGCTCGGCGAGCAGCGTCCGGACGAGGCGCCCGCCTGTGCCGCGGCCCTGCGCCTGGTCGACATGGCGGCGCTGCACACGATCCGCGGCAACGCCGCCGCGTACGGCGATGCGGTCGCCGGCGCCATCGACGCGCTGCGAGAGGAGCTGCCGACCCACGTCGCCGAGGTCGCGGCGAACGTCCTCGCGACGACGGTGGGCTACCCGCAGGAGGCGCCGGTGCAGGGGCCGGAGTCGGTCGTTCCCTTGCTGAAGCGGCGCGTCGCACCGCTGCCGCCATGGCTCCCGCCGAGCCGGACGCTCGGCGGCTTCTACGTGCTCCGCGCGCTCGGCGCCGGCGCGGTCGGCTCCGTGTTCGTGGCGCGGCGCGTGGAGGAGAAGTCCGACGACAAGGCGCCCCGCTTCGCGCTCAAGGTCCCGGAGTACGGCGGCACGGCGGCGCGTACGCTGAGCGAGGCGCAGTTCCTCCAGCTCTTCCGCGACGAGGCGGGCGCGCTGCTCGCCATCCCGCAGCACAACAACCTCGCGCGCCTCGTGACCTTCGACGCGGGCGCCAAGCCCAAGCCGATCCTCGTGATGGAGCTCGTCGACGGCCCGACGCTGGAGCGCCTGATCGAGACCGGGGGCATGGACATGCCGCGCGCTCTCTCGGTGCTCGCAGGCGTCGCCGCCGGGCTCGGGGCGATGCACGACGTCGGCGTCGGGCACCTCGACCTCAAGCCCTCGAACGTCATCCTCCGCGACCCCGACGGTCCGGGGCCCGCGCTCGAGACGCCCGTGCTGGTGGACTTCGGGCTCGCGGGCCGGAAGATCCGACCCGGCTGCGCCACGGCGAACTACGGCGCGCCCGAGGTCTGGGGCCTCTTGCCCAAGGGGCACGCGCCTTCGCCCGCGGCGACCGACGTGTACGCGTTCGGCTGCATGATGTACGAGACGCTCACCGGCAGGGAGCTCTTCCAGGGCGACAGCGAGGTCGGCATCCTCACCGCGCACCTCTCGCACGACGGGGATCTCCCCCAGCTCGACGCGCTCTCGCTCGACGACGAGCTGATCGGCGTCGTGGACGGCATCCGGAGCTGTCTGCGGCAGGACCCGCGCAAGCGCGCCACGGTCGCCGACGTGCGGAAGACCATCGAGACGTCGGCCAGGGCCCTGCTCAAGCGGCGTTGGCCGCTCCAGGCCGCGTGAGCGTGCGGGCGTTCCCCTCCTTCGGCGCGCGCCGGGCCCCGGCGGCGCCGCGTCGGCTATCCTGACGCCCGATGGCGCGCGACTCGTTCCGTCCCTCGCTGCCGCTCGGTGAGGTGAAGCCGAAGGCGGCGATCGGCGGTGTGTCGATCCCGACGGCGCCCGCCACGGGCCTCTACGCGTGGATGCCGGGCCTCTGGGTGCTCAAGCACTACCGCCGCGCGTACCTCGCGAGCGACGTGGTCGCGGGGCTCGCCCTCACCTCGGTGCTCGTGCCCGCGGGCATCGGCTACGCGGTCGCCTCGGGATTGCCGGCCATCACCGGCCTCTACGCGACGATCATGCCGCTGGTCGCGTACGCCGTCTTCGGTCCCTCGCGCATCCTCGTGCTGGGGCCGGACTCGGGGCTCGTCGCGCTCGTCGCCGCCGCGGTGATCGGCGCGTCCGAGGGCGACGAGGGTCGCGCCGTCGCGCTCGCCTCCATGCTCGCGATCCTCACGGGCGCGCTCTGCATCGTGGCGGGGCTCCTGCGTGCCGGGTTTCTCACGGACCTGCTCAGCAAGCCGGTGCGCGTCGGCTACATGAACGGCATCGCGCTGACGGTCCTCGTCGCGCAGCTGCCCAAGCTCTTCGGGTTCTCGGTGCACGCCTCGGGCGTCCTCGGGGGCGCCCTCGCGTTCGGAGGTGGCGTGCTCGGGGGCCAGACCAACCCGGTCGCGCTGGGTCTCGGCGCGGGCTGCCTGGTGATCATCCTCGGCCTCAGGGCCTTCGCTCCGCGCGTGCCGGGCGTGCTCGTCGCGATCGTGCTCGCGACCACCGTCGTCACGCTCGCTCACCTCGACGCGTCGATCGGCGTCGTCGGGCCCGTGCCCCGGGGCGTGCCGCTGCCGTCCTGGCCTGCCGTCGGCTGGGACGACGTCGCCGAGATGTCGGTCGCCGCCGTCGGGATCGCGTTCGTGTCGTTCGCGGACACCAGCGTCCTCTCCCGCACGTTCGCCGGGCGGCAGGGGCTGAGGGTCGACGCCAGCCGCGAGCTCATCGGGCTCGGCGTCGCCAACGTCGTCGCGGGCCTGTTCCGCGGCTTTCCCATCAGCAGCAGCTCGTCGCGGACGCCCGTCGCCGAGGCCGCCGGTGCCAAGACGCAGGTCACGGGGGTCGTGGGCGCGCTGGCCATCGCCGCGCTCCTGAGCGTCGCCCCCTGGTTGATGCAGAACCTGCCGACGACCGCGCTCGCGGCGGTGGTGATCTCGGCGGCCCTGACGCTCTTCGACCTCCGCTCGCTCCGCGTCTTCCACTACGTGCGGCGCTCGGATCTCGTCCTGGCGATCATCGGCTTCTTCGCCGTCGCCGTCCTGGGCGTCATCACGGGCATCGCCGTCGCCGTCGGCGTCTCGATCCTCGACTTCGTGCGCCGCGCGTGGCGCCCGCACGACGCGGTGCTCGGCCGCGCCGAGGGCGTGAAGGGCTATCACGACGTGGAGCGCTACCCCGAGGCGCGGCAGGTACCGGGCCTCTTGCTCTACCGCTGGGACGCGCCGCTCTTCTTCGCGAACGCCGACCTGTTCCGTGCGCGCATCCTCGACGTGATCGACGGAGCAGAGAGCCCGGTCCGCTGGGTCGTCGTCGCCGCCGAGCCGATCACGGACGTCGACACGACGGCGGCCGAGATGATCCAGGAGCTCGACTACGAGCTCGGCGTGCGCGGCGTCGAGCTCGCCTTCGCGGAGATGAAGGATCCGGTGAAGGACCGCCTCGGTCGCTACGGGCTGAAGGCGCGCATCGGCCACGAGCACTTCTACCCGACGGTCGGCGTCGCGGTGCGCGACTACCTCGACACGCACGACGTGGACTGGAAGGACTGGGAGAGCGCATGAGCGCCGGGCCCCGGGGCGCGGACGCGCTCACCCGCCCGCCACGGGCACCCAGACCAGGCCGAAGCGCTCGATGGTCACGTACGCCTTCTTGGCGTTGATCACGCGCTCGCCGATCGTGACGCGCGCCGGATCCCAGCTCGCGCGAAGCTCGGTGAGGGCGGCCTCCAGATCCTTCTGCATCTGATCGGCCGTCTGCACCGCCTCGGCGTGGTCGGCCGTCGCGCGCGCGGCGTCCGTACCTCGCTTCTGAGCGCGCCGCGCCTTGGTCGCCACGCTCGCGGCACCTCGGAGCGCGCTCCTCCGACCGAACATCGCGCCGAGCACGGTCGCTCCGAGATCGAGGCTCGACGCGACGACCGCGGCGTTCCGGTCCGCGGTGGAGTCCTCGATCTTCCGCGAGGCCTGCTCGACCTTGCTCCGTGCCTTGTCGATCTTCGGCTGCCACTTCGCGACCAGGTCGTCGACCTCCGCGTCCCGCCGCTCGCGGAGCACGAGCGCGAGGCGCGTCGCGAACGCGTCGCGCGACTCGCCCGGCGCCCCCACGAGCTTCAGCTCCGGCACCTCGTACACGCGCAAGGGCCGGTCCCGGGTCACGTGCGCCATCGCCGTCGCCCGCCAGCGCTCCCACGTGGGCGGGCGCGTCGCGACCACCGGCAGATCGGCGAACACCGCTCCCGCGACGGGCGCCTCGGCCAGGGCCGGCGTACCGCCCTCGAACACCCACGCGTCGCCCCACGAGGGGCTCTCGGCCCCGAGCGGCGCGATCAGGCCGAGGCGTCGCGTGGCCGACACCAGGCGGTCCTCGTACGAGATGCTCGCGATCAGGAGGGCGCCCGGGCGGTACCCGAACCCGCTCGGGAGATCGGAGCGTACGAGGAACGACTCGCGGATCTCCGGCGGCAGCACCGGCCGGGCGCCCGCCGCGGCCTGTGCACGGAAGCTGGGGGCCGCGAGCGGGGCGCTCGCCTCGGGCGCCGGGCTCGCGGCGAGCCGTGTGAGCTCCTCGCGCGAGAGCGGCCCGCGCAGGTACGAGAGCGTCTGGCGCACCTCGAAGCGCCGCGGCGTGGGCGTGGTCACCGAGTGGTGGACGAACGTGCGTGGCGCCAGGCCCGCCAGCGTCGCCTCGAGCGAGGCGCGGTCGAACGAGCGCCCCGACTCCGTGCTCGCCCCCTCGAGCCCGTCGAGCACGCGCTGCCGGTCGCGATCCGTCGAGAGGCGTCCGAGCAGCCAGGTGCCGGTGTTCGACATGCCCTTGTAGTCGAGGTCCACCGGGTTCTGCGTCGAGAGCACGATCCCGAGGCCGAACGCGCGCGCCTGCTTGAGCAGCGTGAGCATCGGGCGCTTCGTCGGGGGCTCGGCGACCGGCGGGAAGTAGCCCGCGATCTCGTCCATGTAGAAGAGCGCCCGCAGCGACGACGTGCCTTGCTGCGCCCGCACCCAGCGCACGAGCTCGCCGAGCAAGACCGTCACGAAGAAGTGACGATCCGCCTCGGAGAGGTGCGCGATCGAGAGCACCGAGAGACGAGGGCGCCCGCCCGGGCCGTAGAGCAGCTCGCCGATGTCGAGCGCTGCGCCCTCGACGAAGCCGGCCATGGCCGGTGAGGCGAGCGCGCCGTTGATGGCGACCGCGAGCGTGCCTCGGTCCTTCGGCGTCACGACGGCGTCGACGTCGAGCACACCGAGGCGCGTGAAGGGCGGCACGAGGATCGTGCGCAGGAGCTCGGGCAGATCGAGCGAGCGCCCGTGCGTCCAGGCGTCCTCGAGGAGCGTCGAGAGCAGCGTGTGCTCGCCACTGCGTGGGTCCGGGTCGTGGCTCGCGAGCCCGAGGAACGCGCTCGCCGTCGTGACCGCTCGCTCGCGGAGCGCGTCCGGGTCGGTCTCGCCCGCGCGCGGCGCGGCCAGCGAGGGCAGGGGCGAGAGCGGGCGCCCGAAGCGCGCTCCCGGCGTGTAGAGGACGCGCTCCGTGGCGGCGTAGCGGCCGACGCGCGCGGCGTCTTGTCCGAAGTCGGCGAGGCGGGCCGCGTGCTCCGCCGAGACGCGCGCGGGGTCCTCGCCGGGTGGCGTCCACGGCGCGAACGAGCCGGCACCGAGATCGGGGAACGCGAGCAGGAGGCTCGCGAGGTCTCCCTTCGGGTCGACGACGATCGCGGGGATGCCGTCGAGCGCGGCCTCCTCGAGGATGGTCACCCCGAGGCCCGTCTTGCCCGAGCCGGTCATGCCGAGGATCAGCGCGTGCGTCGTGAGACTCCGGGCGTCGACGACGAGAGGTGTGCTCGCGTCGGTGCGGCCGAGGTAGAGGGCGCCGAGGCCCTCGAAGGACTCCGGGGTGAGCGGCATGGGCCGTTACACAACACGAAGGCGCGCGGCTGGCAACCCTATCGGCGGGTCGGTCTGACGGGGCCGCTCGCATCGCCTCGCGAGAAGAGCCGTCCGTTTGCGGGACAGCTCTTCAGCGCCCCGCCACGCCCGGACCGACGCGACGGATGACCGCGATGCGTCGTGGCAGCGCGCCCGGCAGCTCCACGGGGGCACGCGATCCGAAGAATCGGCGCTCCATGCGCCGGGCGCGCGCGTAGAGGTCCGAGGGCGCGACGGCCTCGCAGCCGCCGGGGATCGTCGTGCGCGTCGCGGTCGCGATCGCGATCGCGTCGGGCCAGAGCGCGTCGTCCTCGGGCAAGGGTGCCGAGCATGCGCTCAGCGCGGCGAGGTAGCCCACGCCCGGCGTCCCGAACGCGGCGAGGTAGCCCGAGAGCTCGGCGCGGACGAGCGGCGAGGCCTCGCCCGCGCAGCCCGGGCAGGCGAGATCGGCCGAGGGGCCGTCGGCGACGTGCCGGAGCTCGTGCGCGGCGACCGAGCGCGCGACGAGCGCGACCAGCGACTCGAGCGCGTCCTCGAGATCCGCCTGCGCGCGGAGGCGCTCGCTCGCCGCGACGAGCTGTGTGGCCTCCTCGATGGTCACGTCGGGGCACTCGTCGCCACGGCTCGCCTCGAGCGCGAGGCGGAGCATCGCGCGGCTGTGCGCGGACAGGCCGCGGTAGGGCAGGCCGAACACGCGGAACCGACTGCCGCAGGCGTGGCGGGCCTCGATGGAGGCTGCGGCCTCGAGCAGGGCCTGCTGGTCTTCGGCGGTCTCGGTGAGGATGCCTCGGTCGTAGGCGTCGAGCGCCGCCTCCACCTCGCGTCGGACGCCCGCTGCGAGGCCGCGCTCGCGCGGCGCGAGGCGCTCGTCGAGCGCGGGGTTGAGCGCAGGCCACACGTGACGCAGCGTGAAGTGCAGCACGCGATCGGCCACCACGAACGCACCTTCTCGCTCGCGGTCGGTCCGGCCCAGCCACGTCTCGGCGATCGGCGCGGCGTCGAGGCGCCGGAGCACGCGCACGCGCTCCCCTCGCCTCGCGCGCACGTCGGCCACCGCGACGTAGGAGCGCGCGAGGATGTGGCCGCGCTCGCCGCGCCGGAACGCGCTCGCCTCCAGCCGATAGGGCGCGCCGATCCGGTCCATGTACGCGTCGTGCGCCCAGAGCAGGTACTCGATCCGATGCGCGCTCGCGATGGGGTCGGCCGCGATGCGGTCGTGCAGCTCCCGCCAGAGCGCGTCGAGGTTCGGGTCCGGCTCGATCTCCTCGAGCAGCTCCCGGTAGGCGTACTCGGCGCGGCGCCGGCCCGCGGGCGTGTCGGCGTGGTTCTGCTCGGCGAGCCAGTCCGGCACGAGGTGCGCGTGGAAGCGCTCGAAGTCGATCCGGCCGAGCGCGTCGTGGTCGATGTAGTGCCGCGGCTCGTAGAGCGGGTCGCCGTGCAGATCGATCTCGTGGCGCAAGAGCGCCGTGATCACGTCGCCGCGCGTCTCGAAGGTCCAGCCCAGGGCCAGCACGAAGGTGCCGATCGCCACGATGCTGCGGAGCGTGCTCCGCCGGCCCGCGGCGATACCCGCGAGGGCCTCGGCGTCCTCCTTCTCCAGGCCGTCGTCGTCGGTCACCCGCGTCCTTCGAACCATGGTGCGGAGCACCGTTGGGTGGCAAGCGCCCCGCGGCGCCCGCGAGGGAGCTTGGACAACGCGGCGGCCCCGAGGTTCCCGCTCGGCTACCCTGCGCACCCTCATGAGATCCGGAGTGCAGACGTGGACGTGGCCCGCTGCGGCGCTGCTGTGTGCGGCGGCTGCACCCTGGCTGGCGCCCGCCGCCGCGCCTGCCCTGGCGCCGCCGCTCCCGCGCCACGCCTCGAGAATCGTCGCGCTCGGGCTCCCGGCCGACGAGCTCGCCCTCGCGCTCGTGGGCCCGGAGCGGATCGCGGCCCTCGATCGCTTCGCCGACGACCCGAGCGCCTCGAACGTGGTCGAGGACGCCCGGGCGGTGTCGCGCCGCGTGGCCGTGAGCGCGGAGGCGATCGCGGCGGCCGGGCCGGACCTCGTGCTCGTGCCGGCGTGGACCGGTCCGGATCTCGACGCCTCGCTCCATCGCTTCGGGATCGCGACGCTGCGCCTGCGGACCCCGGGATCGGTCGGCGACGTCCACGCCGCGATCCGCGAGGTCGCGGTCGCGCTCGACGCCGCCGCCCGTGGCGAGCGCCTGGTCGGCGAGCTCGACGCGTCGCTCGCCCGCACGAGGGCTCGCGTCGCGCGGAGCGCGCCCCGGCCGACGGTGCTGCTCGACGCCGGCTCGGGCCTCTCTCCGGGCGCCGGGACGCTGCTCGCCGAGCTCGTCGAGATCGCCGGCGGCGAGCTGCTCCTCGCGCGCGGCGGTGAGCGGGGCTTGGTGCCGCTCTCGCTCGAGCGCGAGCTCTCCCTCGATCCGGACGTGCTGCTCGTCGACGCATACCGCGCGGACGCGCGCGCGCGCGGGATCGTGGACGCGACGCGCGCGGCGCACGGGCTCGATCCGCGGCTCGCGGCGCTTCGGGCCGTCTCGTCCGGTCGCGTGCGCCCGATGGCGGCGCGCCTGCTCCTCACGACGACGCACCACGTCGCGGCGACCGCCGACGCGCTCTTCGAGGCGCTCCACGACGCGCCGGGAGCTCCGCCCTCGTGACGCGCACCCTCGCCCTGCTCGCGCTCGCGCTCCTCGCGGCCTGCGCGCTCTCCCTGCTCGTCGGCCCCGCGGCGCTCTCGCCCGGCGAGGTCGCCGTGGCGCTGAGCGGTGACGGCGAGACCTGGATGCGCGTCGTGGTCGTCGAGGTGCGCCTGCCGCGCGTACTGCTCGCGGCGCTGGGCGGTGCGGCGCTCGGCCTGGCGGGCCACGCGCTGCAGGGCCTCTTTCGCAACCCGCTGGCCGATCCGTCGGTGCTGGGCGTCTCGAGCGGGGCGACCCTCGGCGCGGTCGGCGCGCTCTATCTCCTGGCGGGGGCCGCGTCGGGGACGGCGATGCTCCTGGTCGTCCCGGCGGCCGCGTTCGCGGTGGCTCTCGGCACGGCGCTGGCCGTCTACCGCCTCGCCGCGCGCGGACCCATCGTGTCGACCACGGCGCTCGTGCTCGCGGGTCTGGCGATCTCGTCCCTCGCGAGCGCGCTCACCTCGCTCGTGCTCGCGGTCTCGCTCGCCGACTGGGAGCTCGGGCGGCAGCTCCTGTCCTGGTTGCTCGGCGGCCTGGACGACCGGACGCTCGCGCACCTCTTCCTCTGCGCGCCGCTCGTGCTGATCCCGGGGCTGGCGCTCGCCCCGCACGCGAGGGCGCTCGACGCGCTAGCGCTCGGCGAGGAGCACGCGCTCTCGGTGGGCGTGGACGTGGGACGCCTGCGCCGCGACGTGCTCGTGCTCGCCTCGCTGCTGACGGCCGGGACCGTCTCGGTGATGGGCGCGTTGCCCTTCGTCGGGCTCGTGGTGCCGCACGCGGCGCGCAGGCTCGCGGGCCCGCTCCATGCTCGCGCGATGCCGCTGAGCGGGCTCCTCGGCGCGCTCCTGCTCGTGATCGCGGACACGATCTCGCGCGCGGCGGCGGGGCACGTCGATCTGCGCCCGGGCGTCTTGACCTCGCTCGTCGGCGCCCCCTTCTTCGTGTTGCTCTTGCGGCGCGAGCGCGTGCGCGAGGAGGATCCCTCGTGAGCGCGCTGCTCTCGCTCGCCTCGGTGACCGTGATGCGCGGCGCGCGCGCCGTGCTCGACGACGTGTCGCTGGAGGTGCGTGCAGGGGAGATCGTCGGCCTGCTCGGACCCAACGGGGCAGGCAAGAGCACGCTCTTGCGCGCGGCGCTCGGGCTCGTGCCGCGCGCCCGTGGGACGGCGCGCGTCGGCGACCTCGACCCCGCGACGGCCGATCGACGCGCCATCGCCCGGCGCGCCGTGCTCCTGCCGGAGCGCGCAGGCACCGGGTCCGGCCTCACGGTGCGCGATGTCGTTCGCACGGGGCGTTACGCGCACGTGGACGGCTTGGGCGCGGGGACGGCGGCGGACCGGGAGGCGGTCGATCGGGCGCTCGAGGTGCTCGGGCTCGCGAGCTTCGCGGAGCGCCCCTTCGACGCGCTCAGCGCGGGAGAGCGCAAGCGCGTGCTCCTGGCGCGCTGCGTCGCGCAGGAGGCTCCTCTGTTCCTGCTCGACGAGCCGACCTCCACCCTCGACCTCGGCCACGCGCGCTCCCTCTTCGACGCCGTGCGGGGGCGGCTGGGCGAGACGGGGGGCGCGCTCGTGGCGATCCACGACCTCGGCCTCGCCGCGCTCGCGTGCGATCGCCTCGTCCTCTTGCACGAGGGGAAGGTCGCCGCGGCGGGCACGCCGGCGGACGTCCTCTCCGAGGAGCGGCTCGCGCGCGTGTTCGGGGCGCGTACCCGGGTGGAGCTGGACGCCGCCGAGGTGCGTGTCCGCATCCCCCGCTGACGAGCGCTTCGGGGCGCCACCTCGCCCGCGAGATCGCCTACCCTGGCGATCCACCCGCGCAGCGGAGAGTGAACGTGACCGAGCGATATCGACTGGTGACGCGAAGCGACTTCGACGGCCTCGTCTGTGCCGTCTTGCTCAAGCAGATGGGGATCCTCGACGAGATCCTGTTCGTCCACCCGAAGGACATGCAGGACAAGAAGGTCGAGATCAGCGCTCGCGACATCACGACCAACGTCCCCTACGTACAGGGCGTGCACCTCGCGTTCGACCACCACCTGAGCGAGACGCTGCGGGTGAAGGACAAGCCGGCGAACCACGTCATCGACCCGAAGGCCGAGTCGGCGGCGCGCGTCGTGTACGACTACTACGGCGGCGCCGCGCGCTTCCCGACCGTGAGCGTCGAGATGATGGACGCCGTCGACAAGGCGGACGCGGCGCGCTTCTCGAAGGACGAGATCCTGAGGCCGGGCGGCTGGGTGCTCCTCAACTACCTGATGGATCCGCGCACGGGCCTGGGCCGCTTCCGCGACTTCCGCATCTCGAACTACCAGCTGATGATGGAGCTGATCGACGCCTGCTCGACCAAGAGCATCGACGAGATCCTGGCGATGCCCGACGTGAGAGAGCGCGTGGAGCTCTATCGCGAGCACGAGCCCAAGGCCCTCGAGCAGATCCGCCGCTGCGCCACCGTTCGCGGCAACGCGGTCGTGCTCGACCTCCGCGGCGAGGACCCGATCTGGCCCACGAACCGCTTCGCCATCTACGCCCTCTACCCGCAGTGCAACGTGTCGATCCACGTGCTCTGGGGCCTGAAGAAGCAGAACACCGTGCTGGCCACGGGCAAGTCCATCCTCGATCGCGGCAGCAAGACGAACGTCGGCGAGCTGATGCTCGCGTACGGGGGCGGCGGCCACGCAGCGGCCGGGACCTGCCAGGTCGACAACGCGAAGGCCGAGACCGTGCTCGGCGAGATCGTGGCTCGGCTGAACGCCGACGGCTGACCGCGATCGGTTCCCAACCCACCCGCGGCCAGGGTAGCGTGCCGGCCCACCCATGAAGCAGCCCGTACGAACGTTCCTCGCGGCGTCGCTCTTGCTGGCCCTCGCCTCGTGCCAGCACACCCAGCACTCCGCCCTCGAGCGCGTGCGGCAGGCGGGTGTGCTTCGATGGGGCGGCGACATCCAGGGCGGCGAGCCCTACGTCTTCGAGGACCCGGATCATCCGGGCCAGCTCGTCGGCTTCGAGGTCGAGCTGGCCGACGCGATCGCGCGCGAGCTCGGCGTGCGCGCCGAGTTCGTCCAGAACGACTGGTCGAACCTCGTGCCCTCGCTCGATCGCGGCAGCTTCGACGTCGCGATGAACGGCCTCGAGGTGACGCCCGCCCGCGCCGACAGCGTCGCGTTCACGCGGCCCTACTTCATCTTCTCGGCGCAGCTCGTCGCCCGCCGCGACGACGACACCGTGACCGACCTCGCCTCGCTGCACGGCCGGCGCGTCGGCACGCTCGCCAGCTCGTTCAGCTACGACATCCTCTCGACCAACGACGTCGAGGTCGTCAGCTACGAGGGCACGGAGGAGCCCTACGCCGACCTCGAGGGGCACCGCGTGGACGGCGTGCTCCTCGACGACATCATCGCCTCCCGCTACGGCCTCGTCCGGCCCTCGCTCCACCTCGTAGAGGACGTGCAGGACGGCTACTACGCCGTCGCGTGCCGGCGGGCCGAGACCGACCTCTGCGCGGCGATCGATCAGGCCCTCGGCCACATCGCCGCCTCCGGCGAGGCGCGCCGCATCTTCGCCCGCTGGAACATCGACAGCGATCGCGAGGAGCGCCTCGCCTCGTGGACCGAGGACGACACGCGCACGATGCTGCTCGCGCGCTCGCACGCGACCTTCACGGGGCACCACGCGCTGCTCTTCGTCGAGGGCGCGGCGATCACGCTCTTCGTGAGCGCGCTCGCGATGTGCCTGGCGGTGGCCTTCGGCCTGATGCTCGCGCTGACGCGCATGTACGGGCCCAAGCCCCTCTCGTGGCTCGCGACGACCTACGTCGAGCTCTTCCGCGGCACGCCCGTGCTGCTCCAGCTCTACGTCCTCTACTACGGCGCGATGCCCTCGCTCCGCGCGGCGATCGGCTGGGACGGCTACACCGAGTACGACGCGATGGTCGCCGCCGTCGTCGGGCTCGGCATCAACTACGCGGCGTACGAGGCCGAGATCTACCGCACCGGCATCCAGGCCATCCCGCCCGGGCAGCTCGAGGCGGCGACCGTGCTCGGCATGTCGCGCATGCTGGCGCTCCGACGCATCATCGTGCCGCAGGCGGTGCGCATCGCGCTGCCGGGCGTGACGAACGACTTCATCGCGCTCCTCAAGGACTCCTCGCTCGTCTCGGTGATCACCGTGGTCGAGCTGACCAAGCGCATGACCATCACGGCCGTCGAGGTGCGGAGCTGGCTGATACCGGGGCTGCTCTGCGCCGGCCTCTACATGGCGATGAGCTACCCGCTCTCGCTCCTGAGCAAGCGCCTCGAAGAGCGCCTCGCGAGGAACCCATGAGCGAAGAGAAGCAGGACGCCGCCATCTCCGTGAAGGAGCTCGTCAAGAAGTACGGCGAGCGCACCGTGCTCAAGGGCGTGAGCTACGACATCGGGCGTGGCCAGGTCGTCGCGCTCGTCGGGCCCTCCGGCGGCGGCAAGAGCACGGCGCTTCGCTGCATGACGGCGCTCGAGACCTTCCAGGGAGGCTCGATCCGCGTCGCGAAGGCGCGGCTCACGCCCCACGACGCCCACCACGCGGACGAGCTGCGGAAGCTGCGCCTGGTGAGCGGGCTCGTCTTCCAGACCTGGCACCTCTTCCCGCACATGACGGCGCTCGAGAACGTGCACGAGGCGCCGGTGCAGGTGAAGAAGGAGCCGCTCGGCCAGGCGCGCGACTACGCGCGGCACCTGCTCGAGAAGGTCGGCCTCTCGCACCGCGAGGGCGCGCTGCCGCGCATGATGAGCGGCGGCGAGCAGCAGCGCTGCGCCATCGCCCGCGCGCTCGCGATGCGCCCGGAGGTGCTCTTCATGGACGAGCCGACGAGCGCGCTCGATCCGCAGCGCGTCGGCGACCTCGTGGAGTTGCTCCAGAAGCTGACCGACGAGGAGAAGCTCACGCTCGTCGTGGTCACGCACGAGATGAAGTTCGCCATCGAGCTCGCGAACCGCGTGCTCGTGCTCTACGAGGGCAACGTGATCGAGGACGGCCCACCGAGGGACATCCTCGCCGCGCCGAAGGACCCGCGCACCCGGACGTTCCTCGGCCTCGAGGGGTGACTCGGAGACTGTCCCTCGATCGACGACGGCCTCGGGCACGATCCGACGGCCGCGCGCGACGAGCGGTGTGCCTCGCGAGGAGCGAAGCGACGAGTCGGAGCGAGGGGTGAGACGCATCCGGCTCCGCCGGTGCGTCGAGGGCGGCTCACGCCCCCTGAGAGGTCAGATCAGCCCGCCACCGCCGCCGCCACCGGGCTCGAGCTCGAAGCTCTGCTCGATCTGCGCTGCGACGGGCAGCACGCGCTGCTCTGCGAGACAGAAGTCCATCTCGCTGCGCTCGAACTGATCGACGGCGACGACGACGTCGCTGCGCGCGCGCGTCGTCGCCCGGAAGTGTCCGGAGGCGTCGGCGCGCAGGCGCGTGCCGCCGACCCAGAGGCTCGCGTGCGCGGCGGGGGCGTCGCCACAGCGGATCGTGCCGGTGACCTCGACGCGCTGCTCGCTCGTGGCCGGCCCGCCGCGCGCGAGCCCGCGATCCGAGCCGTCCGAGAGCAGGAACACGGTGCTGCTCGTCCTCGCGGGCCGCCACGGGATCGGCAGGCTACAGCCGTCGACCGCGCCACTCCATCGCTCGCGGCCGTCGTCCTGGCCGAGCGCGCGGGCGAACCACGACGTCGTGCACACGAGCACGGAATCTTCGTCGAGCGCGATCGCGGGGTGGTATCCGCTCGCGTCCGTGTCGAGCGACGCCGAGCGCCAGGCGAGCGCGCCGTGGCGCGCGACGTCGTAGCGGCGCACCTCGGTCCGGCTCGCGCTCTCGGCGCCGGTCGGGACCAGGACGAACACGTCGTCGCCGCGCAGGATCACGGTGCGCCCCCACGGCGGCTGCGCGGCGAGGGCGATTCGTGCGAGCTCGGACCCGTCGGCGAGCGAGACGATCACGAGCGCACCGTCGCGAAGCACCGGCAGGCGGTCGCCTCCGGGGTCGAAGAGCCGGTCTTGCCGCGCGTCGAAGTCGGGCACGTGCCAGCGCGTCGCGCCGGTGCGGGCGTCGCGGGCCACGAGGCCCTCGTCGAGGGTGACGAAGAGCCCGGGCGCCGCGCGCCACCGCTGCCCGCGCGAGAAGAAGCCTCCGGTGTAGGAGTCGCGCCAGAGGATGTGACCATCCTGAGGATCGAGCGCGAGCAGCTCGTCCCGTGCCACGACGAAGAACGCGTCGCCGCTCGAGAGGTGCGCCGAGTCGCTCCCCGCGGGCAGATCCATGCGATGCACCCGCCAGCGCACGTCGAGCGTCGCGAGGTCGATCGCGGCGAGCACGCCGTCGTCGCCGCGCATCAGGAGCGCGCCCTGCGCCACCGCGAGCGCGGGCAGCAGCTCGTCCGCGAAGACGGGCGCGCGCCCGAGCGGATTCGCGTGGGCGAGCGTCGGAGTCGTCCCGTCGCCCGAGACGCAGAAGAGGTGGGCGTCGTCGACGACGAAGAGCGAGCCGTCGACCGCGAGCACGTCGCGCTGGCTCGACGGCGGCAGACCGGCCGACCACGCGGCGAGCGACTCGACGGGCGCGCCGAGCGGGGGCACCGCGGGCGGTGGGACCGTGATCGGGGCCGCGACGGAGGTCGCGGGTGCGGTTGCGGGCGAGGGCGCGGGCGAGGGCGCGGGCGCGGGCGCGGGCGCGCTCGGGACCGTCTCCGGCACTCGCCGCTCGGCGGCCGTACCGCACGCGAGCGCGACGACGGCGATCGCGAGCCCGACGCCCCCCATGCCTACCTGGCGCACCGGCCAACGGTCGCACGCGCGAGCGCCTCCAGGAAGCGCTTCGCTACGGCAGCGCGCCGGCCTCGATCCAGGCCAGGATCTCGCATCGCTCCGCGTCGCTCAGCCCCCCGGCCGGCGGCATCCGGCGCGTCGGGCTCGAGGTCGTGATGCGCTCGGCGAGCGCGCTGCACTCCGCGTCGCCCGGCGCGACGCGCGTCGAGAGATCCGCGAACGCCACGTCGCGCGTCTCGAGCACGAGGCCGCCCGAGTGCTCGGCGAGGCTGTGACAGGCGCTCCCGACGACGCACCGACGGGCCAGCACCGTCGCCTGCAACGTCGCGAAGTCCGGGGCCGCCGCGCCCGTGCAGTCGGGGAGCACGGCGTGCGCGCACGGCGCGGGCGCAGGCGAGCAGGCCCCCAGCGCGAGCGTCGCGAGGGCGAGGGCGAGCTCAGCGCGCGTCGCCCGCATCGGTGAGCGTCCCCGAGTCGGTCGCCGCTCCTGCGTCCCCGCCCGTCCCGGCATCTTCCGGCGTGCATACCTCGAAGCAGTGCGCGCGCATCGCGACGCAGTCGGCCTCGCTCGTGGCGAGATCCTCGGCGAACTCGTGGCACTCGTGGACCTCGCCCAGCCCCACGTCGAGCGAGTGGCAGCGCTCCATGATGGCGAGGCAGGTCGGGTTGGCCGTACCCCCACCGCCGGCGTCGGCGCTCTGGGTCGAGCTGTTGCATCCCGCGATCGCGACCAGGGCCAGGACCACGAAGCTGTGCGCGCTGTTCATGCGCGCGATGTGTAGCGCCGCAGGTGTCGCGGGCACTGCGGCCGATGGACGCACCCCGGGCGAGCCCGAGCCGCGGTCAGCTCGCGCGGCGGAGCTGCCCGGGGGCCGCGCCGGGACGCGGACCACCGCTCAGGCGCTCCCGGATCCTCCTCAGGAGCGAGGCGCGCAAGGGAGCGTGGAGCGCCGCGTCGACGATCGGGTGGGTCGGTGCTTCCGCGCGGGCGGCGTGCGCGCGCAGGGCGCGGGACAGCTCGGCCACGCCGCGCGCCTCGAGGGCAGGCTCGCGGAGCGCCGCCACGAGCTGCTCCAGCTGGGCGAGCAACGTCCCGTGCTCCTCGCGCAGGGCGTGCATCTCGGCGGCCGCGGCCGGGTCGGCCAGCGGCAGGAGCAGCTCGCTCTCCATGCGGAGGTGCACGGTCAGCTGCCGCTCGAGGGCGGTGAGGTAGCGCGCGGCGCGCTCGCGATCCCTGGCGTCGAGCGCGTCACGCGCGTCGTCGAGCAGCGAGTGCATGTGTGCGTGCTCGCGACCGAGAAGCGTTCGCAGATCGTCGGTCCCCGGGTCCGTGCCCTCGAGCCATCGCGTGTGCGGCATGCCCGGAGCGCAGCAACCCACGTGCCGCGAATTCGCGCGCGAGAGCCCCCGTTTCGCGGCCGCGCGCGCGCATTCTGCGGGGCGCGATGCACGGCTTGCGCGCCTCAGCCTCGCCGCAGGCGCCGCGCGTGTGCCGTGGGGCGGTCAGCGGGCCAGCCACCGACCGAGACCGCGTCGTTGCCCAGGAGCGCGGCCGTGATCTTTCCGAAGAGCCGGTCGAGCGCGATCGTGGGCTCGTTCAGAAGACCGACGTCTCCGACGCTCCAGGCCCACGCCTCGATGCGATGGGCGAGCTCGCCGCGGAGCTCCAGCGTGCGGCCGATCCGCAGCAGGGTGTGGTACTCGCTCGTGGCGACGCGGCCGTCGGCGATCGACACCCACACGGCCGCGCCGTACGCGAAGGCCCGCTCGAGCGGTCCGAGCGAGCCGAGCTCGAGCGACTCGAAGGGCCGGTTGCGCCGAGCCAGCATCGTCGCGCCGAGATCGCGCGCCGCGAGGCCGAGCATGTCGGCCGCAGCGCCGACCGCGCCGACCTCGAGCGGCGTCAGCCGCCCGTCGGCCCAGACGACGTGCACGATCGCGTCGAAGATCACGTCGCGCCCGCGGGGTGTGATGAGGTTGTGCCAGGTCATGAGCCCTCCTCTCTTCGTCGGCTCGCAGCCCGCCTCACCAGTCGTGGTGCTCGCGCTCGGCGAGGAAGCGGGCGAACTGACGCGCAGCGGTCTCGCCGGTTTCCGTCGCGTCCGGGCCTGTCGCGCGGACCTCCACGAGATCGATGAGCTCGCCGTCCTGGTCCCTCAGCGCCAGGCGAGCCTGGCCCTGGGTCTGGTCGGTCCCGGCGCGGAGCTCGACGTCGCGGACGTGGAGGCGGTAGCGCGACGCGCCCGGCTGAACGATGGTGTACTCGGGCAGGATGCGGGCGAGCTCGTCCGAGAAGCCCTGCGCGAACGCCGCGTGGTTCTCCGTGGGCGCCGGCTCGTGCAGCACGGCGATGCTGCCGGGCACCACGTCGACGTTCGCGGCGGTGCGGACGACGTGGAAGCCGTTCGAGCAGGCCGACGCGGCCAGGGCGAGGGACGACGAGATGATCGCGGCGAAGAGTCGAGCTCCGTGGTTGCGCATGAGATCCTCCATGCGCTCATCCTGGGGTCGGACGCCGGCGGCGGAAGCCAGGGAATGCCGACGCCGAGCCTCGGAAAGACCGATGGGTGCGCTCGACCGGCTCACGCTCGCGCGACGTGGTCGGCGCAGAGCGACGCGATGGCCATGATGGGCACCTGCGGGTTCACGCCGAGGTTGGTCGGGAACACGCTGGAGTCCGCGACGTAGAGCGCGCTCACGGCGTGGTGCCGGAAGTCGGGCCGCACGACGCCCGCCGCCGGCTCGCTCGCCATGCGCGCGGTGCCGAACAGGTGCGTCATCGACATCGGATACGCGCGCGGCGAGAGCGGTCCGCCCGCCTCGAGGTCGGCCATGCGCGAGGCGCGCGTCACGACCGGGTCGAATCCGGCGACCCCGGGGTGCACCTCGGTGGCGCCCGCCGCGAAGAAGAGGTCACCCATCACGCGCACGGCGCGGCGCGCCCTGACGACGTCGTCCGGGTGCAGCCAGTACTCCACCTGCGGCTTGCCGCGGATCAGGCGCACACGACCCTCGCCGCGCGCGCGCAGGGCCGTGCCCCAGACGGCGTAGCGGTCGAGCTCGGCGATGCGCGCCGCGAGGGCCCGGCCGAAGCCCTGGACGCGGCTCGCGAGCACCGAGAGATCGAAGCCGAGCGCCTCGACCTTCAGGCCCTCGCTGCGAAGGCCCGTGACCTCGTGGCCCTGCGTCGCGCCGAGGTGGTTGTCGACCGGCCCCGCGAAGCGCCCCGTGACGGACACGCCCGGATGCGCCGTGAGGTGCCTGCCGACGGGGCCCTGGTCGAGCCCGCTCGCGAGCAGCAGCGTGGGCGTGCCGATCGCGCTCGCCGCGAGCACGACCGCGTGGCGGGCGAGCGCGTCGAAGCGCGCGCCGCCCGAGGTGGTGCCCGCGACGCCGATCGCGCGGCGCCCGTCGTGCAGCACGCGGTCGACTCGCATGCCCGAAGCGATCCGGGCGCCGTGCGCGACGGCGTCGGGCAGGAACGAGCGGTCCATCGAGAGCTTGGCCCCGTGGGGACAGCCCTGGAGGCAGCGCCCGCTGCCGACGCAGCCCGAGACGTTGCGGCGGATCGGCCGGTGCGCGACACCGAGCGCCTCCGCCGCCGTCGCCAGGAGCAGGTTCTTGCGCCCCGCCACCCGGTCCTCGGTGGGCGCGATCGAGAGGCGCTGCTCGATCGCGCGCTCGTGCTCCGCGATGCGCGCGGTGTCGAAGGTCTCCCCCAGCGCAGGGTCCTTCCGGACCCAGGGGAGCACCATCTCGGGCTCGAGGCGCCAGCTGATCGCGCCGTTCACGACGGACGTCCCGCCGACCACGACGCCCTGGAGGTAGGGCATCGGGTTGTTGCCGAGGGCCATCGACGTGCCCATCTCGCGATAGAGGCGCGCGAACGAAGTCAGGCCGCTCGGGACGAACGAGTCGGGCCTCGCTTCGTGTCCCTCCTCGAGCACGAGCACGTCGAGCCCGCGCGAGGCGAGGCTACGCGCGACGCTCGCGCCCGCGGGCCCGCTGCCGACGATCACCACGTCGGCGTCGAGCGAGTGCGGCCGGTGCACCTGCCGCCCGTCGAGCGCGATCAGGTCGCTCACCTCGCCCCTCCCGGCGCGTCGAGCGTGGCGCGCGAGCGCGCGCGGACGGCGGCGTCCTCGAAGTACGCGAAGCACGCGAGCATCTTCAGCGTCGTGAGCATCTGACGCGTGACGTACGCCTCGCTCGCCGCCATCGCCTCGACGCAGTCGAGCCGCGCCCTGGCGTCGAGCGCGTGGAAGGGCCTGCGGAAGCGCGGGTGCGTGAGCGGCCAGAACGTGAGCGCCGCGACCATCGCGCGCAGCCCCGGGGCGAACATCGGACCGGGCGCGCGATCGATCGCCTCGTAGAACGACGCGAGATCGATCGAGGCGAACGCGGGCAGCCCGTGGTCCTCGAGCGGCCCGAGGATCGCCGCGAAGAGCGCCTCGGCCCACCTCCGCTCGCGTGGGCTCAGCGCTGCGGCGCTCGTCGACGCGGCGCGCGTCACCGAAGCTCCCGGGGCACATGGTCGATCCGGTGGTCGCGCTCCAGCGTGAAGTACGTCGGCGTCTCGAGGACCCGCCCCGCGACGACGAGGTAGCTGACGCCGAGCAGCTCGTCGCAGCCATCGTCGGCGGCGAGCGCGACGAGCGGATCCTTGGTCCGGCGTACGGGCGCCAGGCGCGGGTTCGGCGCGCGCGCGTAGTCGATCACCAGCCCGCGGCCGAAGCCAGCCGGCATCGGTACGCCCTCCGGCGGGATCACCTCGTAGTTCCACTCGGTGACGGGCACGCCGCCGCGGCGGATGGGGCGGCTGGGCGCGTCGATTCCGTCCTGCTCGAGCCGCACGTTCCACCCCATCAGGCGCCCGCTCTTCGGCTCGCGCCAGAACGTCTTCTGGAACGTCTTCCACGTGGCGAGCTCGATCAGGCGCGGGAGCCCGAGGCTCGTCCCGCGGTACGCGTAGCCCTCGATCGCGCGCGGATCCACGGGGAAGCCCGACGTGATCCGCTCGCGCAGTTCGCGCGGGGACGCATGGCGCAGATCGCGTGCGATGGACACGAGGCGATCATACACGGCACCGCGCGGCTCCTCGGAGAATCAGATCAAGCAGTGGCCCGTCGCGTCGGGCGAGGTGTCGTTGTCCTCGCGGCACTCCCGGAACGTCGGCGCGCCTGCCGGGTTCACGATGCGTGCGCGGTAGACCGCCATCGGATCGGCGCCCGCCGGCAGCGCGAGCGTCAGCTGCGTGAGCGCGCCTGGGAACACGGAGGTCGTGCTCGTCATGGTCCCGAGCGCCACCTCGACGCCGCCCGCGTCGACGCGGAAGAAGTCGACGCGCACGCCGGGCGGCAGGATCGCCGCGCCGACGTTGCGCAGGCTCGCGACGAGCGCCACCGGGTCGGTGCAGCGCACCTCGAGCACGACGGTCGCGTCGGCGGCGTCGAACACGCCGCTCTCTTGGACGTTCTGCCGGAAGTTGTTGACCCAGGGGAGCGTCCAGCTCGCCGTCTCGTGCATCGGGATCGCGCCGTAGCCCTCGCTCGGCGCGCACGCGCCGTCTCCGGGCACGCAGACGTTCGTCACGTGGTAGCTGTGCTGGTTCCAGATCGGCCTCGTGCCGACCCACGTGCGCGCCGCGTCGCGCAGCAAGCGCACGCCCCGCCACGCCGTCGCGCCGGTCGGTCGCACCCACGCCGGGTGGCCGTAGTTCGGGTCGGTGCTCACGGCGTTCCAGGGCGCGACGTCGCAGCCCCAGCCGGCCGACGTCGGATCGGCGCCGTTCGAGACGAGCACGATCTCGGCATGCCCGTCGCCGTCGACGTCGGCGACGATCGAGGCCTCGGTCCCGGTGAAGGACGTGGTCAGCCCGGCGTAGCGGACGTGGCCCGTCGGGCCGTCGTACACCCAGAGGAAGCACTCGTCGGCGTAGACGACCTCGGCGATGCCGTCACCCTCGAAGTCGAACACCGTCGAGCCCGTCTCGCTCGACGAGAGGTCGTGGTTCGGGGTGCGCCAGACCTGCTCGAGCGCCGTGCCCGCGGAGGTCAGCTGGATCATCGAGTAGAAGTTCTGCTGCGCGACGCCGATCTCGGGCCGGCCGTCGCCGTCGAAGTCCGCGATCGTCGGGGCGCCGCCGCTGCCCGTGCCGGTGAGGGTGAAGGGGCCCGCGACGACGGTGCCGTCCCTGCCGCGCACCACCGTCACGGTCCCGCTACCGACGACGACGACCTCCGGGTGCCCGTCGCCGTTCAGGTCGGCGACCGCGGGGAAGCCGTTCGGGAGCGTGTTGTTGTTCCACAGCTCGGTCCCGTCGGTGCGGTAGGCCGTGCGGCCGGCGACGAGCTCGAGGTCGCCGTCCTCGTCGAGATCGGCGAACACGGAGAGCGCGTCCGACACGCTGCCCGCCGAGCCGTGCGCGCCGGTCCACGCGAGCGTGATCGCGCCGCCCGTCGTGTGGAAGAGCGTCGCGCCCCACGCGATCTCGGCGAAGCCGTCGCCGTCCATGTCCGCGATCGCGAACCCGCCGCCCCAGCCGAACGAGTCGTTCGCCCCTGCGCCCGGGATGGGCATGTTGCTCGTGCGCCGCACGGTCCCGGTTCCGTCGACCAGGACGACGTAGCCCTCGCCCGTCGCTGCGACGATGTCCATGCGCCCGTCGCGATCGACGTCGCCGAGCGCCACGCTCGTCCCGGAGAAGCCGCTCGAGCCGGCGGAGGGGCTGCGCAGCGACCACACGGCCTCGCCCGTCCGCCCGTCGAGCACGCGCAGCACGCCCCGGTGACACTCGGTCGGCGTGTTCCCGGTGCACTGGCAGCACGCGCCGAGCCCGGTCGTCGCGTTGAACGCGTAGCCCGACACGAACACGACGTTGGGCGGATCGAGCTCGTCGACGGCGCCGTCGCAATTCGCGTCGTAGAGGCGGCCGACGGCGGGCGTCGACCACACGTCGACGCGGTTCGGGTTGTCGGCCGGCGGCGTCGGCTGGCCCCAGCTCCACGCCACCACGGCGTCGAGGTGACCGACGCTCGGGTGGTACTCGCACATCGTGGTGCAGGACGCGGTGCCTCCGTCGAGCGCTCCGCCGTCCGGGAGCGTCGGGCACGCGGGCGGCAGCGCGAGGCAGCGCCCGGGAAGCGCGCTCGGCGTGGTGCACACGCGGCCCGCGTCGCTCGCCATCACGCCCGCGTCGGTGACGCCGCCGTCCGTCCCGCCGCCGCCGAGCGCGGGCTCGCAGTACTGCCCCGTCGCGCAGTCGGCGTTGGTGCGACACGCGCCGCCGGGGATCACGCACGCGCCTGCGAAGCACGTCTCGCTCGCGCCGCAGCACGAGACGCCACACACGCTCGCGCTCGCGCAGCAGTGGCCGCTCGCGCACTCGTAGCCCGCGCCGCAGGTCGCGCTCGTGCTGCAGTTGCCCCACGCGTCCACGGGCGCTCCGGTGTCCATCGGCTCGCTGCCCATGTCGGCTCGAACGCCCGTGTCGGAGGGCGCCGCGCAGCGCGAGTCGATGCAGACCTGGCCGCCGCGGCAGTCGCGATCGCTGGTGCAGCGCCCGGCCGGGCCGGCGGGCCCCGAGCAGTCGCAGGCCGAGACGAGGACGGGCGCCGCGAGCGCGGCGAGCGCGAGGGCCAGGCGTGACGCGTTCATCCAGAGAAGGTACAGCGCGACGGGCGGGTCGGGAACCAGGGCGCGACGAGGCGGACACGCTGGCCGTGGTGCGCCTCGCGCCCCATGATGCGCGCCCGATGAAGCACGCGACGTTCGAGCTCACGAGCAGCGACGGCTCCCGGTTCTTCGCGCAGTCCTGGCTGCCCGAGGGGAGCGTCCGCGCCGTCGTGCAGATCGCGCATGGCATGGCCGAGCACTCGTCGCGCTACGCCCGCTTCGCGTCGTACCTCGTGGAGCGTGGCTACGCCGTCTACGCCGACGATCACCGCGGCCACGGCAAGACCGTGAGCGACGCGGACGTGGGCTGGGCCGGGCTGGATGGCTGGAACGGGATCCTGAGCGACGTCATCCAGCTGGGCGCGCACGCGGAGAAGCAGCATCCGGGCAAGGAGCGCTGCCTCTTCGGCCACAGCATGGGCTCGTTCGCGACCCTGGGCGTCATGCTGCGCGGGGACCACTACCAGGCGTACGTGCTCTCGGGCTCCGACGAGCCGGGCGGAGGGCTCGCGGCGCTGGGCAAGGGGCTCGCGCGGCTCGAGCGGCTGCGGCAGGGCGCGCGCGGCAAGAGCGAGCTGCTCGCGAAGATGTCGTTCGGCGCGTTCAACGACGCGTTCAAGCCGGCGCGCACGGAGTTCGACTGGCTCTCGCGCGACCCGGCCGAGGTCGACGAGTACGTCGCCGACCCGCGCTGCGGCCACAAGATGACCAACCAGTTCTGGGTCGACTTCGTGGACGGCCTCGTCGCCACCGGCACCGCCGACTGGACCAAGATGCCGCGCCAGCGTCCGATCTACGTCTTCTCCGGCGACCATGATCCGGTGGGCAAGATGGGCAAGGGCGTCCGCGCGCTCGTCGCGCGGCTGCGGCGCGCGGGGTTCGACCGGGTCGAGGACAAGCTCTGGCCGGACGGGCGCCACGAGATGCTGAACGAGACGAACCGCGCCGAGGTGATGGCCGCGGTCGCCGCGTTCCTCGATCGCGCGCTCAAGTAGGCCCGCGGTCGCGCGCGCGCACCTTCCGGGACGTCGGGGGAGATCCTCGTCGGCTCACGCCCCCTGAACACCTGAATTAGTCCACGCAGACGAGCCGGCGGCCTCGCGGACGCCCCGGCGCGACGCACTCGGTCCGCGCCTCGTCCAGCCGCGGCGCGCAGCCGAACAGGAGCGAGTGGCTCGCGCACGCGCCGACGTGCAGGTGCAGCTCTTCTCCCGGGGCGCAGGTGCGGCCGTCGGGCGGGCTCGCGGTGAGCTCGGTGTGGTCCTCGAGGCAGGGGCCCTCGCAGTCGGCGCCCGAGAGGCAGCGTCGCCCCGCGTCGTGCGTGGGCCGATCGCACGCGAAGGTGCGCGCCATCCCCACGGGCCCGAAGCTTCCCCCGTCGGCGAGGCAGCGATCACGCTCGGCCACGAAGTCGGGCGCGAGCACGGCGCGCGTCGATCCGCGCGCCTCGATCGAGGCGCCCGACGCGTCGATCGCGAACACGGCGATCGCGACGTCGCCGGGCGTGCCCGAGCCGGCGATCTCGCGCGCGATCGACGCGCCATGTGCGAGGCGGCTCGTCGCGTGGTCGAAGGCATGCTCGGTGAGCCCGCCCGAGCCCGAGGCGACGGTCATGCGGTCGACGACGACCACGCCCGCGCCGCACCACCGGATCGCGACCGGAGCACGGCCCGCGATCAGCAGCGCGCCGCTCCACGTGCCCGGGATCGTGGCGGGTGCTTCGATCACGAGGCCCTCCGCGCCCGCGCACGGGAGAGGGTCCTCGCGGGTCGTCGTGCTCGGTGGCCGCACGGCCACGGGCGCGGCTGGCGCGGCGGCCCCGCAGCCGAGGGTGAGCACGCAGATCCATCCGGCGGCTCTCATCGTCCGACCGACACCTACCGCGGTCGCAAGTTCGCGGCGAGAGCGATAGTCTCCCGGCCGTCGCGATGCCCTGGATCCCCAAGATGCTCCGTGGCCAGCGCGTCCTCGCGCGCTGCACCGAAGACGGCAAGCTCCTCGCCGAGGGCGGTCGCGTCGAGATCCGCTACAAGCCTGGCGACGGCCGCGCGTACCGCGCCGGCGAGCGCAACCTCGAGGGCCTCGCGGGCGCAGAGCTCTTGCCGGACGAGCACTGCGCGCCCGCGGGCGAGCCGCCGCCCAAGAAGGAAGCGAAGTCGGCGAGCAAGGAGGCGCGCGTCGCCGACCATCACGCGGCGGCGGCCAAGAGCAAGGCCGAGGTGATCGTGTTCGCCGACGGAGCGTGCAGCGGCAACCCCGGCCCCGCCGGGCTCGGCGTGGTCGTGTTCGAGGGCGGCGTGAAGAAGCGCGAGCTCTCCGAGTTCCTCGGCACCGGCACGAACAACATCGCCGAGCTCACGGCGCTCCTGCGCGCCGCGGAGCTGCTCGCCGACGAGACGCGGCACGTCGAGATGCGCACGGACTCGAGCTACGCGATCGGCGTGCTCACCAAGGGCTGGAAGGCCAAGGCGAACCCGGAGCTCGTGGCCAGGACGAAGCAGGCGCTCGCCAGGCTCGCGCGTGTCCACCTGACGTACGTGCCCGGCCACGCCGGCGTGCACGGCAACGAGCTGGCCGACGCTCTCGCCGTCGCGGCCGTGCAGTCACGCAAGAGCACCGGCTGGATCGTCTCCAAGCCCTGAATCCGATTCAGGGCATCATCGCCTTCGCGCCCGGCAGCCACGCGCCCCCGTCGACGACGATCGTCTCGCCGTGGACGTAGCTCGCCGCTCCGCTCACCAGCCAGGTCGCGCACTGCGCGATGTCCTCGATGGTGCCGAGCCGCCCGAGCGGGACGATGCCGGCGACCTTCTCCTTGAAGCCCGGCGGCGCGAGGCGCGCGTAGCCCTCGGTTCCGTCGATCGGGCCCGGCGCGATCCCGTTGACCTGGATGCCGAGTGAGCCCCACTCCATCGCGAGGGTCCGCGTGATCGCGTCCACCGCTGCCTTCGCAGCCGACGCGTGGATCTGCAGGGGCGTGGCCGCGTAGTGCAGCGTCGCGCTGATGTTGATGATGTGGCCGCCGTGATCGCGCAGCCACTTGTCGAACGACGCGCGGCAGACGTTGTACGTGCCCATCGCGTCGATCTCGAGCACCGTCTTGAACCCGTTGTAGGAGAGGCCCGCGGCGGGCGCGAGGAAGTTCCCCGCGGCGCCGTTCACGACGAAGTCGATCCGGCCGAGCTCGGCGATCGTGCGATCGAGCGCGGCCTCGATCTGCTTCGGGTCACGCACGTCGCAGCCGATCGGCACGCACTTGCGGGCCGTCTTGCCGCTCAGCTCCTTGGCCGCCTCCTCGAGGCGCTCGACCTTGCGGCCGAGGATCACGGCTTGCGCGCCGTGGGCCATGAAGCTCTCGGCGATCCCCTTGCAGATCCCCGAGCCACCTCCGGTCACGAACGCCACCTTGCCGTCGAGGATCCCGTCCCTGAACACGCTCTTCATCGTCGCCTCCGCGCGGGCGACTATAGGCCAGCCCGCGCGCTGCACGAGTGACACCCACATCCTGCGCACCTTGACTCCGAGGTGGGCCCCGTTACAACTCGGCCGCTCCGTCGCCCGCGGTCGGTCGCGACGCAGCTCGAAGGTGGGTGGGTATGCGCGAAATCCTGTGTCTGTCACTCCTCGTGGCGGGTGTCTCGCTCGGGGGATGTGCGAGCGGTGAGGGTGGGGTCGCGGTCGCCGAGGGCGAGCTGCGGACGGACTGCTCGCTCGTGCGCTGCGCGATGCCGCTGTGCACCGAGGGCCAGCACCTGCAGACCGGCGGCAACGACTGCTGCCCGAGCTGCGCGGGCCCCGAGCCGCGCTGTGCGGCCGTCTTGTGCCCGATGTACCGCTGCGCGATGGGCTACCACCTCGAGCAGCGCGGGAACCAGTGCTGCGCCTCGTGCGTGCAGGATCATCCGACGGCCGAGTGTGACGTGGACGCGGACTGCCCCTCGTTCCAGTGCTTCGCGTGCCCCTGCCCGACCTCGTCGTGCCAGGGTCACCAGTGCCGCACCTCGACGCCCGACGCGTCGAGCTGCGGCATCTGAGCGCCGTCCAACAAGCGGACGCTGAGCCCCGTGGGCCGCGTCGGTGCGCCGAGCTGGCGCGCCCCGGCGGCCCACGCTGCTCCGCGCCGATCGCATCGGCGCCCGCCGGCGTGTGCACGCCCCTTGCGACGTCGGGCGCATGCGCCGCCTCCGCCTGCTCCCGGTCCTCGTTCTCGCCGTGGTCCCCGCGTGCGTCGGGGGCGCCGACGACGAGTGCGAGGGCCCCGACGATCCGTACTGCACCGCCGCGGCGAGCGTCGAGGAGCTCCGCATCGCGGGCTCGTACGTGCCGGACCCTGCGGCCCTGCGCGCCGGCAGCGCGATCATCGCGTACGACGGCTCGACTCCCTGGGACGGCGGCGCGCACTGCACCGGCGGCCTCACGCGCGGCGCGGGCCGCCTGCGCACGTACCTGTCGGGTCACTTCCGCGGCATCTCCAGCATCGGCGGCTACAGCTGCCGGCCCAACACGGCGAACACCTCGCAGATGAGCGTGCACGGCTCCGGACGCGCGCTCGACATCATGATCCCCACCGACCACGGCGATGCCGACAACGGCGTGGGCGACGCGATCGCGAACTGGCTGATCACCAACTCGCGCACCATCGGGGTGCAGTACCTGATCTGGGACCACACGCAGTGGAGCGCGTCGCGCTCGACCGGCCGCGTGCGCGCCTACACGGGCCCCATCCCCCACATCGATCACATCCACGCCGAGATCACCATCGAGGCATCGCGCGAGCAGACGGCGTGGTTCACCGGCGCCTCGGTGACGCCCACCGACACGACCCCGCCGCCGCCCGCGACGCCGGCGCTCGACGCGCGCTTCATCGGCCAGGGCACGGACGCGGCCGCGGACACGACAGGCGCGGCCCAGTTCACGGCGTGCGCGGGCGATGCGGTCACGTTCTGGTTCGAGGTCGAGGACACCGGCACGGCGAGCTGGGTCGACGATCACGGCACGACGAGCGGACACGCGGTGCGCCTGGGCGTCCCGAGCGACACCGCCGACCCGCTCACCGGCACCTCGCGCGTCTCGATCGACGCGTCGTCGAACCCGCACGTGGTCCCGAGCGGCAGCGCGTGCACGACCTCCGGCTGCCGGCGCACGCGGTTCACGATGCACGGGCACGTGCCGGCGAGCGCGGGCATCCACCGCACGACCTGGCGCATGGTCGACGAGACGCGGGCGTGGTTCGGCCCGAGCATGTGGCTCAGCTTCCGCGTCCGCGAGTGCGCGCCGCCGCCGCCGCCCCCGCCAACGGACGCCGACCACGACGGCGTGAGCGAGGATCGCGACTGCGACGATCACGACGCCGCCCGCTACCCCGGCAACCTCGAGGAGTGCTCGGACGGCGTCGACCAGGACTGCGACGACGTCGACGTCGAGTGCCTCACGCCCTGGGTCGCGGGGCCCGATCCCGACTACGACGACCCGGGCTTCGACTGGTCGGCGGGCGAGCCGGTCTTCACGCCGCCCGCGCGCGGGCCGCGCATGCTGAGCGGCGGCGGGTGCAGCGTGTCGCACGGCGGCGCGGCGGGATCCGGGTGGCTCGCGATGGTGCTCGCGGGGCTCGTGCTGGCGGCGCGGCGGCGGCCGTAGCGCGAGAGCGAGAGCGAGAGCGAGAGCGAGAGGCGCTCCCGATCGCGCTACGCTCTGCCCGGGACGATGAACCCGCTCGCGCTCGGCTCGCTCGTGGTCGCCGGCGCGCTGGGCGGCGCGCTGAACTCGGTCGCGGGCGGCGGGAGCTTCATCGTGTTCCCGACGCTCGTGCTCGCGGGGGTCACGCCCGTGTCGGCGAACGCCACGACCACCGTCGGGCTCTGGCCCGCGAGCACGGCGAGCGCGTACGCGTACCGGCGCGAGCTGCCGCGCGACCGGCGGCTCGCCGTCGCGCTCTCGCTCTCGAGCGTCCTGGGCGGTCTGCTCGGTGCGCTCCTCTTGCTCCGCACGAGCGACGCGACGTTCGCGCTCCTGATCCCGTGGCTCATCGCGGTCGCCGCCGCGCTCTTCACCTTCGGGCCGCGCATGCAGAGCGCGCTGAAGGCGCGGCTCGGGGAGTCGAGCGGGGAGATCTCGGGGCGTCGCATCGTCGTCGGCGCGCTCGTCCAGCTCGCCATCGCGACCTACGGCGGCTACTTCGGCGGCGGCATGGGCATCCTGATGCTCGCCACGTTCTCGCTCATCGGCCTGACCGACATGCACGCGATGAACGGCCTGAAGAACGTCCTCGGGGCGGTGCTCAACGGTGTCGCCATCATCGCGTTCCTCGTGGCCCACCAGGTCCGCTTCGTCCCGGCGCTCGCCGTCGCGATCGGCGGCGTCCTCGGCGGCTTCGGAGGCGCCTCGCTCGCCCGGAAGCTCCCGGCCGAGCGCGTGCGCAGTGCCGTGATCGTCTTCGCGTGGGCGATGGCCGCGTACTTCGCGTGGCGCGCGTACGGCGCGTGAGGCCCACGCCCCCGGCGGCCGGCGCCTTCGAGAACTCACACCGTCACGCCCCTCGCTCCGAGGAAGCGCTCGCTTGTGCTGGCGTATACCGGCTGGGTTCGGGCACGATGAACAAATCGTCCCACCGCCGCGTCGGAGGCGGGCACGCGCTGCGCGTGCTACACCCGCGCGCGTTTTCAGGGCCGACTGCGGAGGTGACCATGGGCTTGGCGGGACGAGCGGGAGCGGTGCGAGGGATGTGGATCGGGGCGTTCGCCGTGGCGGCTCTGGCGTTGGCGCCGAGCTTCGCCAGCGCGCAGCGCACGTACACGTTCCCCGCCTACCAGGTGCAGGCGATGTGCATGTCGGGCAACCCCGACGCCTGCTACGAGCAGGGCCTGCGCCAGTACTGGGGCGACGAGGTCCCCTCGGATCGGTACGCGGCGTACCGGAGCTGGCAGCAGGCATGCGCCGGCAACCACTCGCAGGCGTGCTGGGAGGTGGCGTACGGATACCAGGAGGGCACCTACCTCCCCGCGAACCCGCAGCTCGCCTTCCAGATGTTCGTCCAGGGCTGCACCCGCAGCCACCCGGCTTCCTGCAACAGCGTCGGCTACGCCTACGAGAACGGCATGGGAGCGCCCACGGATCTCGCGAGCGCGTTCCGCTACTACGAGATGGCGTGCAACCTCGGTGACTCGTGGGGCTGCCGGAACGAGGGCATCTTCCTCCGTGACGGCCGCCCGGGCATCGTCGCGCCCGACCCTTCGCGCGGCGTGCCCCTGCTGTCTCGCGCGTGCGCGCTCGGCCTGGCGCAGGCGTGCACCGAGGCGGCGCAGATGCCGGCCATCCCGGTCCCGCAGTACTGCGGAATGAGCGTCGCGTCGTACGGCCCGATCACGGTCGGCACGTCGGTCACGCTCGGCTACCACACGCCGTGGTCCGGCGACGCCAACTGGGCCGACGAGATGGGCCGCTGGGTCGGCTCACGGACCGTCGTTACCTCCCTCGAGGGGCTCGACGAGGTCGGCTGCCCCGTGGTGCGTGTCGCGGCCGACGGTGGCCAGTACTACTGGCGCATCCGCAACATGAGCCTCTGACAGGCCCGCACGCTCTTCGACGGTGACGCCCGGCCTCGGCCGGGCGTTCTCGTTGGGGCCGATCCCGCCCGCATGAGAACGATTCTCCGGAGGCGAATTCCGTGCATTTCATCACGGGGTCGTGCGTAATCTCGCTACCCGTCACGGGGCTACGAGGGAGCAGAGAAGCATGAAGAAGACGTTGAATCCGGAACAGATCCAGACCGAGTCGATGACGCGCCGCACGGCCGTCGGCATGGTGGGCGGCATGGCGCTCGGTGCGGCGGTACTGACGCTCGGCGTCACGCAGGAGGCGCACGCGATCCCGGGCTGCACCGACCGCGACCCGTCGGATCCGGCGGGCAACGGCCGCGGCCGCGGGATCAGCGACAGCGATCCGCGCGATCCGGTCGGCTGTGGCAGCCGCGCATGCAGCGACAGCGATCCGTCCGACCCGGCGGGCCGCGGTCGCCACTGCTGACTCGTCCCTTCGGCGAGATCGGCCAGAGAAGGCGCGTCCGAGCGATCGGGCGCGCCTTTTCGTCTGCTCCGAGCAGAGCCCGCGCGTGCCAGCGCGCACGGGCGGGAGCGCGGAGCGGCGGGCCGGGCAATTCCTGCTAGGAAGCGCGCCCTATGTCGTCCGACCCCGTCTCCCGAGAGCATCTGCGCAACATCTGCATCATCGCGCACGTCGATCACGGCAAGACGACGCTCGTGGACGCCATGCTCCGGCAGAGCGGCGTCTTCCGCACCGGCCAGGCGGTCGAAGAGCGCGTGATGGACAGCAACGATCTCGAGCGCGAGCGCGGGATCACGATCCTCGCCAAGCAGTGCTCGGTTCGCCGCGGCGACATCAAGATCAACATCGTCGACACGCCCGGCCACGCGGACTTCGGCGGCGAGGTCGAGCGCACGCTGCGCATGGCCGACGGTGTCCTCCTGCTCGTCGACGCGGCCGAGGGGCCGCTCCCCGGCACGCGCTTCGTGCTGGGCAAGTCGATCGAGCTCGGACACCGGATCATCGTGGTGATCAACAAGATCGATCGCCCGGACGCGCGCCCGGACGAGGTGCTGAACGAGATCTTCGACCTCTTCGTGGATCTCGAGGCCTCCGACGAGCAGACCGACTTCCCGGTCATCTACGCGATCGGCAAGCTCGGTACCGCGAAGTACAAGCTCGAGGACGAGGGCAAGAACCTCGATCCGCTCTTCGACACCATCATCTCGAAGGTGCCGCCTCCGAAGGGCGACCCGAGCGCGCCGCTGCAGATCCTCGTCAACGACATCCAGCACGACGACTACGTCGGGCGCCTCGCGATCGGCCGCGTCGTGCAGGGCACGGTGAAGGATCTCCAGATCATCACGCGGATGGCCGAGAACGGGCCCGTGAAGGAGAAGATCACCAAGGTCTTCGGCTTCGAGTCGATGAACCGCGTCGCCGTCGGGTCGGCCGGCGCGGGCGACATCGTCGCGCTCTCGGGCATGGAGGAGGTCGCGATCGGCGACACCATCGCCGACGCCGAGAACCCGACCGCGCTGCCGCGCATCCGCGTCGAGGAGCCGACCCTCAAGGTGACCTTCCTCGTGAACACCTCGCCCTTCGCCGGCAAGGCGGGCAAGTGGGTCACGTCGCGGCACCTGCGCGAGCGGCTCGAGAAGGAGGCCAAGCGCAACCTCGCGATGCGCTTCGAGCCGACCGACTCGCCCGACGTGTTCACGGTGTACGGCCGCGGCGAGCTGATGATCTCGGTGCTCCTCGAGACGATGCGGCGCGAGGGCTACGAGATGGCCGTCGGCATGCCCGAGGTCGTCGTGAAGGAGATCGACGGCGCCAAACACGAGCCGGTCGAGCTCGTGATCGTGGACGTGCCCGAGAGCTACGTCGGCGTCGTCACGACCTCGCTCGGCCAGCGGCGCGGCCAGATGGTCAAGATGACGAACCTCGGGTTCGGGCGCGCGCGCATGGAGTTCCGCGTGCCCTCGCGCGGGCTCATCGGGTTCCGCTCGGAATTCCTGACCGCGACGCGCGGCACGGGCCTCCTGAACACGCAGTTCGATCGCTGGGAGCCCTACGCGGGGCCGATGCTCCGGCGCATCAACGGCGCGATGGTCGCGGACCGCACGGGCGAGTGCACGGCGTACGCGCTCGATCACCTCCAGCCGCGCGGCGTGCTCTTCGTGGTGCCGGGCGATCCGGTGTACGAGGGCATGGTCGTCGGCGAGCACAACCGCGAGAACGATCTCGACGTGAACATCGTCCGGGAGAAGAAGCTCAACAACGTCCGCATGAAGAACAAGGACGAGAACATCGTGCTCTCGCCCCCGCGGATCATCACGCTCGAGAACGGCCTCGAGATCATCGACCGCGACGAGCTGATGGAGGTCACGCCCGCCGGTGTGCGCCTGCGCAAGAAGATCCTCGAGACGAACAAGCGCCCCCGCCGCGACGACGCCAAGTACGGCTGAGCTCTGTTTCCGCGAGGGCCTGAGCGGCCCTCGCCCCGTGCCGAGTGAATCGGACACGGGGCCCCACTCCCCTCCGTCTCGTCGCTGCGCTCCTCGCGGGATTGCCGGGATTCGACGCGCACGATAGGAATCGTGCGGAACCAGCCATGAAGCACACGATCGACACCGGTCTCGACAAGGCGCGCAGCAAGAAGGCGATCGACAGGGCGATGGACGAGTACAAGCGGCGCTTCGCCGAGTACACGCCGCGCTACGACTGGACGACCGACGACGCCGGCGAGTTCTCGTTCAACGCCAAGGGCATCAAGCTCGGCGGGACGATCAAGGTCCGCGACCACAAGGTCGACGTCGACATGGACGTGCCCTTCCTCTTCAAGATCTTCCAGGGTCGCGCGATGCAGGTGATCGAGGACCAGGTCGTGTTCTGGGTCGAGAAGGCCAAGAAGGGCGAGATCTGAACCAGGACGTCACGGGGTCGGGCGGCAGGCCTCGGGGATCTCGATCTCGAGACGCTCGAGATCCGCACGGAAGCTCGCCAACGCGGCGGAGCAGGCGGCGGCGCGGGCGGGGCTCTCGACGAGCGACTGATCGAGCTGCTCCGCGGCGATGCGGGCCGGGCCTGCGAGCTCGGAGGGGGCGACGGCGGCGAAGGCGTCCGCGCAGGGCGCGACCCGCGCGCAGTCGGCGGCGTCGGCGGTCGGCTCGGAGGGCGAGGTCGAGGTCGAGGTCGAGGTCGAGGTCGAGGTCGAGGTCGAGGTCGAGGGCGAGGTCGAGGTCGAGGTCGAGGTCGAGGTCGAGGGCGGCGGGTCTTCGCCGCACGCGACGAGCAGGAGCACACCCAGCATCAGCCACCGCCGCATGCGTGCCATCTACCACGCCGCGGACTAGGCTCCGCGGCCGATGAGCTCGCTCCGCGTCGTCTCGAGCCAGACGCCCGTCCGCGAGGACGACTGGCGCGCGCAGCTCCGCGGCGCGATCACGACGATCGAGCAGCTCGAGCGCGCCTTCGCGCTCACGCCCGCCGAGCGCGCGGGCGCCGAGCGAGCCGTCCGGGAGGGACTGCCGCTCTCCATCACGCCCCACTATGCCTCGCTGGCCGATCCGCACGACCCCGCGTGCCCCATCCGCATGCAGTGCGTGCCCACGGCGGCCGAGTCGGTCGAGGTGCCCGGCGATCTCCGCGATCCGCTCGGCGAGGAGGCGAACACCGTCGCGCCGCACCTCGTGCGCCGCTATCCGGACCGGGCGCTCCTGATCGCGACCGACCGCTGCTCGGTGTACTGCCGCTTCTGCACGCGCTCGCGCATCGTCGGCCAGGACGGGGGCGCACGCTCGCTCTCGGCGCTCGCGCCTGCGTTCGCGTGGCTGCGGGCGAACCCCGAGGTCGTCGACGTGATCGTCTCGGGCGGCGATCCGCTGGTCGCGAGTGACGAGCGCGTCGGCGCGATCCTCGCGGAGCTCGCCGCGGTCTCCTCGATCGAGACCGTGCGCGTCGCGACGCGCGCGCCCGTCACGCTCCCCCAGCGCATCACGCCCGAGCTCTGCCGCGTGCTGCGCACGCACCCGTCGGTCTGGGTGATGACCCACTTCAACCACCCGGCCGAGCTCGCGCCGGCCGCGACCGCCGCGCTCGCGTTGCTCGCCGATCACGGCATCCCGGTGATGAACCAGACGGTGCTGCTGCGCGGCGTGAACGACGACGCGAGCACGCTCGCCACGCTCTTCCGCGGGCTCGTGCGCCATCGCGCGCGCCCGTACTACCTGCTGCAGGCCGACCCGGTGCGCGGTACCTCGCACCTGCGCACGCCGATCGACACGGGCCTCGCGATCATGCGCGAGCTCTCGGGCCGCACGAGCGGCATCGCGCTGCCGAGGCTCGTGGTCGACACGCCGAACGGTCGCGGCAAGGTCGTGATCGCGCCCGACACCATCGTCCGGCGTGGCGGCGGGACCACGACCCTGCGCACGTTCCGCGGCGAGGAGGTCGACTACGTCGACCCGCCGCACGTGCCCTCGCCGCGCGGGCCGGGCGAGGGTGCCGATGGCGTTTCGTGACGACGAGGCAGCGCTCCACGCGCGCATCGAGTCGCTCGAGCGGGAGCTCGCGGAGGCGCGGACCGAGCTCGCGCGCCTCTCGGAGATCGAAGCCGAGCGCGACCGCCTGAAGCTCCGGCTCGAGGCGCTCGAGCCGAAGAAGCCGGTGCCGGCGGGGAGGCAGGCGGAGCGCTCGCGGGCCGAGCCGGGGCGTCGTTCCACGCCGTCCTTCGGGCTCCCGGTGCCGAGGACGCCTCAGGCGATGGTGCTCGCGGTGCTGGTCGCGATCCTGGTCTTCGGCCTGATCACCTATCTCCTCGCCGAGCGCAGCACCGACCGCCGCCCTCTCGCGGCCACGCCGAAGCCCGCGGACGCGCGCCCGCCCACGATCGGCGTCGTCGATCTGAGCGCGACGCCCGAGCCGGTGCCGATCGCGTTCACCGTCACGGGGACCGGGGACGCGCCGGATGGGTGCGCCGGCCACCTGCCCGACGCGCCGCAGCTCGTGCTGCGCACCACGACCCCCGCCCTGCTGCGCGTCACCACGCAGTGCGACGTGGACCTCGTCCTGGTGCTGACCGGCACGCCGGCCGGCGTGCTCTGCGACGACGACAGCGGCGAGGACGCCAACCCGCTGATCCAGACGATGCTGCCGCCCGGCGAGGCGCGCCTGACCATCGGGACGTACTCGAGCGGCAACACGGCGAGCTGTGCGATCGAGCTGCACGCGAGCCCCCTCGCACCCGGAGTGGACGAGCACGGCCTGGCGTCCGGCGCCACGCCGCGCCTCGGCACCGTCTCGACCACGAGCGCCGAGACGTCGTTCGACGGGGTCGTGGCCGGCGCGCTGATCGAGGCCGATGCGGCCCAGCGAGGCTGCCCCGGGGTGATCGGGTCGGTTCCGGACCTCGCCCTGGACGTGAGCGAGCCCTCGATCGTCCGCGTCGACGTCGCCTCGGGGCGCGATCTGGTGCTGATGATGCGCAGCCCCGACGGGTCGTTCACGTGCGACGACGACGACGGCGTCGGCACCAACCCGCGCATCGCCAAGCGCGTGCCGCCCGGCCACTACGCGGTGTGGGTGGGCGCGTACGACGCGAGCGGGGAGGGCGCGAGCTTCCACGCGGGCGTGCGCGTGACGACGCTCGCCGAGGAGGCGCGCGTCGTCGTCCCGACGCTCGACCTCGTCGACGGCTCGCCGACGCACGTGACCGGGACGTCGAGCGACGAGGTCTCCGCCTCGACGATGTGGAGCGACTGCACCTCGCCGGGCTTCGTCCCCTACGAGCCGCAGGTCACGCTCCGCCTCGCGGCACGCCGCGACGTCGTCGTCGCCGATCCCGCGGTGACCAGGCTCCTGGCGATCGTGCCGCGCGATGCCGCGTCGGCGAGGCGCCCGAGCTGTGTCGCCGAGGGGGCGTGGCGAGGCACGCTCGATCCGGGCGCGTACGACCTCTACGTCGGGGTCCCGTCGGGCGACGATCCCCCCGGGCCCTTCGACCTGACGATCACGACGTCGGGGCCGAGCGTGCTCCCGTACACGCGCGGGCCCTGACGCACGGGCGGGCACCTCGGGACCCGGGCCCGGGCCGAGGCATCGACACGCGCCCCAGCGTTACCTACCCTGGACCGATATGCGTACGTCGGTCGGCGGCTTCGTCTTCACGCTCGCGTGTCTGTCCTGCACCACCGCGCCGCCCGGGAGCGCGACCTGCGCGGCGGCCGACGTCGCGCGCTGCCTCGGCACGCAGCAAGCGTGCGATCCGACCGGGGGCGCCGCGACGTGCGAGCGCTGCGATCCCGGCGAGCACGCGAGCGCGCAGGGCCTCTGTGAGCCCATCTCCGGCACGGCGCTCCGCCACGACTTCCCCGACCAGACCATCGCGGCGGGCTCCGAGTCGCTCCACAACTGCCGCAGCTGGACGCTGAACAACGCCGAGGATCTCTGGGTCACGGCCGTCGAGCTCACCCAGCACGAGGCGTCGCACCACTCCAACTGGACGTACGTTCCCGACACCATGTACGACGGTGCCGACGGCATCTGGCCCTGCACCGACCGCGGCTACGATCAGCTGAGCGCGGCGGTGGCGGGCGGCGTGGGCTCCGCGGAGAGCACGCACGCCGTGCACGAGGTGCAGGCCTTCCCCGAGGGCGCCGCCGTACGCATCCCGGCGCACTCGCGCATCGTGAGCGACATCCACCTGCTCAACGTCACCACCGCCGAGGTCACGGGGCACGTGACCCTGAGCCTCTACACGCTCCCGCGCGCGGAGGTCGTCACGCCGCTCACGCCCTTCCACATCACCTACCAGGATCTCGCGCTGCCGCCGCGCTCGCGCTCGCGCTACGAGGCGAGCTGCGAGATCGCGAGCGGCTACCAGGCCAACGAGGGCTCGCCCCACCACATGCGCCTCTTCTACTCGCTGCCCCACACCCACGCGCTCGGTACGCGCGTGTTCCTCTCGGCCGTCGGCGGCCCGCGGGACGGCGAGGTGCTCCTCGACGTGATGGGGACGCCGGGCGAGGCGCGCGGCATCGCGTACGCCGAGCCGATCGACCTCACGGGCGTCACCAGCCTGCACTTCGGGTGCGAGTTCGAGAACCCGCGCGCCGAGGTGGTGCACTGGGGATTCCAGGACCAGGAGATGTGCGAGATGCTCGGCTTCATCGAGTCGCCGCTGGCGTTCGAGAGCCGGATCGAGGCGACCGACACGATGGGCATGGACGGCACGACGCCGACCTTCTCGGGGCCGTGCAGCACGCTCTTCGTCACGCTGGCCAGCGGGATGTGATCACGACAGGAGAGCTCGCCACGGAGGGCCCGGACGGGAGAGCGGGCGCAGCCCGCGGACGGGAGGGGCCGGAGCGGCGAGCCGACGGAATTGCTGATCTGAATGCCGGCGCGGCCGCGCGCACCGGAGCGGCGCATGACACGATGCGGATGGGCCGTGGTCGCGCTCGGGCTCGTGGCGGGCTGCGGCGGCGAGACGGGGCAGGGCGACGCGGGCGCGAGCGGCGGTGACGCCTGGCCCGGGCGCGACACGGGCGCGCTCGCGCCGGCCGACGGCGGACCCGGCGACGACGCGGCGCCCGTGGACGTCGACGCGGCGAGCGGCGCCTGCACGCCGACGGCGGGGACGGCGACGCACGAGCCGGGCTGTGATCTCTTCCAGCTCGCCGTGATCGAGCACGACGGCGCGCCGAGCGAGCTGATCCTGACCGGGCGCATCTACTCCGTCACCGGCGCGAGCGGGGAGTGTGCGGTCGTCGACGGCGTCGACGTCGTGCAGGGCAGCGCGACGAGCCCGCTCGTGCAGCACCTCGACGGCGGCGCTTCGATCCTGCTCGACTCGAGCGAGCGCGAGCTCGCGCGCGGCGTCCCGGTCGCGGCCATCTCGAGCGTCTGCGCCTCCGACGAGGCCGCGATGCGCTTCGACAGCTTCGGCATCGTCGTCCGCGGGCGCGTCGACGGCGGCACGTTCGAGGCGCATTGCGCCCGCGCCGAGGGCGGAGGGCGCTGGCCGCCCGCGCTCCGCGTCACCTGCCACCGCAACGTCGACGCGGCCCCGTACGCCGGCAACGCGAGCGTCACGAGCTCGAGCTTCATGGGGGTCCCTTATGCGTCCACGATGCTCTACGCGGCGGCCGCGCACGGGCCCAGCGGCGCGCTCACGAGCGTGGACGGGACGATCCACGTCATCGCGCAGCGCTCGATCTTCGACACGGGGACGCCCATCGCGTCCTTCGACAGCACGGGATGGATGGGGTCGGCGAACGAGTCGGGCAGCACGCCCTCGTACTCCCAGCTCCAGGCGTTCGCGAGCAGCGCGCAGTTCGACACGGAGCTCTGCCCGCCCCCGATGACCGGTCCGCCGGGGCCTGGCTACGTCCCGCCGCCCGTGTTCCTCGCGCGGATGACCGGAGACGGCGGTCGGGGCTCCTACTCGACCGAGGTGTTCGTCAACGGGTGCCACACGACGACGGGCCCGTGATCGTGGTATCTCTCCCGGCTCTGGGAGGGCCCATGGCCGACGAAAACCAGGGCAAGCAGCCCTCGCTCGCGGACGAAGAGAAAGCCATCGGCGGCGGCGGCGGGAGCGGCACGATGGTCGCCGCGATCCTCGTGTTCGGCGTGCTCGCCGTCGGAATCGCGGTGTTCGTGCTGCGCGGCAGCGGGGACAGCGAGTACAGCTCGCTCGGCCGCCAGGTCAACGGGATGCGCCAGGGGAACTTCGACCAGTTCTGGTCGTGCGCGCTCCCGCGCGAGGACATCCGCTCGCTGACCGGCAACGCGATGGTCCAGGCGGCGGTGCTGCAGCGCGCTCGCTCGAGCCCGAGCGCCTACGCGCACATCGTGCGCACGCAGTGCCTGCACTTCCTCTCGGACCAGACGCCGCTGCTCGCGCAGCTGATCGTCCCCGAGGACATGAACGAGAGCGTGACCCAGCTGCGCACGGCGTCGCAGGGGCAGATCGACGCGTGGAACGCGTACCTGACCTACCTCGAGCATCTCGGCGGCCCCTACGACTCCGAGGACACCGAGGGAGCCACGCTGCTCACGAACGTCGTGCGCGGCTGGTACGACTACCGCGTCGCGGTGCAGGCCGTGAACGCCGTGGTGTCGTCGCACGTGCACCCGGAGTGAAGCGCGCGCGTCCCCGCAAGCGCTCTGGCCGCGGGGGCTGACGGATCGCACGCAGCCGAGCGGCGCCCGTTGGCGGAGCCGCGCTTCCGCGGCACCATCGCCTTCCCGCCCATGCGCATCGCCATCCTCTCGCGCAACGACCGCTCGTACTCGACCGAGCGGATCGTCGAAGCCGCTCGAAAGCGCGGGCACCACGCGGAGGTGCTCGATCCGCTCCGCTTCGCCGTGAACGTCGAGGCCGACCACCCGAGCCTGCTCTACGGCGGGCTGCCGGTGGAGCACTACGACGCGGTCATCCCGCGGATCGGCGCGTCGATCACGTTCTTCGGCACCGCCGTGGTGAGGCAGTTCGAGCAGATGGGTGTGTTCACCCTCAACGGCTCGCACGCGATCACGGTCGCGCGCGACAAGCTCCGCGCGCTGCAGGTGCTCTCGCGCCACTCGATCGGCTTCCCGGCGTCGTCGTTCGTCAAGCACCGCGACGACATCCTGCCCGCGATCGATCGCCTCGGCGGCGCGCCCGTGATCATCAAGCTCCTCGAGGGCACGCAGGGGGTCGGCGTGATCCTCGCCGAGGATCGCCGCATCGCGCAGGCGATCGTCGAGACGCTCCAGAGCGCCCAGCAGAACGTGCTCATCCAGAAGTTCGTGGCCGAGAGCCGGGGGCGCGACGTCCGGGCGTTCGTCGTGGGCGGGCGGGTGGTGGCGGCGATGCGGCGCATCGCGACGGACGGCGAGTACCGTTCCAACGTGCACCGCGGCGGTCGCACCGAGGCGCTCCTGCTCTCCCCCGACGCCGAGCGCGTCGCGCTGCGGGCCGCACAGATCATGGGCCTGCGCGTGGCGGGCGTCGACATGCTCGAGTCGAACGAGGGGCCGCTGGTGATGGAGGTCAACAGCTCGCCCGGCCTCGAGGGCATCGAGGGCACGACGCGCATCGACATCGCGGGCGCGATCGTGCGCCTGTGCGAGGAGCAGGTGATCTTCCCCGACGTCGACCTCAAGCAGCGCCTCACGCTCGACAAGGGCTACGGCGTCGCGGAGCTCACCGTCTCGCGCACGAGCGAGCTCGCCAACAAGACGCTGGCGGCCTCGAGCCTCGGCGACCGTGACGTCCGGGTGCTCTCCATCCAGCGCGGCAGCCTGGCGATCCCCAACCCGCGCGGTGAGACGGAGCTGCTGCCCGGGGACGTCGTCCTCTGCTTCGGCAAGCTCAGCGCGCTGCGCGAGCTGATCCCCCGCGCATCGCTCCGGCAGAGCGCGTAGGGGACCGTTCGAATTCTGGACGGTGCGCCCCAGCGACGCCCCGGGAGGTGACCGAAGTGCGATCTCGACCCCGCAGAAACGCTCGCTCCGGCCCCGGCCCGGCTGGCCCGGCGCTTGCGCGGAGCGCGCTCATGCGCGCTTCCATCCTCGCGGCGGTCACGGTCCTGGTCATGGGCGCTTGCCTCGGGGAGCCGGATCCGTCCGACTTCGCGGCCGCCGAGTCGAACCTCACCGCCGCCCAACGACGGGCGCGGGCCGGCCAGATCCGCGACGCCGCGTCCGCGAACGGCATGACGCAGGGCTACCTGCTCGCCGGCATCGCCGACGCCGAGACCAACATGTCGCAGTGCTGGTCGGAGCTCACCTGGGCTTGCCAGGGGCCGACCTCGGCCGACTGTGGGGGTGGCCCGGTCGTCGCCGGCGCGGGGGACGGCCCCTGCTCGCTCATGCAGGGCGGCCTCGGCATGTTCCAGTTCGACGCCGGCACCTACGATCAGACGCTCGCCCGCGAGGGCGACCGCGTCCTGAGCGTCGCGGGCAACACGGCGGCCGCCGTCGACTTCGTCGTGGCGATGGTCATCCGCTCCTCGCACATCAGCGGCGTGGACACGCGCGATCAGGCGATCGCCTGGCTCAACGGCGTCCGCATCGACAACGGGCAGTGGGACGCGTGGATCACGACGGTCACGCACTACTACAACGGCTGCGCGCCCGGCGCGTCGTGCTTCTCGTCGCGCTACGCGAGCTACCGGGACCACACGGTCAACGTCTACAACGAGATGGGCGCGAGCTTCTGGGCGACCAGCACCTACGGCGCCGCGTTCGTCGCGCAGTCGTTCCCGTTCGCCTCCGATCCCTTCCCGCTGACGGCGGGCACCGAGATGGCAGGCTACCTCGAGATGCGGAACACGGGGACGGAGGTCTGGCATCCGGGCGCGACCTTCCTCGGCACCACCGAGCCACGCGACGCGGCGAGCCCGCTGCGGGGCAGCGACTGGCTCTCCGGCAGCCGCGCGGCGACGATCGATCACGACGTGGCTCCGGGCGAGACGGGTCGCTTCGCCTTCAGCGTGCGCGCGCCGACGACGCCGGGCGACTACGACCAGTTCTTCAACCTCGTGCAGGAGGGTGTCACCTGGTTCTCCGACAGCGGCGGACCGATCGACCGCCAGCTGGAGATCCGAGTCACCAGCACCGCAGCCCCCGCGCCCGCCTGTCCCCTGGGAGTCGGCGCGGACTGGTCGTGCGACGGAAGCGACCGCGTGATGTGCACGGCCGGGATGGTGATGCGCGAGGCCTGCGCGCACGGCTGCGCCGCGGGCGTGTGCAGCCCGGCGCCCACCACCGACGTCGATGGCGACGGCTTCGCGGCGGACGACTGCGACGATGCGGATCCCTCGATTCACCCCGGAGCGACCGAGGTCTGCGGAGACGGGATCGACCAGGACTGCGATGGAACCGATCGGTCGTGCACGGGCGGCGACGGCGGGCCGGTGTTCCGCTCCGACGCCGGCGTGGGCCTCGGCGCTGACGGCAGCGCGGGCGCGGGCGCTCGCGGCGGTCTTTCGAGCGGCGGCTGCAGCGCCTCGCCGGCCTCCGGCTCCGGCTCCGGCCTCGCGCTCGTGGGGCTGGCCGCGCTCGTGCTGTCGCGTCGTCGCCGCTGACTGCGATCGCGACGCAGCAGATCGGGCGGCCGGTCCGTGGCACCTGCCTTGCGAAGCCCGGGCCCATGCGCGCTCTCGCTCTGGCCCTCGCATCGCTCTTCGTGCTCGGCGCGTGTCTCGGGGAGCCCGAGCCGGACGACGTCGTGGCGGCGGAGTCGAGCCTGACGGCTGCGCAGCGCCGCACCCGCGCCGGGCACATCCGGGACGCGGCCGCGGCGAACGGCATCACGCAGGGCTACCTGCTCGCGGGGATCGCCGACTCCGAGACGAGCATGTCGCAGTGCTGGTCGGAGCTCACCTGGGCGTGCCAAGGCCCGCGCTCGAGCGAGTGCGCCGGCCCGGTCGTGGCGGGCGCGGGAGACGGCCCCTGCTCGGCGCGCCAGGGCGGGCTCGGGATGTTCCAGTTCGACGCGGGCACCTACGACCAGACGCTCACGCGAGAGGGAACGCGCATCCTCACGATCGCCGGCAACACCGCGGCGGCCGTCGACTTCGTCGTCAACATGGTCATCCGCTCGACGCACGTCTCGGGCGTGGGCACGCGCGCCGAGGCGATCGACTGGATCAACGGCGTTCGCGTCGGCAACGGCCGCTGGAACGCGTGGATCACCACCGTCACGCACTACTACAACGGGTGCGCGCCGGGCGCGTCGTGCTTCTCGTCGCGCTACGCGCGCTACGCGGACCACACGAGCGACATCTACCGCGAGATGGGCGCGAGCTTCTGGAGCGTGAACCGCTACGCCGCGGAGTACGTGCACCAGAGCTTCCCGCTCGCGTCGGAGACCTTCCGGCTCACGGCCGGCACCGCCTCGCACGGCTACGTCGAGATGCGGAACACGGGCACACAGACCTGGCGGCCCGGGCACACCTACCTCGGCACGAGCGCGCCCCGGGACGCGGCCTCGCCCCTGCGCGCGAGCGACTGGGTCAACGATCACCGCGCCGCGGCCATCGATCGCACCGTGGCGCCCGGCGCGACCGGCCGCTTCGTCTTCAGCGTGCGCGCGCCCACGACGCCGGGGACGTACTCCCAGTACTTCAACCTGGTGGAGGAGGGCGTCACGTGGTTCTCCGACAGCGGCGGGCCGGCAGATCGGCAGATCCAGCTGCGCGTCACGAGCGTCGCCGCGCCGCCGCCTCCGCCGCGAGACGCGGGGCCCGTCGCGCGCGACGCGGGTCCGCCGCCGCGCGACGCAGGGCACGACGCTGGGCACGACGCCGGGCAGGACGCCGGCCAGGACGCGGCACCGGCGCCCGTGGTCGTCGCCGACGCGGGCATCGCTCGCTCGGACGCGGGCCGCGATGCAGCGCTCACGGGCGACGGATCGACGGCCCGTGGCGACGCGGACCCCCCTCACCGCGGCGGCGTGATGGTGAGCAGCGGTTGCCGTGCGTCGCCGGGGCGGGGCTCGACCGGGCTGCTCGGGCTGCTCGCCGGCGTCGTCGCGGCGCTCGCGGCCCGCCGAGGGCCCCGTCCTCGAGGCGCGGGGCCCTGGCGCCGGCCGTGACGACCCCGCAGGGCGGCACCGCGCGCCCGTCGTTCTCCCGGCAGCCGTGACGCGATATCCTCCGCACGGTTCGATGACGGTCTCTCCGCTTCGCGTCGGCCAGACGGTCGGCGGCAAATACAAGCTGCTGCGCGAGAGCGCGCGCAGCGGCGATCTCGGCGGCGTCGTCTCCGCCGCCTCCGTGTTCGAGGCCGAGCACGTGTGGACCGGCAAGCGCTTCACGCTGAAGGTGCTGGCGGCGCAGGCCGGCAGCTCCCTCGAGATGCGCTTCGTGCGCGAGGCGCGCGCGGCGTCGGCCCTCGTGCACCCGAACGTGGTGAAGGTCTACGACGTCGACCGCGACGCCAACGGCGCCCTCTACCAGGTGCAGGAGCTGCTCGAGGGCGAGACGCTCGCCGAGGTGCTCCGCGTCCGTCGCCTGCCCGTCGATCTGGCCCTCGACCGCCTCCTGCCCATCATGGACGCGCTCGCGCTCGCGCACGACGTGGGGGTCGTGCACCGCGACGTCCGCCCGAGCACGATCTTCTTCAGCCGCAGGCACGACGGATCCGTCGTGCCCAAGCTGATCGACTTCGGCGTGAGCAAGCTCGTCGGCGCGACCGGAGCGGGCTCGCTCGAGCACAACATGACCGTCAACAACGGCTCGCTCGACACGGTCGCGTACCACTCGCCGGAGCGCCTCGCGAGCGATCAGATCGACGCATCGGTCGACGTGTGGGCGATGGCGGTCGTGCTCTACGAGACGCTGAGCGGAGCGACGCCCTTCCAGTCGCGGAGCTTCACGGACATGGCCGTGATGATCGCGACGCGCGACACCCCGCACCTCTGGGAGCGCGCGCCCGACGTGCCTCCGGAGCTCGCCGCCGTGGTCGATCACGCCCTCGCTCGTAAGCGCGACTGCCGGATCACCGAGATGACGGTGCTCGTCGCGGAGCTCTGCGCCGCCTCGCATCGCGAGCTGCCCGAGAAGTCCGAGAGTCTGATCGACGCGCTCGCGCCCGTCCACGTCGACACGGACGCCCTGCCGACGCCGCTCGTGATCGAGGCGATCTCGCCGCCGCGTCCCTCCTCGCGCCCGCCGCCGCGCCGGCCGACGCTCTCGCGGTCGACCGGAGCCGGCGCGCGCATTCGCTTCGGTGTCGTCGGGGATCCGGACGCTGCCATCGGCGCCTCCACCGAGGATCGTCTCGACCGCGCCCTGATGACGCGGACCGCGGTCGTGCGCGTACCCTCGTACGCCGACCTGGTGGACGCGCTCGCCGAGAAGCGGGTGGATCTCGCCTGGCTCGCGCCGATGGCCTCCGCGCGCGCGCGCGAAGCCGGGGCCATCGGGCTCTTCCAGGTGGAGCGCGGCGGGCTCCGCGATCCGAGGGCGCTGCTCGTCGGCCGCTCCCCGCGGGTCCGCAGCTTCGGCGATCTGCGCGACGCGCGCGCGGCCTGGGTGGACCCGTGGTCGACCAGCGGCTACGCGCTGCAGCGGCGGGCGCTCCTCGACCACGGTGTCGACCCGGCTGCGTTCTCCGCCGAGGCGTTCCTCGGGACCCACGAGGCCGTCGGCGTCGCCCTCGCGAGCGGGCGCGCCGACGTCGGGGGCATCGTCGGCGTGCTCGATCGCGCCCGCAACGAGGTGACCGGCCCCTGGCCGGACGGCGCGCCGATCGTCGTGCTCGCGATGAGCGACCGCATCCCGTCCGAGGTCATCGCGGTCGGGCCCGCCCTCGCGTCGGAGGTCGAGCCGCTGCGTGCCGCGCTCCTGTCGGCGGGTGTCTCGGCCCTGGGCGCGCTGGTCGGCGCCGACGTCAGCGGCGAGCTGCGAGCCGTCGACGAGGCGCGCTACGCGACGCTCTTCGATCGCGAGTCGTTCCCGCGCTGAGGCCCCGCACCGAGCGAATCGGCCAGGGCGTCCGACACCTACGCCGCGACGGGGGGCGCGAAGGCCACGCGGACGCCTCCGGCCAGGATGCCGCCGAGCGCGAGGCCACCGAGCAGGCCGAGCGACTCGCCCGCGAAGAGGCCCGCGCAGCGCACGCCGAGCGTCGCCCCCGCCACGAGGAGCGTGCCGGCGATCGACTCGGCCGACGCGCGCCGGCCGCGGGCGAGCGGCAGCGCGAGGCCGACGACGGCCCCGAGCAGCACGCCCGCCTCGAGGCAGCACTCCGGCCGCGTGCAGCAGTCCATGCCCGCGTGCGCCACGCTCGTCGCGGCACAGCACGGGCGCAGGACGCTCATGGGCACGAGCCAGCCCGCGGCGCCGGCCACGAGCCCGGCCATTCCACCGCGCGCCAGCGCCCCGCCGCGCCAGATCACGAGCGCCCACGCCGCGAACGGCAAGGCGAGCCAGCTCGCCTCGAGGCCGGGCGCGAGCCTCGTGAGCACGGCGAGCGCCAGGGTCACGAGCAGCGCGGAGGCGAGGGCAGAGCGGGCCCGGCCCAGCTCGAGCGCCCGGCGCGCGCGGGTGGCGAGAGTGTCATCCATGGCTTGCTCCCAGCAGGGTTCGAAGGCGCGCGTACGCGCGCGACAGGCGCTTGCGCACGGTGGGCGCGGGCAGGGCGAGCGGGGCGCGGCGACCGAGGAGCGCCGCGATCGCCTCGGCCGAGGGACCGTCGAGATCGGTGACGGCGCGGTCGAGCGCGATCTCCAGCTCGCGGCGCGCGATCTCGGCGTCGGCGCCCGGCGTCTCGCTCGGAGGGTCGGCCACGAGCGGCGCGTGCGCGCGGACACGCCGCTCGCGTCGCACCTCGTTGGCGACGATGGCGTAGATCCAGGGCAGGCACGGGCGCCCCGCCTCGAACTCGCTCGCCCGGAAGAACAAGCGCTCGAGGGCGGCCTGCGCGACGTCGTCGGCGACGTCGGCCGCGACGGCGCGGCGTGCGGCGCGCAGGACGCGCGGGCGCAGCTCGCGGAAGAGCGGATCGAACGCCGCCCGATCCCCGTCCGCGAGGCGCGCCATGAGCGCGTCGAGCTCCGCCTCGTTCATCACAGGAGCGTGCGCGCGTCAGCGCGCGTCGGCCAGTCCGCCGTGGGCTCCGTGGGCGCAGCAGGGCGATCCCTCGTGGCAGCACGGCGACCCGGGGAAGCAGCAGGGTGATCCGCTGAGCGCGGAGTACGCGACGTTGGCGCCGAGGCCGAGACCAGCGGCGGCGACGACGAGGAAGGCGGAGGTGCAGAGGGCGCGCGCGCGGGTGGAGAAGAGTCGGTTCATGGAGGTGCCTTTCATCCCCTCCTAGCCGCCCGGCGCGGATCCGTGACCGCAATTCGTCGCAGGGCGCGGATCTCGGGCAGGGACCAGGGCTCCGGGGCGCGCACGACGACCGGCTCCCGCGTCGTGGGGTGCGTGAACCGGACCTCTCGCGCGTGCAGCAAGGGCCGGTCGAGGCCACGCACCCGCACTCCGTACTTGGGATCCCCGACGATGGGCAGCCCGACGTGCGCGAGGTGCGCGCGGATCTGGTGGGACCGACCCGTGATGGGCCGCGCCTCGACCAGCGCAGCGCGTCCGAAGAGCGCCGAGAAGCGCTGCTCGAGCGTGACCTCCGTCCGGGCGGCCACGAAGGAGCCGCGCTCGGCAGCCGTGAGCGAGCCGGGGTCGCGCGCGCGGACGACGTTCCGGTCCTCGTCCTTGTCGAGCCAGGCGTCGACCACGAGCGCCTCGGGCGGGGTGCCGCGGACGACCGCGGCGTAGCGCCGGTCGACCTCGCCTCGCGCGAACGCGGCGCTCATCGCTCGCGCCTCCGCCTTCCGCGTCGCGAGCATCACCAGCCCCGACACGTTGCGGTCGAGCCGGTGCAGGACCGCGATCGTGTCCCGACCGAAGTGCGCGCGGGCGAGATCGACGAGGTTCGGACCGTCCGCGCCAGGCTGCGAGAGGACGCCGGCTGGCTTGTCGACGAGCACCAGCCCCTCGCGCTGCCAGACGACGTCGAGCCCGCTCATGCGCCGAAGCCGCCGCCTCGTCGTCGCCGCCGCCGGCGGCGCGGAGCCTCGTCCGGCGGCGGCGCGTTGGCGATCTCCGTCCGGAGATCCATCGGCGTCGCCCCGCGCGCGTGGCAGTCGAGCTCGTAGAGCATCGCCGCCTCGGGGAAGAAGTCGCGGTGCGCCAGCGATCCGATGCGTCCACGCCGCAGGCGCTGCTCGCAGCCGATCACGGCGCGCATGCGCTCCTTCATCCGTCGTGGCGGGGCCACGGACTCGGCGAGCCCGGCCATGAAGTCCTCGTACGCGGCGAGAGGATCGCGCGCGCCCTCGAGCGCCTCGTGGATCGGGCCGAGCAGGAGCGCGGTGAGCAGCACGACGTCGCTCGGCGTCTCGCCGGCGAGGACCCTCGCGTCGACCGCGTCGAGCCGGCCCCAGAGCGTCCTGGCGCCGCGCGGCCCGTCGTCGAGGAACGTCGCCAGCTCGGGCAGGATCACCGCGAGGATGCCGGTCTCCCACGTGAGCCAGATCGAGCGGTGTGCCGCCCCTCCGCGCATGAGCCGCAGGATCTCCTCGAGCACGCGCGCCTTGGCGGCCTTGGCGAGCTCCTCGCGCTGCGCGACGAGCGCGTCGTACACCTCGGGGTCGATCCCGAGGTCGAGCCGCGCCGAGAACTTGATCGCGCGCAACATCCGCACGGGATCCTCGCGGAAGCGCACGTCGGGCAGGCCGATGGTGCGGACGGTGCGCTGCTCGAGGTCGGCCATGCCGCCCACGTAGTCGATCACCTCGGCGCGCTCGACGTCGTAGAAGAGGCCGTTGATCGTGAAGTCGCGGCGCAGCGCGTCCTCGTGCGGCTCGCCGAACACGTTGTCGTGCCGGATCAGCAGGTCGGCGTCGTCGTCCCGTGACTTCGGGCGTGGGGCCAGGACGGTCGAGCCCTCGGTCTCGCCCTCGCCGATCTCGGAGAAGCCGTCGTCGTCGCCCTCGGCGCTGGGATCGCGGCGGAACGTGGCGGTCTCGATGATCTTTCCGCCGCCGAACAGCACGTGCGCGAGGCGGAAGCGCCGCCCGATGATCCGGCAGTTGCGGAAGACGTGCTTGACGTCGTTGGGCCTCGCGCTCGTCGCGACGTCGAAGTCCTTGGGCTTGCGGCCGAGGAGCAGGTCGCGGACGCCGCCTCCGACCAGGTAGGCCGCGTGCCCTGCGCGGTGCAGGCGTCGGAGGACCTTGGCCGCGTCCTCGTCGATGTGGCCCGGGGGAAACGTCCGTTCGTAGACGGCGGGGCGCGGCCCGCCGGCGAAGCGGTCGACGTCGGGGGCCTCGGGGGCCGTGATGGGCTCGTCGTGGTGGGCGCCGCGCGGATCGCGCGACGTGGGACGCCGCTCGGCGTCCGGGGAGGTTCTGTCGTTCATTCTTCCTGAGAGGGACCGTGGCGCCCGCACCGGAGCGGCTCGCCGGCTCGCCGGCTCGCAATTCGCGGTGCAGTTCCCCGGGGCGCAGAGCGGCCCGACCGGGGTTGCTCCCCGAGCCATCTTCCCGGCACTTCGCCGGTGAGCGCTCGCGAGGTTCGTCCTCGATCGACCGCACCCGCACGTCGGGGAGGCGCGCAGGCGATGTAGAAATAGCCCCGCCCCGGCCTCGAGGCAAGTTGACTCTGGGGTGGCGGACCCTAGACTCGCGCGCCTCGCGTCCCTCGGACGAGGAGTAAGGTAGAGCATGAGCAGCCAGGAATTCCTCTTCGACAAGCGGATCGTCGCGCGCAACGTCGCGCTGGGCCTGGTCGACCAGAAGGCGGTCGACAAGCAGATCGCCGCGCTGCCCGACCGCGAGACCAACGCCACCATCAGCCAGCCCAACGAAGAGCCCGTGCGTCCCGCGCGCGCCTCGACCGACGCCGAGGACGAGGGCGCGGGCGCCGACGACGACGAAGAGGAGTGAGCGTGGCGGCGGCGGGGCGCGAGCGCGACGACGCGGAGCTTCCGGGTGGCGACGGGACGCCGGCCATCGACTTCACGACGTTCGTCCTCTCGATGAGCACGTCGTGCATGATCCAGCTGGGCGAGCTCGCGAGCCCCGACGGCGGACAGCACGTCGACCTCGCGATGGCCCGCCACACGCTCGAGATCCTCATGCTCCTCGACGAGAAGACCCGCGGGAACCTGCGCGGTGAGGAAGAGCGCGTGCTCCACCACGTCGTGGACGATCTGCGCGCGCGCTACACGGCCAAGCTCCGTGACGTCTCCGGCGACAAGTCCGGCAAGAAGTGAAGTGACGTGCGCCGCGCGTGGAGGCTCGCGACGCTGCTCGTCGTCTCCGTGCCCGCGTTCGCGTCGGCTCAGTCGGCGTCGCTGATCGACGACCCGGCCGGGACGACCCGCTGGGTGAGCGCGCGGATCCGGGCGTCACGCACCGGCCACGCCGATCTCGTGTCGATCCCGGTCGCGTTCGCATCGCTCGGCTGGGGCTGCACGTGCCCGGGGAACTACATCGGCTTCTCGCCCGACGTGGCGGGCGACGCTTGGCTCGATCTCGACCTCGGCCCCGGCGTGTCGCTGCCCGCGTACGCACCGGCGGCCGGGACGGTGATGCAGCTCGAGGGGTACTTCACCGGCAGCGTCGCGCGCTTCGCCGGCGACGGGCCCACACGCTACGCCGTGTACACGTTCGTGGTCACGCGGCTCGTCGCGCCGCACGTGAGCGAGAGCCCGCGGCTGCGTGTCGTACGCCCGGGCGCGCTCACCTGCACGAGCGCGGTGACCGACCCGACGCCGCTCCACGTCCACGCGCGAGGCGGCGTCCGATCCGAGGTGATCGGCGACGTCCCGCCCGGCGCGCTCGTGACGATCCGCGACGTGCGGGACGCGTGGCTCGCGCTCTCCGCGCCCACGCGCGGCTGGGTCTCGGCGTACGAGGTCACCACGACCTGCACGCCGGTCCCTCCCTGACGCGCGCGGCTCGACGCCGACGTGGCCCCACACGTTCCAGACCATCGCGGGCGTGCCGTTCGAGAAGGCCAGGAAAGGAAGCGCCGGCGGCGGGTGTTATCCTCCCGCCCTCGATGTCGACCGTCACGCTCAAGCTCGATGCCTACGAGAAGGAAACCCAGCGCATCGTGCAGGCCGCGCAGTCGCTGGCCGACGAGCGCAGGAACCCCGAGATCGAGCCGCTCCACGCTTTCTACCGGCTCGTCGAGCGCAGCGAGGCGGTGCAGCAGGCCTTGGCGCGCGGTGGGATCGATCCGACGGATGTGCTCCTCGAGACCGAGGCGCAGCTGCGCAAGCTGCCGCGCCAGTCGAGCAGCGTGGCGCACTTCTCCGCGCGGATGCACGACCTGATCGCGCGCGCCGAGGGCGAGGCCGCGCGCGACAAGGGCGCGCTCGTGTCGCCGGCCCACCTTCTGATGGCCTGCTCGCAGGAGACGGTGGGCTCGGTGCCGGCGGTCCTGCGCGCGGTGTCGCTCACCGGTCCGATCCTGCGTGCGCTCGCGACGGGCGTGGATCTCTCGAGCGGGGCACGTCCCGGCGGGGCCTCGAAGGGCGACCCGCTCGAGCAGTTCGGCCAGGACCTCGTGCAGCTCGCCAAGCGCGACGCGCTCGACCCGGTCATCGGCCGCGACGCCGAGCTCCGGCGGATGCTCTCCGTGATCGCACGCCGCTTCGAGAACGCGCCGCTGCTCGTGGGTGAGAGCGGCATCGGCAAGGCGTCCATCGTGCATGCGCTGGCGATGCGCATCGCGCGCGGCGACGTCCCTGCGCTCCTCGCGGGCAAGCGGATCGTGCGCGTCGAGCTCCCGGCGATGCTCGCGGGCGCGCGGCTGCGCGGCGAGTCCGAGGACCGCATGCGCCAGCTGCTCGGTGCCGCCAAGGACGGGGACGTCGTCCTCTTCTTTCCCGACCTGGGCCAGCTCATCGGCGAGCGGGCTCCCGCTGGAGCGGCGGGGATCCTCTCGTCGGCGCTCTCGCGCGGGGAGGTGCGCGCCATCGCGTGCGCGACGCCGGACGTGGTCAAGAAGGCGGGAGAGAGCGACGGGCTGCTCGTGAGGCGCTTCGTCGCGATCGACGTCGAGGTGCCGACGTCCGAGGAGGCCGTCGCGATCCTGCGCGGGATCGTCGGACGCTACGAGGGCATCCACGGCGTCAAGATCTCCGATCCGGCGCTGCTCGCGGCGGTGCGGCTCGCCCGCCGCTACGTGCCCGGCGCGAGCCTGCCCAAGTCCGCCGTCGATCTGATCGACGAGGCCGCTGCGCGGGTGCGCGTCGAGCTCGAGAGCGCCCCCGCGGAGCTCGACGCCCTCGAGCACCGTCTTCGCACGCTGCGCGCGCAGAGCGTCTCGCTCGAGGACGACCTCGACGACGAGAGCAAGCGCGCCAAGGCGACGCTCGACGCCGAGATCGCCGCGCTCGCTCCTCGCGCCGACGCGGCGCGCGCCGCCTGGACCGAGGCGAAGGGCCGCGCGGGCGCGGTCGCCGCGCTCGCCGCCAGCGTCGAAGAGGCGCACCGCGCGCACGAGGCGGCGCGCGCTGCTGGAGACACCGCGAAGGCCGGGGAGCTGCGCTTCGGCACGATCCCCCTGCTCGAGAAGCAGCTCGCGGAGGCTCGTGGGCCCGAGGGGACGCCTGCGCGGGTGCGCGATCGGGTCCTCGAGGCCGACGTCGCGGACGTCGTCGCGACGTGGACGGGCGTGCCCGTCAGCCGGATGATGGAGGCGGAGACCGAGAAGCTCCTCCGCATGGAGGAGCACCTCGAGAAGCGCGTCGTGGGGCAGGCGCCCGCCGTGAAGGCGGTCGCGCGCGCCGTCCGCCGGGGCCGCGTCGGCCTGCGTGACGCGCGCAAGCCCATCGGCAGCTTCCTCTTCCTCGGCCCCACGGGCGTCGGCAAGACCGAGCTCGCCAAGGCGCTCGCCGAGTTCCTCTTCGACGACGAGGCCTCGCTCACCCGCCTCGACATGAGCGAGTTCATGGAGAAGCACATGGTGGCGCGCTTGCTCGGCTCGCCCCCCGGCTACGTCGACAGCGAAGAGGGCGGCTTCCTCACCGAGGCGGTCCGGCGTCGTCCGTACTCGGTGATCCTCTTCGACGAGATGGAGAAGGCTCACCCGGACGTCTTCAACATCCTGCTCCAGGTGCTCGACGACGGCCGCCTGACGGACTCGCGCGGTCGCCTCGCGTACTTCGCCGACACGGTCATCATCATGACGAGCAACGTCGGCGGGCGCGCCATCCTCGATCACGGCGAGGGCGTCACGCGCGACGCGATCCGGGAGAAGCTCGAGGCGGAGCTACGCAAGGCGTTCCGTCCCGAGTTCGTCAACCGCATCGACGACATCGTGATCTTCGACCCGCTGGGCAAGGCGGATCTGCGTGGCGTGGTCGACATCCAGCTCGGCGGCGTGAAGAAGCTGCTCGCCGACCGACAGATCACCCTCGAGCTGAGCGACGCCGCCAAGGAGCGGATCGTCGATCTCGGCTACGAGCCGGCGTTCGGCGCCCGGCCGCTCAAGCGCGTGATCCTCAAGCACGTGCAGGACCCGCTCGCCGAGGAGATCCTGCGCGGCGGCTACACGGCCGGCGACGTCGTCCGCGTCGACGTGGGCGAGGGCGGCGCCTTCGCGTTCAGCCGCGCCCGAGCCTGAGGCCGCGCGGCGATCCGCTTCCAGTGTCGATGGAACGCTTCCTCCGCGGCGGGGCGTCGCGGTACCCTCCGGGCCGTGAGGTATCGCATGACTTGGACAGCCAGGTGCGCGTTCGGAATCTGCTTGGTGCTCGTCGGAGCGGCCCCCGGGTGTGGCGGCGGGGCCTCGATGGACGACGCCGCGGCGCCGCGTCCGGACGCCAACGACGGCGACGCGAACACGCCGGAGTGCACGACCGACGCGCAGTGCAGCGACGGCCTGTTCTGCACGGGCATGGAGCGCTGCACGGCGGGCCGGTGCGTCGCGGGCACGGTCGCGTGCGACGACGGCATCGCCTGCACGTCCGACACGTGCGCCGAGTCGCTGCGCAGCTGCGCGCACGCCGCGCCGGACGTGGACGCCGACGGCTACGGCGACGCGACGTGCCTCGACGGGGCCGGGGTGCCGATCGGCAACGACTGCGCGGACTCGGACCCGAACACGTTCCCCGGCAACCACGAGGTCTGCGACCCGGCGGGGCACGACGAGGACTGCGACCCCGCCACCCACGGCAACACCGACGCGGACTCGGACGGCTACGAGTCGATCGCCTGCTGCAACCCGAACCCCGCCGGCGGCGCGGCGCTCTGCGGCGCCGACTGCGACGACGCTCGGGCCGCGACCAGCCCGGTCGGCACGGAGACGTGCGACGGCCTCGACCAGAACTGCAACGGGATGATCGACGAAGGCACGCTCCTCGACGGCTTCGAGGACCAGGACTTCGACGGCTACGGCGGCTCCACCATCGCGCACGAGTGCGCGGCCTCGCCCGGCTTCTCGACCATCGGCGGCGACTGCGACGACACCAACTCGTACGCGAACCCGGGCCTTCCCGAGCTCTGCGACGTCGGAGCGCCGGTCGACAACAACTGCGACGGCAGCACGACCGACACGCCGGGCACCACGAACTGGTACGCCGACGTCGACGGGGACGGGTTCGGCTCGGCCGCCTCGGGCGTGACCGTCTCGTGCACGCCGGTCACGGGCACCTCGCTCCGGAACACCGACTGCAACGACATGCGCGCGGACATCAACCCCTCGCAGGCGGAGCGCTGCGACGGGATCGACGACGACTGCAACGGGCGCATCGACTACCAGATCGCCCCGGGCAACCTCGAGGACGACGACGCCGACGGCTACATCGACATCGCCTGCACGCCGCTCGGCATGGACTGCGACGACAACAACCCCGCGTCGGGCCCAGGCGAGATGGAGAGCTGTGACGGGCGCGACAACGACTGCGACATGCGCGTCGACGAGGGCGCGACCTCGCTCGTCTACTACCGCGACCTCGACGCCGACGGGTTCGGGTCGGCGATCTCCGGGACGATCGTCGCGTGCATGGCCAGCGCGGGCTACGTCGCGCGGGCGGGCGACTGCAACGACATGGACGCGATGCGCTTCCCGATGGCGAACGAGCGCTGCGACGCCGCGGACAACGACTGCGACTCGGCGGTGGACGAGGCGCCGGCCGCGTCGTCGTGCGTGGTCGATCACGCGACCGCGGCCTGCTCGGGCGGGCGCTGCGCGGTCGGCACCTGCGCGGCGGGCTACTCCGACTGCAACCACGACCCCGTGGACGGCTGCGAGGCCATGGGCGTGGGCCCGGGCATCTCCGACGTGTGCGACGGCATCGACAACGACTGCGACGCGCGCATCGACGAGAACGCGCCCACGCAGGTCTACTACCGCGACCTCGACGGCGACGGGTACGGCTCGACGGCGTCCGGCAACACGCTGGCCTGCATGGCACCGGGCGGGTTCGCGGCCATGGCCGGCGACTGCAACGACGCCGACCTGACCCGGCACCCGGGCGGCAACGAGCTCTGCAACGGAGGGGACGACGACTGCGACGGCACCATCGACGAGGCGCCCGCGTCGAGCTCGTGCACGACCCTGGCGCACGCGAGCGGGGCGTGTGTCAGCGGCGGCGCCTGCGGCATCGTGAGCTGCGACGCGGGGTTCGCCGACTGCAACCACGTGGCCTCCGATGGCTGCGAGGTCATGGCCGCCGCGACCGACGGCTGCGACGGGGCCGACAACGACTGCGACGGCCGCATCGACGAGAACGCCACGACGACCGTCTACTACCGCGACCGGGACGGTGACGGCTTCGGCTCCACGACGTCCGGCTCGATGCTCGCGTGCATGGCCGGCTCGGGCTTCGCGCCCGCCGCCGGTGACTGCGCCGACATGGACGTGGCGCGCTATCCGGGTGCCGTCGAGCGCTGCAACGGCACCGACGACGACTGCGACGCGACCGCGGACGAGTCCCCCGCGCAGTCGTCTTGTTCGCTCGCGAACGCGACGGCGGTCTGCGCGAGCGGAACGTGCGGGATCGGGAGCTGCACCGGCGGCTTCTCGGACTGCAACCACGTGACGGGGGACGGATGCGAGGCGTTCGGCGCCGGGCCGGGCTATCCGGACGTGTGCGACGGAGTCGACAACGACTGTGACAGCCGCTTCGACGAGGACGCGTCGACCTCGGTCTTCTATCGCGACGTCGACATGGACGGCTTCGGCGCGACGACGTCGGGCACGGTGCTCTCGTGCCAGGCGCCCTCCGGGTACGTGGCCGGGTCGGGCGACTGCGCGGACATGAACCCCGCCCGCCGTCCGGGCGCGACCGAGGGTTGCAACGCGGCGGACGACGACTGTGACGGGGCCGTCGACGAGGCGCCGGCCACGGCGGCGTGCGGCGCCGTCGCGCACGGCGTCGCGGGCTGCCTGAGCGGCGGCGTCTGCGGCATCGCGAGCTGCAGCGGCGGCTACGCGGACTGCAACGCCACGTCTGCCGATGGCTGCGAGGCACCTCTGGCGACCGACGTGAACCACTGCGGCAACTGCTCGACCGACTGCAACGCCGCCCCGCGCGTCGCCGGAGCGACCTGCACCGCGGCTCACTGCACCGTGACCTCGTGCGCGTTCGGGTACGCCGACTGCGACGCGTTCGCGGCCAACGGCTGCGAGATCGCGACCCAGAGCGATCCGCTGAACTGCGGAACGTGCGGCAACGCCTGTGGCGTCTCGCAGGTGTGCTCGGCCGGGACGTGCGCGCTCGGCTGCGCGCCCGGCCTCGTCGTCTGCGACGGTCGCTGCGTCAACCCGCTCAACGACGTCAGCTACTGCGGCGCGAGCGGCACGTGCATGGGCGCGCAGCGGGGCGCGGTCTGCCGGCCCGGCGAGGCCTGCGCGAGCGGGTCGTGCTTCGCGTCCTTCATCAGCCCGGGCATCGACGCCGTGTCGATCTCGGCGCCGCGCGACGTCAACTACACGCTGGACGCGCCGGGCTCGGCGACCATCTTCTACACGCTGGACGGGACCGTGCCGGGCGTGAGCGGCAGCACGGTCACGGCGGCCGCGCCGACGACGCTCGCGCCGCTGCCTGGTCCCTCTCCGGTCACGATCCGCTGGGTCGCGCAGTTCGCCGGTGGTGGGACCGAGACCATCGTGCACGAGGTGCAGGTCGGCGTGTCGAGCGGGTACGCATCCTCGCTCGGCCAGCTGACCGAGTTCCTCGACATGAACGGCGAGGGCCCGGTCGCGGTCGTCTCGCCGGGCGCGCTCGTGACCGGGAGTGCGCGGCTGCAGACGTGGCGCTCCGACGTGGAGGGCTATTGTCCGGGCTGCGTGCTCGTGCCGGACCTCGGCTGTGACGGCGTCGGTCAGATCATGTGCTACGGGCCCTACGGTGGGGGCACGTATCCGGGGACGACGGGCACGTACGGCTTCTCGTTCAATGCGCCCGCGATACCCGGTCGCTACTACATCCGGTCTGGCATCGGCCTCGTCTACGACTGCTCCATGGCGGGCGGCGGCGGCGGACCCGTGGGCGTCCTCTACGTGCGCTGAACCAGTCGGCGGTGCTGCGACGCGCGATCAACCGATCGCGCTGCGCAGCATCGCGAACACGACGACTCCGGTCACCGACACGTAGAGCCAGATCGGCAGCGTGAAGCGCGCGATCTTGCGATGCCGCGGGTGACCGGAGGTGATGCCGAGCCAGGCGCTCGCGAGCACCATCGGCAGCGCTCCGATCGAGAGCAGCACGTGCGAGGCGAGGATCGCGAGATACACGCCGCGCAGCGGCGCGCCCTCGGGGTAGCGCGTGTCGCCGTGCGCATAGTGGTACGCGACGTAGCCGACGAGGAAGCACGCGGACGAGCCGAGCGCCGAGAGCATGAGCGCGCGATGCAGCGTCCGGCGCTTGCTCCGGATCGCGACGAAGCCGAGGACGAGCAGCGCGGCCGAGAGCGTGTTGAAGACGGCGTTCACCGCCGGCAGGAAGGCGAGCGCGCTCGCGTCACCCGCGGGCTCGTGCAGGTAGAGGATGTATGCCAGCGCGGCGACGGCGATCGCCGACACGATCGTCACGACGAGCGCGAGCGAGCGGCTTGCTTCCACGGCGCCGCCATAGGACCCGGCGATCGGCCACGCAAGGCCGAACAACCTTCGGCCACACGAGGGCGGTGGGCGTCGCCGGCCGAACATAATTCGTAAATGGTGTCCGCTGACGAATGATTGGGTGTCCGTAGTGTCGTATGGCCGAAGAACATTCTTGACACGTCGCGTTAGCGCCCGTAATTCCAGCAGCGCCATGGGGCACGAACATCACGATCTCGACGACATCGACCGGGCTCTGCTCGGCCACCTCATGGACGACTGCAAGCAGTCGCTCGCCGCCCTCGGCGAGAAGGTCCATCTCTCTCCGCCATCGGTGCTCGAGCGAGTGCGCAAGCTCGAAGAGGCGGGCGTGCTGCGCGGCTACCACGCCGAGGTGAGTCCGAAGGCCGTCGGCCTCGACATCGGATCGTTCATCGGCGTCGGCATCGACCACCCGCGGAGCATCCCCAGCTTCGAGAAGCACATCGAGGGCATGCCCGAGGTGCTCGAGTGCCACCACGTGACGGGTCGCCACACCCTGATGCTCAAGGTGCGCACGGCGGACACGGGGTCCTTGCACCAGCTGATCAGCCGCCTGCGCGAGCTGCCCGGGGTCGCACGCACCGAGACGATGGTCGTGCTCGCGACGCAGATCGAGCGCTCGCGCCTCGCGCTTCCCCAGCCCGTCGAGTCCGCGCCGCGGCGCCGCGTGCGCGCGCACTCGCGCGTTCGCGAGGCGGGGGCCGCGGAATGAGCCGGCCCGTCGCACGCGCCGCCGCCCCGCTGTCCGAGCTCGAGCGCGCACGCTTCGCAGCCCAGGGCTCCTACCGGCCCGACTTCGAGCACGACGCGTGCGGCGTCGGCTTCGTCGCCGACGTCGCCGGCCGACGCACCCACGGGCTCATCGAGAAGGCGCTCGCCGTCCTGGCGAACCTCGAGCACCGCGGCGCGGCCGCGAGCGACCCGCTCACCGGAGACGGCGCGGGCGTTCTCACGCAGATCCCCCACCGGCTGCTCGCGGAGGAGTGCCGTCGCCTCGGTATCTCGCTCGGGGAGGAGGGTCACTACGGGCTGGGGATGGCGTTCATGCCGCGCGATCCCGAGCTCGCGGCGCGCGCGCGCGACGTGATCCGGATGGTCGTCGAGGAGGAGGGACAGATCCTGCTCGGGACGCGCGAGGTGCCCATCGACGCCTCGGTCATCGGGCCCGCCGCGCTCGCGTCGCTGCCGCGGATCGAGCAGGTGCTCGTGGGGCCGGGCACGCTCGAGCTCGACGACCACGCGCTCGAGCGGCGCCTCTTCGTCATCCGCAAGCGCATCGAGTCCGAGGTGGCCCGCGAGGGCTGCGCCGAGGGCGAGCTGCCGTACTTCGCGTCGTTCTCGACGCGCACGGTGGTCTACAAGGGCCTCTTGACGCCCGAGCAGCTGCCGCGCTTCTACCGCGACCTCGGCGACGCACGAGCCGAGAGCGCGCTCGCGATCGTGCACCAGCGCTTCAGCACGAACACGTTTCCGTCGTGGCCCAGGGCGCATCCTTACCGGCGCGTCGCGCACAACGGCGAGATCAACACGCTGCGTGGGAACGTCTCGTGGATGCGCGCGCGCGAGGCCGTCCTGCGCTCGCCCACGTTCGGCGACGACATCGGCAAGCTCACGCCGATCGTCGACACGCGCGGCAGCGACTCCGCGCAGTTCGACGACGTCCTCGAGCTCCTCGTGCACACGGGGCGCTCGCTGCCACACGCCGTGATGATGATGATCCCGGAGGCGTTCCGCGAGAACCCGGCGATGAGCGACGAGCTCCGAGCTTTCTACGAGTACCACGCGTGCGCGATGGAGCCCTGGGACGGACCCGCGTGCATCGTCTTCTCGGACGGCGTGCGCGTCGGCGCGGTCCTCGATCGCAACGGCCTCCGGCCCGCGCGCTACGTCGTGACGCACGACGGGCTCGTGGTGATGGCCTCCGAGGTCGGCGTGCTCGAGCTGCCGGACGCGTCGGTGGCCGAGCGCAACCGCCTGCGACCGGGCCGCATGTTCCTCGTGGACACCGGCGCGGGCCGCATCCTGCCGGACGCGGAGCTGAAGCAGGCGATCGCGCGGCGCCGACCCTATCGGCGCTGGATCGACGAGAACCTCGTGCGGCTCGAGGCCCTCCCGAAGGCCACGTGCCCCGCGCCGATCGCCGATCCGGCGCGGGCGCTCGCGATCTTCGGCTACACGCGCGAGGACGTCCGCGACGTCATGCGCCCGATGGCGGAGACGGGCGAGGAGCCGATCGGCTCGATGGGCAACGACGCGCCGCCGGCTGCCCTCTCCGAGCGTCCCCAGCTCGTGTTCTCGTACTTCCGGCAGCTCTTCGCGCAGGTGACGAACCCGCCGATCGATCCGATCCGCGAGGCGCTCGTGATGTCGCTCGTGGAGTCGATCGGCCCCGAGTCGAACCTCTTCGAGGAGAGCCCGGCGCACGTGCGCAAGCTCGAGCTGCGCTCGCCCGTCCTGACGCCGGAGGAGCTCGAGCGGATCCGCGAGCTGGATGCGCCGATGCTGCGCGCGGCGACCGTCTCGTGCGTCGCGCGCAGGCGCGAGGGCGGGCTCGATCTCGCTCGCGCGCTCGAGCGTATCGGTGAAGAGGCCTGCGAGGCGGTCCGCGGAGGCGCGACCATCCTGGTGCTCTCCGATCGCGCCGCGCTCGACGACGCCGAGCTCGTCCCGATCCCTTCGCTGCTCGCGGTCGGTGCGGTGCACTTCGGGCTGCACGCCGCGGATCTGCGGCAGCGCTGCGGCCTGGTCGTCGAGTCGGGGGAGCCGCGCGAGGTGATGCACTTCGCGCTGCTCATCGGCTACGGCGCGGGGGCGGTGTGCCCCTACGTCGCGCTCGACACGATCGCGCGGCTCGCGACGGACGGTGATCTCGCGGTCGGCGCCGACGAGGCGCGCAAGCGCTACGCGAAGGCGGTCGAGAAGGGGCTGCTCAAGATCCTGTCGAAGATGGGGATCTCGACGCTCCAGTCGTACCGGGGCGCGCAGATCTTCGAGTGCATCGGGCTCGACGAGGCTCTCGTCGCTCGCTTCTTCGCCGGCACTCCGGTGCATCTTCCCGGGCTCGGGATCGCCGACCTGGAGCGCGAGCTGCTCGCGCGAGGGGAGGGTACCGAGCCGCGGCGGCTCGCCCTCGTCCGCGAGGAGGGGATCGCGACCGAGCTGCCGCACGGCGGGCAGTACCGCTATCGTCGCGACGGCGAGCATCACGCATGGGGGCCGCGCACGCTCGGCCTGCTCCAGCACGCGGTCCGCTCGGCCGATCGCGAGAAGTTCCGCGCATTCGCGCGTCACGCGGACGAGGAAGCGCGCGCCGGCGGCTTCGTGCGAGGGCTCTTCGACTTCGTCGACGCCTCGCCGGTCCCGATCGAGGAGGTCGAGCCGGTCACCGCGATCGTGAGGCGCTTCAAGACCGGCGCGATGTCCTTCGGGTCGATCTCGAAGGAGGCGCACGAGACGCTCGCGCTCGCGATGAACGCGATGGGCGGGCGCTCGAACACCGGGGAGGGCGGCGAAGATCCCGCGCGCTATCTGCGCGATCCCGACGGGCGCTCGCGGCGCAGCGCGATCAAGCAGGTCGCGAGCGGCCGCTTCGGGGTCACGACCGAGTACGTCGTGCAGGCCGACGAGCTGCAGATCAAGATCGCCCAGGGCGCCAAGCCGGGCGAGGGCGGGCAGCTGCCCGGGCACAAGGTCGACGCCGAGATCGCCCGCGTGCGGCACGCGACCGTCGGCGTGGGGCTCGTCTCGCCGCCGCCGCACCACGACATCTACTCGATCGAGGACCTCGCGGAGCTGGTGTTCGACCTCAAGAACGCCAACGCGGAGGCCGAGATCTCCGTGAAGCTCGTGGCCGAATCGGGGGTCGGCACCGTCGCGGCGGGTGTCGCGAAGTCGAAGGCCGACGTGATCGTGATCGCGGGCGACTCCGGCGGCACGGGCGCTTCCCCCATCGGCTCGGTGCGCCACGCCGGGATCCCGTGGGAGATCGGGCTGGCCGAGGCACAACAGACGCTCGTCCTGAACGGCCTGCGCAGCCGTGTGCGGCTGGAGACGGACGGGCAGCTCAAGACCGCGCGCGACGTCGTCATCGCCGCCATGCTGGGCGCCGAGGAGATGGCGTTCGGGACGGCCGCGCTCGTGTCGATGGGCTGCGTGATGATGCGCGCGTGCCACCTCAACACGTGTCCCGTGGGCGTGGCCACGCAGGATCCCGTGCTGCGGGCGCGGTTCACGGGCGAGCCGGAGCACGTCATCACCTTCTTCACGTTCCTCGGGGAGGAGGTGCGCGCGCTCATGGCCTCGCTCGGCTTCCGCACCTTCGACGAGATGGTGGGGCGGGTCGAGCGCCTGCGCGGGCGCACGGACGCGCTCTTGCCGGAGAAGGCCCGGAAGCTGCGCGTCGACCGGCTCTTGCTCGCGCCGCCGGCGGGCGCCGCGCGGCGACGGCTCGATCGCCACGACCACGAGCTCGAGCTCGCGATGGACACCGTGCTCATCGAGCAGGCGCGCGGCGCGCTGGAGCACGGCGAGCCGGTGGAGATCGAGATGCCCATCCGCAACGTGCACCGGGCCGCGGGCACGATGCTCTCGGCGGCGCTGGTCCGACGCCGGGGCAGCGCCGGTCTGCCCGCCGGCACCATCCGAATCAAGTTCGTCGGCTCGGCCGGCCAGAGCTTCGGTGCCTTCATGGCGTCCGGCATCGACGCGACGCTCGTCGGCGACGCCAACGACGGATTCGGCAAGAGCCTCTCGGGCGGCACGCTCGTGGTGCACCCGCCCATCGAGGCCAGCTTCGCCGCGGAGGAGAACGTCATCGTCGGCAACGTCGCGCTCTACGGCGCGACCAGCGGCGAGGCGTTCATCCGCGGGCAGGCCGGCGAGCGCTTCGCCGTGCGGAACAGCGGTGCCGTCGCGGTCGTCGAGGGTGTCGGCGACCACGGCTGCGAGTACATGACCGGCGGACGCGTGGTCGTCCTCGGTGGTGTCGGGCGCAACTTCGCGGCGGGCATGAGCGGCGGCATCGCCTTCGTGCTCGACACGGACGGCACGCTCGCCTCGCGCGTGAACGCCGCGACCGTCGAGCTCGAGGCGCTCGGGCCAGACGATCGCGAGCTCGTCCGCTCGCTCGTGCATCACCACTACCAGCGGACGATGTCGCCCGTCGCATGGCGCGTGCTCTCGGGCTGGAAGACGTGGAGTCGGCGCTTCGTGCGTGTGATGCCCGTCGAGTACCGGCGCGCGCTCGCGAGCGCGGCGTCTTCCGTGCCGCCTCCGGCGAAGAGCGCTGCGTCGGACCGGACGGGGACGTCGCGATGACCAAGCCGACGGGGTTTCTCGAGATCGCGCGCCGGGATCCGGACGAGCGTGACGTGGCCGAGCGGATCCGCGACTTCGGCGCGATCGAGCGGCGCCTGCCGGTCGTCGCGATCCGCGAGCAGGCGCGGCGCTGCATGGGGTGTGGAGTCCCCTTCTGTCACGCAGGGTGTCCGCTCGGCAACGCCATCCCGGACTTCCAGGACGCCGTCGAGCGTGGCAGCTGGGCGGAGGCGTTCGCGCTGCTCGATCGGACCAACAACTTCCCCGAGGTGACCGGGCGCGTCTGCCCTGCACCCTGCGAGGCGTCGTGCGTCCTCGGCATCGGCGATCAGGCGGTCACGATCGAGAGCATCGAGCGCGAGCTCGCCACGCGCGCGTTCGACGAGGGCTGGGTGACGCCGCGACCGCCGGAGCGCGAGACGGGACGCCGCGTGGCGGTGGTCGGCTCCGGCCCGGCCGGTCTGGCCGCGGCGCAGCAGCTGCGGCGGGCGGGGCATCGCGTCACCGTCATCGAGCGCGCCGAGAAGCCGGGCGGTCTTCTGCGCTTCGGGATCCCCGACTTCAAGCTCGACAAGACGTGGCTCGACCGGCGCCTCGCGCAGCTCGAGGGCGAGGGCGTGGTCTTCCGCTGCGGCGTCGCCCTCGGCCACGACGTCTCGCTCGAGGCGCTCCGCGGCGCCGAGGATGCCGTCGTGCTCGCGACGGGCGCGACCGTCCCGCGCGATCTCGCGATCCCCGGGCGCGAGCTCGGCGGAGTGCACTTCGCCATGGACTTCCTGGCGCCGCAGAACCGCGTGGTGAGCGGCGCGCTCGCGGTGACGCCGCTCGACGCGCGCGGCAAGCGCGTGGTCGTGCTCGGCGGCGGCGACACGGGCTCGGACTGCGTGGGGACGGCGCTCCGGCAGGGGGCTGCCAGCGTGACCTCCATCGAGCTCCTGCCGCGGCCGCCCGACGCGCGCGCGGCGTCGACGCCGTGGCCGCTCTGGCCGCTCGTGTTCCGCGTGTCGTCGAGCCACGAGGAGGGGGGGACCCGCGAGTTCGCGATGCGCACGACGCGCTTCGTCGGCGACGCGTCCGGGCGCGTCTCGGGGATCGCGGGCGTGCGTGTGGAGCGTCGCGGGAGCGAGCTCGTCGACACCCCGGACGGCGAGCGGGTGATCGAGGCGGACCTCGTCTTGCTCGCGCTCGGATTCCGCGGGCCGGAGCGGGAGCCCGTCGCGCGTGTCGTCGGCGAAGGCGGCCTCTTGGCTGCGTCCTCCGACCGGTTCGAGACGGCCATTCCGGGCGTGTTCGCCTGCGGCGACGCGCGGCGCGGGCAGTCCCTCGTCGTCTGGGCCATCTGGGAGGGTCGGCGCGCCGCCGCGTCCGTCGACGCGTGGCTCGGAGCGCGGCCCGTTCGCGCGTCGATGCGCGCCCCGGAGATCCCGTTCGGCGCGCCGGGAGCGTGAGCGGCGCCGCGCGGGGCAGAGCCTTCGCTCAGCTGGACGCGTGCGTGATCCGGTGCAGCCGCAGCTGGCGCTTCTCGTTCGTCCCCTCCTCGACCGTGTTGAGGATCGTCTCGGAGCGCTCGAGCACCACCTGCGCGATGCGGACTCGGCGCCGCCCGGTCGAGCCGTCCTGCCGCGTGTACGTCAGCGCGACCGGCGTTCCCTCGAACCAGGCTTGCTCGACCGCGGCCCGGACGGGCTCGAGGCTCGCATGCCCTGGCACGCCGGTGAACGCGAGCGAGCCGTTGCGGGCGTCGAGCTGCCGCTGAGCGCTCGGCGGCAGTGCCCCGCGCACCTTGTCGAGCGCGGAGGCGAGCGTCCGCGTGAACGGGAGCAGCCGCAGCTCCGTCGCGAGGCGGCCCAGCACGAGCAGCACGATCGCCTCCCGCACCGTGAAGTTCACGGGCGGCAAGCTGTAGGTGCGGTCGAGCGCGTAGCCGCCGCCGCGTCCGCGCTCGGCGGCGAGCGGCATCGAGGCGTCGCGCAGCGTGTCGAGATCCCGGTACATCGTCCGCACGCTCACGCCGAAGCGCCTGGCGAGCTCCTCGGCCGTGACGCCCGTGCGCCGCGCGCGGAGGGCCTCGGCGATCGCGAACAGGCGTGCGGAGCGCTTCATGGCGCCAAGCTGACGCACAGCTGACATCCCGTCGAGGACGCGGGCTCACCCGAGGATCGAGCAGCTCCCCATCGTCTCGGCCGTGTTGTTGTCTCTGTGGCACTCGACCAGCGAGGTCGACGGCGTGTCCGTCGGGTCGTCGACGACGACGCGGAAGCGGACGACGTCACCATCGGGGCGTCCGGTGAGGTCGTAGGGGATCGAGAGGCCTTCCGACTCGCCTGGCAGGAGTGTCCGCGTCGTCACGAGCCGCCCGAGGCGCACGAACGTCCCGCCCTCCTCGACGTAGACCGTCACCGGCGCGCCGGGTGCGGCCGCCGCCCAGCCCCGGTTCGACACCCGGAAGTTCAAGGTCATGCGCGCGTTGCACATCGTCAGGTCGACGGCCAGGTCGGTCGGCACGAGGTCCGGCACGTTCGTCGCGCCGGGCTGCACGTTCTGGCGGAAGTCGTCGAGCCCGGCGACCGACCAGTTCGGCCGCTCGTGCGCGGGGATCTCTCCGGAGTCGCTGACGTTGGTGATGTGATAGGTGTGCTCGTTCCACACGTGTCGCGTCGCGACCCAGTCGCGCGTCGGGCTCGCGAAGACGCGCACGCCGTGCGTGCCGAGGTTCTCGCCCGCCGCGAGGCGCGCGTTCTCGCAGGCGCCGAGGATGGAATCGGCGACGCACGTCGCGAAGCTCGGGCCGCCGTAGTCGTTCGACGCGACGACGATCTCGGCGTGCCCGTCGTCGTTCACGTCGGCGACCACGGGGTACTCCCAGAGCGTCGCGGTGGTGTTGCACGCGCAGAAGCGCACGGTCCCGTCGCGCCCGTCGTACACGCGCAGCCACTGCTCGTCGCTGTACACGGCCTCGGCGGCGCCGTCGCCGTCGAAGTCGAACACGGTCGAGCCGGTCTTGCGCGACGAGTGATCGCGCGTCGGGCTCGACCAGTGAAGCGCGCCGGTGGGCTCGAACACGACGAATCCATACGCGCCGGCGAGGGCGATCTCCGGCTCCGGGTCGTCGTCGAGGTTGGCGATCGTGGGCGGGCCGCCTCCGCCGACGGCGCCGCTCGCGACGTCGGCGGGCGGGGCGAGGCCCTGGTTGATGTCGACCGGGCCCCACGCGATCGAGCCGTCGCGATGGAAGGCGCGCAGCTCGTGGTCGCCCTGGTAGGGGGTCGGGTGGAACGCCGAGAACACGACCACGACCTCCGGCATTCCGTCTCGATCGAGGTCTCCGACCGCGGGGTAGCCGTCGTTGAAGTCGGCGCGGTGGTCGTAGACCGTGGTGCCATCGAAGCGATAGACGACGTTGCCGCCGACGATGTCGAGCTGCCCGTCGCCGTCGACGTCGGCAGCCGTCGTGTAGTCGCAGGGGTTGTGCGAGCTCGTGGCCCATCCGCCCGTGCCGACGCAGTCGTGGTGCTGCAGGACGCCGCCCGTCCGGCCGTCGAGCACCGTGTAGCGGATGAACACCTCCGGGTGGCCGTCGCCGTCGAAGTCCGCGATCGCGGGCGCCGCCTCGGCGCAGACCACGCGCGGGTCGCTGCTCTGCCAGTAGAACGAGCCGTCCTGGTGGAACACCACCACGGGGCCGACGCCGCCCGCCCCCGACGCGCACGCGACGACCTCGACCCGGTGATCGCCGTCGAGGTCGCCGATGGCCAGCTGCGCGCCGGGGTTCACGCGGTGCGCGGCGTCGGTGACGTCGAAGACGGCGTGCCCGTCGTCCCCGCTCACGGCGCGCAGGATCCCGTCCTGGCCGTAGTTGCCGCCGGCGAACGAGGAGAAGAGGACGTCGGGGACGTCGCGCGCGTCGATCACTCCGTCGGCGTTGTCGTCGGTGAGGTTGGCGACCATCGGCGCCATCATCACCTGGTCGTACGTGGGCAGCGCCGCACCCACGCCGTCCCAGTGCCAGAGCTCGGTCGGGACGACGGCACCACCGGTCGGGTGGACGGCGCACTCGGCGCCCGTCGGCTGTGGGAGGCACTGGCCCAGCACCGTCTCGCAGTACTGGCCCGCGGGGCAGTCGACGAAGTCGACACAGGGGGTGACCGGCGCGAAGCAGCGTCCGGCGGCGCAGACCTCGCCGGCGTCGCAGCAGACGGGCGCCCCGGCGGCGTCGGTGCAGCGCGCGTTCGTCCCGCACTCGATACGGCAGACGGCGCCCTCGCAGACCTCGCCCGCGCCGCAGCACGTCGATCCGCAGAGCTCGGCGCGCGTGCAGCACGCCGTGTTCGTCCCGCAGACCTCGCCCGTCGCGCAGCACGTGGCTCCGCAAGGGCGCGCCGTGCCGCACGCGGGCCCGGTGTCGCTCGCCGCCGCGTCCACGCTGGCATCCGTGAGGGCGCCTGCGTCGGGAGGCGGGACGCAGCGCGAGTCCAAGCAGACTCGCCCGCCACTGCACTCGCTCGACGCGCGGCAGCTCGGAGTGACGGGCCCGCCCGCGCAGTCGCAGCCGGCCGCGACGAAGACGACGAGCCCGAGCAGCGAGGCAAGAGCGAAGTGGCGCATGACCCACCGTCGCACGATCGGCGGCCGGACGTCATCCGTCGTTGACCGCGGTCGCGAAGGCCTCGCACCATGCGCGCGTGGCGCAGACCAGTCAGCCGGGCGCGGGCGAAGCGCTGCCCTATCCGTCGGCTCGCGCGTGGCTCGTCACGCTCGTCGCGACGAGCACGATGACCATCAGCTACCTCGATCGCCAGGTGCTCGCGGTCCTCGCGCCGACCATCACGGAGCAGCTGCACATCGGCGAGACGCAGTACGGCTGGCTGCAGTCGTCGTTCTCGCTCGCCTACCTCTGCTGTGCGCCCTTCGCGGGGCGCATGCTCGAGCGCGTCGGGATCCGGCGCGGGCTCCTCCTGGCGGTCCTCGCCTGGACGCTCGTCTCCGCGGCGCACGCGCTGGCCTATTCGATCGCCGCGCTCTTCGTCCTGCGCATCCTGCTCGGGGCGGCCGAGGCGCCGTCGTTCCCCGGCGCGGCGGCGACGATCGCCCGGACCCAGCCCCCGCGTCATCGCGCGCGCGCGGTAGGCGTCCTGTTCACGGGCAGCTCCATCGGCGCGATGCTCGCGCCCATGCTCGCGACGCGCTTCGCGACCGTGTTCCACGGCGTGCAGGGCGCATTCGTCGGCGTCGCGCTGGTGGGGCTGGCGTGGGTGCCCTGCTGGTGGCTCGCGACGGCGACGCCGCCGATCGCCGATCGGCTCGGTCCGAGCACGGCGACGGGCCCCGCGGCTGCGACGCCGCGTCTGGTCGACGTCATCATGCTCGCGCCCGTGCGGCACGCGTGCCTCGTCGTCGCGCTCGCCTCGCCGCTCTTCGCGTTCGTCCTCCTCTGGGGGAGCAAGCTCCTGCACGACGGCTTCGACGTGCCTCAAGAGGACATGGGCCAGTATCTCTGGGCGCCGCCGCTCTTCTACGACCTCGGGGCGGTCGTCTTCGGTCACCTCGCGAGCCTGCACACGCGCAGGCACGGAGAGGGTGCGGTACCGGTCGCGCTGATCGTCGTGGCCGCGCTCCTCGCGAGCACGTTCGCCGGGGTCGCCTTCTGCACCACGCCCTGGCAGGTCGTGTGGGTGTGCGGGGCGGCGATGGCGGGCGGGGCGGGGATCTTCGCCATCGTCACCGCGGACATGATCGGCCGCGTGGGCCCGGCCCTCGCAGCCACGGCGGGCGGCGCCAGCGCCAGCGCGCAGTCGATCATGTACGTCGTGGCCAACCCGTCGATCGGCTGGGGCGTCGAGGCGTTCGGGGGCTACGGCCCCGTCGTCGTCACCATCGCGTTGCTCGTCCTGCCAGGAGCGCTCGGTTGGCTCTGGCTACGCCAGAGCACTACCCGGCCCGGGTGATTCCCGTATAGTCCCACCCGCTCGATGTCGGACGTACCGGAGCTGGCCGCACCACCGCTCGTTCTGCCTGGGGCGATCTCGGTCGCGCTGCTCTCGGCGGTCCTCGAGAACGTCGCGCAGCCGGTGTTCGTCAAGGATCGTGATCTGCGCTTCGTGCTCCTGAACCGCGCGTTCAGCGAGCTGGTCGGCCATCCGCGCGAGGCGATGTTGGGGCGGACCGACGCGGACTTCTTCCCTGCGGAGGAGGCAGCGTTCTTCCGGAGCGTCGATCGGCGCGTGTTCGACGAGGGTCAGCCGCAGATCATCGAGGAGGAGGGCGTCACCGACTCGCAGGGCTCACGCCGCTCCGTGCGGACGGTGAAGTCGCCGCTTCGGGACGCGCGAGGCGACATCACGCATCTCGTCGGGGTCATCGTGGACATGAGCCAGGTGAAGGCGGCCGAGTCGATGCTGCGCTCCGCGAACGAGGAGCTCGAGCGCGCGGTCGAAGAGCGGACGCGGGCGCTCCGCGACGTGCAGCAGGCGCTGCTCCGCAAGGAGCGGCTCACCGTCCTGGGTCAGCTCGCGGGCGGCCTCGCCCACCAGATCCGCAATCCGCTCGCCGCGATGCAGACGGCGGCCGCGGTGCTCCGTCGCAAGCTCGGCGAGCACTCGGACCAGGACGTGCATCAAGCGCTCAAGGTGATCCGGGAAGAGGTCTGGGAGGCCAACCGCATCATCACGGACCTGCTCGACTATGCGCGCGTGAAGCCTCCGAGCCGCTCGGACGTCGAGGTCGAGCGCCTCCTGGCTTCGGCGCTCGAGGCGACGTCGCCGCCGCCCCGCGTGATCTTCCAGTGGGACGTGGCCCCTGGGCTGGTCGTGCGCGTCGACGAGCGGCAGACGCGCGATGCGCTGGGCAACGTGGTCCGCAACGCGTTCGAGGCGATGCCGCAAGGCGGGACGCTCTCGATCACCGCGCACGCCGAGGGCGGTGTCGCGCTCATCGCCCTCGAGGACACCGGACCGGGGATCTCCCGCGACAGCATCAAGCACCTGTTCGAGCCGCTCGTGACGAGCAAGCCGCTGGGCCTGGGCCTGGGCCTGTCGACGGCGCGCGCGCTGGTGGAGAACCAGGGCGGCACGATCCGCTGTGCGACACAACGCGGCCGTGGCGCGCGCTTCGAGGTGCGGCTTCCCGTTCCAGCGCGCGAGGGCTGACGCCGTGGCGCCCGTCTTCGTCACCACCTGGTACCTCGAGATGCGCGCGAGGCCGGCGCTCCGGCCCTCCGAGACGCCGCCGGGCGTCACGCTCCGCCTCGAGCGCCCGAGCGTCGCAGCGTACCGCGAACTCTACGACACCGTCGGCGAGGCCTGGCTCTGGGTGGATCGGCGGCGCATGGGGGACGCGGAGCTGCATGCCGCGATCTCGGCGCCCCACGTCGAGATCCACGTCGCGCGGGCCGGGAGCGAGCTGGTCGGGTACTTCGAGCTCGATCGCGGCACGCCGCGCGAGTGCAAGCTCGCCTATTTCGGGCTCGCGCCGGGCTGGATCGGGCGCGGCCTCGGATCGTGGTTCCTCGGGCGCGCGGTGGAGCGCGCGTGGGAACCGGGGCCCTCGCTCGTGACGGTCCACACCTGCTCGCTCGACCACCCTCGCGCGCTCTCGACCTACGAGCGCGCCGGTTTCGTGTGCGTCGAGACCGCACACGCCGACTTCGATCCGGGCCCACTGGAGCGGGCTCCCACGGGGTGAGCGTGTTCGACCCCTTGTTTCCGGGCCGAATCGCTTGTTGACAGGCCTACCTCTCTTTCTATAGTACCGCCCTTCGAGGGGTCACAGAGAAACGCGTTCATGGAAATCTTTCTCGACAAGCGCGCGGTGAAGCAGATTCGAGTGTCCGCGCAGGACGCCATCGACGAAGGGGACACGGACACCCTCCGCGAGGACATCATCGAGGCGTTCAGCGACGAGCAGATCGAGGAGATCGAGCGCCGCGTCGACAGCGTCGACTTCAACGACTTCATCGCCGAGATCCTCGACGAGTGGTCCGGCGACGAGGTCGACGAGCTCTTCGAGCTGATCGAGGGCCACCTCTCCGAGGCCGGCATCGACGTCAAGTACCCCGGCGCCGACGGCAAGGGTGGCGACGACGAGGACGACGACGCGGACGACGACGACGACGACGACGACGACGACGACGACGCGGACGACGACGACGAAGAGGACGTCGGATTCAACGAGGACGAAGACGAGGAGATCTGATCGCGGCCCGGCGATCTTCCGACGCCGCCGGTCAGCGCAGGTCCGCGACGATGCGTCCGGCCAGGGATGCCTCTTCCCGGCTCACGTCCAGGTGCGTCACGGCCCGTACGAGCTCGCCGCCGAAGGGCGAGATCCGCACCCCTCGCGACTCCGCCCGCGCGGCGAGCTCGGCGGGGGCGATGCGACGCGACGCGAAGACGACGATGTTCGTCTCGACCCGCGCGAGGTCGATCTCCAGGCCGGGCGCGCCGGCGAGGGCCTCGGCGAACGCGCGCGCGCTCACGTGGTCCTGCGCGATGCGGCCTCGGTGGTGCTCGAGCGCGAAGAGCGCTCCCGCCGCGAGGATGCCGACCTGACGCATGCCTCCGCCGAGGCGCTTGCGGATCCGCAGCGCCTCGCGCACCGCGTCGCGCGTGCCGGCGATCACGGAACCCGCCGGCGCGCCGAGCCCCTTGGAGAAGCACGCGGACACCGTGTCGAAGGGACGCGCGAGCTCGCTCTCCGGGCGTCCGGTCGCCGCCGCGGCGTTCCAGATGCGGGCGCCGTCGAGGTGGAGCGCGAGGCCGAGCGCGCGCGCGCGGGCGGTCACGCGCTCGAGCGCGGCCTCCGGGACCACCCGGCCGCCGGCTCGGTTGTGCGTGTTCTCGACGACCAGCAGGCGCGTGCGAGGGAGGTAGTAGGCGTCCGTCGTCTGCGCGACCGAGTCGAGGTCTGCGGCGTCGAGGATGCCCGCGCTGCCCGCCTCCACGACCTGCACGCCCGCCCACGCCGCAGCGCCGCCCGACTCGTAGAGCCGCACGTGTGCGTCGCGCGGGGCCACCACCTCGTCGCCCGGACGGCAGTGCAGCATCATCGCGATCTGGTTGGCCATCGTCCCGCTCGGGACGAAGAGCGCCGCCTCCTTGCCGAGGATCGCCGCCGTGCGCTCCTCGAGGGCCCGCGCGCTCGGGTCCTCGCGGTAGACGTCGTCGCCGACCTCGGCGGCCGCCATCGCCGCGCGCATCTCACGCGTCGGCTTCGTGACGGTGTCGGAGCGGAGGTCGATCACGGACCGACGGCGGCGCCCTGCGCGAGCGCGATGGTGCGCGAGTCGCCGTCCGCGCCCACGTAGTAGAGCGAGAGGGCACCGTCCAGCGCGATGGGCGACGGGGCGCGCACGGACACCGCGTCGAAGCCCGAGCCGTCGGCGGCCAGGATCGGGGCGCCGTCGTTCGCCGGACGCCAGTAGCCGATGTCGGCGGCGATCAACATGCCGATGCTCCAGCGCGAGCCGAGCCGTCCCGCGTAGTAGAGCCGGTAGACGTGGTCGTGCAGGATCAACGCTGGGTCGTCCACGTCGTCGGCGTCGAACGTGATCGTGGCGCTGCGCGCGGCGTAGACGTGGGCTTGCGCACGCGCACCGTCGACGCATGAGGAGTCGGCGCCACAGATGCCCGCGCTCGGCGTCGCGCTCGCGCCGGCCGTGCCGAGCGTGAGCAGGACGAGCTCGGGCGCCGCTCCGCCGCCGCCCGCGTGGCGCACCACGAGCCGCGTCGGGTCACCCGGGACGAGCGCAGGCGAGCTCACGTCCCCCGCGAGGTCGACGACGACGTCGCTCGGGGCCCCGAGCGCGAGCACGTCCGCGCTCGCGCTCGTCGCGACCACGAGCGAGCGCATGCCCCCGTGGACGCGCGTCGCGTAGAGCGACCAGGCGCCGGACGCGAAGCCGAGCGCGGGGCTCTCGTACGCCTCGCCTGCAGCCGGAGCGAGCAGGGGCTGCGTCGCGCCCGAGGGGGCGCGCACGTGGAACGCACCGTCGCCCTCGAGCCCCGCCACGAACACCGCGCTGGCGCCGGCGCTGCCCATCGCGGCGGCCGCGAACGCGAGGTAGGTGTCGGTCCCGTCGCTCGCCACGCTCGGGTCGCTCGCGCTCGCGAGCAGCGCCGCTCCCGTGTGGTCGACGATCGTGACCGGCCCGACGCGCGTCAGTGCAGCCGGCTGATCGCAGCCGCGCGCGCTCACGTCGAGCGAGCCGATCCGCGCCGGCAGCGCGCTCCCCGACGCCCCCGGGTTCGTGGCGCGGCCGAAGAACGCGGCACGGACGGGCGCGCTCGGCAGCGGGACCGACGCGCCGAGCGTCGTTCCGTCGTGGAGCGTCGCGGTGACGCGGCCGCTCGGGTCCACCGTCAGCGTGTACTCGTGCAGCAGCCCGTCCGTGGGCGCGGCGGCGGTCCCCGCGATCGACTCGCCGAGCAGCAGCAGTACCTGCCGCCTCGCGGCGCTGACGACGACGGCCGCGAGCGGGACGACGTGGGCGCTCGGCCCGCCCTCGAGAAGACCAAGCCCGACGGCGTCGACCTCGCCCGTGCCGTCCGGCACGCCCAGGCGCGCGCTCAGCGTGACGATCGAGGCGCGCGGATCGAGCGGCTCGCCCAGGATGCCGCCGCTGTCGGTGCCGCGGTCGCTCTGCGGCGCGAACGCACCGTCGGCGGTGCGCACGGGGCCCACGTCGCCGAACGTCGTGAACGAGGCGAGATCGGCGCAGGGCGGGGCGGCGCACGCGAACTCGAGGTGCACGCTCGCGCCGGGCCGCGTGCAGCAGATCTCACTGCTGGTGCCCACGCAGCACGAGGGCGCGGCGCTGCAGCTCGTGTCGCCGCAGTCGACGCCTCCTCCCGCGTTCTGGTCCACACCATCGAGGCACGCGGCTGCGTAGGCGCCAGGGTCCGCGGCGTCGGCCTCCGTGCCGAGGCCGGCGTCGGTCCCGGCGCCCACGTCGGGCACCGAAGCCAGCCCGCCGTCGACGCTGCCCGCGTCGTCCGACCTGGTGGGCCCCGTGTCGGGTGCTCGGCCGTCGATTCCCGCAGAGCACGCGAGCGCCAGCGGGAGCGCGAGCGCGAGCCACGCCACACCGATCCACCCGGCACCGCGCCAGAGCCGACTCCCTGCGCTCATGGGATCTCCTGCGTGGCCACGGCTGGCTGGGTCGTCGTCCCGTCGGTCGCCGTGTAGTAGAGGGTGAGCCGGTTCGAGGCGTCCACGCTCACGTCGGGATCGCTCACCGAGACCGCGTCGAAGCCGCTGCCGCTGCCCGACAGGATCGCGTCGGGGTAGGCCAGCTCGAAGTGCGCGAAGTCCGGCGATCGCAGCACGCCGATGGACCAGCGCGCGCCGCGCCGCGCCGCGAAGAACACCCGGACGACGCCGCCGTACGACACGACCTCGGGCGCTGCGATCTCGTCGTGGTCGAAGGCCGTGTCCACGGAGGCGCGGTTGGCGTAGAGCGCGTCGTCGGGGCTGACCGGGCTCGCCTGCGTGTAGAACTGCGGGGTCTCGACGGTGTTGCGCGTCTCGAGGTCCGTGCCGAGCAGCGCGCTCGAGCCGACCAGCTCCACGGCGCGCAGCTCGGAGTGGGCAGCGTCCACGATGGCGCGGAAGACGATCCAACGGTGCAGGACCTCCGGCATCCCGCTCCCGGCGGGGGTGAGCGTCTCGAAGTACGCGGGCCCATCGACGCCCACGGCGTGGACCGCGTCGGGCGGCACGAGCTGCCGAGGCACGCTCATCGTCACGCGCGAGAGCACGTCCGTGTCGAAGTCGAGGTAGCCGATCGAGCGCGTGCCCGCCGCGTCGATCCCGGTGAAGAAGAGGCGGCGGTTCTCGTCGATCGCGACGAGCTCCGGGTCGGCGATCCCGCTCGCCAGGAACGTCGCCTCGCCGGGCGCCAGGATGCGGTCGCCGGTGGGACCGGGGCGGCCCAGCGGCTGGAGGTGCCCGCTCGCATCGACGCCCGCGACGTAGATCGAGCCGTTCATCTCGTAGACGGCCCGGGAGCCGACGCGCGACACGCTGCGGATGGCGCCCGTCCCGGGGAGCGTCGTGAACGCGGCGCCCGGGGCGCGCGAGGGCTCGATCACGTCACACGCCGTGCGGCCCACCGAGACCGAGCGCACCCAGGCGTGCACGCCATCGAGGCCTGGGTTGGTGGAACGGCCGTACGCGACCACGTGCGCGGCCGTCGAGGGCTCGTACGGGCGCGCGCTCTCGAGCGTCACCCAGGTCGTGCTCGGCGGCACGCGGTAGTAGGCGTCGAAGGTGCCGGCCGGGCTCGTCTCGATCCGGACCTCGAGGTCGCCGCACGCGGGGCTCGCGATCTCCGCGAGGGGGTGCGTCGGGAACGCCACGTCGCCGGCGACCGCGCGGAGGGTCTGGTCGGTGGCCGAGAGGACCACCGCGACGAGCGGCCGCACGTGGACGCTGGCCGTGCTCGCAAGATCGGGCTGCTCGGTCAGCCCGACCGCGATCGCGTCGAGCGTGCTCGCGCTGGTCTGGCTGACGCCGAGAGTCGCCTCGAGGCCGAGCGCCCCGACGGTCGTGTCGAGGCTCGCGGTCGCGACCGCGCCGCCGTCGGACCGATCGCTGCCCTGCGGGGCCATGCTCTCGCCGGCGAGGCACGAGCCACCGTCGCTGCGCGTCGTCGCGAGCACCGGGCCCGGCGTGCCGAACGCGACCGCGCCGCCGATGCAGTTCGCGAGCGGCCCGGCGCAGCCCGCGAGCGCCAGCACCGGCGCGAGCGTCGTCGGCGGGGCGCAGCAGTCACGCGTCGTCGAGCCGACGCAGCAGATCGGGAGCGCGCCGCAGCTCGCGGTGTCGGCGCAGTCGGTCAGGCGATCCCCGTCGTCGTCCAGGAAGTCGGCGCACGCGATGTCGCTCGTCTCCCGGCCGGCGGTCCCCGAGTCCATCAGCGCCGGACCGAGCGCGTCGGGCATGCCGCCTGGGCCCGCGTCGTCCGAGACCGACGCCGCGTCCGTGCGGGCGCCAGCGTCGGTGACGAAGCTCGGCGTCGAAGCGCCCCCGGCGCAGCTGGGCCCGAGCGCCAGGCCGAGCAGCGCCGACATCACCAGCCATCCACGTCCTCGTTGGGTTCGCATCGGTTCCGGAGGGCCCAGCGTGGCACAGGCGCGCGAGGGCCGAGCAAAACGATCCACGTCTTGTGCCAAGCTTCCCGAGCCGCTCACCTGTCGCGAGGCCAGAGCTGCTCGAGCGGGACGAGCCCGTAGGTGAGGCCCGATCCCGTGTCCACCCAGCGCTCGACCATCAGTCGAACCCGGGTGGGCTCGTCGCTGATGCGCGTGGCGGTGATGCCGTGGAGCTGACACCCGATGCCGCAGCTCCCGAACACGCTGCTTCGCTCCGTGAGCACCGGATTGCCGGGGAAGGTGCGGAACGCGGGAGGGGTCCCGTCGGGCGCGCCGGCTGGAGGCGTGCCCTCGACGTACAGCACCACCGTATCGGAGGTCGTCGGGCGCGCGGTCAGCCAGAGGCGGTAGGTCGGTGTGTGTGTCGAGCTCGCCGTGTCCAGGTAGTCGTAGACGACGCCTGCCACGTCGGTGACGCCCTGCTGGGCGAGGGCTCCGAGCTGGTCGGGACCGAGCTCGATGCCGGGCAGTCGCGACGCGTTGCTGCCGTCGAAGCGTGCAGCGTGGACGACCGGCGGGAACGAGTCGCAGACGTAGAGCAGCAGCCAGTCGGTCGACCGGGGCATCGGGAGCAGCAGCGGGTTCCGCAGCGAGGGGCAGCGCGTGGCGTCTTCGTCGAGGGAGATCGGCGTCAGCGAGCCGCCCAGGATCCGCGCGGGCCGACTGGTCGCGTCGATCAAGCTCGCGAAGAGGGCGAGGTGCCCTCCGGCGGTCTGCTCCCCCGACCAGACCACGCGCAGCGCGCTGAGCGAGAGCGGGTCGCGGCCGTCCGGGAAGAACGTCGGGTCCCGCACGACCAGCGGCGACTCGACGACGGCGTTGCCGGCGGCGGTCGAGGGCGCCGTGCACGGGATCGCCATCGGCGCCGGCATGCCGCGCGGCATCCAGTCGTGGCAGTCCCCGCTGAGGATGCGCTCCGTGCCGCTCGTCGCCGTGGTGTCGGCCCCGCCGATCGAGAGCGGGAGGTGGCCGATCACGTCGCTCGCGCGGTCGACGGGCGAGCCGTCGAAGAGGAGCACGAACGTGTGTCGCGAGCCGATCCGGCCCTCGAGCAGCGAAGGATCGCCGATGCCGCCGCGGCCCCACCCGGACGTGTGGTCCGCGGAGCTCACGGTCATGGTCACCGCGTCGACGACGTCGTCGTGCGGCAGCGCATCGAAGCGCGCGGGGTTGGCGCAGTCGAGCTGCGCGACGCTCACGTTGTCGAGCGCGACGTGGCTGCCGACGCCCTCGATCCCGAGACGCAGTCCGTGGCAGCTGCTCGTGCCGAACACGTCGCGGTCGGCGACGAAGAGACCGGAGACGAGCGGGACACGCCAGCCCATCGGGTCGGGCACCGAGACGGCGACCGAGGCCACGATCGCCGCTCGCCCCTCGGCGAGGCCCGGCGAGAGGTTCACCACGACGCTGGCGACCCGGGCGCCGATCGGCATCGTGCTGGTCGCGCGAACCGAGCTGCCCTGGAGCACGTCGACGTGCATCACGCCCGCCGCGTCGGTGGCGCCGCGAACGGCGAGGTCGGCGGTGAGCATGCCGCTGAAGGTCGCCGAGGGGCCGACGACGACGTCGACGTGTCCGGAGCAGTCCTCGCCGGACGTGCACGGCGTCGCGCGGAGATCGAAGCGGAGCTCGGCGCCCAGGTCCACCTGCACGCACGCGCCGTTGACCATGCCCGTCAGCGTGCCGCCGAGGTTGACCAGCGCGCCGGCCGAGATCGCCCCGACGATGCTCGCGGGCGCGTTCCAGTCGCTCTGCGTCGTCCACGCCGAGGTGGTCATGTCGATGTTGAAGCGCTCCACCGTGGGGGTGCCGCCAGGCGCGCAGCACTCGATCGCCATCGCCGCGACGCAGTCCGGGTCGGCGCAGTCCGTCAGGCCGTCGCAGTCGTCGTCGATGCCGTCGCCGCAGCCGTCTTCCCTCGTGTGGCGGCCGGGGCAGACGAACGCGTCGGTGTTCGCGTCGACGCCCCCGTCGCTCGCGTCGTCACCCGCGTCGAGGCCGCCGTCGTCGGGGCCGGCCTCGACGCCCGCGTCGAGGCCGCTGGCGTCGAGCCGCCCCGGGTCGAAGCGATTGAAGACCGAGCAGCCTCCGAGCGCGAAGGCGAGGGCGAGGGCGAGGGCGACCGGCGCGGTGCGTGACGTCCTCATCAGAGCCCCTCGAAGCGAGCGCTCATCGCGAGCGTGGCGCCGCCGGAGGTGGGCGCGAGCACGAAGCGCGCCTCGGAGTCGCCGCCGCCCGCGTCGACGAACAGGCTGACCAGTGCGGCGATCCCGAGCGCGGCCGTCACGCCCCAGGTCACGTCGGCCGCGAGGTTCTCGTCGTTGCCCGAGGCGAGCAGCTCCGGGGTCGGGCTGGCGTCGTACTGCTGGCGACGCTGGAGCACGTCGACCGAGAGGCCGATGCCGCACCCGAGCCCGACGATCGCCAGCGAGCCGAGCACGCCGCGCATCGCCAGGATGCCGCCGTCGCTCGCGCGCGCGAGGTGCACATCGAGGCGCATCGGGCTGCCCGCGACGAACGTGCCGTGCACCGTCGCGGGCGCGCGCCCGTCCGCCTCGATCCGGACCTCGTGTGGCCCGGGCTCGATGCCGACGACCACGTCGCTGCCGCGCGTGAGCTCCGCACCGTCGACGACGATGCGCGCCGCGACGTCGGCATGGACTCCGAGCGGCACGCTCGTCGGCGACGCGGTGTGCACGGCACCGGCGAGGTCGATCACCATCGGCGCGGCCCCCGCGACGACCTCGAAGCGTCGCTCGACGGGGAGGGCCCCCGGGACCTCGAGCCGGAGCACGTGCGGTCCGGGCGTCACGTCCGTGGACGCCCCCGCGCGGATGGGCGCGTCGTCGAGCGTCAGGCGTCCCTCGTCGGGCGCGAGCACCTGCAGCGAGACGGGGTTCGCGCTCAGGGCGACCGCCACCGCGTGCGACTCGCCGGTCGTCGCGCTGGCGGCGGCCTCGGTCTCGTGGTGTCCCGGCGCCGTGAGGTAGAGGTGGTGTTCGCCCGCGGGCACCGCCACCTCGAGCGGCGTGTGTCCGCGCGAGGCCAGGTCTCGTCGGTCGACCCACACGTCCGCGCCGCTCGGCGTGCTCGTGATGGCGAGCACCGCGACGTGCGCGCGCGCGGCCTCGCGGTGCGTGCTCCCGTCGGCCCGCTCCGCGTCCGAGAGCCCGGTGACGCCGAGGTACTCCGTCCAGTAGTTGAAGCACTCGTCCCAGCGCCCGAGCTGCTCGAGGACGATCGCGGTGTTGTAGAGCACGTTGCGGCTGCGGATGATCCGCAGGCTCGAGAAGTAGTCGCTGAGCGCGGCCTCGAGCTCGTGTGCGCGGCGCTCGCCGCGCAACCGCTGGGAGCGCTGGAAGTGACCGTTGCCGCTCGCGAAGAGCGCAGTCGCCTCGGCCACGTCGTCGGCGCGCGCGCGCGCGGGCGCGAGCGAGAGCAGGCCGGCCAGCAGCGCGAGCGTGGTGAAGCGAAGCAACATCCCCAAGCGATCCCCCTCAGATCTCGGTCTTGATCGCCGTCGTCGCGCCGGTCTCGGGCACGCGCCGCCGCGGCCGTAGGCGCACGACGACGGGCGTTCCATCCTCCGGCGTCACGTGGAGCGTCTCGTCCAGGAAGCCGTCGCGGTGGAAGACGACGACCTGCTCCCCTTCGCGCGGCAGGTCTTGCATGCAAGGCGTCGTGCAGAGGACCGTGTCGCCCTGCCGCACCTCGGCCCCGTTCGGCGTCGAGCCGAAGCTCACCGTCACCACCGCGGGGGGCTCCACACCGCGCGGGGGCTCCACGACCGAGGCGCTCGGTGGAGGTGGCGCCACGACCAGGCTCGTCGGCGGCGCGACGAGCGCCGTGTCCGGCGGCGTCGTGCCCGTGCCCGCGGGCGCGGTCGTGGTCGTGACCCCGCCCGACGTCGCGAACGCGACGACCCCGATCAGCGCCAGCGTCGCGATGCCGATCCCGGCCCACAGTGGGGCCCGCGAAGCAGGCACGAGCGTGTCCGAGCTGGAGATGGCGGTGTGGACCGCGCGCCGCTCGCCGCTCTCGCGCGGAGGCGGCGTCGAGCGGGCCTGGCCCATCGCCGCGGCCGGCACGTCCGGCACTGCGTCGTGCATCGCCTTCGCGAGCTCCTCCATCGACTGGAAGCGTTGATCGCGCTCCTTCGCCAGCGCCTTGAGCACCACCGGACCGAGCTTCTCCGGCACGAACACGTTCGGGTTGCGCTGCTCGACGGGCACCGGCGCTTCGTTGCCATGCTTCCACAGCAGCTCGAAGTAGTTCTTCCCGTCGAAGGGCGGGACGCCCGTGAGCATCTCGTAGAGCATCACCCCGAGCGCGTACACGTCGACGCGCAGGTCGATCTCGGTCTCGCCGCGGGCCTGCTCGGGCGACATGTAGAGCGGGGTCCCGACGAGCTGGCCGGTGCGCGTCATCCGCACCCCCTCCGCCTCGGCGCTCTTGACCTTCGAGATGCCGAAGTCGAGCACCTTGACGCGCTCCGTGGCCCCCTTCGTCGCGAGGAACACGTTCTCGGGCTTCAGGTCCCGGTGCACGATGCCCCGCGCGTGCGCCGCGCCGAGCGCGCCGCAGATCTGCTGGGCGATCTTCACCGTGTCGTGGGCGACGATCGGGCCGCGCCCGAGGCGTGCGGCGAGGCTCTCGCCGCGCAGGAGCTCCATCACGATGAAGACCGAGCCGTCCTCGAACGTGTCGAAGTTCGTGACGTCGACGATGTTGTCGTGGTCGATGCTGCTGGCTGCGATGGCCTCCTGCTTCAGCCGCTCGACGGCGTTGCCGTTCTTCGCGACCGTCGCGGTCAGGACCTTCACCGCGTACTGCTTGTTGAGGTGGACGTGGCGCGCCGCGTACACGGCGCCCATCCCGCCCTCTCCGATCTTCGCCTCGACCCGGTAGACGTTCGAGAGCACGCGGCCGACCCAGGCGTCCGGCTCGCCCTCTTCGAGGGGGGAGGGCACGCGCGGTGTGTCGCGCACGTCGCCCGGCCCCAGGGCCGTCGTCGCGAACCCGGGGTGCGACTTGGCGGCCGCGGGCGGCGGCTCGTGGGAAGAGCGCGAGCGGTCGATCTCCTCCTGGGTCGTCGCAGCGCGCTCGTCGGCCATCCCGGCGGCGATCTTACTTGCGGACGGGCGCGTGGTCACGCGGCGCCGGCGAGGGCGCGTCGTCGAGGACCCTCGGAACCGCGCGCGACGCGATCGCGGCGCGTGCGGCCATCGCCTCGAGGGCGGCCGCGGGGATGCCGGCCGGGTTGCGGGAGCGGCGCGTCGCCGGCGACTTGGTCATCACGACCGAGGCGCAGAGCTTGTCGAGCAGCGCCAGCAAGCGCTGCTCCTCGGCCTCGCTCAGCCCCGAGAACACGTTGCGCGCGCCAGCGTCCACCACGGGCGCGAGGGCCTCCGCGAGCGCCTTGCCCTTGGTGGTGAGCCGGACCAGGCGCCGCCGGCGATCGCGCGCGTCGACCTTGATGCTCACGAGCTTCTCTTCGGCCATGCGGGCCACCAGGCGGCTCACGCCGGCGGCATCGAGCCCCGCGTCGAGCGTCAGCTCCTGCTGCGAGACGGCCCCCTCGATCGCGAGGCGGATCAGCACCTGATACTGCGGCACCGACGCGCCGAGCGGGGCGAGGCAGCGGTTGAGCTCGCCGAAGGTCACGCGCCTCAAGAACGTGAATCGCTTGGCGATCTCGTGCGCGATGGCGTTACGCGGAACGGGGTGGTCCATGGTGTCCATGCGTTCTTACCCGAAGCGGGGCTCGAGCGTTACGTGCGTGAAAGATTACGCGGATCTTCCTCACGGTCCGCGCGCCCCCGCCTTCCACTTCCCATGCTAACCCTCGCCCACGACTTCGCTCCAGTCGAGCGTGCGTAGGGGCACCATGTCCTTTCTGGATCTCACCCAAGAGTGTCTCGACGCCGCGGAGGGCAAGCTGCCCGGCCCGGTGATCGGTCCCGACGGAAAGAAGGGCAAGCCGCCGCTCCGCTTGCAGGTGCTCAAGAACACCTTCCTCGAGAAGTGGTTCGCGCAGGCCCACCCCGTCACCCCGGGTGTGTGGTTCGGCCCGGTCGTCGCGTACGGTCTGTACCGTGGCGCCCTCGAGCACCACGCCCTGGTGGTGCCGGCCTTCCTCGGCGGCGCGCTGATCACCACGCTGATCGAGTACTGCCTGCACCGCTTCGCGTTCCACTTCGAGGCGAAGAACGAGGGCCAGCGCCTGCAGGTCTTCCTGATGCACGGCTACCACCACGAGTTCCCGAACGATCCGATGCGGCTCGTCCTGCCGCCGATCGCGATCTGGCCCATCGCGGCGGTCCTCGGCACGATCTGGTGGTTCGTGTTCGGCGCCTGGTTCTGGCCGGTGTTCGCGGGCACGGCGGCGGGCTACATCGCCTACGACTGGACCCACTACTACACCCACCACTTCAACCCCAAGAGCGGCCCGGGCAGGTGGCTCAAGCGCTACCACATGCTCCACCACCACGACTCGCCCAACCACCGCTACGGCATCACGTCGCCGCTCTGGGATCTGGTGTTCGGCACCTACCTCGGGCTGAAGTCGATGGCGCGCCAGGGCGGCAAGCACGCCCCGCCCGCCGGCGTGGCGGCCGACACGAACTTCACCGCCGAGGGGTGAAGGGCGGGCCGCATGGCCTTCGTTCCGCCGCTGGGGATGAGCGCGGAGCAGGTCCGCGCCGAGCTCGACCGGATCCGGCACCCGCTGCGCGTCGCCGTGAGGCGAAGCAAGAACGCGTTCAACGTCGGCGCGATCATCCGGACCGCGCACTCCTTCCTCGTGAAGGAGATCGTGCTGATCGGGATCGAGCCCTTCTACGAGCGGGCCGCGATGGGGATGCAGCGCTTCGAGCACGTCCGGGAGCTGGCGACCGAGACCGAATTCGTCGCGTACGCTCGCGGCGAGGGCTTCCCGATCGTGGCGGTGGAGAAGGACGCGCCGCGCGTCGTGCCCCTCTGGGAAGCGCGCATGCCCGAGGATGCCTGCCTCGTGATCGGCAACGAGGAGGAAGGTGTCGGCGCCGAGATCCTCGCGGCGGCCGACGAGGTGGTCGCGATCCCGATGTTCGGCGTGAACCACAGCTACCCGATGACCGTGGCCGCCGGGATCGCGCTGACGGAGTGGGCGCGGCGGCGCTACGCGGGGGCCGGGCGGCCGGTGATCACGGCAAGAGTGCTCGCGCCCGGAGGGCCCGGAGGGGAGCGGGCGTCGGGCCCGCGGACGGAAGGGACCGAAGGGGGCGAGCCGATCGCCGCCCGGGTGATCACGAAGCTGCCGAATCGGCCTTGATCTCGCCCGACTCGCCGATCATATTCGCCCCCCCTCACGGTGGCCGTAGCTCAGTTTGGTAGAGCACTGGATTGTGGCTCCGGTTGTCGCGGGTTCGAGCCCCGTCGGTCACCCTGTGGTTCCCTTGGTTCCCGTTCGTTCCTGCCCGCGCTTTGTTCCCCCCGGCCCTGCATGCGCCCGTAGCTCAGCTGGATAGAGCGTCGGACTTCGGATCCGATGGTCGGGAGTTCGAATCTCTCCGGGCGTGCTGCCTCACGAAATCGAAATCGAACTGAATTCTAGGGTCATTAGCTCAATTGGTAGAGCAGCGGACTCTTAATCCGTTGGCTGACAGTTCAAGTCTGTCATGACCCATCTCTAATCCAGGCCGATCGGCGGGTCGGCTCCGAAGCGAGCGTCGCCCTGCTGTATCCTGTGGCCCATGGTGCGCGCCGCGGGTCGCTTCGCTCCCCTGCTCGTGGTCGTGCTCGTCGCGTGCTCGAGCAGCGCGACGCTCTCGGTGGACGTGCGCACCGACTTCGCGCCCGGCGTGGAGTTCACGCAGATCCGGACGCGCCTCGACTCCCGGACGGCGCCGATCGCGATCGCGGCGCGCGGAGACGACTTCGTGGTCGGGCAGCGCGTCGCAGAGTTCGACGGGATCGCACCGGGGACCTACGACGTCGTCGCGCAGCTGATCGAGGACGGGACCGTCGTCGGGGAGCGACGCGTCCAGCTCGCGATCCAGTCGACCTACGTCGTCACGCTCGTGATCGGCCGCGCCTGTCGCGGCGTGACGTGCCCGCTGCCGATGGGCGATCCGGGGCTGGCCGCGTGCCTGGCCGGGCGCTGCGTCGACCCCTCGTGCGTGGAGTCCCGACCCGACCCCGTCCTCTGCGGTGTCCCGGCGTGCGTGCACGACGTCGACTGCACGAGCGGCGTGGCGTGCGTCTCGGCGCACTGCGTGAACGGCGTGTGCCTCGGCTCGGGCGACGACTCGCGCTGCGCGAGCGGAGAGTGGTGTAACCCCGACGTGGGCTGCGAGCCGCTCCCCGCGAACGGCGACGCCGGCGTCCCCTCCGGCGATGCGGGGATCGACGCGTGGTCCGCGCCCGACGTGGGCCCCGACGACGCCGGCCCGCCGGCGCGCGACGGCGGGCTCGCGCTCGCCCTCTGCGCGGCGTGCACGGGCACGAGCGACTGCAGGCTCGGCACGAGCTGCGCGGTCGTCGGCGCTGCCTCGGTGTGCGTACCGGCGTGCTCTCCTGGATGCCCGCGCGGGTTCTCCTGCGTCGGCACCGAGTGCCTGCCCGGGGCGGGGGGATGCTGCATCGACGAGGACGGCGACCGCTACGGCGCAGGCAGTGCGTGTCTCGGGCCCGACTGCGACGACACATCGTCGATGGTCAGCCCCGCCGCCGCCGAGGCCTGCAACGCGATCGACGACAACTGCGACGGGCGCACCGACGAGGGCTGCTCGTGCACGGCGGCCGCGACGCAGGCCTGCGGCACGGACACCGGAGCGTGCGTCGCGGGGATGCAGACCTGCGTCGGCGGTGCGTGGGGCGCGTGCATGGGGAACGTCGGCCCGACGCCCGAGACGTGCAACGCGATCGACGACGACTGCGATGGCGGGACCGACGAGGGCTTCGCGCTCGGCGCGGCGTGCGACGGCGCGGACTCGGATCTCTGCACGGAGGGCGCGCTCGTGTGCGGCGGAGGCATGGCGACGTGCGACGATGCGAGCGCCGACACGCCCGAGACGTGCAACGCGATCGACGACGACTGCGACGGCAGGACCGACGAGATCTGCGTCGACTGCCGCCCGACCGGCTGGACGGCCGAGACGATCGAGACCGGCAACGCCGGCGAGTTCGGCGACCTGGTCGCCGACGCGATGGGAGGGCTGCACGCGAGCTACTACGCCGCGGGTGATCTCCACTACGCCTACCACCCGCCGCGAGGGTACTGGGTGCCGGAGACGACCGACGGCGCGAGCGCCAACGTCGGGCAGTACACGAGCACCGCCATCGACGGCGCCGGCGGGGTGCACGTCGCCTACTACGACGTCACGGGGGGAAACCTCGACTACGCCTACCGGCCCGCGGGTGGCACGTGGACCTTCAACGTCGTCGACGCCCTCGGCAACACCGGCCAGCACGCCTCGCTCGCGGTCGATCGCAACGGTGGCGTGCACGTCGTCTACTACGACGCGTCCAACCACGACCTGCGCTACGCCTTCCGCTCGGCCGGCGGCGCGTGGGCGACGCCGCTGACGGTCGACGGGAGCGGAGACGTCGGGCAGTACGCATCGATCGCGGTCGACTCGCTGGGCGAGCTCTACGTCGCCTACTACGACAACACCAACAACGACCTGCGCTTCGCGCATCGCGCTGCCGCGGGCGGTCCGTGGGACTTCGCCACGCCGGTCGCGGCGGGCAACGCCGGGAGCCACGCGTCCATCGCCGTCGACGCGGCGCGCAACGTCCACATCGCGTACTACGAGGCGGCGTCGACCGATCTCGTCTACGTCAGCCGCCCCGCCGGCGGCAGCTTCGGTCCCGCGACGCCGGTCGACACGGCGGGCAACGTCGGGCAGTACGCGTCCCTCGCGGTGGACGCCGCGGGCACGATCCACGTCGCCTACCGCGACGCGAGCAACAACGACCTGCGCTACGCGCGACGTCCGAGCGGTGGCAGCTGGACGACGCTCACCGTGGATGCCCCCTCCGCCGTCGGCGAGTACGCGTCGCTGGCGGTCGACGGTGCGGGCGTCGTGCACGTCGCGTACTCCGACGGGTCGCACGGCTCGCTGCGCTACGCGCAGCGCTCGACGAGCGGAACGTGGACGACGTCGGTTCTCGACACGACCGGCACCGCGGGCGATCACGCCTCCCTCGCCGTCGATCCCGGCGGCGGGGTCGTGGTCGCGTACTACGAGTCGGGCGGCGGCGATCTGAGGACCGCGTGCAAGGCGCCCGACCGCCCCTGGACGGTGGAGCTCGCCGAAGCGACGAACGACGTGGGGCAGGACTCCTCGATCGCCGTCGACGCAGCCCTCGGCGTGCACGTCGCCTACTACGACTCCTCCTCGAACGACCTACGCTACGCGTACCGGCCGGCGGGGGGCGGATGGACGACCTCGCTCGTCGACGCGGCCGGAACCGTCGGTCACTTCACCTCGATCGCGGTCGAGCCCGGCGGGCGGGTGCACATCGCCTACTACGACGGCAGCAACACCAACCTGAAGTACGCCACGCGCGTGACCGGCGGCGGCGCCTGGACGATCGAGAACGTCGACACGAGCGCCTCGGTCGGGCAGTACACGAGCATCGGCGTCGACGGGACGGGGTCCGTGCACGTCGTGTACTACGACGCGACGGCCGACGACCTGAAGCACGCGCGTCGCGCGCCAGCGGGCGGCTGGACGCTCGAGACCGTCGACACCGCGGGCGCCACCGGCCTGTGGACCTCGCTCGCGATCGACGCCTCCGACGGTCTGCACGTCAGCTACTACGACCAGACCCGGCTCGACCTGCGCTACGCGTACCTCGCGGCGGGAGGTGGGTGGACGTTCACGACCGTGGACTCGACCGGTGACGTCGGGCAGTACTCGTCGATCACGCTCGACGCGGCGGGAGTGGTCCACGTCGCCTACTGGGACGACACGGCCACGGTGGTGGGCACGCTGACCGTGCGCGCCTCCGACCTGCGACATGCCTACGTCGGGACGGGCGGGGCCTGGTTCCGCGAGACGGTCGAGTCCACCGACGACGTGGGGCTCCACGACGCGATGGCGATCGATGCAGCCGGTCTCTGGCACATCCTGCACTTCGACACGACCTCGTCGATCGCGCGCCACGTCTACCGACTGCCTCCCTGACGTCGGGGGCGCCTCGCGGCGACCGAGGGACGACGGGTGCAGCCCGCGTGCGGAACGATCAGCGTCCGCCGTGGATGCGCCGGCCCTGGGTCTCCCACCACGTGCGGTACTTCTGCTGCACGACCTCGCGGTCCTTCTTGCCCGCGCCGGGATGGAACCCGAAGTACTGCTGCGTGATCGCCTTGAGGTCCTCGCCCGCGGCGGTGCGCAGTGTCTCGTCGCCGTGGGTGAGCGCGTCGATGAGCCACTCGATGCGATGCCGGCTCTCGTTGCGATCGGCCCACGCGGACCACTTCCTGGCGCCCGCGCCGAGGTCTTCGCAGGTGATGTCGACGAGCGCGAGGTGCGCGGCGTGCACGACCGCGCCGTCTTCGTCCTCCAGCAGGTCGACCAAGAGGCGCAGGGCGCCCGCGTCGCGCACCGCCCCGAGCGACGCGATGGCCCTGAGGCGGCGCGTGGGATCCTTGCCGCGGATGCGTGCGGTCCGGCGCAAGACCGTCAGCGTCTCGGCCATCTCGGGCATGCCGCGGTGCTTCGCGAGCGCCTCGCACGCGAGCTTGCGAAGGGGCTCGTCGTCCTCGAACACGCGCGCCGCGAGCGCCTCGACGAGGCCGCCGTTCGGCATGTCGTTCGCGAGCATCGTCGCGTAGAAGCGCACCTCGAGCTCGGCGCTGCCGAGGATCGCGGCGACGTAGGGGACGGCGCGCTCGCGGAACGCGAACAACGCGCGAGCGATCGCGCTGACGTCGCGTCCGCGCGGCTGCTTGCGGTGCGGTCGGCGACGGTCGAACCAGAGCGGTCCGGGGAACGCTTGCGCCAGCGCGGGCAGCGAGGCATCGCCGACCCGGAGCAGCGCCTCGACGATCGCAGCTTCCTCGTCGGGGCCCGCGTGAACGAGATCCTGGACGAGCCCGTTCACCGAGTCGCCCATGTCGACGATGACGGAGCGACTCGCCGCCGTGGGCGGGATCGACGGGGCGCGCCCGCCGCCGGGGCGGATGTTCTGCGTGATCTTGTCGACGCGGGCCTCGCGCAGCTCGCTCCGCGCGTAGCTGCCCGTCGGGACGCGCACCTTCTCCTCGATCGGACGCGGCGCGTCCTCCTCTTCTCTGCGCGGGTCGGCGCGGCGCTTCGGCGAGAGGGTGTTCCCGGCGCTGGCCGTGGGCGGACGGTCGGACCTGCGCGCCGGCGGGCGGTTGCTCGGCTTGCGCGCCGGCGTCGCGACCACGTCGACCTTCGTGTCCTTGTACAGGTACGTCTCGCGCGGGTGCGCCGGGCGGGCTCCGGCCTCCGAGCGAGGCGTCGTCAGCGCGATGGGCTCGTCGACGTCGATCTCGGGGCTGAACGCGTCGATGCCGGAGAAATCCTCCGGGTCGGCCGTGCCGATGACCATCTCGGGCTCGTCGTCGTCGCTGGGCGGCGGGGCGGGCTGGGTGGTCCGGCCCGCGATGGCGAGCAGGCCATCGGGCAGCGTGTCGCGACCGATCGGTGCGCCTTGCGCCGGAGCGAGCGCGGGCGCCGGCACCCGTGGCGCGCCGGCGAGCGGATCCTTCAGAGCGGCGAACCCCGACGCCGCCATCGCCGGAATGGGCATCATCCCAAGGTCCACCGCGTCGCTCGCGGGCGGCGGCGGCGCGCTGCGTGGGATCCCCACCATCTGGCGCAGCGCGGCCGCGCGCTGAGGAGACCTCACGACGGTGGCGACGTCGGGCGAGGGGGCCGGGGCGGACGGGGACGGCTGCGGCGGCACCGACGCCTCGCGGTCCGGCGCGTCCGGGTGCGCGGGGGTCGGGTGCGCGGGGGCTGGGTGCGCGGGGGCCTCGCGCCGGGGGTCCACGAGCTCGCTCGACGCGATCACGACGTCCACGAGCGAGCGCGGGGGAACCACGTCGCGCGCCGGATCCGGAGCGGCGGCGCGCTCCGCGGGCGGCGGGGCGGACCACCTGTCTGCCGTGCGGGCGGGTCGTGCCGGCGGAAGCGACCCGACCGCCTTCGCCGCGGCCTTGAGGCTGTGGCGCTCGGTGGGCTCGGCGGCCTTGCCGAACTCGGCCTGCGACGTCTTCTTCTTCCTCAGGATGATCCGCTCGAGCGCCGCGACGACCCGCGGCGTGAAGGCCACGAGCTCGGGCAGCTCGCGCAGCTCGAACGCGTCGCCGCCCCGGTCGCCGTAGAGCATCAGCACCGTTCGCTCGCGCAGAGCGATCGGCAGCAGCAGCGCGAAGACCTTCGGGGGCCGCCGCAGCTCGGACGCGACGTGCGCGTCCGCCTCCGAGGTGTTCATCGGGCCCAGGGTCGGCTCTCGGAGGCGGCGCGCGATCGCGAAGCGCCCCGGCACGTCGAGAGGCACCGAGAGCCGGCGCACCTCTTCCGAGCTCGCTCCCTGGCCGAATGCGTCGCGGCCCTCGGCCGTCTCGCCCGTCACGGCGAAGAGCGCCGCGTAGTCGAAGAACTGGCGCGCGAACGCGAAGAAGATCGCCAGCACGTCGTCACGCCCGGTGGCGGTATCGAGCAGCTTCACGGCGGCGCCGGCCGTGAGCGGGCCGTGGAGCTTGCGGATCGCGCGCTGCGCCTCGCTCAGCTCTCCGCTCTGCGACTCGCGGGCGCGCGGTGCCGCCGGCGGCGCGGGCAGGGAGGAGGCGGGCTCCGCGATCGGCCGCGCGGGCGGTGGCGGACGCGACGAGCGGCGCACTCCGACGATCGCGACCGGCGCCGCGACCGCGCCCTCGATGCGCGGCGCGATCGGAGCCCGCGGCGCGGAGGGGGGCGCCATGCCCGGCGTCGTCATGCGCGGCGCGAGCTCGAGCTCGATCGGCACGTCGATCGCCGTCGCGAGGGACGGGTCGGGCGGCTCGGGCACCACGGACCTCGGCGCCACGGCCTCGCGCGGCGCGTCCGCCGGCGGGACGCTCGGCTGGCGCGGGAAGCCGTTCGGGTCCGTCGTGCGCCCCTCGCTCGGCGGCATCTGCGACTTGCGCGGCGGCGGCGGCGGCGGCGGCTCCTCGTCTTCGTCGTCGAGCCAGCTCGCGTTCGTGCGCGCCTTGCTCGGCAGGTCTGCGAGCGAGCCACGCTCGAGCTTCGCGGCCTGCGGCGGTGCGACGTAAGGCACCTCGCCGGCCTCGCGGTGGCGCAGCTTCTCGATGAGGCGTCGGTGCCGCGGCGAGGGCTCGATGCCGTAGTGGTGCTGCAGGCCCGCGGCGATTCGCACCTCGCACACGATGCGCGCGACCAGCTCGTAGCCCAGCAGGAAGCCGATCTGCGACTCGACGTCCGCTGGCAGCGGGACGGCCGCGGCCACGATCAGCGCCCGACCGTCGACGGCCAAGGGGACGATGCGATGCTTCTCGGCGACCTCGCGCGGCACGAGGCGGATCGTGTCGCGGTGGACCTTCATCACCTCGTCGCGGGTGGCCGGGAGCACGCCCGCGAGGGCGGCCTGGTACGCCGCGAGCGTGTTCTCGGGCAGCGACTCGAGCTCGAGCAGGACGGTCGCGATGTCGCCGCCCGAGACCACCTGCTTCTGCAGGGCCTCCTCGATCTTCCGCACCGGAACGGCCTGGTCACGGGCGAGCAACGAAGTGAGGGCCGACATGGACGAACGCGTCCGGGATGTTCTCTGCGTGTGGGGGGAGGTGTCAACGCCAACGACCTCCGCCGTCGACCTTCGGCAGAGCGAGGGCGAGGGCGTGCGCGAGCACGAGAGCGGGGGCGGGAGCGAATTGCCCTGCCGTGCTGGCGCTCGGCCAGCGCGCGGGGTACGGGCAGGCCGCGATGAGCGTTCTCGATGCGCGGGACCTTCGAAAGGCGTTCGGGGACAAGGTGCTCCTCGACGGCGCGTCGCTCACCATCGAGGACGGCGAGCGCGTCGGCCTCGTCGGGCGCAACGGCACCGGCAAGACGACGCTCGCGCGGATCCTGGCCGAGCAAGAGCCGGCCGACGGGGGCACGATCGCCAGGCGCCGCAACGCGACGGTCGGCTACCTCGCGCAGGTGCCGGTGCTGGAGCCGGAGAGGAGCGCGTGGTCCGTCGCGTGCGACGGCCTCGCGCGCTGGAACGAGCAGAAGGCCCGCTGGGACGCCGCGACGGCGCGCATCGAGGCGGGTGACGCGAGCGAGAAGTGGCTGGACGAGCAGGCGGGCGCGCTCGCGGCCATCGAGCACCTCGGCGGCTGGGAGCCACAGCATCGTGTTCGCTCGCTGCTCGAGCACCTGCGGGTGCCGGACCCGGAGCGGGCGATCGGCACGATGAGCGGCGGGGAGCAGCGGCGGGTCGCGCTCGCGCGCCTGCTCGCGCTCGAGCCGGACCTGGCCCTGCTCGACGAGCCGACCAACCACCTCGACGCCGACACGATCGAGTGGCTCGAGGCGTACCTGCTCGACACCTACCGCGGCGCGATCCTCTTCGTGACGCACGACCGCTACTTCCTCGATCGCATCGTCACGCGGACCCTCGAGCTCTCGCGCGGCCAGCTCCATTCGTACGACGGCGGCTACGGCGACTACCTCGCGGCCAAGGCCGAGCGCGCGGAGCACGAGGCGCGCGCCGAGCAGAACCGGCGCAACTTCGTCCGGCGCGAGCTCGAGTGGCTGCGTCGTACGCCGGCAGCGCGCACCGGCAAGCAGAAGGCGCGCATCGGCCGCGCGGAGACGGCCATCGCGACGCGAGCACCGGAGCGAGAGCGGACCGTGTCGCTCGCGATGGAAGCGTCCCGCACCAGCAAGACCATCATCGACGTCAGCGATCTGCGCGTCGAGATCGGCGGGCGCGTGCTCGTGGACGATCTCACGCTCGCGCTGACGAAGGGCGAGCGCGTGGGGATCGTCGGGCCGAACGGCGCCGGCAAGACCACGCTGCTCCGCACGCTGCTCGGCGAGATCCCTCCGACCCGCGGGACGGTGCGACGCGGCGCGGCCACGCAGATCGCCTATCTCGACCAGGCGCGCTCGGGGCTCGATCCAGACCAGACGGTGATCGAGAGCGTGTCGGGCGGGCGCCTGCGGGTGGAGATCGGCGGCGAGAGCCGCGACGTGCGCGGCTGGCTCGACGAGATGCTCTTCTCGCCCGCGCAGCAGCGTCAGCCCGTCGGCTCGCTCTCGGGAGGGGAGCGCGCGCGCGTGCTCACGCTGCGGATGCTCCTCTCGCCGGCGAGCCTCCTCGTGCTCGACGAGCCCACGAACGATCTCGACACCGAGACGCTCTCCGCGCTCGAGGACATGCTCGTCTCCTTCGACGGCACGGCGCTGATCGTCACGCACGATCGCTGGCTGCTCGATCGCGTGGCCACGGCGATCCTGGCGTTCGAGGGCGAGGGACGGGTCGTGCGCTACGCGGGGAACTGGTCGACCTACGTGGCGCTCCGCCGCGACCGTGAGAGAGCGCGAGCGCCCGGGCGAGAGCCGGAGCGAGAGCCGGAGCCAGCGCTCGAGCGAGAGGGCGCGCGCGTGCGGGTCGCCGCGAAGAAGCCGCTCACCTACGCGGAGAAGATCGAGCTCGAGGGTCTGATGAGCGCGATCTCGGAGGCCGAGGCAGTGCTCGCGAAGGCCCAGGCGGAGGCGAACGATCCGTCGCTCTTCGCGTCGCGCGGACACGAGGTGAAGGATCGTCTCGCCGCGGTGGACACACAACGTGCGCGCGTGGCCGCACTCTATGCACGCTGGGAAGATCTAGAGTCACGACGCGCCTAGGCGCACATCTGCCCACAAAAAAGACCGATCGAATCGATCACTTGCCGATTTCTTGTTGCTCGAAGGGTCTTGGGCTGATCTCCTAGGCCTCATGGCAGGGCGATCCACTTGGAGCTCCCTCCGCGTCCGCAGGAAGCTGCGCGGCGCTGGGCCCTTCCTCCTGGCCGCGACCATCGTCGCGATGGTGCTCGGACCCAACGTCCCCGCCGTCGCCGATCAGGACGACGAGGCGATCGTCGAGGCCGCCCCGTCCGACGCCACGCCGCCCGCCGAGGTGCAGGTCGAGGTCGTCGTCGAGGAGCCCATCGCGCCGGACCCCGACGCGCTGGCCGCCGAACTCGGGCTCGGTACACGGCTGACGGCGCTGGGCGTGATGCGCCTGCGGCCGAACCCGCGCCTCGTCGCAGCGGCCGAGGGCGAGGCGCCGACGCACATCCTCTGGCCGGTACCCGACGCGAACTTCGGCCGAGGCTTCGGCTACACGCGCGCGGGCCGCCCCGACCTGGCGCACCTGGGCGTCGACATGAACGCGCCGGCCGGCTCGCAGGTCGTCGCTGCCGCGGACGGGCTGGTCGTCTACGCGGGCGACGGCATCGACGGCTTCGGCAACTTCATCGTGATCGTCCACCCGAACGGGTGGGGCACGTCGTATGCGCACAACTCCGAGATGCAGGTCCGCGTGGGCCAGCAGGTCCGCCGCGGGGATCCGATCGCGCTCGTGGGCCAGACCGGTCTCGCGCACGGACCCCACGTGCACTTCGAGCTCTACGTGAACGGCGCGCCCACCGACCCGACGCCGCACTTCGAGGGCGGCCCGCCGCACGTCCAGCGCATGGCCGAGCACGCCGCCCTCGTGGCGCGCACCCACTCGCACCACCGCCGCTGAGCCGTCCGAGCTCGGGTCAGCTGGCCTCTGCGACGGCGCGGAGGAACACGTCGCCGTACGCGCCGAGGCGCGCCGGACCCATGCCGTGCACGGCGCCGAGCTCGATGCGCGAGCGGGGCCGGGCGCGCGCGATCTCGATCAGCGTGCGGTCGTGGCAGACGACGTAGGGCGGGACGCCTTGCTTGTCCGCGAGCTCGCGTCGGACGGCGCGGAGCCGCTCGAAGACGCCGAGCTCCGCGCCGGCGAGCGATCCGGTCGGCGCCTTGCCGCTCGCGCCCGCGCTGGCCGCCGCGCCGCCGGTGGCTGCGCCGCCGCCCGAGCCCGCCTTCCCGGCGCTACCGCCGTTCGCGCTGGACCCGGCCGCGCCCGAGCTTCCGCTCTTGCCCGCGTTGCCGCCGCTGCCCGACGCGCCGCCCGTGCCGGTGCCGGACGCGCCCGCCTTGCCGCCGCTGCCGGCGCTACCCCCGTTGCCACCGGTCCCCACCGCGTCGGGGACGCAGTAGTT
>JBGAQA010000120.1:0-18075 GCA_044220955.1 Sandaracinaceae bacterium
GCGCTCGCCGAGCGCGCGATGACGTTCATCCCGGCGAAGCCGAGAGCCGTCGCGTGAGCGCGTGCGCTTGCCGCGCCGTGCGGAGGCTCGCGTCGCGCGCTCACGGCGCCGGACCGAAGCCCGCCTCGGCGAGGATCGCCTGCGACGGCGGCTCGCGCAGGGCCCGTACGAAGGCCAGAGCCGCAGCGCGGTGATCGCCGTGGAGGGCCACCGCCACGCCCGCGACCGGTCGTGCGAACGGGGCGGGGATCTGGAAGGCGACGAGCACCGCCGGCTCGTCGCGCGCGGCGGTCCCGTCGACGATCGCGGCCTCGGCCTCGCCGCGCACGACCCGCGCGAGCGCGCTCTGGACGTCCTGCGCGTCCACGAGCCGCGGCGTCATCGCCTCGGTCAGACCCTCGTGCGCGAGCGCGTCGCGCGCGGCGCGGCCCGCCGGGACCTCGTCCGCCGCGACCGCGACGTGCTCGAGCAGCGCGAGCTCCGTGAGCGTGGCAGGCCGTGACGACGACGAGCCGGCGACGACGACGACGAGCGGGTCCGTCGCGAAGGGCACGCGATCCGATGCGGCGGCGAAACCGGCCGCGATCACGTGGTCGGCCGACGCCTCGTCGGCCGCGAGGAAGACGTCGACCGGCGCGCCCTGCTCGATCTGCTCCGCGAGGGACGCGCTGGTCTCGAAGTAGCTCTCGACCCGCAGCCCCTGGGCGGCAGCGATCCGGGGTACGACGACGCTCAGGCTCGCGGCGGCGGCGACCCGCAGATCGGCCGGAGGCGGGGCCGGCGGCGCGCACGCGACGAGCAAGAGCGGCCACCATGGGAACCGGCCCATCGCGGCGCAGTGTACGCGGAGCGCGATCTCGCGGTGAGGTCCGAAAACGGCCAGACGCGCGCCGCGGGCCACGCTACGACCGCCACATGCCTGGCCCGACACCGCTCGATCCGCGCGCTTGCCACCGCGCGCTCGCCGCGCGCGACGCGCGCTTCGACGGCGTCTTCTTCGTCGGCGTCTCGACCACGGGGATCTACTGCCGCCCGATCTGTCCCGCGCGCACACCCGGTGCCGATCGCTGCGCGTACTTCGCGCACGCCGCCGAGGCGGAGCGGGCCGGCTTCCGCGCTTGCTTCCGGTGTCGCCCGGAGCTCGCGCCGGGCGCGGCCTCGGTGGACGCGCGGTCGCGCCTCGTGCGCGCGGCCCTCGACGCGATCGAGCGCGGCACGCTCGAAGACGGGGGTGTCGAGCCGCTCGCGAAGCGCCTCGGGGTGACGTCGCGGCACCTGCGCCGCACGCTCGAGCGCGAGCTCGGCGTCGGACCCTCGGAGCTCGAGACGACGCGGCGGCTCGCGGTCGCCAAGCAGCTGCTCACGGACACGTCGCTGCCGCTCGCGCAGGTCGCGCTCGGTGCCGGCTTCGGCAGCGTGCGCCGCTTCAACGACGCGTTCCGCGCGCGCTTCGATCGCCCGCCCTCGGAGGTGCGGCGCGCGCGGGGCGGCGATGCAGCCCCCGGCGTCGGGCCCGATCTCACGCTCCGGCTCGATCACCGCGCACCCTTGGACTGGAACGCCCTGCTCGCGTTCCTCGGTCCGCGGGCGACGCCCGGCGTCGAGCGCGTGCGCGCGGGCGCATTCGAGCGGGCGCTCGGCGTGGACGGCGCGTGCGGATGGATCCGCGTCACGGCGCGTGACGATCGCCCCTCGCTCGCGCTCGTGATCTCGGCGCCGCTCGCCCTCCATGCAGCGCGGATCGCTCGCGCGGTGCGGGACCTCTTCGACCTGGACGCGCACCCCGATCGCGTCCGGGCAGCGCTCGAGACCGACGCCACGATGGCCGCGCTCGTCCGGCGGCGCCCCGGGCTGCGCGTCCCCGGCGCCATCGCGCCCTTCGAGGCGGCCGTGCGGGGCGTCCTCGCGCAGCAGGTGTCGGTCGCCGCCGCGACCACGCTGGTCGGACGCGTCGTCGACCGGCTCGGCGGACGCGCCTCGGGCGGCCTGCCCGGCCTCGACGCCACGTTCCCGACGCCCGATCGGATCGCGGACACCTCGGTCGAGCGCCTGGCCTCGATCGGCATGCCGGCCGCGCGGGCGCGCGCGCTCCGCTCGCTCGCGCGCGGAGTCGCGCGTGGCGAGCTCGACCTGAGCGGTGCGTGCCCACCACGAGACGTCGTCGCCCAGCTCCTGGCGCTGCCCGGGATCGGTCCGTTCACGGCGGAGGTGATCGCGATGCGCGCGCTGCGCGACGCGGACGCGTTCCCGGCGGGTGACCTCGTGCTCGCGCGGCGCCTCGGAAAGCGGGCGCTCGAGCGCGCCGAAGCCTGGCGGCCGTACCGCGCGTACGCCGCGATGCACCTCTGGACCGACGAAGGAGCGAAGCGATGACGAGCACGACGACGAGACACGACGAGACCCTCACCTCCACGGCGATCGCCTCACCGCTCGGTGCCCTCACGCTCGTCGCGGACCCGCGCGCGCTCGTCGGCCTCTATTTCGAGGCGCACCGGCCCGCGCCGAGAGTCCGCGGCGCGCGCGTCGGCTCGAGTCGAGTCCTCGCCCAGGCCGCGCGGGAGCTCGAGGCGTACTTCGCCCGGCCGGCACATCGCTTCCAGCTCGCGCTCGCGCCGCACGGCACCGCGTTCGAGCGCGCCGTCTGGGCGGCGCTCCGCGAGATCCCCGTCGGCGAAGTGCGGACCTACGGAGCGCTCGCCCGTGCGCTCGGGCGCCCCTCGGCGGCGCGGGCCGTCGGCGGTGCGGTCGCGCGCAATCCGCTCTCGATCGTCGTCCCCTGCCACCGCGTCGTCGGCGCCGACGGATCGCTCACGGGCTTCGCCGGCGGCCTGCCGCGCAAGGCGTGGCTCCTCGCCCGAGAGCGTCGTGCCGGCTCGCTCTCGTGTCGTGATCAGCCGTCGTGCGAGCTGCCGAGCGACTCGTCGCCGTATTGATCGGGCAGGAACTGGAGCGGCGGGAGCAGGGTGCGCGGGCCGGTGTTCTGGAAGTGCCAGCGGCGGGTCGCGTCGGTCACGTCGACCGGGCCGACGTCGGGGTAGCCGGTCGGGCTCGTCGCCGTGTCGGTCGGGCTCCGCAGCGCGAGGAAGACCTGCCCCTGGTTGCGGGCCTGTGCGAGCAGCGCGCTCTGCTCCATGGTGATCTCGAGCGTCACGTTCGACGCCTGGCCCATGCGCACGCTTCGATCCTGCGCCTCCTGGACGGTCCGCGGCTGCTGCGGTCCGTCGGCGTGCACCTCCTGGCCGACGGCCAGGACGGTGACGTTCTCCAGCACGACGGCGGTCCGGCCCATGTTGAGGATCTGGGGATCACCGACCGTGACGATCACGTCGACGTGATCGCCCGGACGCAAGAGACCTCCGAAGAGCGCCGTCTGGAACGCCTGGATCGTCATGGCACGCAGGCCGGTGGGGATGCTCCCCGAGAGCGTGCGTCGCGCGTCGGAGAGCGGCGAGAGGTCCGTGCGCAGGATGCACTCCCCCGCGTGGACCGACTGCGCGAGCGGCAGGCCGATGAGCTCGCGCATCGCGCTCGCCATGAGGTGCCGGTCCTCCACGTAGGTCTGCGGCAGCTCGCGCGTCGTGATCCACTCGGCCCGGACGGGCTCGCCGAGCGGGATGTCCTCGAGGGCGACGAGCACCTCGATCGGCGCACCGCCGGTCTCCGTCTCCACGAAGGCGCCCGTGTAGACGTAGAAGAAGATGAAGAGGCCGCCGATGATGAGGCCACCTGCAGCGGCGAGCATGTTTCGATTCATCGCGCGAGCTCGGCGGCCAGCCTAGCAGAGGGGCGGGCGAGATCGGAAGACCGTCGCCCCGGGAGCGGTACTAAGCTCGGGCCTCCATGCGTCTCTCGACCCTGTTCGGCCCGGACTTCCGGCAGATCCTGCGCGAGGAGCCCGAGGCGCTGCGCGAGGCGCTCGACGAGCTGCACGAGGAAGACGTCGCCGAGATCTGCCAGGACCTGAGCGAGGAGGAGGTCGTCAACCTGCTGCGCGCGCTGCCCGACGAGTTCGCCGGCGGCGTGCTCGAGCGTCTGCCCGACGAGGTCCGCAACGCGGCGCTCGAGAAGCTCAAGCCGATCGAGGCGGCATCGCTCCTGGCCGAGATGGCGCCGGACGATCGCGCCGACGCGCTCCAGTCGCTCGAGATGCCGCTGCAGGAGAAGCTCCTCGCGGAGCTCGCGACCGTTCAGCCCGAGGCCGCCGAAGAGGCACGCGAGCTGGTCGCCTATCCGGAGGACAGCGCGGGCGCGATCATGACGACCGCGTTCGTGGGCATCCCGCCCGAGACGAAGGTCTGGCAAGCCATCGACGAGGTGCGCAAGGCCAGCAAGGCCGGCGCGGTGGAGACGGTCTACTACGTCTACGCGCTGGCGTACGGCGACAAGCTCGTCGGTGTCGTGTCCCTGCGCGAGCTGATCCTCGCCGAGCCAGCGCAGACGCTGGCCGACATCATGACGGAGAACGTCGTCCGCCTCGACATCGCCGACGGGCGCGAGGAGGTCGCGCGCACGATGGCGAAGTACGACTTCACCGCGATGCCGGTGGTGGACGCCGCGGGCCGGATGGTCGGCGTGGTCACCGTCGACGACGTCGTGGACGTCGTCATCGAGGAGGCCACCGAGGACGCCCAGAAGATGGGCGCCGTCTCACCGATGCTCGACACGTACTTCCAGATCTCGTTCTGGCAGTACTGGCGTAGCCGCGTCACGTGGCTCGTCGTCCTCTTCCTCGGCGGGTTCCTGACCGCGAGCGTGATGGAGCACTTCGAAGGGGCGATCCACGAACTGGCCGTGCTCGCGGTGTTCCTGCCCCTCATCATCTCGACGGGCGGCAACGCCGGCTCCCAGAGCGCCTCCCTCGTCATCCGCGCGCTCGCCACCGACGAGGTCCATCCGAGCGACTGGGCGCGCGTGCTGCGTCGCGAGGTCGTCGTCGGGATCACGCTCGGCCTGGTGGTCGGCGTGCTGGGCTTCGCGCGCGCGCTCTTCACCGCCGACACCGACAGCTACGCCTTCGCCGCCGTCGTCTCCGTCAGCATCGTCGGCGTGGTCACGGTCGGATCGCTCGTCGGGGCGCTGCTCCCGCTGGTGATCCAGCGCGTGGGCCTCGATCCGGCGGTGAGCTCGACGCCCTTCATCGCGTCGCTCTCCGACGTCGTGGGACTGCTCATCTACCTCGGGATCGCGCGTACGCTCCTCGGACTCTCGTGAAGGTGAACCGCCCATGAAGAACGTCACGTGGCACTGCCGCTGCGGCCGGGTGAAGGGCTCGGTCGAGGAGCTCTCGCCCACGTGCGCGAACCGCTGCATCTGCTACTGCCACGACTGCCGCGCGTTCCTGCACCACCTGGGGCGTGAAGATCTGATCGATCCGCGCGGGGGCATCGACATCGTGCAGGTCCCGCGCGCGCACCTGGCGATCGACGAGGGGCGCGATCAGCTGCGCTGCCTGCGCCTCACGCCGCGGGGCCTGCATCGCTGGTACACCGAGTGCTGCAAGACGCCGGTCGCGAACACGATGCCGCGCGTCCCCTTCGCGGGCCTCTCGCCGAGCGCGCTCGCCGCCCCCGCGCGCGAGCTGCCCGATCCGGATCTCATCCACGGCAAGTCGGCGGTCGGCGGCATCCCTCCCGGCGCGAGCGCGACGCTCGGGCTGCGCGCGATCGCGAGGCCCGCGAAGCTCTTCGCATCGTGGATGGCGCGCGGCCTCGGCCACCCGACGCCGCTCTTCGATCGAAGCGAGCACCCGAGCGTCGAGCCGACGGTCCTCACGCCGGCCGAGCGCCAGAAGCTCCGCGAGCACCCGCGCGCCTGACCCGGCGGCCGCGCGAGCGTCGCGCCGAATCAGCGCTGGCGGACCTCGAGCTCCACCTTCCAGCGCTCGCCGCCGGCACGCGGGAACGCCTCGAGGCGGAGCGTGCCGACCTCGGTGACGGCGGCACCGAGGCGGACCGGCACGACGTCACCCGCGACGCGCCCCTCGGCGGGCATCGTCGCCTCGATCGCCGGCAGCTCCACGAGGTCGTCGCCGATGCGATCGAGCATCGTGCCGGGCAGGTCGTCGCGACGCGTCGCGCTCTCGAAAAACCGGAAGCTCACCGGCTCGCCGACGACCAGGCCCAGCTCCTGTCTCGCGGGTGCGGCCTCGGTTCCCTCTTCCATGCCGAAGGGCGCGACGCAGAGCGCGCTCAGAGGCGGGTCCATCCCGGGGACGGCGGGCATCGCGCTCTCGACGCCGACGTAGTAGCTCTTCGCGGTGCCCCCTCGGATGCGCACGCCCTTTCCGCGCCTCACGTACGCGTAGTAGGCAGCGCCGCGCGCCACCGCGAGGTCGAGGTCGGCTCCCGCGAGCACGCGCGCCCGCGGCGCACCGTCGGCCTCGAGCCAGGCATCGACCGTCTTCATCAGGCGCGTCTGGAGCAGCGCGGCGCGGAGCACACCTCCGTTGAAGAGCACCGCGGTCGGATGGAGGAAGCGATCGGTGGGCTTGCGCGCGAAGCCCACGAGATCCTCGGTCGCGCCGAGCTGCCGTGTGAGGAACGCCGCGAGGTGGCGCGTCACCGCCGCGTCCTGCGCATAGGGGAGGCCGATCTCGGTGAGCGCCACGCGCGGCCGCACGAGCGGGCGCGCGTCGATGCCGACCTCGGGGAAGAAGCCCTCGACCAGCAGCTTCGTCACGTCGGCGCGCGTCAGCTCCGTGCGAATCGAGCCTGCGACGAGCTTGCTCCCGCGCGTGGGTACCACGACCGGCACGCTCGCGGGCGCGCCGTCGGCGAGCAGCGCCTCCTTCGCCGCGCGACAGGCGTGGACGAGCACGGCGCTCTGGAATGCGTCGAGCGTCTTCCCCTCCGCGGCGAGACGCTGGGTCACGACCGCGGCGAGCGCCAGATCCATGTTGTCGCCACCGAGCAAGATGTGGTCGCCGACCGCGACCCGGCGCAGCTCGAGGCTCCCGCCCTGCTCGTGCACGGCGATCAGGGAGAAGTCCGTCGTGCCTCCGCCGATGTCGACGACGAGGATCACGTCGCCGACCTTCACCTCGTCGCGCCACCGCCCGCGCGAGCGCTCGATCCACGAGTAGAGCGCCGCCTGGGGCTCCTCGAGCAGCACGGCGTGACCGAGCCCGGCCTCTCGCGCGGCCTCGGCCGTGAGCTCGCGCGCCGCCGGGTCGAACGACGCGGGCACGGTCAGCACCACGTCCTGCTCCTCGATCGGTGCGTCCTCGTTCTTCGCGTTCCAGGCGGCGCGGAGGTGCGCGAGGTAGGCGACCTGCGCTGCGAACGGCGAGATCCGCTCGACGTCGGCGTCCTCGCCCCTCGGCGGCAAGATGGCCGCACGGCGGTCGACGCCGGCGTGCCCCAGCCAGCTCTTCGCGCTCGACACGAGGCGCAGCGGCGTCTTCTGCCCGAGCGAGCGGGCGAGCTCCCCCACGGCGAACGGCGGGTTCTTCTGCCATGGCAGCGTCAGCGAGCCGGCCGGCAGCTCCCCACTGGCGTGGTGCGGGAGGTAGAGGAACGATGGCAGCAGCTTCTTGCTCTCGATCTGCCCGAGGCTCGTGCTCTGCGGCACCTCGAGCACGGAGAGCGCGATCTCGTCGCCTTCGGTCAGATCCAGATCCACCGCGGCGAGCGCGGAGTGCGTGGTGCCGAGATCGATGCCGATCGCGTAGCTCACAGCTCGACCTCGGCGGGCGCGACGATCTTGGCGTCGTGGCCCTCGGCCATCTTCGGCAGCTTCACGTCGGTCACGCGCCAGCCGCGATGGGCGAGGGTGCCGCGGTAGGGGGGCTCGCCCACGACGTTGCCCGTGAGCCGCACGCGCGTGGCGTCGAAGCCCTTCTCGAGCGTCACGGCGGCGCCCTCGCTCTCGGCCCGGACCGCCTCCACGGGGAGGTGCTCGTCGAGCGCCTTCTTGCAGCCGTCGTGCACCACGCGCGCGGCGCCGCCGATCTCGGCGTCGGAGAAGCTCGACATGTCCTCCTGCACGAAGTCCACGAAGCGCCCCTCCCGCTGGAGCAGCGCGAGCAGCTGGAGCGCTGCCTCGGGCCCCGCCTCGCGCAGGACGACCTCCTTCTTGTCCTTCTTGTCCTTCTTCTCCGGCCTCTCGGTCTTCGCGACCTTCTCGGGCGCGCCCGCCACGTCGTCCTCGGGCGCCGGCAGCGCAGGCCTGCCCGCACGCAGCCGCGCGACCCCGGCGGCGAACTCGGCGTCGAAGAGCGTTCGGAAGAACGCGACCCACGAGAGCAGGAAGAGGCGCGTCAGGAACCCGGGCGCAGCGGTCTCGCTCATGCGGCGCAGGGATAGCGCGTTCCTGCCGTCGTGCCTTCTTCCGCGGCCGATCCCTAGTCGCGGGTCACATCTCGCTCGTGCGCGGCCGGCGGAGGCTCGCGGCCGCGAGGGCCGCCTCCACGTCCGCGTGCGACTGGGGCCGCCCGAAGAGGAAGCCCTGGAGGTAGTCGTATCCCGCCTCGCGCAGGAAGTCGCGCTGCGCCTCGGTCTCGACGCCCTCGGCCACCGAGTGCATGGAGAGCCCGCCCGCGAGCGACGCGATCGAGCGCACGAGGTTGCGGCTCCGCACGTCGTCGAGCGCGCGCGCCACGAACGCGCGATCCACCTTCAGCCCGTCGAAGGGCAGCGCCTGCAGGTGGTTGAGCGACGAGTAGCCGGTGCCGAAGTCGTCGAGCACCAGCTGCACGCCCACGCGCCTGAGCGCCTCGAGCGAATCGGCGATCTCGCTCGTGAGGTCCACGAACACGCTCTCGGTGATCTCGATCTTCACACGTCCCGGCGGCACGTTCGAGGTCGCGATCGACCTGCCGAAGAGCTCCATGTGCGCCGCGTCGCGGACCTGGAGCGGCGAGAGGTTGATCGACATCGTCAGCGACTCGGCCGCCTCCGCGTAGCGGGCGCGCCAGCCAGCGAGCGCCGCGAGCGCCTGCTCGAGCACGTGCGCACCGATCAGCTGGATGAGCCCGCGCTCCTCGGCGACGGGCACGAACTCGGTCGGCGCGACCGTGCCGAGGGCTCCGCGACGCCATCGGACGAGCGCCTCGTAACCGACCAGCGCGCGATCGCGGGCGCGGTGGATCGGCTGGTAGTCGACCTCGATCTCGCCACGGTCGATCGCGTCGCGGAGCTGGCGGGCGATCTCGGCGGTGCGGGACGCGCGCCCGCGGATCGTAGGCTCGTAGATCACGGTCCGGTTGCGGCCGAGCTGCTTGGCGCGCTGGAGCGCGAGCAGCGCGTCGCTCAGGACGAGCTCGGGCGCCTCGAGGCCCTTGAGCGTACGGACGCCGACGCTGACCGTGGTGGAGAGGTCGCGCTGATCCTGCGTGACGACGGCACGACCGGCGTGCCCCACCTGCTCGAGCGCCGCTTCGTCGTAGCCCTGGGTGATGAGCACGGCGAACTCGTCACCCCCGATTCGACCGACCGTTCCTTCGCGACCCGCCGCCGCGAGCAGTCGACGCGAGACCTCCACGACCAGCCGGTCGCCGACGGAATGGCCGAACGCCTCGTTGATGGCCCGCATGCGGTCGAGCCCGACGACGATGACGGCACCGGGAGCGTCCCGGATGAGCGCCTGCCCGACGCGATCGAGGAAGAGCGCGCGGTTCGGCAGCCCCGTCATCCGATCGTGGAACGCTTCGTAGCGCAGGCGCCGCTCGACCTCCTTGCGCTCGGTGTCGTCGATGATCACCCCGAGCATCAGGTCTTCGCCGTGCTCGCCCCGCAGGTGCCGCAGGAAGAGGCGAGCCGAGACGATACGGCCATCGCCGCGCATCAGCCGTCGCTCGACGAGGCCGACGTCCTCCGAGCCGCGGATCATCCCCGGCGTGGAGGCCCGGTCGGCGTCCTCGGGCACGGTGAGATCCTTCAGGTTTCTGCCCGTGAGCTCGTGCGCCTCGTAGCCGAGCAGGCTCAGCAGGGCCGTGTTCGCGCGCAGCATCGTCGCGCCCGCGTCGAGCAAGAGCATCCCGATCGGCGCTTCGGCGAACAAGACGCGGAATTGATCCACGTAGGCGACCTTCGCGTCTTCGGGTCGGTCCTTCTCCGCCGACATCGGGCCGAGGGTACCGCGCCGCGGACCGACGCGGGGATCATTCCGGCGCCCGGTCGTGCTCCACGAAGTCGAGGTCCTTGCCGTAGGTCTCCTCGATCCCGAGCACGGCGATCAGCGCGATGATGCCGACCGCGACCCCGGTGATCGCTCCACCCCCGACGACGCCCGCGCCGCCGTCGCGGATCGCGCGGAACACGAGCGACACGAGGTAGAGCGAGCCGCGCACGAAATTGGGCGCCGTGGTGGTCGCCGTCGCGCGGACGTTGGTGCCGAACTGCTCGGCGGCCACCGTGACGAAGACCGCCCAGTACCCGTTCGCGATCCCGAGCAGGATGCACGAGGCGTAGAACGCGGTGAGCGAGCTCGAGCCGAACAGGAAGTAGGCGGCGAGCCCGACGAGGTTCAGGAGCAGCGCGGCCGCGATGGCCCGGCGTCGGCTGCGCAGGAGCTGGCTGAGGATCCCGCTCCCGAAGCTGCCGACGGCCAGGCCGCAGTACGCCATGAGCACGGCGACGGCCGGGCTCGGGACCGGGTCCATCTGCATCGCGCCGCCGAACGCGTCGGCGAGCGTGATGGGGATGCCGATCGCGAACCAGATGGGGACGCCGACGAGGATGATCGCGACGTACTTCGTCGCGCGGGCGCGGTTGGCGAAGAGGGCGAAGAAGTTGCCGCGCGGGACTTCGGCGTCCTGCCGGACCTTGTGGAAGATGCCGGACTCCAGCACGCCCACGCGGAGCGCGAGCAGGCCGAGGCCCATCGCGCCCCCGACCCAGTACGCGGCCTGCCAGCTCACGACGCGAGAGACGCCGAAGGCGATGAGCGCGCCGAGCACGCCGATGCCGGCCACGATCGTCGTCGCGTAGCCGCGCGCCTCCTTGCCGACGAGCTCGCTCACCAGGGTGACGCCTGCACCGAGCTCGCCGGCGAGGCCGATCCCGGCCACGAAGCGCAGGACGGCGTACGTCGTGACCGCGTGCTCGGGCGGCGCGAGGTCGACGAACCCGTTCGCGATGTTGGCGAGCGAGTACATCGTGATCGAGCCGAAGAGCACCGCGAGGCGCCCACGCTTGTCGCCGAGCACGCCCCAGAAGAGCCCACCGACCAGCATCCCGATCATCTGCGTGTTCAGGAGGTCCAGGCCGACGTCGGCGCGAGCCGCCTCGGGCACGCCGAGCGTCGTGAGGCTCGGCAGGCGCACGACGCTGAACAGGATCAGGTCGTAGATGTCGACCAGGTAGCCGAGAGCGGCGACGACGACCGCGAGCGTGAGCGCGCGCGAGGGCCCCGAGCTCGGACCGGTGGCGTCGCTGGTCTGCATGCGCGGCCGTTTCTAACCCGAGCGCGCGCAAAACGAAACGAGCCCCGCGATCGCTCGCGAGGCTCGGTCCGCTTCGGCTCGATCTCTCAGACGCTCACGGCGTCGACGAGGTCGGCAGGCCGTTGACCACGCTCTCCGCGCCGCGCGTCTTGGTCTTCACCGTGTTGCCGAACTTCTGCCAGATGGCGAAGCCGACGACGGCGATGAGGCAGAGGATGATGATGTACTCGACGGTCGAGAGGCCGCGGGTGTCGGCGAGGAGCGAGCGAATCCGGCGGGTCTTCATCATGGCGAGGTTCCTTTGTTCGTCGTTGCTGGAGGAGAGCCGCGATGCGCATGCACCGCATCGTCTGCCCACCGCTATTGCGATGTGCGTGCCAGGAGCAGATTGCCCCAGTTTCCCACCGATTCGCAAGGCGAGGACGCTCCTGGGAACGGCAGGCCCCATCGATCACGCCAGGATGGCGCACTCGCGCTGGGGTCAGTCGACAGGAGCGCCCGCCGCCGACGCAGCTCGAGGCGGACGCTCACTTGTAGAGCGACTCGAGCACGTCCGAGTACTTGGCCAGGACCACGCGGCGCTTGAGGCTCAGCTTGGGCGTGAGCATGCCGTTCTCGACCGTGAAGTCCTCCGCGATGAGCTTCAGCTTCTTGATCTTCTCGAACTGCTTGAAGTCGGCCGAGTGCTTGTCGACCTCCTCGCGATAGAGCGCCATCACCTTCTCGTTGTCGAGGAGCGTCGCCGGTTCGCCGCGGACGCCGTGCTGCTCGCACCACTTCGCGAGCGCCTGCATGTCGGGGACGACGAGCGCGACGTTGTAGAGCTTGTTGTCGCCGAACACGAACGAGTTGGCGATGAAGGGCGAGAGCTTGAGCTGGTCCTCGAGCGGAGAGGGCACCACGTACTTGCCGTTCTCGAGCTTGTACTGCTCCTTGATGCGACCCGTGATGTAGAGGAAGCCGTCCTCGTCGAGGTGCCCCATGTCCCCCGTGCGGAACCCACCGTCACTCGTGAAGACCTTGGCGTTCTCCTCCGGCTGCGCGTGATAGCCCTGCATCACGTTGTGACCGTGGACGATGATCTCGCCGTTCTTGGGGTCGTTGGTCTCCGTGCGGTCGATCTCGATGCGCACGCCGGGGATCGGCTTGCCGACCGAGCCGATCTTGCGCGCGCCCGGCCAGTTCGCCGTCGCGATCGGTGAGGTCTCGGTGAGGCCGTACCCCTCGTAGACGGTGATGCCGAGGTTGTCGATGAACTCGGCGACCTCCTTGCTGATCGCGGCGCCGCCCGAGAACGCGTAGCGGAGCTTGCCGCCGAAGCGGTCGCGGATCTTCTGGAAGACGACGCGATCGAAGACCTTCTGCTTGAGGTCGGCGAAGCCGCTCGAGCGCTTCTTCTCGGCGAGCTTCTTGCGCATCGCGGCGTTGTCGATCGCGGCGCGGAAGATGCGGCGGCGCAGCGGCGTGCCCTCCTCGACCTGCTTGTTCACGCGGTCGTAGAGGCGGTTGAAGATGCGCGGCACGCTGAACAGGAGCGTCGGGTGCACCTCGCCGAGGTTGTCGATGATCTTGTCGACGCTCTCGGCGATGGCCATCGACGCGCCCATCGACAGGAGGCCGTGCAGCTCGACCGACTGTCCGAAGGAGTGCGCCCACGGGAGGAACGAGAGCGAGCGGTCCTCCGTGCTCATCGGGAAGACCTCGTGCATCGCGCTCACGTTGCAGGCGATGTTCCGGTGCGTGAGCTTGACGCCCTTCGGGTTGCCCGTCGTTCCGGACGTGTAGATGAAGCCGGCGATGTCGGTGGTCTTCGGACGCACGGCCGCGACGGGGGCCTGCTTGCCCTTCTTCTTCAGCTCGTCCCAGGTGATGGCGATGCCCTTGGCCGAGCCGCCGAGGACGACGACGTGCTGCAGATCCGGCAACCCCTTGCCGTCCTCGTCCTTCTCCTTGGCTGCGAGGATCGCGTCGCGCGCCTTGTCGTTCGCGACGATGACGATCTTCGCGCCGCAGTCGCGCAGGATGTACGCCCACTCCTTGGGCATCTGCGACTCGTACATCGGCACGTAGGCCGCGTTGCGCCCGTAGGTCGCGTACGCGGCGATGGCCCACTCGCTGCGGTTGTTCGAGATGATGCCGACGCGGTCGCCCTCACCGATGCCGAGGGAGGCCAAGCCGCCGCGCACCTCCGCCACGTCGCGCGCGAACTCGGCGAACGTCATCCACTGCCAGACGCCCGCACGCTTCTCGCCGAAGAGCGGGCGGTCGCGGTAGCGCTGCGTGGCGCTGTCGAAGACGTCGACGAGGGTCTCGAATTTAGGGGTGAAAGACGTGTCGGTCATGGGGCGGCGCGCACGTTAACATGCCGCCGCATGGATGCATCGAGCGGGGTGCCCTGGTGGATGTTCTGCGCCTTCGGCTTCTCGTTCGTCGTCGTAGTCCTCGTGATGATCGCCTGGCAGGTGATCCAGGGACGGATGGAAAAGGAGCTCGAGCAGAACGAGCGCTCGGGCAAGGGAATGGCGCCGGTCCAGCACCCCGAGCCGCTGCACGCGTGGGTGCGCGCGGCGTGCCAGCACATGGACCGCGGCGCGAGCTGGCTGAACGAGCCGCGCGAGAAGGCCATGCAGATGCTGAACCGCGACTGGCAGATCTTCGACGGCAACCTGATGCGGCAGTGCCTCGATCAGCTCTCCCGTGATCGGCCGACGGCGTGGAACGGCGTGCGCCTGTTCCGCGTGGCGCTGGCCGGCGTGACGGCGGGCTACCTCGACGTCGGGTCGGCGTGGAACGGCATCCGGCCGGTCGCGCAGCGCCTCCAGCAGCAGTACCCGAGCTTCGACGCGATCTGGCTGGACTACGTCGTCGGGTATCGCGCATGGCGGCAGCTCCCGGCCGACGGATCCGGGGACGATCCGCAGACGATCGAGCGCCTGGAGTACATCGCGCGGGCGCGGACGCAGCCGCCCCCCGTGGCATATCGCGCGGGGATCTGAGGAGCTCCCGGTGGAGGATCCGAGGCGCGAGCGGCCCCGGAAGGCTCAACGCAGCCCGAGCGTCCAGGCGGTCTCCAGCGCTCCGTCGGCGAGGACGAGCGCGACGCGCTCGGGGTCCCCCTCCACGCGCAGCTCGAGGTAGCCGGCCGTCTGCGCCGGACGCGCGGTGAGCGCGACGTCGATGGACGCCACCGAGAGGCCGACCGCCGGCTCCGCGTAGATCGCCAGGATGCCGTCGGGGAACACGTAGGCCTCCAGCGTGACCTTGCCGAGCGTGGTCGTGCCGAGCGAGCGGCCGAGGGCCGGATCTCGGACGCTCGGCGCGGAATCGGCCGCGAGGCGCACGCGCGGGGGCGCCGCGTGCGCTGGAAGGAAGGCCGCGTAGTGGGCGCGCGCCCCGGAACGGTGCAGGCGGAGCGCCACGTCCGCCGCCGCGAAGCCATCGAGCTCACCACGCAGGAGGCGCGCGACCTCCCGCGGGGTCGGCTCGCCCGCGCCCACACCGTCCAGCGTCGAGAGCGGCGCTCCCCCCAGCAGGGCCGAGCCCATGCGGGCCTGTGCGATCGCGAGGTCGAGCGCGTCCCGCGCGTCCTCATCCGTCGCGCCGATCCGGAGCGCGCCGGCCCCGAGCAGGATCTTCCGCACGCGGGAGCCGAACGCGCGCGCCCCGCGCGCTTCGTCGAGCAGCCCCAGCACCGCCAGCGCGACGGCGAGCGCCGCGCCCTCGAGCACCGCGAGCGGGTCGGCCACTTGCCCCGGTTCGCCCCCGGCGAGGCGCTCGAACGCCGCGAGCAGGCCTTGGCTCTCGAGCCGATCTCCGCTCACGTGGACGTCCTTTCCATGGCCGATGCTCCCTGGACGACGGGGCGCCTTCCCGACTGACAGAGCCCCCTCATGCGCCCTCGCCTTCTCCCCGCTTGCGGCGCGCGGGGCGCGGCCTTCCGGCGTCCGCGCGCCGCGCGAGCACCGCGTCGCGGAGCGCGTGGAACAGAGCGCGCACTTCGTCCTGCTGATCCCAGGCCAGACCCTCGAGCACGGCGACGAGCAGAGGCCGGCCGCGCTCGACCCACTTGTGCAGGCGATCGTCGGTGACGCCGGACTCGAGCGCGAGCACCTCGCGCAGCTCGCCCGCACCGGCACCGAGCACCCGATGCAGCGTGGCCCGTGCCTGGACCCGCCTCAGCTGGCGGTCGATCGCGGGGAGCGGCAGCCCGTCCACCTTGGCGGTGATGGCCTCCTCGACGACCTCGATCAGCATCGTGAGCGCGCGATCGTCGATCGGACGACCGTCCTCGCCCTCGAGCCGCTCGACGAGACTGCCCTCGTCGCCTTCGGCCTCGAGCGCGCGCGGCTCGCGCAGGCGCCCGCGGGCAGCATCGATCTTCTTGTTGCGCACGATCCGGGTGACCCAGGCGATCGCGCCCGCCTCGTCGCGCGCCTCCATCTCGCCCACGTGGCGGACGATCGCCATCAGCGCGTCCTGCGCGACGTCGTCGCCCTCGAGCCCGAGCGCGTCGCGGCTGCGGCGGACGAACGCATCGACGACGCGCCAGTCTGCGCGCTCGCGCGCTGGATCGCGCGGAACCCTGCCGCGCGCCGCATCGCGCAGCCGCCCGAGCACCGCGAAGAGCGCCTCGCCTCCACCCGTCACGTTCGGGCTCGTAGCACGCCCGGCGCACGTGTAGCGTCGGCTGCGATGCGCTCCCCCGACGCGGCCCATTTCGTGATCGATCCGTCGCTGATCTTCCTCAACCACGGCAGCTTCGGCGCGTGCCCCCGGCGGATCCTGGAGCGGCAAGCGGAGCTGCGCGGCGACTGGGAGCGAGACCCGCTCGGCTTCTTCGAGAGCCTGGCGGAGCGGATCGACGCGGCGCGCCTCGAGGCCGCGGCGCTCGTGGGGGCCGACCCCGCCGGGTTCGTGTTCGTGCGCAACGCCACCGCCGGCGTCAACGCCGTGCTGCAGTCGTTCCCTCTGCGACCGGGAGACGCCGTGCTCACGACGGATCATGCGTACGCGGCGTGCAAGAACGCGCTCGACCACTGGGCGGGTCGGAGCGGAGCAGAGGTGATCGTCGCGCACGTCCCGTTCCCGCTGACGCACGAGGACGAGGTCGTGGCGGCGATCGAGGCCGCGGTCACGCCGCGCGTGCGCCTGGCGTTGATCGACCACGTGACGAGCCCGACCGGGCTGGTGCTGCCGATCGAGCGGATCGTGCGCTCGCTGGAGGGGCGCGGGGTCGCCGTGCTGGTCGACGGGGCGCACGCGCCGGGGATGGTGCCGCTCGCGATCGACGCGCTCGCGCCTTCGTTCTACACGGGCAACTTCCACAAGTGGATCTGCGCGCCCAAGGGCGCCGCGATGCTCTGGGCGCGGCAGGACCGGCGCGCGATGCTCCACCCGACGTCGATCAGCCACGGGCTCACGGCCCGCACGTGGCGCGGCCCGCTGCACGACGAGTTCGACTGGACGGGCACGGACGATCCGAGCCCCTGGCTCCTGGTCGGCGAGTCCGCGCGCACGATGGCGGCGATGGCAGGCTCGCTCGGGGAGCTGATGCGGAGCAACCGCGAGCTCGCGCTGGAGGCGCGGAGAATCCTCACGACGAAGCTCGGCATCGCGCCGCCCGCGCCCGAGAGCATGATCGCGACGCTGGTCGCACTGCCGCTCGGCCCGGCCGCGGGCGGGGGGGCCGACCGTGATCGTCTCTACGAGGCGCTCTTCGCCCGGAACTTCCGGGTCCCCGTGATGCCCTGGCCCGGCCCGCACGACAGGGTCCTGCGCATCTCCGCACAGCGCTACAACGACGCGTCGCAGTACGAGGCGCTCGCCGACGCGGTGATCGCCCTGCGCGTTTGACGCAGCGCGCCGACGGATCGCGCTCGATCCCCGCCGGGGGCGTTGTTATCCTCCGCGCGATGCCGTCGATGCGTAGGCAAGCGTTCGAAGCTGCAGGCGACTACCTGCGCCGCCGTCCCCAGGAAGTGACCCGAGCCGTCTGGAACCTGCTCGGTCTGCGCGTGGGTGTCCCGCTCGACGCGCTGCGCTGGCTGCTCGACCGCGCGGCCAAGAGCGGCAAGCTCGTGGACCCGGTGCTGACCGAGGTCCCGCCCGGGATCCGCTTCACCGCCACGGTCGACGCGATGAAGACGCCGCTGCGCGCCTCCGCGGTCATCTACATCGACCGCATGGTGATCACCCCCGACCAGATCCGGATCGAGCTGCGGCTCGAGGAGATCTGGGCCGAGGTGCTCGGAGACGCGGTCGGGCCCGTGGCGGCCCTCATCAAGTCGGGCGCGCTCGACCTGAGCAAGCCGGGCAACCTCGCGAAGTACCTGCCGCTGCCGCCGACGGTCGTCGAGACGCGCGACAACAAGATCGTGCTCGACATGATGAAGGACCCGAAGCTGGCGAAGAACCCGGTGGTGCGTCGGGCGCTCTCGCTCGTGACGCCGGTGGTGACCGCGTACGGGCTCGAGACGGACGACGACCACCTCGAGGTGATGTTCCGACCGCTGCCGGAGGGCTTGCTTCCCGCCGCCAGCGCCGTGCGGCGCCACCTCTTGTCCCCGGGCCTGCGGCGCGTGCGCGCGCTCCTGCCTCAGTTCGGGACCTGATCGGCATGGGGGCGGCGGGCGGTCAGCCCCCCGCCCCAGTTCCGATAAAAGTAAAGACCCAGAAAGGCGACGGCCGCGGGC
>JBGAQA010000121.1:0-233 GCA_044220955.1 Sandaracinaceae bacterium
GCCCGACGCGCGCTCCGTGAAGGTGATGGCCGCGATCTCCGTGATGCGCGCGCGGCCCGTCGCGACCAGGCGCGCGATGCGACCGACGAGCGCGGTGGTCTTGCCGGTCCCGGCCGCGGCCTCGACCAGGAACGAGCGATCGAGGTCGTTCTCGATGCGCGCGCGCGCGGCGGCGTCGCCCGTCATCGGCGGCTCCGCAGCGCCACGAGCCCGCTCAGCGGCGCGGCCACGCT
>JBGAQA010000121.1:243-18041 GCA_044220955.1 Sandaracinaceae bacterium
GCGCGCACCTCCGCCGAGGGCCCGCACGCGAGCGCGTAGTCGCAGAACCGGCAGGCCCCGGGCTGCGGGAGCGCCGGCAAGAGGCCCTTCTCCATCGCCTGCGTGATGGCCTCGGCGAGGGCGCGGATGGCCCCGCGCGCCTCGTCGTCGAGCGGGACCGTGCGCTCGACGAAGCCCGCGCGCGAGCTGCAGAACCAGAGCCGGCCGCCGCTCACCTTCGCCCCGGGGAAGAGCTTCTCGAGCGCGAGCGCGTAGAGCACCGGCTGGAGCGTCTGACCGCCGCGCACGACGAGCGTGCCCCCGCCGCGGATCGCGTACGTCGAGCCCGTCTTGTGGTCCGTGGCCCGGAGCTGGCCCGGCGGAACGCTCTCCTCGACGAGGTCGATCGCGCCACGCAGCGTGATGCCCTCGTCGAGCGCGACGGGCTCGGCCCGGCTCGCCGGATCGCGCCCCGCCTCGTGCCCCGCCAGGCCGAACGCGAGCTCGAAGAAGCGCGGCGTCCACGCGGCATCCGCGGCGAGCCGCGCGAGCCACTCGCGCAGGTCGGCCTCGATCGCGTCGAGCTCCGCGTGGAACACGCGCGGGATCGCCGGCACCAGCCGGTCGACCACCTCGCTGCGCAGCGCGGCGAAGACCCGCGTGAGCGTGGCGATCGCGCCATCGAGCCGCTCGGCCGACAGGGGCAGCGCGCCCTCGCTCCGCAGCGCGAGCAGCGTGAGGAACTGCGCCTCGTGCGTGAGCGAGCCGCGCGTCATCGGATCGAGCTCCTCGAGTCGCGCGGGCTCCGTTCGCGGCTCGAGGCGCAGCACGGAGCGGAAGTGGAAGCGCAGCGGACATGCCGCGAAGCCCTCGAGCGCCGTCGCGGAGTACGCACGCCTGGCCGGCAGGTTCGAGAGGAGCGAGTCGCGCGGGTGTGCCTTGCCCGCGACGAGGCCGTCGGCCGGGCCGAGGCGATCCGCCTCTCTCCGCCACACGCGCAGCAGCGCCGAGCGCAAGAGGACGTTGCGCGCGACGACGTCGTTCGCGCGGCCCCGTCCCTCCGGCGGCGGCAGGGCCGCGAGCGCACGCACGCGGCCGATCGCGCGCTCCGAGCGCCTCGCGGCCGCCTCCGGGCTCCCCACCGCGCCCACCGCGCGCCTCGTCGCGGCCGCCACGTCGGCGCCCGACGCGATCCGCCCGAGCGCCTGGCCGAGCAGCTCGACGAAGTAGACGGACGGAACGCGCGGGCGGCCCTCCGGGGTCGTGATCGACGCGAGCGCGACCACGCGGCGCTCCGCCGCACCGACGGCGAGCGCGAGCAGCAGGCGCTCGTCGTGGGCGCGGGCGTGGGTCTGCTCGAGGTCGGCGCTCAGCGCGGCGCGGGTGGCGTCGGGCAGCAGCGGATCCTCGGCGATGCGTGCCGGGAACACGCGCTCCGCCAGGCTCGGCACGACCACGACCTCGTAGCTCGCGCCCCGCAGCTCGTCGGGCGTCACGAGGTGCACCCCGTCCCGCGGCGGGCGGGTCTCCATCGCGCCGAGCCGCGGAGCGAGCACGCGGCCGAGGTCGCCGAGCGTGAGCTCCTCGCCCGAGGGCGTGCGCGGGGCCAGCTCGTCGATTGCGGCCAGCGCTCGCGCGGGCTCGGCCAGCGCGCGCGTCGCGAGCGCCGAGAGCCGCTCCCGGTACTCGGCGAGCGTCGCGCGAGGTGGGAGCGCGGCGAGATCGTCGAGGAGCGGCAGCGCGAAGCGCTCGAGCGCGGCGAGCTCGTCGAGCGTGCGGCGCGTGCCGGCACCGTCTCCGCCCGTGCGATCGAGCTCGCTCACGCGCCGGCGGAGATCCTCGGCGAGCCCGCCGATCCGGCGCCGCCAGCGCTCGGGGCCGCCGCCGATCACGGCCGCCTCGACCAGCAGCTTCTCCCACTGCCGGGGCGCGCGCACCGCGTCGGGTGCGTCGCGCTCGTCGCCCTGCTCGTCGTCGTCGTCGTCGTCGCCGCGCGAGACGTCGCCCCGGCGGGCGGGCGGAGGCTCGCCCGTCTCCGTTCGCGGCATCGCGCCGAACGAGAGATACGTCGAGAACGCGCGCGCCGAGAGGCCCTCGCTCGCGCACGCGAGCAGCGCGAGCAGCGCTCGACCGCTCGGGTCGGGCCGCCGAGCGCCGCGGGCCTGCGCGAGCGGGATGCCCGCGCTGCGAAACGCCGCCTCGATCGACGCGCGCACGAGCTCGGGCTTGCGCAGCGCGATCGCGATGCGGTGCAGCGGCGTGCCCTCGCGGGCGGCGGCGAGCACGCGCCGCGTGATCTCTGCCGCCTCGGCGGCGTCTCCGCGCGCGAGGATCGTCTCGAGCACGGCGGACGGCGTCCCGGCGTGGGTGCCGGAGAAGAGGGCCTCCGCCAGCCGCGCGGTCTCGCTCGACCCGCTCGCCGCGTCGGACACGGCGATGCCCTCGAGCTGTCCCAGCGTCCGCGCGTCGGCGCGCGGCACGGTGAAGCACGCGGCGCCGGCCCACGAAGCGATCGCGCGCGCGAGCTCGCCCGTCAGCCGCGAGCGGATCGCCACGTCCGAGAAGAGCACGCGCGCGCCGGCGAGCGCGCCGCCGAGGACGCCGGTGATCGCATGCTCGAGCGCCCGCGTGCGCGAGACGAGCCTCTCGGCGACCAGGGCCCGCTCGACGTGCGAGGCGACCGCGGCGAGCTCGGGATCGAACGGAGCGACGCTGCTCGCGGCGACGTCCGCCGCCCAGAGCTCCTCGAGCGTCCGGCCCAGCGCGCGTGGCATGCCCGGCGAGGCACGAAGGGGCCCCATGCGCGGGAGCGTCGCGGACAGCGTCGCGAGCGCCTGGGCCGCGGCCGTGTCGATCGCGAGCGGCGTCGCGATCGAGAGCCCCGCCTGCGCGAGCCCGGGCGCGGCGAGCCTCGCGGCGAGACGCTCGAGGGTCGTCGCCTCGACGTCGAGCAGCACGCCCGCTCCGAGGGCGAGGTCGGCCACGAGCGCGCGGGCGCTCTCGATGCGCGCGCCGACCACGAAGAGCGGCCCCGTGGCCCCGCGGCAGAACGCCAGCGCCGCCTCCCTGCGCGCGGCGCCCGAGGCGTGCGCGAAGACGACGCCGCTCACGGGCTCGTCTCCGGAGCGGGCATCTCCGGCGCCTCCGTGTGCAGCACGCCCTCCCAGCGCGCGATCACCACCGACGCCAGGCCGTTGCCGATCACGTTGATCGTGGTGCGCGCCATGTCCATCAGGCTGTCCACGGCGAGCAGCATCGCGACGCCGGCCTCGGCCGGCAGACCGAAGCTGCCGATCGTCCCGAGGATGATCACGAGCGTCGCCCGCGGCACGCCCGCGACGCCCTTGCTCGTGAGCATGAAGGTGACGACCATCATGATCTGATCGGCCAGCGGCATCGGGTGATGCGCCGCCTGCGCGATCGTGAGGCTCGCGAGCACGAGATAGAGCGTCGAGCCGTCGAGGTTGAACGAGTAGCCCGCCGGGATGACGAAGCTGGCGATGCGCCGCGGCACGCCGAACGAGACCACGTCCTCGAGCAGCCGTGGCAGCGCCGCCTCGCTCGAGGCCGTCGTGAACGCCGTCAGCGCCGGCTCGCGGATCGCACGCAGGAACGCGAGCGGACGCACCCGGACGATCAGCATGATGGGCACGAACACGAGCAGGAGCAGCAGCACGAGCGCGAGGTAGAGCGAGCCGACGAGGCGCGCGTAGCGCCCGAGGAGATAGAGCACGGCCGGCCAGCCCGACACGACGTGCCCGTCGATCTCCTGTCCCGCGGCCATGTGGCTCACGCTCGCCGCCATCGCGCCGAGCACGCCGATCGGCGTCAGGCGCATCACCATGTCCGTGTACTTGAACATGACCTGCGCGATCGACTCGCAGAGCTCGAGCACGTTCTTGCCCCGGGGCCCGATGCGCGTGAGCGAGATGCCGAAGAGCACCGCGAAGACCACGATGGGCAGCAGGTCGCCCGCGGCCCAGTGCGCGGCGAGGTTCGACGGGAACAGGTGCATCGCGAGCTGCCAGCCGTCCTGCGGGTGCTCGGGGTGCACGCTCGCCGCCGTCGCGTTCAGGTCGAGCGGCAGGCCCTCGCCCGGCGCGATGCCGTTGCCGATCGCGAGGCCGATGAAGAGCGCGAGCGTGGTGACGACCTCGAAGTAGAGCAGCGCCTTGCCGCCGAGCCGGCCGATCGCCCGGATCTCGCCCGTCTGCGCGATGCCGACCACCATCGTCGACAGGATCAGCGGGACGACGAGGCCCTTGATGAGCGCGAGGAACGCGTTGGACGCGAACGCGAAGAGGGAGTGCGCGAAGGGGTGCGCGTCCTCCGGGAACGTGCCGCCGAGGAGCACACCGAGCGCGAGGCCGATCACGATGTGGAGCGTGCTCGAGCGCCACCAGGGCTTGCGCGCAGGGGCAGGGGTGTTCGTCTCGCTCATGCTCGCTCGGGAAGACGCGAGTCATATCACCGACTGACGGAGGTTTTCTCGTGCCGCAGGCCCGCGCGCCGGTGAGATGATGTGCGCGTGACGCTCTTTCCCCGGCTCTCGGCGGCCGACGACGGCATCGCGCTCCGCCTCGAAGATCGAGCGATCTCGTACCGCACGCTCGCCGGCGCGTGCGCCGCGCACCTCGAGCGCATGGCGAGGCTCGGTGTCGTCCCGGGCGACCGCGTCGCCATCTTCACCGACGCCACCATCGAGACCGTGGTCACGCTCGTCGCGAGCGCCGCCACCGGCTTCGTGACCGTGCCCCTCGATCCGAAGCTCGGCGCCCGCGAGCTCGAGCACATCGCGCGCGACGCCGATCCCGTGATCGCCATCGCCGCCGACCCGCACGCGGCGAGCGGCAAGCTCGGGGCGGTCACCACCGTCCGCGCCGAGATCGGCGCCAGGGACGCGGCCGCGTTCGAGCCCCGGCCCATCCTCGATGCGCCGATGCTCGTGCTCTACACCTCGGGGACCACGGGGGCGCCGAAGGGGGCGCTGATCTCCAGCGCGAGCGTCGCCTTCGACCTCGATGCGCTCGCGGCGGCCTGGGAGTGGTCCGCCGCCGACACCGTCGTCCACGCGCTGCCGCTCTTCCACGTCCACGGCCTGGTCCTCGGGCTCTACGGCGCCATCCGCCGCGGCGGCGCGCTCCACTGGGTGCCGCGCTTCTCCGCGCCGGCGCTCGGCGCCGCCATGCTCGCCGCGTCGGCCGAGGACGATCGCAGCGCGGTCCTCTTCGCCGTGCCGACGATCGTGCACCGCATGCTCGAGGCGGCCGAGGGAGATCCGACGCTCCGGGCCGCGCTCGCCTCCGCGCGCCTCCTGGTGTCCGGCTCGGCGGCGCTGCCCGCGCGCGAGCAAGAGCGTGCGCGCGCCCTCGTCGGCCGCGGCTTCGTCGAGCGCTACGGGATGACCGAGACGCTCATCTCGTGCGGCGTGCGCGCGAGCGAGGGCGCTCGGCCCGGCCTGGTCGGACGCCCGCTCGAGGGCGTCGAGCTGCGCCTCGTCGACGACGCGCGCGCGCCCATCGACGCGCGGGACGACGTCGCGATCGGCGAGATCGCCGTCCGCGGTCCGCACGTCTTCCTCGGCTACCTCAACCGGCCGGACGCGACCGCCGAGGTCCGCGACGCCGAGGGCTGGTTCTACACCGGCGATCTCGCCACGATGAGGGCCGACGGCGCGGTGCGGATCGTCGGCCGCCGCGCGACCGATCTCATCAAGTGCGGCGGCTTCAAGATCGGCGCCGGCGAGATCGAGTCCGCGCTGCTCGAGCACCCGGCCGTCCGCGAGGCGGCCGTCGTCGGCGTGCCGGACCCGGATCTGGGCGAGTCGATCGTCGCGTACGTCGTGCTCGCGCACGACGTGGACGAGGCCCTCTTGGTCGATCACGTCGCGCGCATGCTCTCGCCCCACAAGCGGCCACGCCGCGTGATCCGGCTCGAGGAGCTGCCGCGCAACGCGATGGGCAAGGTGCAGAAGAAGCTGCTCCGCGATGGCGAGCGCGGGAGCGTAGGGTAGAGGTATGCGCGTACCGCTCCTGGTCCTCTGGCTCGCGGCCGTCCCGGCCTGCGCCAACCCCGGCCTGCCCTACGGGCACAGGGACGGCGGCTCCGACGCCGGCGTGGCGCGCGCGGACGGCGGGGGCGGCCCGGATGCGGGCGCCGACGCGGGTCTCGATGGCGGTGGCGGTCGGGACGGCGGTCCCGGCACCGACGCGGCGGCGCCGCTGGACGCCGGGTCCGACGCCGCGATGCTCCCGGACACGGGCGTGGACGCGGCGGCGCTCCCCGACGCGGGCATGGACGCGGCGATGCTCCCCGACGCCGGCCGCGACGCCGGCCCCGTCACCCCCGGCCCCGGCAGCTACCTCTATTCCCGCACGCCGATCGGCGGCATGCACGAGGCGGTCGCCGTCGCCTTCCACCCCGACGGCAGCTACGCGCTCGTCCTCGAGCGCGACACCAGCGTGCGCGTCTACGACTGGGCGGCGCGCACGGCGGTCGCGTTCGATCTCCGCGTCGGCGGCCGCGTGCTCACCCTCACCGACGTCTCCTTCGCTCCCGCGGGCGGCTCGGCGTACGTCGTGGGCTACGAGACGGTGAGCGGCGCGAACACCGGCGTCGTGATCCGCTTCGACGACGCGACGTGGCGCGCGACGCCGACGATCGCCGCGTTCACGCGCACCGCGATCACGCGGGCGGGCGAGCGCTTCACCGGCATCGAGCGACCGAGCGCGGGCGACGGCCCCGTCGGCGACGGACGTCCGGTGCTGCTCTCGGCGTCCGGCACCTCGAGCTACATCGCGCGCCTGCGCGACATCGATCCGGCGACCGACACGCTCGGCGCGTTCGTCACCGCGCAGCCGACGAGCGCGGGCTGCGACGACCTCGCGTTCGTGGACAACGAGTTCGGCACGTGGGGCATCGTGCTCGCGTGCGGCGCGAACGGCGCCGACGCACCTTATTACACGGAGGTCGGCGGCACCCCCGAGTGGCGCCCCGGCCCCGCGGCCACGCTCGGCAACGCGTCGCGCGCGGCCTCGCACGGCAGCGGCGACTACGCGCTCGTCGTCTCGTGGTCGGGCCGCGACCTCGACCGCTTCCAGGCCGGCGCGTGGCACGGCGCCTCGACGGTCCCCGGCTGGCCGGCGATCGGCGTGTGGGACGTGAGCTTCTCGCCCGACGGCGCGCGCGCGCTCGTCGTCGGCCGCGCGAGCGGCGGCGCGTCGCTGGTCGGCACCGTGCTCGAGTACCGGCACGACCTCTACACGACGGCGGCGATCACCAACGTCTCGATCCCGGCCTTCGCCGTCGCGCCCTACCTCGGCACGAGCAACACCAACCTCAACGACTCCGCGTTCCGCCCCGGCTGCGACGGCGGCCTCGTCGTCGGCGGCGAGACGGGCTTCAGCGGCTCGACGGGGATGATCGTGGAGTTCCAGATCGAGGGCGCGCGCGCCTGCCGGTGAAGCGCCGGCGGTCGCGGTCGCGCACGTCAGAAGATCCCGTTCCCCGAGAGCGCGGCGCTGGCGGTGCCCCCGGGAGAAGCGGTCGCGACGAGGCTCGCGCTGCGTGGGCCCGCCAGCGTCGGCGCGAAGTGGACGTCGACGATGCAGCTCGCCCGGGAGGCCAAGGTCATGCCCGTACAGTCGTCGGTCAGCATCGCGAACTCCGCGGCGTCGACTCCTGCGATCGCGACGGAGAGCGCTCCCGTCGTCCCGAGCCGGCAAGGATTGGTCACGGTGAAGGTCACGGGCGCGCTCGCCGCCCCGACCGTGACGTCGGCGAAGTCGTAGGGGCTCGGCGTGACCGAGAGGTCGCAGGCCGCCACCCCTTCCGCGGTCAGCGGCACGTCGACGCTCGCCGCCGACGCGCGGACCTGCAGCACCGCCGCGGCGGAGGCATCGCGCGACGGCTCGAACCCGAGCGACACGACGCAGCTCGCTCCGGGCGCGAGCGTGGCCCCCTCACACGTCGTCACGGTCGCGTCGATCGCGAAGTCGGTCGCCGACGCGCCTGCGAGCTGCAGGTGCACGGCCGACGCGGCGCCGAGGCCAGTGTTCCTGATCGTCACCCGCTGCGGCGCGCTGGTGCTGCCGATGTCGACGGTACCGAAGTCGACGCTCGCGGGGTCGCTCGTCAGAGCGGCGCTGACGAACCCGAGGTCCGGCGCGAAACCACCGTCCTCCCAGGTGTCCCCGAGCACCGCCGCGTCGGTGCCGCCGCCGGGTGCACAGGCGACGAGGACCATCACCGAGACGAGCGTGCCCCAGCGCATCGCCGCCCAGCATGTCGGCACGGCCGCGGCGGGTCCAGCGGCGCGCTCGTCCTCCGATCCCGCACCTGCGACGCACGCACGGTAGACCGGCTGCGTGCGGAGCCCCGACGACCCTCTCGCGATCGCGTCGCTCGTCAGCCAGCGGCTGACGGGCCTGGGGGTCGCTCACATGCTCGACGTTTCGGCGGGCGCACTTGGCACGCTTTCCGTACACGGTCTTCTTCCGGCTCGTGCGGACGTCATCGAGGTCGTCGCCGTGGCCCACCAGCGACGCAAGCCCGGCGCGTGGCTCGAGAAGCGATGACCTTCGCCGCACCCGCCGCGCTCGCACGCCGGCGTCTTGCCCGCACACTTCCGACACGAAGGCGAGGAACACGTGCACGAGCTGCACCTCGTGGGACCCCGAGCTGCGCACGGCGCGCGTGAGGGCCTCGGGCGTGAGCGTCCGGTCATCGTGGAGCTTCGCGTGTACGATGGCGGCGCATGACGGACCCCTGGGAGCTGGCGGCGTGGGACGCGACCGAGACGCGCGAGCGTATCGCGCGCGGTGAGGTGAGCGCGGCCGAGGTCGTCGAGGCGGCGATCGGCCGCATGGACGACGCGGGCGCGCTGAACGCGATCGTCACCGCCACGCCCGAGCGCGCGCGCCGCGCGGCCTCGGGCCCGCCGCGCGGTCCGCTCTTCGGCGTGCCCACGGCCGTGAAGGATCTCGCCAAGCAGGAGGGCACGCGCATCGCGTGGGGCACGGCCGCGAGCGGGCACGTCGTCGCGCGCGCGAGCGATCCGTGGGTGCGGGCGCTCGAGCGCGTCGGCCTCGTGAGCCTCGGCAAGAGCGCGACGCCCGAGCTGGGCATGACGGGCACAACCGAGCCGCTCGCGTTCGGCCCGACGCACAACCCCTGGGCCCTCTCGCGCACGCCCGGCGGCTCGTCGGGCGGCGCGGCGGCGCTCGTCGCGTCGGGCGTGGTTCCGATCGCGCACGGCAGCGACGGCGGCGGCTCGATCCGCATCCCGGCGGCGTGCTGCGGCCTCGTCGGCCTCAAGGTCACGCGTCGCCGCTGGGACATGGAGGCCTCGCCCCTCTTGCCCGTCAACATCGCCGTGCACGGGGTGCTCACGCGCAGCGTGCGCGACACGATCGCGCTCTGGCGCGCGATCGAGGAGGAGCGCGGCGCGCTGCGTCCGATCGGAGGCGCCGCCGCGCGGCGCAAGCTGGTGATCGGCGTGTTCGTCGACTCGCCGACCGGCGTCCCGGTGCACGACGAGGTGCGCGCCACGGTCGAGGCAGCGGCGCGCCGCTCTGCCGAGCGCGGCCACGACGTGCGCTTCGTGGCGTGTCCCTTCCGCGGGCAGATCGTGCGCGACTTCACGGCCTACTGGATGTTCGTCGCGTGGCTGCAGGAGGCGTTCGGGCGCCTGCTCGTCACGCCGCGCTTCGACCGCCGCAAGCTCGAGCCCTTCATGTTGGGGCTCTCGGCGCGCGCGGCGTCGCAGCGTCGGGAGACGCTCGCCGCGCTTCGCCGCCTCCGCGGGCTCGCGCGCGAGTGGCCGGCGCTGCTCGCGCCACACGACGTGCTGATCGGGCCGACGCTCGCGCAGCCGGCGCCGCCGCTCGGGCACCTCGCGCCGGACGTGCCCTTCGACGAGGCGATGGCGCGTCTCATGGCGTTCACGCCCTTCACGGGCCTCGTGAACGCGGCGGGCGCGCCGGCGATCTCGCTGCCGCTCGGGCGGACGAAGGAGGGCGTGCCGATCGGCGTGCATGCGCTCGCGCGCCACGAGGACGAGGCGACCCTGCTCGCGCTCGCGGCCGAGCTGGAGGAGGCGATGCCGTGGCCCCGGCTCGCGCCGCGCCCGTGGAGGGCGTGAGGCGCACCGAACCGTCTCAGGCGACGAGCAGCTCGAGCCTCGGGCTCAGCCGCCGGAGGTCGAAGGGATCGCTCGTCACGGCGCGGTGCCCGCGCTCGGCCGCGCAGAGCACGGCCGACGCGTCGACGACGTCACTCGTGCCGCGCAGGCCGCAGAGCGCACCGGCCTCCTTCGCGCGTCGACCGTCGAGCGCGCACAGCTCGACGGCGTCCGACGCGAGCAGTCGCACGAGCCGGACCTGACGCGCCCCGTCGCGCCAGACCTGTCCGAGGGCCCCTGCGGGCACGGCGATCCGGAGCCCTGCTTCCAGCGCCTCGTCGATCCAGGCGACGAGGCGGCGGTCGGCTCGCTCGAGGGCGATGAGCGCGCCAGCGTCGAGCGTCAGACCCTTCATCGCGGCCCGCGTCGCCGTGCGCCGAGACCGAGATCGCGCCGCGCCCGCGCCCGCTCGACGCGCGTCAGCGGGCCGCCGGTCTGCTCGGCGAGCTCGGCGAGCATCTTCCGCAGGTCGTCGCGCTCGCGCTTCTCCTCGACGGCGGCGGCGATGTACGCCTCACCGACGACGCCTGGCCGGACTCGACGGCGGCCTGCGCCTTGCGCAGGGCCTCGCCCGGGAGGCTGATCGTGATCTTCGCGATGGCGACCGAGACGGCACCACCCGCTCCGACACTTGCTCTGCGTCGAGCGCCCCGGTCGTCCTCGGCGCGCTCCTCCGAGCGTCCGGCAGGTCAGTGGTGCGCGCGCGGGCGACGCGCGGGGCGCGCGGGGCGCGCGGGGCGCGCGTCGGGCGGGTCGTCGGTCATGCGGATGATGCGGTACGCGCTGCCGAGCGCGTACGTCCCGTAGCGCCCCGGCTCGTCGCGGCGCTGACCGGGATAGCTCATCATCGTCGCGACGCGCGCGCTCGGATCGGCCCAGTCGACGAAGATCGCGCTGTGCGTGCCGCCTCCCTCGTGCTCGAAGAGCACCCAGTCGCCGGGCTGCAGATCCGAGACCTGCGCGTAGCGGTGGCGCGCCCGGCTGCCGTGGAACGAGTCGTGCCAGCGGCCGCTCGCCTGGTGGAAGACGGCGTCGACCCAGTCGTAGCAGGAGCCGCGGACGATCACGCCCTGCTCGATCATGCGCTGCGCCGTCTCGAGGACGCGGCGGCCACCGAGGCCGGCGCGACCGGTGGCGCGCGCCATCGCGCTCGCGGGATCCCACGCGTCCCACGACGGGTCGGGCGCGGGCGAAGGTGCCGGGGCGTACCAGGGCGGTGTCCACGGGCTCGTCGTGTACGCGGGCGGGAGCGCCATCGGGCCCTGCGCCGCCGCGGGGCTCGCGCCCGCCACACATCCACCCACCACGAGGACGGCCACGAGCATGTGACGCATGCGGCGATCACAGCATCCGACGTGCCACACGATCACCGCCAGATCGCGCGGTGATCGGCGCACGCGCCGTGAATCGCGCGAGAGGTGTCAACGCGCGGTCACGAGCCTCCGCATTCGCCGTCGAATCGACCGAGCTCGGCGTCGAGCGCGGCGAAGTCGGCGCCGTCCTCGGGGAGCGCGCTGCGATCGAGGCGGCGCAGAGGCGCGAGCCCGGCCGCGCTCCGGGGCCAGTGCCACCCGTCGAGCTGGTCGCGGACGCGGCCCGCCGCGTCCTGCCGGCGGCCCTCCGAGGCCGGGAGATCCGGGTCGAACTCGCCCTGGTACTCGATCAGGTACCACTCGTTCGACGCGGACTCGGCCAGCCGCAGGACGAGGAGCTCGGTGTGGGCGCGCGCCCAGGCGCAGCGCGCGTCGGCGTCCAGGCGCGCGCCGGCCGCGTCGAGCGCGAGCGCGATCGCCGCGAGGTCCGCGCCGCGCTCGGCGTGCCGTCGCCGGTCGTCCTCGATGCAGCCTGGTCGCGCGCGCGTGCTCGCCGCGCGCCTGCGGAGCGCGTCGGCGCTGACCACGTCGACCGGCTCCACCAGCGCCGCGACGCGCTCCAGGATGCTGCGTCGCGTGCGCTGCGCGCCGTTCCAGGCCACCGGGTCGTCGTCGCAGTCGCCCGTCGTGGCGTCGAAGACGTGCTCCGCTCGCTCGTGCTCGGCCCACGCCCGCGCGAGCCAGCGCACCTCACCCGGGTACGCGGCCGCGAGCGCCGCGACGTCCAGCGGCGCCGCGCTCGCCTCCGGCAGTGCGCCGAGCGCCACGTGCGGATAGCGCGCCCCCGCCTGCGCGCCCGGGGCGTGGCCCATGACGCGCAGCTCCGAGACGCAGATCTCCTGCCAGCCCGTGTTCGATCCCGGCAGCACCGCGGTGATCTCGATGCGGTAGACGCCTCCACCGCCTTGCACGGGCAGCGCCTGCAGCTCGCGCGAGTCGGGATCGAGCGCGTGCTCGGCGCTGGATCCGTCGTGCGTGACGCGGACGCGGGTGATGCGGTGGTTCGCCGTGAACAGGTCGGCGCGATCGGTGACGTGGGTGAAACCGGCCGTGAGCGCGATCGAGGTCACGTCCGCGTCCGCGGGGACGCGGACGTCGATGAACGCGCCGGTGAGATCGCCCGTCCTGCCGTTCCACGCGGTCTCGAGGTCTCCGTCGACGAGGTGCGCGATCTGCGTCGCGTCGTCGTGGTACGCGCTCGAGACGGCGACGTACGTCGTCGTGCTCGAGAGCAGCTCGATGGGGGACGCGGGCGAGGGCGAGGACGAGGGCGCGGGCGAGGGCGAGGGCGAAGGCGCGGGCGCGGGCGCGGGCGAGGGCGCGGGCGAGGGCGAGGGCGAAGGCGAGGACGAGGGCGCGCTCGGGCCGCTGCACGCCGAGATCACGAGCGCGACCAGGAAAAGGAACGTCTGCATCTGCGGGCGAGCGTGCCACACGTGTCGCTCGGCCGCGTCTCGCCGCGCCTCAGGGGCAGCGGCCCGGGATGCTCGCGCAGCGCAGCGCGCGGATGCGGTCGTACACGGGGTAGTGCGAGCCGTCGCTCGCGACCCAGGCGAAGTCCTCCCACGCGGCGTCGCGGAGGATGAAGGGCATCACCGCGCGCACGCGCGCGTGGCCGAGCCAGAAGTCCCGGTACGCGCTCTCGGTCCAGTCGGCGATCTCGGCGCGCGTGCCGCCGCCGCTCGTGCAGCGCGAGCCGGGCGAGCACCAGCCGGTCTCGGTGAGGAACACGTCGAGGTCGCTCCGGCCGATGGTCGTGAGCTCGGTCTCGAAGTACGAGAGGCCCGGGCGCGCGATCGCGTAGGGGACGAAGAAGCCCCAGCCCTCGCCCTGCGCCGGGTAGCTGTGCGAGGCGAAGCCGTCCACGCGCGAGAACACGTCGGGCACGGCGGCCATCATCGCCGTGAGGAATTCGCGCGACGTGATGCCCGCGTCGAACCCGCTGCCGCCGCACTCGCAGCGCACGGCGCCGCCCGGCGCGAGGCCGGCGTTCAGCACGCGGATGCGCGCATCGCCGATCGCGTGCAGCGTGTCCGCCACGTCGCGGAGCAGCGCCGCATACTCGTGCGCGGTCGTCGCGTAGTCGAGCCAGCCCTCGCCCGCGTGGCAGGTCCACTCGTAACAGAGGTTCGGCTCGTTGTGGACCTCGATGAAGATCGGCCAGCCGCCGCGCAGCGGCAGATCCTCGACCACGCGCCGGTACGCGGCGGCGAGCGCGCCGAAGTGCGCGTGCGCCCCGTCGTCGGAGTCGTAGCGCACGTCGTCGTCGCCCCAGGGCGGCGAGATGCGGATCACCGGGATCAGATCGCGCGCGTACGCGTCGGCGACGGCGCTCACCCAGGAGGGATCGGCGCCCGCCGTGTCCCGCGTCACGCCGGGGAAGATCAGCTTCACGTAGCCGCCGGGGCCCGCGAGATCGGCGGCGAGGTCCAGGTCGCTCGCGCTTCCGGGGCCCACGAAGCCGATGCCGAAGCGGTTCACCGGCGGTGTGCTCGAGCCACCGTCGCGCACGACGGCAGCGTCCGTCCCCGCGTCGCTCGCGCTCGCGTCCGCGACCCGCACCATGCACGAGGCGACCGTGCGCGCCCCCATGTCGGCCGTGAACGTCATCGCGAGCACGCCCGCCGCGTGGCCGTGGACCGTGTAGCTCCACGTGTAGGAGCCGCTCACGCCGCCCCAGTCGGCGACGGGCGCGCCCGGGCCGCTCACGTGCAGATCGACGTTCGCCCACGGCGTGCCGTCGGTCACGGCGACCGTGAAGGGGGCACCGGCGCGCGGCGCGCTCGGTGTCAGCGTGAACGCCGCGTCGCAGGGGAGCGGCGGCCCGGCGTCGATCGTCGGCGCCTGCGCGTCGCTCGCGCCCGCGTCGATCACGCTCCCCGCGTCGATCCCCGTCCCTGCGTCTCGCGCGGTCCCGGCGTCGCTCCCCGGGCTCGCGTCGTGTCGCGGGCCGCCGAGCGCGGCGTCGCAGCCCGCGAGGGCGCCTGCCGCGAGCGCCGCGGCGAACAGCGGGCGCATCAGAGCCCTTGCACGTGAAGGGTCGCGCGGCCGCAGCTGCCGTCGATGCGCTCGACCCCGAACCAGTAGCGCGGGTCGCCCGTGCTGCCGGCGGCACCGTACGAGGGCCCGCAGCTCGAGGAGAGCGGCGTGCAGCTCCCTCCCGGATCGAGGTAGCCCACGGTCCATCCCGGCGGCGCATCGATGTGGTAGCTGGCGCCCTGCACACCGCTGAGCACGATGTCGGGCGCGCTGCCCGAGCTGCAGCCCGGGATCGTGAAGTCGTCCCCGTAGAGACACGTGTCGATCGGCAGGAGCACGTCCCCGATGCCGGTGATGTCGATGAAGTTGGCGCACGAGTCGCCTGCACCGACGCAGGATCCGCTGGGCTGGCAGCTCGTCCCGCCCGGGCAGCTCGCGCAGCGGTTTCCCTCGTTGCCGCAGAGCGTCTGGTCCGTGCCGGCGTAGCACGTGCCGCCGTTCAGGCAGCCGGTGCAGCACGCACCGCCGGCGCACGAGCCGGCGCCGCCCGCGCAAGACGTCCCGTCGGGCGCGGGGTCGCACGTGCGCCCCGGGCCGCAAGTCCGGCACTCGCTGCACGCGACGCAGCTGCCGCCGACGGGCCCGCACGCCCCCGCGCTCGTGCCCGGCTGGCAGGTGCCGACGATGGAGCAGCCGTTGCAGCAGCTCCCGCCCAGGCACGAGCCGGACGAGCACGGCGTGCCGTCGCCGACGCTCACGCAGCTCGCGCCGTTGCAGCTCTGGCACTCGCCGCAGCTCGCGCACGAGCGGCCGCCCGAGCCGCACGCGGAGGGGACGGAGCCGCCGTTGCACGTGCCCCCGGGGTCGATGCAGCCCGTGCAGCAGCTCCCGTTCGCGCAGTGTCCGCTGCCGCCGCCGCAGAGCGTGCCGTTGCCGCTCGGCATGCAGCTGCCGCCCGCGCACGTCGTGCACTCGCCGCAGCTCGCGCACGCGTTGCCGCCGGCGCCGCAGGTCCCGAGCGTGTCGCCTGGGAAGCAGCCGCCCCCCTGCGTGCAGCCCGTGCAGCAGGTGCCCGACGCGCAGCGCCCCGACGCGCACGTGTCGCCGTCCGGCGCCGCGCCGCACGTCCCCGTCGCCGCGTCGCATGCCTGACACGCCCCGCAGCTCACGCCGACGCAGCGCGCGCACGCGGCGTCGCTCAAGCAGTCGTCGTCCGAGCAGTCGGTGCGGCCGTCGCAGTCGTCGTCGGCCGCGTTCGAGCACTGCGTCTCGCTCGGGCTGCAGACGACCGCGTCCCGTCGCGGCGCGTCCGCCCCGGTGTCGCTCGCGCCGTCGCGCGGACCGCCGTCGAGCGGGCCGGTGTCGGGCATCCCGGAGTCCATCTCGCAGCTGCCGGCGTGACAGATCGCGGCGATGCAGGCGGCGACGCCCACGTGCGCGTGCAGCACGTTGGCCACGGCCGCCGGGCCGGGGAGCGTGACGAGCTGACAGTCGCTCCCGATCTCGGTGCACGTGCCGTCGTACGCGATCGCGGCGAAGCCGTACGTCCCGGGACCGAGCTCGGGCGGGCGCATCGCCATCGCGCCGGTGCCGCGCTCCTCCGTGCGGTACAGGGTCGTGCCCGTGCAGCTGCCGCGCCGGATGCTCGCCTCGACGACGCTCGTCTGATCGCGGAGAGAGGTCGTCTCGAACTCGATCGTCCACGAGAGACCCCGCGGCGCGGGGCTGCAACCGAGGCCGAGGGCGACGGCGACCAGGAGAGACATCGCGAGCGCTCGCACTGCCTTCCAGCGTACCCTCGGAGGGGCGAGCGCCGCTACCTCGCCATGCGACGAGAGGGCCCTCTCCCTTCCGCCGCCTCTCAGCCCGAGCGGATGACGAGCATGCGCGGCTCGGTCATCTCTTCCATCGCGAACCTCACGCCCTCGCGTCCCTGGCCGCTGTTCTTCACGCCGCCGTAGGGCATGTTGTCGACGCGGAAGCTCGGCACGTCGTTGATCACGACGCCGCCGACGTCGAGCACGTCCCACGCGCGCATCGCGCGGCGCAGGTCGTGCGTGAAGATCCCGCACTGGAGGCCGAAGTCGCTGTCGTTCGCCTCGGCGAGCGCCGCGTCGAAGTCGTCCCACGCGGAGAGCGTCGCGACCGGGCCGAAGACCTCCTTGCGGACGAGGTCGCACGTCTTCGGGGGATCCTCGACGATCGTCGCTTCCACCATGGAGCCGACGCGCGCGCCCCCGCAGAGGAGCTTGCCGCCGCCCGCGAGCGCCTCGCGGACCCAGCGCTCGATGCGCAGCGCCTCCTTCTCGCTGATCACCGGCCCGACGAACGTCGCCTCGTCCTTGGGGTCGCCCATCACGAGCTCCTTCGTCGCCGCGACGAGCTTCTCGCGCAGCGCGTCGACCACGGAGCGGTGCGCGAGGATGCGCTGCACGCTGATGCAGCTCTGGCCCGACTGATAGAAGGCGCCGAAGATCAGGCGCGCGACGACGTCGTCGAGGTCGACGCCCTGATCGACGATGCACGCGGCGTTGCCCCCGAGCTCGAGCAAGACGCGCTTCTTGCCGGCGCGCGCCTTGAGGTCCCAGCCGACGGGCGGCGAGCCGGTGAAGGAGAGCAGCGCGATGCGTGGATCGGTCGCGAACACGTCCGCGTCCTCGCGGCGGCACGGGAGGATCGAGAACGCGCCCTTCGGCAGCGACGTCTCCGCCAGGATCTCGCCCAGGACGAGCGCGCCGAGGGGCGTCAGGCTCGCGGGCTTCACGACGAAGGGGCAGCCGACCGCGAGTGCGGGCGCGATCTTGTGGGCGACGAGGTTGAGCGGGAAGTTGAAGGGCGTGACGAACGAGCACACGCCGATCGGCACGCGCTTCCACATGCCGGTGTAGGCGCGCGAGCGCGCGGCGATGTCGAGGGGCAGGATCTCGCCCTTGATGCGGACGGACTCTTCGGCCGCGATCTTGAAGGTGTCGATCAGGCGCCCGACCTCGCCGCGCGCGTCCTTGATGGGCTTGCCCGCCTCGACGGAGAGCGAGCGGGCGAGCTCGTCGGAGCGCTCGCGGAAGCGCCTCACGCAGTGCTCGAGCACGGCCTGCCGCTCGTAGGCGGCCATCGCGCGCATCGGCTCGCGGGCGTGGGAGGCGGCCTCGATCGCGCGGTCGATCGCGGCGCGGTCGGCCAGGCAGACCTCGGCCGAGACCTCGCCGCTGTACTTGTCGACGACGTCGAGCGTCGCGGGGCTTCTCGTGGGGACGCCGGCGAGGAAGAAGGGGCGGGGCATGGGGTGG
>JBGAQA010000122.1:0-18010 GCA_044220955.1 Sandaracinaceae bacterium
GGTCAGCGCGAAGGTGACCACCCGCGCGAGCAGCGGACGCGCGGCCAGCCCCGGCGCGACCCGCGCGAGGACGGCGTCGAGCACGAAGAGCACGATCGCGAGCGCGAGGTTGCCGAGCGGGCCGGCGGCGGCGACGAGGAGCATCCCGCCGCTCATCGACACGGACGAGCGGAAGCGGGTCGGCTGGACGGGGACGGGCTTGGCCCAGCCGAACGGGATCCCGAGCAGCGGAAGGAGCACGGTGCCGATGGGGTCGAGGTGCGCGAGCGGGTCGAGCGTCATCCGACCGAGCTTCTCGGCCGTGTCGTCGCCGAGCGCGTACGCGACGCGCGCGTGCGCCCACTCGTGGACGCCGAGCGAGATCCAGAGCGGGATCAGGAAGAGCGTGCGCTCGAGGAGCGTGTGCAGAGCCCAGCTGGCGCTCATCGGCCGGCGCCGTCCTCAGCCCGCATCCGGCTGCTCGGCCACCGGCGCGCGCAGCAGCTCGAAGCGCTCCACCGGCTCCGCGCCTTGCGCGCGGATCGAGACGACGTCCGAGCGCGTCAGCACGAGCGCACCGCCCGCGGTCTCGAGCTTGAGCGAGAAGGGGTCGGCCCAGACGACCGTGCCGGTGTGGAGGTCGCCGCCGCGCACGCGCACCTCCACCGCCAGCGCGCTCGCCGGCTGCGTGACGCCCGAGCTCGCGGCGGTGAGCAGCGCGTCGAGCCGGTCGAGCTGGGTCGACTTCGGCTTGAGGCTCAGCGCCGCGCGCTCGAAGTCGGCCTGGGTCAGCTGCGGCGGCGTCCCCCCGCGCCGCGCCGCCGCCATGGCGGCGACGTTGCAGATCTGCTCGAGGTCCGCGCCGCTCGCCTCGGGTGTGAGGGCCGCGATCGCGGCCAGATCCACGTCGGGCGCGAGCGGCTTGTTCCGCGTGTGCACCTCGAGGACCGTCTGCCGGTCGAGCGCCGAGAAGTCGCCCACGCGCAGCGTGACGTCGAAGCGCCCCGGCCGGAGCAGCGCGGGATCGAGGACGTCCGCGCGGTTGGTCGCGGCCACGACGACGACGCGCCCGCGCGCTCCGAAGCCGTCGAGGCAGACGAGGAGCTGATCGAGCGACTGCTCGCGCTCCTGGTGCGTGAGCGACGCGCTCGCGCCGCCGCGCTTGCGGCCGATGGCGTCGAGCTCGTCGATGAACACGACGCAGGGCGCCTTCTTCTTCGCCTCGTCGAAGAGGTCGCGCACGCGCGCGGCGCCGACGCCGACGAAGAGCTCGACGAATTCCGAGCCGGAGACCTCGAAGAAGGGGAGCTTGGACTCGCCCGCGAGCGCCTTGGCGAGCATCGTCTTGCCGAAGCCGGGCGGGCCCTCGAGCAGGATGCCCTTCGGTGCCCGCGCGCCGGCGACCTCCCATTTCGCCGGGTGCTTCAGGAAGTCGACCGTGTCGCGCAGGTACGCCTTCGCCTCCGCCGAGCCGCCGACGTCGGCCCACCCGACCTTCGGCGTCTCGCCGACGAGGCGCGCCGTCGTCTTGCGGAGCGAGAGCACGCTGCCGGCGTTCCCCTGTGCGCGTCGCACGAAGTAGAGGAAGAGCCCGAGGACGAGCACGACGACGCCGAGCACGACGATCACGGTGGTCCACGGGCCGCTTCGATCGGGCGGGTCCGCGTGCCAGCCCACCTCGACCCCGTGGGCCTCGAGCGCTTCGGCGAGGGTGGTCGTGTACGTCGCGTCGACCGGGTACTCGCCGCCGCCGACGCGCGTGACGTAGATGCGGTCCTCGCGATCGACGCTCACGAGCGCGACCCGGCCTGCTTCGAGGTCCGCGTAGAGCGCGCTCGCCGGCTGGCGCGGCGCATCGCCTCCGTCCTCGGAGACGAGCGCGTAGATGCACCCGAAGAGCACGATCAGGGCTACCCAGACGACGAACGTTCGGAGGCGCGGCGACATCGGCGCGAGCCTACGACGCACGTAAGGCTCGTGTAAGGCGGTCTTTGACCGAGCTCTTACGGGCCCCCCTCGCGCGCGCCGTCACGCTCGCGCCTGGAGGTTCACGATGACGCTCTCACCAACGAGGTGCTTGCTCCCGCTCACGCTCGCCGCGTTCGCCGCCTGCGGCGCGCCGGGGGATCACGCGGGCGAGCGGGCCGAGCCGCGCCCGAGCGACGGCGGCGAGGTGCCGGCGCTCACCGTGCTCGAGGTCGAGGGCTCGACCGCCACTGCGAACTGACCCGAGCCGCGCCGGTGTGCGTCGTACCCGGGCTTCGCCTACGGTTGGCGCCCTCAGGAGGCTCTCGATGGCGAAGGCGATTCGGCGCGTGGCGGTTCTCGGCTCGGGCGTGATGGGCAGCGGCATCGCCGCGCACATGGCCAACGCGGGGCTCGAGGTGCTCTTGCTCGACATCGCGCCCAAGGATCCCAAGACGCCGCGGAGCGGCGTCGCCGCGGCGGCGCTCGCCGGGCTCGCGAAGGCCAAGCCGGCAGCGTTCTTCCACCCGTCGAACGCCAAGCTCGTGAGCGTCGGCAACCTCGACGACGACCTCGCGAAGGCCGGCGCGTGCGACCTGATCGTCGAGGCGATCGTCGAGCGGCTCGACATCAAGCGCTCGCTCTTCGAGAAGCTCGAGAAGGTCGTCCAGGATCACACCATCGTCGCGTCGAACACGAGCGGCCTGCGCATCCACGACATGGTCGAGGGGCGCAGCGAGGGCTTCAAGAAGCGCTTCCTCGTGATGCACTTCTTCAACCCCGTCCGCTACATGAAGCTCCTCGAGCTCGTCGCGGGCCCCGAGACCGATCCCGCGACGGTCGCGACCATCGCGGCGCTCGGCAAGGAGGCGCTCGGCAAGGGCATCGTCGTCGGCAAGGACACGCCGAACTTCGTGGGCAACCGCATCGGCATCCACTCGATGATGACCACGATCCACCTGATGCTCGAGATGGGCCTCACGCCCGAGGACGTGGACAACATCACCGGCGTGCCGATGGGCCACCCGAAGAGCGCGTCGTTCCGCACCGCGGACATCGTCGGGCTCGACACCTTCGTCCACGTGGCCGACAACTGCTTCGAGGCGCTGCCGGACGACGAGGAGCGCGCCGTCTTCGAGGTGCCGCTTTTCATCCGCTCGATGGTCGAGAAGAACATCCTCGGCGACAAGACGAAGGGCGGCTTCTACAAGCGCGACAAGGGCGACACGCTGACGCTGGATCCCAGCGCGCTCGCCTACCGGCCCAAGGGCGGCGACGCGGACATCGCCAAGGCGACCAAGGAGATCTCGAAGATCGAAGACCCGAAGGCGCGCGTGACGGCGCTCGTGAAGGCGAGGGGCAAGGTCGGCAAGTTCTCGTGGAAGGTGCTCTCGCGCGCGCTCGCGTACGCCGCACGGCGCATCGGCGAGATCACCGACGACGTCGTCGCGATCGATGACGCCATGAAGTGGGGATACAACTGGGAGCTCGGTCCCTTCGAGACGTGGGACGCGCTCGGCTTCAAGAAGACGCTCGTCCGGATGAAGAAGGACGGCATCGCGATCCCGGCGCGCATCGAGGAGATGGCGGGCAAGGGCGCGCGGAGCTTCTACAAGCAGACGAAGAAGGGCCTCGCGGTGTGGAGCTTCGCCGAGGGCAAGCACGTGCTGCGGCCGTCGGACCCGCGCGAGCTCCCGCTCGCGAAGGTGCGGCGCGGCGAGGCGCCAGTCCTCGCGAACGCGGGCGCCGAGGCGTGGGATCTCGGCGAAGGCGTGCTCGGCGTCACGTTCAAGACGAAGGCGAACAGCATCGACCCGGACGTGATCTCGATGCTGCACCAGGCGGCGGAGCGGGCGGAGACGGACTTCCGCGCGATCGTGATCGCGAACGAGGGCGAGCACTTCTCCGTCGGCGCGAACCTCTTCGGCGTCGTCGTCGCGGCCGGCCAGAAGCAGTGGGACGAGCTGCGGACGATGGTGAAGGGCTACCAGTCGGCCACGCAGCGCCTGAAGTACGCGCGCGTGCCGGTCGTCGCGGCGCCCTACGGTATGACCCTCGGCGGCGGTCTCGAGCTCTGCTTCGGCAGCGACGCGACGCAGGCGGCGGCCGAGACGTACGCGGGCCTCGTCGAGGTCGGCGTCGGCCTGATCCCCGGCGGCGCGGGCACCATGAACATGCTCTGGCGCGCGCTCGACGCGAACGTGCAGGGCGCGACCATCGACACCTACGCCATCGTCACGCAGGTCTTCAAGAACATCGCCCTCGCGAACGTCGCCACGAGCGCCGTCGAGGCGCAGCACTTCGGCTACTTCAAGAAGTCGGACGGCGTGAGCTTCGACCGCGCGCGCCAGCTGCACGAGGCCAAGGCGCGCGCGATCGGCCTGGCCGAGAGCGGATACCACCCGCCGATCCCCCGCGCGCACGTGCTGCCCGGCGAGAACGGCATCGCCACGCTGGGCATGATGATCGACACGCTCGTCGCGGGCGGCTACGCGAGCGCGCACGACGCGCTCATCGCGCGCAAGCTCGCCGTCGTGCTCTCGGGCGGCGCGGGCGGCCACACACACGAGGTCACGGAGCAGGAAGTGCTCGACCTCGAGTGCGAGGCGTTCCTCTCGCTCGCTGGCGAGCCGAAGAGCCAGGAGCGCATGCAGTTCATGCTGATGAACAACCGTCCTCTGAGGAACTGACCGGGGCGGATCCCGGCGAAGACGGGGGCGCGGCGGCCGGCGGCATCATGCCGAGCCGCCAGGCACACCCGGCGTCCGCCCCTCGAACGCTCGTCGATCGACCAGCGGCAGCGAGGAACGCGACGCCGAGCGCGCGCGAGGGCCATCAGAGGGACAGCATCCCCACGCTGCTCGGCAGCCCGTAGCTCGTCGCCTGCAAGGGGACCATGACGTCCACGAAGCGCACGTCGTGATGGAGGCGCTCCGGATCGTAGGCGTCGACCTGGATGCACGCGCCGATCGGGACGTCGCGAACCGTGCCCTCGAAGAGGTCCACCGACGTGTGCGTGGAGGCCGTGTCGTCGCCGACGAGCACGCCGCAGATCGCGGCGTGTGACGTCTCGAAGCGCGTCACCGTGAGCGCGGCGCCGTGATAGCCCGCCAGCGCGTGTCCGCCCGCGGGCGCGGCACACCCCGGATCCTCGCAGTAGGCGTCCACGCCCTCGATCGTCACGTCGCTGGCGCTCAGGCTCCCCCCGTTGAGTGCGCCGAGGCCGACGAGGCGCGCGCCGACGATGGCGATCCGCGAGGCCGTGAGCGTCGAGTCCTGCTCCGACGTGATGGCCGGCCCCGTGACGTCCGCGACGCGTACGTCCGTGAGCGTCAGCGCCGAGCCTTGGTAGGCGTAGATGGCTTGGCGCACGAGCCGAGAGGCGCTGGCGCGTGTGAGTGTGCCCGTCGCGCCGCTTTGGACGATGAACGCCATCGCGGCCGGGCCCGCGGGCGAGCTCGTGACCTCGGCCACCGTGAGATCCTCGACGTCGACGGTCGTGCCGGGATCCGTGCCGGCGACCGCGACCAAGACGGCCCGCGCGACCCACGCACGCCTCAAGATCAGCGCGCCTGCGCTCTTGGCGACGGCGCCCAGGCCCCCGTAGGCGCCCGTCCCCGCGAGATCGCGGATGAGGATGTCGGTGCCCTCGAGCCGCGACCCGGCGTCTGCCACGCCGAGCCCGAGCCCGAGGTGCTCGAAGCGCGCGCGCGTGAGGCGGACGCTCGCCCCGGTCTGCGCGCCCGCGCCGAGTCCGTCGCTCGTGTCGGCGCGGCCGTCGCGCGCGACCACGTCGCTCGCCTCGAGCGTCGCGCCGCTCGCCGCTCCGAGGGCGTCGCCGTGGTTGCCTTCGAACACCGCGCGCGAGATCACGGCGCGCGTCCCCGTCGTCTCCGCCAGGACGCCGACGGCGAGGTTCGCAGCGTCGATCCCGGTGCAGTCGACGACGGCGAGATCGCTCGCCTCGAGCGCACCGCCCCGGTTGATGAAGACCCCGACGTCGGCGCAGCGGTCGATGACGACCGTGTCGAGGACGAAGTGGTGCCCGGCACCGCCGCTGCCATCGACCCCGCGGCCGAGGCCGGCGCTCGCGGTGATCCGTCGGAGCGCCACGTGACGGACCGACACGTCGTTCGGTGCGGTCCCGCTGAGGATCGCCCCGATGCGCGCTCCGTCGATCACCACGTCCTCGATCGTGGCGGGGCCCCCGTTCGCGAGCACGCCCGGGCGGGACGCGCCGTCGATCGAGACGTTGCGGACCGCCCCCGCACCCTCGAGAAAGATCACCGCGTCGGAGTCCGTGCCCGGGCGGGAGGACGTGAGGCGCGTCCCGTCCACGCACGCGCCGCGCAGCTCGAGCCCGCTCGGAACGACGACGTCCTCGTCGTAGCGGCCCGTCGCGATCGCGATCACGGCGCTCGGCGGGGCGGCCGCGATCGCGGCGCCGAGGGTCCGGAACGGATGGGCGCGTGATCCGTCCCCGCCGCTCGCCGCTCCGTCGTCGACGTGCACGATCGCGCGGTCGGTCGGGAGGTCGGCGGGCCAGCCGTCGGCTGCGCACGCGCTCCCGATGCGCTCGCAGCCCGGATGCCCGGGGAAGTGAGCCTCGTCGAACGCACAGTCCGTGCGTCGCCCACCCTCCGGCCACGGATCGCAGACGGCGGGCGCGCCCGGGATCTCGCGCCAGCCCTCGGGGCACGGCGTGAGGACGACGTCGGCCGGCGGCGCGGGCGGCGCGGCGAGCCCTGCGTCGCCCTGTGGCCTCGGACCGGTGTCCGCGCTCTGCGGAGGAGCCGCGCAGGAGAGGAGCAGCAGGGTGAGGGCGCTTCGGTACATCGGAACGAAGGCTACTCCCTCAAGCTCGTTCGAGGCATTGACGTGCGCGTGTCGGGGCGTAGACGGGACCCATGACACGCGTGCTCGTCACGGGCGCTGGCGGGCACATCGGCAACAACCTCGTCCGCGACCTCGTCGCGCATGGCTACGAGGTCGTGGGCCTGGTCCGCGAGGCGAGCGACACGACGGGCCTCACGGGCGTCGCCGTGAAGCTCGCGCGCGGCGACGTGCGCGACGCGGCGGCCGTCGGGCGCGCGACGGAGGGCTGCGAGCTCGTCTTCCACCTCGCCTCGCCCTACGCGACGTGGGCCAAGGATCCGGCGACCATCGTCGAGCCCGCCGTCCGCGGCGTGGAGAACGTGCTGCGCGCCGCGAAGGAGCGCGGTGTCCGGCGCGTGGTCGTCACGAGCAGCAGCAACGCCGTCGGCTTCTCGCTCGATCCGCAGAAGCCGCGCGACGAGACGCAGTGGAACGATCGGACCAAGAGCCCTTACATCCGCGCCAAGAACGAGCAGGAGAAGAGGTGCTGGGCGCTCGCCGAGGAGCTCGGCCTCGACGTCGTCACGGTACTGCCGACCGCGGTGCTCGGCCGCTTCGACTACCGCCGCACGCCGACGACGGGGCCCTTCGTCGACGCGCTCACCGGCAAGGGGCCCGTGCCCTTCGCCATGAACCTCGTCGACGTCCGGGACGTCGCGCGGACGCACGTGCTCGCCGCGGAGCGCGGCAAGGCGGGCGAGCGCTACCTCGCGGGCGGCTACGACGCCGACGTGAAGACGATCGCGACGATGATCGAGCAGGTCACCGGCAAGCGCCCGGCCGAGGGGCTGCCGCCGCTCTGGGTGCTGCGCATCGTCGCATCGATCGCCGGCCCGCTCGCGCACCTGACGGGCAAGGCGCCGATGATCACGAACGAGCTGCTCGACGACGCGGCGGGCGGCAATGCGGTGTTCGACTGCAGCAAGGCGCGAAGGGAGCTCGGGCTCGAGCCGAAGAAGCCCGACGAGGTCGTGCGCGAGGCGGTGCGCTGGGCCCTCTTCATGGGCTGGCTGCCGCCCGCGCTCGCGGAGCGCGTCCGCGCGACCTCGGCGCCCGAGGCCGGCTGGCCCGCGCCGCGCGCCTGAATTAGCGCCGCTCAGAGCGCGCGGAGCGCCGCGACCACGTCGCCCTCGTCGAGCACGCCGGTGTGCGAGGCCACGAGCGCCGTCACCGTCTGCCCCTCGCTCGCGAGGCGGGCGCCGAGCGTGCGCATCGACACGAGGTTCTGCGCCTGATCGTCCGAGAAGACCCACGGCGCCCCGATGACGTGCCCGTCGCTCGTCACCGACGCGCTGTCGCCGACGAAGAGCACTCCGTCGACGAGGTACGCGGCGCTCCCCGCCGTGTGCCCGGGCACGGCGTAGACCCGCACCTCGGCGTTGCCGGTCGTGATCGTCTCGCCGTCGGCGAGCGGGTGCGCCACGTGCACGCCGGAGGGTGACGCGCGCACCAGCCGCGTGATCGGCGAGCGGCCGGCGGTTCGGCCCTCGAGCATCGGGATCTCGGCCGCGAGCGCGTACACCTGCGCGTCCGGGAAGTGCCCGCACGCCGCGACGTGATCGGGGTGGCCGTGCGTGAGGAAGATCGCGCTCACGTCGTCCGGGCCGAGCGCGCGTCGCGCGAGCGCCGCGAGGATCGCCGCCCCGTCGCCCGCGTTGCCGCAGTCGATCAGCGCCACGTGGCCGTCACCGAGATCGAGGAGCGCGACGCTCACGTAGCCGTCCCGGGCGATCTCGACCGTCGCACCGACGCGCTGGCCGTCCTCGATCGGCGCGAGGCCCCCGAACGTCGCGTAGCCGACTCCGCCGATCCCGACGAGCAGCGAGAGCCCCACGGCGCCGAGCCCCCCGAGCACGCGTCGTCGTCGCATGCGGGGATTCCTAGCAGTTTCTCCGGCGCGACGCGGGGTACCGCTTTCGCGGACGCGGCGCTAGGTTCTGCCAATGACGAACGTCGTGATCGTGGATGCGGTTCGGTCGGCCGTGGGTCGGGCGGTGAAGGGATCGCTCGCGCTGCGCCGGCCCGACGAGCTCGCGGGCGAGGTCATCCGCGGCCTGCTCGCGCGGAACCCGAAGGTCGCCGCCTCCGAGGTCGAGGATCTCGTGCTCGGGTGCGCGATGCCCGAGGGCGAGCAGGGCCTCAACGTCGCGCGGCCGGTCGGCTTGCTCGGGGGCCTCTCCGAGGAGTGCGGCGCCGTCACCATCAACCGCTTCTGCTCGAGCGGCCTGCAGGCCATCGCGATGGCGGCGGGCGAGATCCTCGTCGGCAGCGCGGACACGGTGATCGCCGGCGGCGTCGAGTCGATGACGATGGTGCCGATGACCGGCTACAAGCTCAGCGCCTCGCCCGAGGTGATGGAGCGGTACGCGAGCGTCTACACGCCGATGGGGATCACGGCGGAGAACGTCGCCGCGAAGTTCGGCATCACGCGCGAGCAGCAGGACGACTTCGCGCTCGCCAGCCAGAAGAAGGCGGCGGAGGCGATCGAGAAGAAGAAGTTCGAGGCGGAGATCGTCGAGGTCCACGGCATCCGGTTCTCCGCGAGCGGCGAGCGCCAGACGTTCTCGTTCGTGCGCGACGAGCTGCCGCGCCCCGACACGAGCGCCGAGGGCCTCGCGGCGCTCAAGCCGGCGTTCAGCGCCAAGGGCTCGGTCACGGCCGGTAACGCATCGCCGCTCTCGGACGGCGCTGCGGCGGCGATCGTGATGAGCGAGGCCAGAGCGAGGGCGCTCGGCGTCACGCCCCTCGGCTGGTTCCGTCACTTCGTCACCGTGGGCGTCGACCCGGCCATCATGGGCGTCGGCCCGCTGCCGGCCGTGAAGAAGCTCCTCGCGAAGACCGGGCTCACGATGAAGGACATCGATCTGGTGGAGATGAACGAGGCCTTCGCGTCGCAGTCGGTGTACTGCGCGCGCGAGCTCGGCATCCCGGACGAGAAGCTGAACGTGAACGGCGGCGCGATCGCCCTCGGCCACCCGCTCGGCTGCACCGGCGCCAAGCTCACGGCGACGCTGCTCCACGAGCTGAAGCGCCGCGGTGGCCGCTACGGTATCGTCACGATGTGCATCGGCGGCGGTCAGGGCGCGGCCGGGCTCTTCGAGCTCGCGAAGTAGCCGTTGCGCCTCGCGCGCGGGTGCGTACCTCCGACACGAGGAACGCACGATGCAAGTCGCGCTCGCGCCGGGCGTTCGCCCTCGTGACCGTGCTGCGGAGGCGCGCGCAGCGAGCGAGGCGCTGGCGGCGCCGCGTGTGGTGCGCTTCCTCGCGGCCTTCTCTGCCCTCTCGGCGATCGCGGGCGGCGTCGCGCTCTTGCTCGCGCCCACGGGGGCCGACACGGCGCCGCTCTCGCTGCTCGCGGGGACGCCGTTCACGAGCTTCGTCGTCCCGGCGCTCCTCTTGGCGCTCGTGGTTGGCGGCACCTCGGCGGCATGCTTCGTCGCCGTGTGGCGCCGCTCGCCGTTCGCGATCGACGCGACGCTGCTCGCGGGTGGGACGCTGACGCTCTGGATCGCGTGCGAGCTCGCGATCCTGCGACAGTACAGCCTGCTGCAGGGGGCGTACGGCGCGCTCGGGCTCGCGCTCCTCGGGCTCGGTATCGCGGGGGCGCTCCGCTCGCCGGAGCCGCGGCACCGCTGGACGCTGCTCGTGACGCTGGGCGAGGCCGGCGGGTTCGTCGTACCGGCCATCGCGGGCGTCGCAGCGTTCGTGCTCGAGCTCTCTCCCGGCATGCGCGCCGCGCTCCTCGTGCTCGCAGGTGCGGTCGAGGGCCTCTGCTGCGGGGCCGGGCAGGCGTTCGCCTTTCCGCTGCCCGTGGCGCGCGCGCGCTACGCCGCGCTCACCTCCGCGGCCGCGGCCGCCGTCTGGGCGCTGGCGATGAGCGTCGTCGGTCTCGGACACGCGGGGGCGCCGGGCGTCGTGATGGGCGTCGCGCTCGCGCTCGTCATCCCCGCGGGCCTCGTGCTGATGGGCGCCGCGCAGTGGCTCGAGCTGCGCCGCCACGCCTTCCGCGCGCATCGGTGGATCGTGTGGTCCGCGCTCGCGTGGGCGCTCGCGCTGCCCGCGAGCTTCGCGCCCTCGCCGCTGCTCGACGAGACGACCCCGGCCGCCGCGCAGCTCGTGCTCTGGACCGCCGCGGGGATCCTGATGGCCTACGTGATGGCCATCGTCACCTGGCAGGGTGCGCGCCGGCTGGCCGACTGAGCGTCGCCCTCGATCGCGGCCGATTGACGCCGGCGGCGACGCACCCCGACACTCGGTCGATGCGCGTCGGTCTGGCTCTCGTGCTCCCGATGATCCTCTCGGGCTGCCCGTCGTCCGCCGTCCCGGGCGACGCGGGGCCGGCGACGGACGCGGCTGCTCGCACCGACGGCGCCGAGACCGACGCAGGCGCGGGCGCGGACGGCGGCGCCGACGCGGGACGCACCGCGCCCGACGTGGGCGTCGACGCCGCGGCTGCCACGCCCGTCACCTACACGACCGAGGCGCGCGTGATCACCTCGAGCGGCGTCGAGCGCCCGTTCGTGCTCGCGCTCCCGACGGACGCGGCCTCGCGCTCCGGCATGCCTCTCTTCTTCTCGCTCCACGGCGACGGCGGCAGCGGCGCGGGCATGCGCACCGCGCTCGCGCTCGAGTCGTTCGCGCCGCCCGGCGGAGCCGTGTTCGTGTATCCGGACGCGCCGGGCGGCAGCTTCGAGTACTGGACCTACGACGGCCGCACGCGCGAGGCGGAATTCGTCACCGACGCGATCGCGGCGCTCGCCGCCGAGCTGAGCGTCGACACGACGCGCGTCTTCGTCGTGGGCTTCAGCGGCGGCGCGACGATGGCCAACGCGCTCGGCTGCCGCCTCGGCCCCGCGGTGATCCGAGGCCTCGGCCTGCACTCGGGCACGCTCTACCCGACCGACGACGCGAGCGGGAGCCCGGAGTTCACGTACACCGGCAGCGGCGGCGTGAGCTGCCCGCTCCCCGACGCGATCTTCGTCTGGGGGCAGAGCGACGCGACGAGCGGTGTCTCGTTCGCCGAGGGGCAGGGCGTGCGCGACAACTACCTCGCGACCGCGAGCTGCGCGTCCACCACGACGAGCGGACCGCTCGATCCCTGCGTGACCTACGACGCGTGCACGCACGGCGTCGCGTGGTGCCCGATCCCGGGGATGGGCCACGCGATCTGGCCGGGCGCCGCCGAGGCGATGACGGACTTCTTCCGCGGCCTGCCGTAGCGCTTGCGGCCCCGAGGCCCGTGCGACACCGTGCACGTCTCGATGAGCACGACGAAGAAGAAGGTGTCGCTGACCGGCGTGAAGCCGACGCACTCGGCCCCGCACCTCGGCAACTACCTTGGCGCGATCCGCCCGGCGCTGCGGCTGACCGACCAGTTCGACGGGATGTACTTCATCGCCGACTACCACGCGCTCACGACGATGCGCGACCCCGCGGCGCTGCGCGCGTCCATCTACGACGTCACCGCGACCTGGCTCGCGTGCGGGCTCGATCCGGCGCGCACGCTGCTCTACCGGCAGTCGGCGATCCCAGAGGTGTTCGAGCTCGCGTGGATCCTCTCGTGCGTGGTCGCGACGGGTCAGCTCGAGCGCGGGCACGCGTACAAGGCGGCCCTCGACGCGGGCGATGCGCCGAACGCGGGGACCTTCTACTACCCGGTGCTGATGGCCGCCGACATCGTCCTCTACGACTGCGACGTCGTGCCGATCGGCCAGGACCAGAAGCAGCACCTCGAGCTCGCGCGCGACATGGCCGAGCGCGTGAACCACCACTGGGGCGAGGGGACGCTCGTCGTGCCCCAGCCCTTCCTGTCCGAAGCGCCGCTCGTGCCAGGGCTCGATGGAAAGAAGATGAGCAAGAGCGCCGGCAACTCGGTGCCGCTCTTCGAGGACGGCAAGTCGCTGCGCAAGCTCATCATGAAGCTCGTCACGGGCAGCGAGCCGCTCGAGGCCCCGAAGCCGAGCGAGGGCACGACCGTCTTCGAGCTCTACAAGCTCGTGGCGAGCGAGCCGGAGATCGCGGCGATGCGCGAGAAGCTCGCGGCGGGCGGCACGTACGGCTGGGGCCACGCGAAGCAAGACCTCTACGAGGCGCTCGAGCGCGAGCTCGGTGGCAAGCGCGAGCTGTATCGCGCGCTGCGCGCCGACGAGGCGAACCTGGACGCGATCCTCGAGGAAGGCGCCACGAAGGCGCGGGTGATCGCCCGCCGCACGATCGGGCGCGTGCGCGCGGCCATCGGCATCGACCGGCGTTGAGCTTCCGCACGGCACCGCGGCGAGGGGATGGACGGGGTTTGCCAAAAGTGAGAAGTTCGACTTCCCACTATCCAGCGAGGTTCCCATGACGCCGTTCCGCGTTCTCCCGGTGCTCGGTCTCTCGATGGCCCTCGCTGCGGGCTGCGGTGGAGGCGGCACGGGCCCCGGCGACGACGCCGGCACCGTGCCCCGCGACTCCGGCCCCGGCAACGACGCGTTCGTGGCGCCTGGCACCGACGCGTGGGCGGCAGGCGACGACGCGTGGGCGGCGGGTGACGACGCGTGGGCGGCGGGTGACGACGCCTGGACCACGCCTGGCGCCGACTCCGGGACCACGAGCGCGACCGCGCCCGATCAGCCCGGGCCCTACGCCGTCACCATGTCGTCGACGATGATCACGGGGGCGACCCTCGTGTCGTTCGCGCCGACGCTCGCGTCGGGCGAGCGCGCGCCGCTCGTCGTCTTCAAGCACGGCTACCAGCTCTCGAGCGCCAACTACGCGATGCTGCTGCAGCGGATCGCGTCTCACGGGTTCTTCGTGATCGGCGTGAACACCTCGAGCAGCTTCATCGGCGGTCCGACCAACATCGACGAGCGCGACGCGATGACCCACGCGATCGACTGGGCCCTTGCGACGGCACCCTACGCGAGCAGCGTCGACGGCGCGCACGTCGCGGTGATGGGCCACAGCCGCGGTGGCAAGGTGGCCGTCCTCGCGGCGGCGGCCGACGCGCGCGTCACCGCGGCGCTCCTGCTCGACCCGGTGAACGGTTGCGGTCCGGGCATGGGCTTCAGCGCCACCTGCCCCGATGCCACGAGCGCGACCCAGGCGGGCGCGCTCGCGATCCCGGTGGGCGTGATGGGCGAGACGAACGACGGCTCCGGCGGCTTCATGCCCTGCGCGCCCACCGCGCAGAACTACCACACGATCTTCGCGGGCCTCGACGCTGCGTCGTGGGCCGTCGAGTGGACGTTCACCGATGCGGTCCACATGACCTTCACCGACGACGGCGGCGGCACCTTCGGCAGCTTCTGCGCGATGGAGCCCTCGAACGTCGCCGCGCTGCGCGACGCGATCCGCACGATGAGCGTCGCCTTCGCGCGCTACCATCTGCGCGGCGACACCGACATGGCGGCCTGGCTCACCGGTGCGTCTCTCCCCGCGGGCATCACGCGCGTCGGTCCCTGATGGCGGGCGCTGCACGCAAGGCGCGCGCGTCCAGCGGCGCCGCAAAGGCACCACCGCCGAAGCCTCACCCTCGCGTGAAGATGTCGGTGCTGGCTCGAATGAGCGGCGTGCCCGCGGCGACGATCAAGCACTACGTGAACGTCGGCCTCTTGCCCGAGCCGACGCGCACGGGCCGCAACATGGCCTACTACGACGTGTCCGTCGTCGAGCGCATTCGCCGCATCAAGGAGCTCCAGCGCACGCGCTTCCTTCCGCTCGACGTGATCCGCGAGGTGCTCGACGAGGCGGGGCGTGAGGACCCCGACGAGACGGTGGCGGCGACGATCGCGCGCGTGCTCGCGAGCGAGCGCAAGAGCGAGCGCCGGACGCGCGCGGATCTCGAGCGGTCGGGCCTGCCCGCGAAGCAGCTCTCGTGGCTCGTCGGCACGGGCCTCGTGCGCGCGAAGAAGGAGGGCGGCACGGAGGTGTTCGAGGGAGACGACCTCGAGCTGCTCCGCCTGCTCGGCGCCGCGCGCAAGGCCGGCCTCGATCCCGAGATGCTCCCGCTCGAGGTCCTCGGCGAGTACGCGCAGGCGCTCTCGGCGCTCGTGCGCGCCGAGCTTCGCCTCTTCCGCAAGGGCGTGCTGCCGCGGGCTGGCGAGAAGCTCCCCGAGCTGACGGAGGCCGCGACGCAGCTCAGCGAGAAGCTCGTGCTCCTGCTCCGCCGCAAGATGCTCCTGCCCACGCTGGAAGCGCTCGTACGCGAGCAGGCGCGCTGACACGGACCGGCAGAGCTGGATCTCGCGTGAGCTCCTCCGGGTGGATGCCGCCGCGCCCCCGTGCCGGGTGATCCATCGACGGTCTCTCAGTGGAAGGTCACGGCGACGTCCGCGCTGACCGCGCCCGCCATCGCGTGGATCGTGCCGCTGCCCTCGCCCACCGTGACGACACGCGCCGTCGCGCCGAAGGCCGGCACGCTGCCCAGTAGGTCGTCGCTCCGCACCTCGAGCGAGCCGACCGCGCCCGCCGCGACGCCCCAGCGGATGGCGTCCACGCTGAGCAAGGCGTTGCCGGACGCGTCGTCGGCGCGGCACGCGAGCGTCGTGGTGCCACCCGTGGCCATCGCGTCGCGCGTGATCGTGACCGGCACGCCGCTCGTCAGGCCCGCGAACGTGAGGTCGCGGGTGACGCTGCTGCGCAGCTCGCCGCAGGTGAGGCGCGCCACCGAGACGAAGGTGAGGTGCGCGCGGTCGATCTCGTGGCCCGCGGCGTCGAGCACGACGACGTCCGCGACGCCGGCGACGGCGCTGCTGACGTGCGCCTGGAGCAAGGTGCCGTGATCGTCGCTCGAGGTGCCGAATCCGTTGATCGTGGCGCCGACACCCATCAGCGTCGCGCCGGCGAGGCTCGTGCCGTTCCGGCCGCGGACCTGCACGAGCGGCGAGCCGCCGGTGGCGAGGTGCTGACCGAGGTCGCACTCCGAGCCGAAGAGCCCGCCGCCACAGAGGCCGTCGTAGATCTGCCACGAGGTCCGCCCCTGATCGCCGACCGTTCGCGGTCCCTCGAGCGCGGCGCCCCCGCCGAGACATCCGGGCAGGGCGAGGGCGAGGACGAAGGCGAGGGAAGAGAAGAGGCGAGTGCGCATGGCGGGTTCCTCCGGTGCGACGTGGAGCAGCGAGCGTGCCAGCCGCTTCCCCGCGAGAATGCGAGCCCCGTCGACGGGGTGGCTCAGGCAGACACGAGTGCGTGTGAATCCCCCTCACGCTCGCGGTAGGCTGCCGGATGGCGCACGAAGACGACGGACAGGTCTTCACGGGCGCGATGAGCGAGGACAGAGCGATGGCGGAGTTCGGCTACGAGGATCTTCTTCCGATCGGGCACGAGGACGGGACGCCGTGGAAGAAGCTGACGGGTGACTTCGTGACGGCGTTCGAGGGCGGCGGCGAGCCCTTGTTGCGCGTCGAGCGCGGCGCGCTCACGGCGCTCACGCGGCAAGCGATGCACGACATCGCGCACCTCTTGCGCCCCGCGCACCTGGCGCAGCTCGCGAAGATCCTCGCAGACCCCGAGGCATCGCCCAACGATCGCTTCGTCGCGCTCGACCTCTTGAAGAACGCCAACATCGCCGCGGGGGGTGTCCTGCCGATGTGCCAGGACACGGGCACCGCGGTCGTGATGGGCAAGAAGGGCCAGCGCGTGCTCACCCGCGGCGCCGATCACTCCGACGAGGAGGCCATCGCGCGCGGCGTCTTCGAGACGTACGCGAAGGACAACCTCCGTTACTCGCAGCTCGCCCCTCTCTCTCTCTACGAAGAGAAGAACACCGGGACCAACCTCCCGGCGCAGATCGAGATCTTCTCGACCAGCGGCCTTCACCACCACGAGGACGAGTACCGCTTCCTGTTCATGGCCAAGGGCGGCGGCTCCGCGAACAAGAGCTACCTCTACCAGGAGACGAAGGCGCTCCTGAACGAGAAGAGCCTGATGGCCTTCCTGGACGAGAAGCTCCGCTCGCTCGGCACGGCGGCGTGCCCGCCCTATCACCTCGCGATCGTCGTCGGCGGCACGAGCGCCGAGCACACGCTGAAGACCGCCAAGCTCGCGAGCGCGAAGTACCTCGACGGCCTGCCGACGACCGGCTCGATGCTGGCAACTGGCTTCCGCGACCTGGAGATGGAGGGCAAGGTGCTCGCGCTCACGCAGAAGCTCGGCATCGGCGCGCAGTTCGGCGGCAAGTACTTCTGCCACGACGTGCGCGTCGTGCGCCTGCCCCGCCACGGCGCGAGCTGCCCGGTCGGCATCGCCGTGAGCTGCTCGGCCGATCGCCAGGCGCTCGGCAAGATCACCCGGGACGGCGTGTTCCTCGAGCAGCTCGAGACCGATCCCGCGCACTACCTCCCGGACCCGGCCCACCAGCAGCTCGGCGGCGAGGTCGTGAAGATCGATCTGAACCGTCCCATGGCCGAGGTCCGCCAGACGCTCGGGAAGTACCCGATCAAGACGCGCCTCAGCCTGACCGGGACGCTGGTGGTCGCGCGGGACATCGCGCACGCGAAGCTCAAGGAGCGCATCGACCGCGGCGAGGGCCTGCCCGACTACATGAAGCAGTACGCCGTGTACTACGCGGGCCCCGCGAAGACCCCGGCCGGCTACGCGAGCGGCAGCTTCGGCCCGACGACCGCGGGCCGCATGGACAGCTACGTCGATGCGCTCATGGCCGCGGGCGGCAGCCACGTGATGCTCGCGAAGGGCAACCGCAGCAGGCAGGTGACCGACGCCTGCAAGCAGCACGGCGGGTTCTACCTCGGCTCGATCGGCGGGCCTGCGGCGCGCCTGGCGCAGGACTGCATCAAGCACGTCGAGGTGCTCGACTACCCGGAGCTCGGGATGGAAGCGATCTGGAAGATCGACGTCGTCGACTTCCCCGCGTTCATCGTCGTCGACGACAAGGGCAACGACTTCTTCGCCGGCCTCTCGGGCGCGCCTGGCGGCAAGGGCCTGCCCCTGGCGCACTGAGTTTGCAGGGGCGCTGGGCGCGCCCCTCGACGCACCGGCGGAGCCGGATGCGTCTCACCCCCACTCCGCTCGCTCCGCTCGCGAGGCACACCGGTCGTCTCGCTCGGCCGCCGGATCATGCCCGCGGCTGGCGTCGATCTTGGGACCGCCTTTGAGTTCTCAGGGGCGCTGGGGTGCGCCCCTCGACGCACCGGCGGAGCCGGATGCGCCTCACCCCCTCACCGACTCGGCTCGCTCGCGCTCGCCTCGCGAG
>JBGAQA010000123.1:0-17811 GCA_044220955.1 Sandaracinaceae bacterium
GCCGGTGCGAGGCGCGCCGAGCGGAGGCGGGGGTGGCGGCGGCTCGGTGCTGGAGCTGTGGTGGTTCTGGACGATCATCGGCGTCGTGGTGGCGGGCGCGGGCGTGGGCATCGGGGTCGGCGTGTCGTCCGGCGGCACGACGCAGGCGCCCACGGGGACGCTCTCGCCCGGCCGGGTCGTGTTGCCCTAGGGTGTCCGTGCGCTCGCTGCTCGAGGAGGCCTTCCGCATCTTCCGCGCCCGCGGCGCGCGCTTGCTGGCGGCGGCCGTCGCCTTCTACACGCTGCTCGCCGCAGCGCCGCTCTGCCTCGTCATCCTCTCGGTGCTCGGCGCGATGGTCGGCGGCGCCCGCGCGGACGACGCGCTCTGGGACGCGCTGGGGTTCTGGGTCGCACCGGAGGGGTTGGCCGCGGCGCGCGCTCTCACGCGCAGCCTCGAGGGCGTCGAGGCGCGCTCGGGCGTGGCCGGGACGCTGCTGCTCCTCTACGGCAGCACGCGTCTCTTCCGTGCGCTGCGCCGTGCGCTCAACCAGCTCTGGGGCATCGACCTCGAGCGCGTCGAGGGGGCGCGTCCGAGCGCGCACAAGTACGGCGTGCGCTACGGTGGCGCGCTGGCGCTCGTGGCCCTCGCGATCGCGATCGTGGGAGTCCTCGCCGCCGTCAAGGCCCTCATCGCGCTCGTCCCGGTCACCGAGGTCGTGTGGGCGCTCGATGGCATCGCGTCCATCGGCCTTTCGTTCGTGCTCTTCGCGGCGCTCTTCCGGCTCGTCCCCGAGACCGAGGTCACGTGGCGCGACGCGCTCGCGAGCGCAGCCGTCACGACCGTGCTGTTCGCCGCCGGATCGGGGCTCGTCACGCTCTACGTCCATCGCGAGCACACGAGCGCGCTCTACGAGGGCGTCGGCGCCGTCGTGGTCGCGATGCTCTGGGTCTACTACTCGGCGCAGGTCTTCTTCTTCGGCGCCTGCATCGGCGCCGTCCTGCACCAACGTGGGGTCACTCCACTCCTGCACCAACGTGGGGTCACTCCACGGGTCCTCAAGTAGCTGAAATCACGGCGAACTGGCGGGTAGATGCGCAAGACACTTTCGCCAATTGTGTCTTGCGCATCTTGCCGCCAGAACCTCGTGATTCCGAGGAGTTGCGGGGGTGTGGAGTGACCCCGCTATCGCCTGGAGTGACCCCGCTATCGGGAGAGGGCTTCGGCGCGGTTCACGATGCGTGGCGTCAGGAAGATGAGCAGCTCGGCGCGCTCGTCTCGCACGCGGCGGCGCTGGAAGAGCACGCCGAGGATCGGGATGTCGCCGAAGAACGGGATCTGGTCGACCGTGCGGCCGGTGTTGCGCGTGTAGATGCCGCCGATGACCGCGGTGTGGCCGTCCTCGATCAAGAGGTCGGTCTCGGCCTCGCGCTTGAGGATGGTGGGATCGCCGCGCGGCGAGGTCCGCGTGAAGTCGGGCTCGTCGCGCGTGACCTTCACGTGCATCGAGACGCTTCCGTCGCTCGTCACGTGCGGCCTGACGCGGAGCTCGAGCTTCGCTTCCTGGAAGGCCGTCTGCACGCCCTGCGCGCTGATCTGCGAGTACGGGATCAGGGTGCCCTGCGCGATGTGCGCCTCGTGGTTGTCGAGCGTGAGGATGCGCGGGCTCGAGATGATGCGCACCACACCCGTCGACTCCGCGGCCGACAGACGTACGGCGAGGTTCACGCCGCCGCCGAGGGCGCCCATCGTGATGCCGAGCGCGCCGCCGGCACCGGTGCCGGTCGAGGCGGGGAGGTTCACGGCGTAGTTCGGCGTCGAGATCTGCCGCTGGTAGGGCGACAGACCGGCCGTGGGCGACTGCGTGTCGTAGTTGCCGCCCACGAAGCCCATGTTCGCCGGGAAGATCAGCCCGGTCGGGTTGCCGGTCGCCGTGCTCATCGTCACGTCGCCGCCCCACTGGATGCCGACGTCGCGTACGTACTGGCTCGTCGCTTCCACGATGCGGGCCTCGACGAGGACCTGCGGCGTCTGCGTGTCGAGCGTGCGGATCAGCTCCTCGACGTCGTCGAGGATGTCGGCGATGTCACGCACGATCAGCGTGTTCGTACGCTCGTCGACCGACACGCTGCCGCGCTCGGAGAGCAGCTCCTCGACGCGAGGCTCGAGCTCGCCCGCCGTGGCGTAGCTGACGGGCACCAGGCGCGTCTCGAGCGGCTCGAGGGTCTCGAGCTGCTTGCGGCGCTCGATCGCCAGCTCGCGCTCCTTCTCGAGGGTCTCGAGCGGCGCGACGCGGATCAGGTTGCCGCGACGGACCATGCCGAGGCCCTTGGCCTGCAAGATCACCTCGAGCGCCTGATCCCAGGGGACGTTCCGCATCCGGATCGTGACGGTGCCGCTGACGTCGTCGCTGGTGACGATGTTCACGCCGCCGACCTCGGCGAGCAGGCGCAGGATGTTGTGGATGTCGGCGTTGTTGAAGTCGAGATCGATGCGCCGGCCGCGGTAGCGCCGCGAGCCGCGCGCCTCGTCGACCTGCAAGGGGACGTCCGTGAGGAAGGCCGCCGCCTCGTCGCTGTCGATGGCGTACTCGCCCATCTCCTCCGTGACGGCGTCCATGACGTCGTCCTCGCGCGCGATGGTGCGCGTGCGCGGTCGGGACGCCTCCTCCTCGGTCACGGGCGCCGCGGCGAAGAGCCACACGATGCGGTTGCCCTCGCGGATGGCCGTGCCCGGCGCGCCGTCCGGGCGGTCGACCTCGATGACCGCGCGGCCGTCCGCCATGCGGACGCTGATGCCGCGCACGACGTGTCCGCTTCCGCTGACCTCGACGTCGCGGTCGCAGTCCTCGCCGATGTTGGCAGTCGGGACCTCGAGACGGGCCGGACCGACCGACCCCGGGAGCAGGCTGAAGGGGGCAGCGTGATTCAGCGTGACGACGACGCGATCGCGCCCGTCGCGGCGCTCGAGCGTGACCCCCTGGATCGTCGGCGCGCCCTCGTCCTCGTCACCGCCGCGATCGCGCGCGGCCCCGACCACCGGCACCTCGTCGTCGTCGAGCGAGTCCTCCTCGATGCGCTCGAGCCGGAGCTGGATGCGCCCCGACGTCGCGCGCGCGCGGTAGACGACCGGCGCCGAGAGCTCGAGCTCGATGCGCACGCCGAGCGCGGTCTCGCTCGTCGTGCTGCGCGTCACGAGGCTCGAGTCACCGTCGAGCGCGAGCCCGTCGTCCGGCATCGTCGCGTGCGACACGTCGACGACGACGATCCGCCCCTCGTCTCGACTTCGGATCTCGTACGTCGGCACGGCGAAGTCGCCGCGGATCGTCAGATCCGCTCGCGTCCCCGTCCCGTGGACCGCGAGGGCCTCGACGCGGGCGTCGTCCGAGTGCTGCGCGAGCGCCGTGAGGGGCGAGGCGAGCACGAGCGCGATGGCGAGGGCCTTCTCGAGAGTGGCTTGTCGCATGAAAGCTCCAGCGAGAGACAGACACACGGCCTCTCGTCGTGCGATCATCGTCCGGGCGCGCGATGCCGACAAAAAAACGGCGAGAGGGAAAGCCTCTCGCCGCTCGTTCGCCGCCGACCGCGCGGAGACGTCAGCCGGGAGCCTCGACCTCCGACGGATCGTGCAGCGCGATCTCGCGGGTCAGCGGGGGCCGGTTCGGCGCGGTCGGGTCCTCGCGCGAGAGGATGACCGCGTCGTCACGGATGCGCTCCACGCGCCAGTTGAGCGTGACGGGAACGCTGTCCTCGCCGCCGGTCTGCACGATCTCCGCGCGCCCCACGAAGTCGCCGCGGTGAACCGTGTGACCGGTGCCGTCGGTCCCGACGAGCATCGCGCTCGGGTTCGCGACACCGCTGACGATCGCGATGAGGTGCATCTCGTCGACGGCCGTCTGCCCCATGATGACCTCGCGCTGGATGCGCCCGGGCTCGACGGTGTGCGGCACGAAGAGGTTGGTGTAGGCGCGGAAAGGGTCGCGGTTGGTGTCGGCCTCGACGAAGTCGGAGTCCGCGTAGGTCTGCGCGGCCGGACCCGCGGCGACCTCTTCCTCGAGCGGGGGCTCGGGCGCTGCGGTGACCGCGCTCGTGGGCGGCGGCGGCGCGGGCGGCGGGCCGACGTTGATGGTCTCGCCGCCACAGCCGAGCGCGAGGAGCGCGAGGAGCGCGGCAGGTCGCTGCGTGCTCATGCGCCACCTCCCGGGGGTGGCGGCGCGCTCGGGTCTCCGGGCGGAGGTCCCGTGTCCACCGGCGGGCGCCGGAACGTGTTCGCCATCAGCTCCACGTCGATCACCACGTCCTCACCCTCGACGTGCGGGTTCTCGAGGCCGATGTCCTCGAGGCTGATCGCGCGCTCGAGGCGGCTGACGCTGTACACGAAGCGCGCGAGCTGGTGGTAGCGGCCCGACACGTGGAGCGACACCGGGAGGCGGATGTAGTGCGCCTCCGGCTCCTCGGGGCGCGGCTCGACGAGGCGCATCGCGAGGCCGCTCGTCTCGGCGAGGCGGTTGAGATCCTGCAAGAACGAGGCGATCTCGGCCTGCTCCGGCAGCACGCGCAGGTTCGCGCGATCGACGCCGACGCGCGCCGCGAGCTGCTCGCTCAGCTGGATGTACTCCTGCTGGCGCGCCTGAGCCTGCTGCATCTGCGCGACGAGCTGCGTGTGCTGCGACTGCGCGCTCTCGATGTCCTCGGTGAGCGGCGCGTGGAGCGCGAAGTAGTAGATGGCGCCGATGATGGCGGCGACGAAGACGCAGATGGCCGCCTTCGCCGGGGCGGGGAGCGCGCCGAAGCTCTGGGGGCCGGACGCGGGCTTGGCTGCGGGGGGTGCCATGCGTTGCTCCTAGTAGACCACCGAGCAGGAGAGCTCGAAGGAGATGAGATCGAGGTGGGACTCGGCGTCGGTGACGGCCTCGGTCTTGGTCAGCGTGACGTCGCCGAACGACTCCGAGAGCGTGAGCCGCCGCAGGAACTCCGCGACGTCCTCGTTGGTCTTGCCGAGCCCGTGGATCTCGACGTGGCGGTCCTCCTCGGTGAACGAGGTGAGCCAGAGGCGGCGCGTGTCCCACGTGGGGCTGAAGCCGGCGAGCGGGTTGTCGCGACGGATCGCCTCGAGGCGCTCGGGGTCGACGGTGGGGCCGCCGCTCGCCGAGAGGATACGAGAGAGCTCCATCAGGATGCGCGTCGGTCCGAAGCGGGCGCGCTGCAGCTCGCCGACGACGTCCTCGAGCTCCTGGCTCTCGGCCAGCTGCGCGCGAACCTCGTCGATGTTGGCAGACTGTGCCTCGAGCGCCGTGATCTGGACCTGCAGGGCCGCGTTCTGCGCGCGCTGCTCGTCGAGGGTGCCGGTGCCGTTGAAGTAGATCAGCGCGCAGACGAGCACCGTCACGAACGCCGTGGCCACGTACGCGATGATCCAGGGCGTCGCGCTGCCCTCGCCGCCCGCCGAAGCGCGCTGCTTTCGCGCGTTCGGGAGCAGGTTGATCCGTACCATCATCGGACCACCTCGCTGTGCAGTGCGGCGATCATTCGGACTTCTCCCGGTCCTTGCGAAGAGCGAGCCCGGCGGCCACGACCGCCTGCGCCGAGCGCTGCGCGAGCAGGCCCTGGTCGACCGTCTTCGGATCGATCGGGGCGATTCGCTGCGGATCGATCACCTCGACGGGCACCCGCGCGCGGCGCTCGATCGAGTCGATCAGCGCGCGGATGTTCGCGGTCCCGCCCGAGACGAAGACCTTGTGAACTTCGCCCTCGCCGCTGGTGGCGAGGTAGAAGTCGAGCGAGCGCTGGATCTCGCCGGCGAGCTGCTCGACGACGCGCGAGACGATGTCCGGCACCTCCCGCGGCACCAGGCCGCGTCCGTCGCCGCCACACTTGTAGGCCTCGGCCTCGTCGGCCGAGATCCCGAGCTCGCGCTGGATCTCCTCGGTGATGTTGTTCCCGCCGTTGGCGATGTCGCGCGTGAAGCTCGTGGTGCCGCCGCTCAGGATGTTGAGCGTGGTCAGCGACGCGCCGACGTGCAGGAGCGCGAGCGTCTGGTTCGTGGGGATCGCCCCGTAGCCGGCCTCGAACGCGTTCTGCACGGTGAACGCGTCGAGATCGATGACCTTGGGCTTGAGCTTGGCCTCGAGGGCGAGGTTCGTGAGCTCGTTGACCTCTTCCTTCTTGGCGGCGACGAGGAGCACGTCCATCTGACGCTGCTCCTCGCGCCGGCCCACGATCTGCCAGTCCATCTCGACCTCGGCGAGGTCGAAGGGGATGTGCTGCTCGGCCTCCCACTGGATCTGCTCGCGCAGCTCCGCGGGGGTCATGAGCGGCATGGTGATCTTCTTGATGATCACCGAGTGCCCGCTGACCCGGAGGGCGACGTCCTTCTGCTTCTGCTTGAAGAAGAGCTTCTCGAGCCCCTCGACGACGGCGGCCGAGTTGATGATGTGGCCGTCGACGATGGTCTGCGCCGGAAGCGGGTGGTAGCCGAAGCGCACGAGCGTGCGCTGGCCCTTCCGTCCCTCCTTCAGCTCGCAGACCTTGATCGAGCTCGACCCGATGTCGACCCCGACCAGGTTCTTTCCTTCGGACATCGCGTGCTGCTCCTCGGCTCCATGAGATGGTGGCACCCGCCCACTACGAGATCAAAAAACGGTCGTGTCGTGGGACGGCAGCCCCGGCTGGTTTGCCGGGGAGGGAAGGTCGGGCTAGGTCGAGCGGCTCGTGCGACGGGTCCTGCCCTACCTCTTCTTCTGGTGGCTGCTGGCGAGCGCTGGGATCGCAGACGCCCAGGCGACGCACGTCGTGCGCCCGGGCCAGTCGCTCGCCCGCATCGCCCGCCGCTACCACGTGACGGTCGCGGACCTGGCGGCGGCGAACGGCCTGGCGTCCGGCGCCGCCGTCCGCCCGGGCCAGGAGCTGCGGATCCCCGAGGCCGGCGTCGCGTACGTCCGCGCCGGCGACTCGCTCGTGGAGATCGCGCACGCCCACGCCTGCACCGTGGCGGAGCTGGTCCGCCTGAACCACCTGCACGAGGGGCAGGCCCTGCAGGTCGGGCAGCGGCTCGTGCTCCCTGGCTACGAGGAGCCACGCGGAGCCCACGGCGCGAGCGCTCCGCGCTGGGGCCGCGCCCGGACGCCGGGGACCGCCACGTTCTACCGGATCGCGACGCACAGCCGGCAGCGCATCCGGCTCGTCGACACCACGCGTCACGCGACGCGCGCGGCGATCCGGCGCCTGGGCCTGATGATGCGGCCGCGCGGCGCCCGCCCGCGCGAGACCTTCCCGAACCCGCCCGCGCGCCTGATCGAGCTGCTCGCCCGCGTCAGCGACCACTTCGGCGGCCACGTCATCCAGATCGTCAGCGGCTACCGCCACGCGGGCGGCTACACGCGCGAGTCCAGCCAGCACACGCACGGCCACGCGATCGACATCCACGTCGACGGCGTGCCGAACACGGAGCTGCGCGACTACCTGCGGACCTTCGACCGCGTGGGCGTGGGCTACTACCCGCGCAGCACGTTCGTGCACTTCGACGTGCGCACGCGGAGCGCGTACTGGGTGGACTGGTCACGCCCGGGCGAGGAGCCACGGTACCAGCGCCGCGGCGAGGCGCCGCCGACCGACGCGACGGAGGGCGAGCGGGCGGAGGTCGGCGAGGGCGGCGACGAGCCGGCCGAGGAGACGGAGGCCGAGACCGACGCGATCGACGCGGAGGCCGACACGGGCGAGGCGTCCGAGGCGCCCGCCGATCCGGCGGCGCCCTGATCGTCGCCGAACGGCCGGTCGCGGTGATCGGCCATTCAGCGACCGACGACGCTCTCGTCGAGCAGGGCCTGGAGCACCTCGGGCGGCCACGGCTTGCGGAGCACCCGCGCCGAGGTCGACGGGAGCTCGGCCGAGCCGGTCATCAGCACCACGCGGTTCGAGAGGCGCGGATCGGCCAGGACGAGCCGCTCCCGTAGCGCGGGGCCGCTCGTCTCGCGCAGGTCACAGTCGCAGAGCACGAGGTCGAAGGGCGTGCCGCCGGCGGCGGCGACGGCCTCGTCGGGGGCGCTCGTGCCGACGACGTCGGCCCGGGGCTTCAGCCAGCGGACGAGCGCGCGCACGACCATCGCCTCGTCGTCGATCACCAGGACGCGAGGGCGGGGGCCGCCGGCCCCCGGGACGTCGCGGCCCGCGCTCGCAGCGGGCGCGGGGCTCGCCCCGCCGGCCTCGACCACGGCGCCGGGGGCCGCAGGGCGCGCGGGGAAGAGGCTCGCTTCGGGCGCCGCGCCAGCGAGTGCCCCGGCAGGGAGCGACAGGGTCATGCTCGTCCCGCTCGCGCCCGTCGACTCGATCAGGATGTCGCCGCCGTGCGCGCGCGCGAGCGCGCGGGACACGAAGAGCCCCAGCCCCGTGCCCTGACCACCCTTGGTGGTGAAGAAGGGCTCGAAGAGGCGCTCGACCACGCGGGCCTCGATCCCGCAACCGTTGTCTCGTACGCGGACCCTCGCGATCGCGTCCTCGACCGTGACGCTGACGCTCACGACGGGCTCCGGCCGCGACGCGCACGCGTCCATCGCGTTGGCGATCAGGTTGAGGACGACCTGCTCGACGCGCCCGGCGTCGCACGGCACCTCGACCTTGAGCGGCGTGTCGATCTCCAGCCGCACGCCCGAGCGGCGCGGCGCGGCCGTCCGCACCGCGCGCCGCACGAGCGCGACGAGGTCGGTCGACCTGCGCTCCAGCTGGGGGCCGCCGTGCGAGAGGGTCGAGAGGTCCCGGACGATGCGCGCGATGCGCTCCACGCTCTCGCGCGCGTCGCGAGCGGCGTCGTGGAGCTCACCCTGCGTCTCGTCCTCGAGGATCTGCACGTTGGTCAGGACCGAGCCCAGCGGGTTGTTGATCTCGTGCGTGACCACGGCGGCGAGCCGACCGAGCACCGCGAGCTTCTCGTTCTCCGTCGCCTTGCGCGCGGAGTCGATCGTCTGCAGCGCCGACTGCGCGACGCGCGCCAGGAGCTGCAGGAGGCGCCGCGACTGGTCGTCGAGCGCGCCCGCCGCGACGAGCAGGCCCTCGCACCGATCGGAGGTGCGCAGCTCGATCACGACCTCCGGCGCCGCCGCCGTCGAGATCGCGCCCTCTTCGATCTCTGCCGGTGCGTCGGAGCGCGGGCGCGCCGGGTCGCGGGAGCCGAGTCGCTCGCGCACCTCCACGCCGCCGAGCGGGAGGTCGGTCGGCAGAGCGCGGGCGTCGTCGGGGCCGACCACCCAGAAGCGCACGCCCAGGATGGTCTGCTCGAGCGTCTCGCGGAGCGCCGCGCGGATCTCGTCGGCGTCGGCCGCCCGCCCGGCCACCCGCGCGAAGTCGACCGCCGCGCGCAGGCCTCTCGCGTCCTCCGAGAGGCGGAGCGACATCGCGCCGATCGCGGCACCGAGATCGCCGATCTCGTCGGGGGGGAGCGGCGGAAGCGCGATGGGCCCAGCCCGCACGTCGCGCACCGCGGACGCGAGCCTGCGCACCGGCGCGGTCGTCGCCCGAGCCAGCCAGACGGCGATGGCGATGATGGGGAGCAGCGCCACCGTGGAGTAGAAGAGGACGTCCTCGGTGACGCGGCTGGCCGCGCGCCGCGCGGGCGCGAGCGGTGCCGAGACGGTGATCGCGAGCCCGTCCTCGCTCGCGGCGACGGCGAGCAGCCCCTCGCCCTGGTCACCGGCCCCCGAGACGTGTCGCGCGACGACGGCGCCGCCGGGGATGGCGGCCTCGTCGCTGGCGACCGCGTCCGAGAGCGTGACCGTCCAGCGCGGGGCCGCGGCGAGCACGTCGGTCACGTCGATCATGCCGCGCGCGACGATGCCGTTCGCCTCCGCCCGCACGACGAGCCGATCCGGTGGCAGGAGGCGGATGGATGCGGCGTCTCGAGGGATCTCCTCGAGCGCCCGCCGCGCCTCCGCGTCGGCGGCGGCGACCACCAGCTGGTCGTCGCCTCGGTAGCAGTCCAGCGCGAGCACGTGCCCCGACACCAGGCGGGGGACCTCCATGAGCAGGCCGCGCTCGCTCGCCAGCGCGACGCTCGCCAGCTCGGCGCGCGCCAGCGCGATCCGCTGAGCCAGCGCGGCGCGGGCCTGCGTGGCGCGCTCGACGACCGCCTCGACGATCTGCGCCTCCTTGTCGTCGCGCACGAGCGTGGTCGAGACGAGCGTCGTGACGGTCGCCGCGGCGAGCGCGGCGAGCGCGACGAGCGCGACGACGCGCGCGAAGACCGAGCGGAACCCGCGCCAGGCGCTCATGGGCGCACCACCGTGCGCGAGACGACGCGGCTGTTACCGACGTCGTCGCGGACGCGGACGACGACGTGGATCAGGCCGCGCGGCACCGGACGGGAGGCGCGGAACGTCCCGTCCGCCCCCACGGGGGCGGGGACTCCGTCGATCTCGAGGCGCGCGTCGCGCTCGGTCGTGCCGGCCACCGTCAGCTGCGCGCCGGCCAGGGTCTCGCCTTCCGACGGGGAGCTCACCGTGAGCGCGGGCGGCGTCTCGTCGAGCTCGACGCTCAGCGCGCGCGTCTCGCCGGCGCGGACGAGCTCGCCGTCTCGCGTCGCCTCGACGGTCCACGCGTAGTCACCCGAGGCGAGCTGGGCCGTGGCGACGCCGGAGCCGCCCTCGAGGTCGAGCGCGAGCCCGGCGGCGCCCGTCACGTGGACGTACGATCCGGTGGTCGAGGGGGCCGGGGACCAGCGGAACGTCACCGACGAGCGGGTCCGGACCGTCGCGTCCGCCGCGGGCTCGATCAAGGTCACGGCGCTCCGGGCCCACCCCTCGGCGAGCACCGTGCCGTCGGGCGCGATCGTCGCGAAGCGCTCGGGGGCGACCTCCACCGGCGGACCCCCGGCGCGCTCGAGGCGCGCTCGACCGCGGGTCATCGCGACCTCCGTTCGCTCCTCGTCCACGTCGATGTCCGCCTCGATCTCCTCGGACGCGGTTCCGTCCGCGCGCGGCGTCTGGGCCAGCACGAGCAGGCCCGGAGGAAGCTGGACCTCGAGGCGGGAGCTCGACTCGCTCGGCGCGACGCGCGCGACGAGGTGGCCCGAGAGGTGCGTCAGGCGCGTCACGTGCGCTTGCCCCGCGGGCATCACCACCGTCGTGTCGGCGGCCAGCTCGCTCTCGCTTCCCGTCGCGTCGAAGTGCAGGACGGCGCGCGCGCCCGCCATCGTCTGCACGGCGTCGCCCGGGAAGATCGGATCGCCCGCGCTCGCCGGCGCCCAGTCCGCCTCCCCGGCGCGCCGCACGCGGACGTCACCGCCCGTCGCGAGCAGCCGCGCGGCGGCGTCGGGCTCGGCGAGGGCCGCGGGGACGGCGGGGAGGGAGCGCTCCGGTTCGGCGGAAGCGGGATCCTCGCACGCCCCCAGCAGCACCACGCCGAGCGCCGCGCCGAGGCGCAGGGCCACCGCGCACCGGTCACGGCCGCACATCGAAGCCCCCGCTCACCTCGAGCTGGAAGCGGAGCCAAGGAGCCTCCCACGGGACGTCGTGCAGCGGCGTCGACGCGCGGAGGATCCCGTCCACGCCCAGGGAGCAGTCGCCCAGCTGGAACGTCGCGCCGACCCCCGCGAGCACGGCCCCTCCGAGCTCGGTGATCGCGACGTGGCCGTCGCCGACGGACGCGCTCAGCGAGCTCAGCGCGAGCCCGCCGCCGACGAGGAGATCGAGCGGCGCGACGTCGGTGAACGGCGCGAAGCGCGCCAGACCGGAGACTTCGACGGCGTGACTGAGACCGCTCAACGAGTCGCGAACGAGCCCTTGCCCGACCGCGTCGACGAGCGTGACGAGGTAGCGCGCGCCGACGTCGAGCGCGACGCTCGGGTCCACGCGCGTGCGCACGACGCCCCCGACCCCGAACGTCCCGCGCGCCCAGAGGTCGACGCCTGCCGCGACGCGGAGCGGCGCGGCGTGGGGAGATGCAGCCGGCGGGGGCGGGGCCGTGGACGGCTCGGGCTCGGCGTCGACCTCGGCGACGACGGGCGGCACCTCGGCGCGCAGCGTCGCCTGCGCGAGCGGGACGTGCGCCCCGTCGATCACGGCGAAGGCGACGACGCGCGTGTCCGCGTCGGCCACCGGACACGAGAGCGTGCCGTCCGCGTCGAGCGCTCGATCCGCCGCGCCGCAGCGGGCCCCGATGGCCGCCGGGTCGAGAGCGCTGCCGTCCACCGCCTGGGCCGCGACGTGGATCTGCGCGCGCGCGTCGCGCCCCGGATCGCGGAGCGTCGGGCCGGGGGGCAGCGCGATCGTCGCGGACGCGGGCCAGCTGGCACACGTGGCCTGCTCGATCACGACCTCGGCGCCGTGCGCGGCCCGCGCGCGCAGATCGACCGACGCGACGCCCGTCGGGGCGGAGAGCCAGACCGCCGCCACCCCCGCGGCGAGCCACTCGAGGCGCGCGAGGCGGCCTCGCTCGCTCTGGACCTCGAGCGGCACCGAGCGAGACAGGCGCCCGTGCGCGTCGGCGACGACGATCACGGCCAGCGGACGCGCGGCGCCTCCGGAGGCGAGCAGCAGATCCGAGGGCGCGAGCAGGAGCTCGACCTCCCCCGTGCGGACGTTCGCCGCGAGCGCCGTGGCGCCGATGCGCGCGCCCGCGCGCACGATCACCGCGAGCAGAGGATCGGCGGGCACCTCGGCGACGAGATCCGAGCCGGAGCGCTCCAGCTCGGCGCTCCCACCCGCCCAGATCGCCCAGCCGCGAAGCGACTCATCATCCGGCACGCCCTGCACCGACGCGTGGAGCCGCGTGCCCGCGCGGTTCGCCTCGACGTGGATGGGCGAGTGCGCCCCCATCGGCACGGTCCGCTCCGCGACGCCGTCGGGCGTCCGGGCCCGCAGCGTCGGCTCCGCCGTGGGGCTCGCGCGAGTGAGCGAGACCCAGCGCGCGCAGTCGCCGGCGGGCTCTCCCAGGGTCAGCTCCGCGTCCGTCGCCTCGAGCGCGACGTCCGCCCACGCCTCGCAGCCGCCGGCGGCCCGCTCGACGACGACGAGGGCGCGGCGCTCGAGCCCGTCCCCCTCGGGGCCGTAGACGTGGAGGATCTGCGCGCGAGCCCCCGCGGGGACGACGCAGACGCTCGCCCCGATCCAGGCCGCGATCACCGGCGCGCGCGCGCACCTCGTCACGGCAGCCCCGCCACCGGCGTGGGCGTGAGGGCGCCGCCGACAGGCGAGCCGAGCTGGCCGCTGCTGCCATCGCCGAAGCAGCACACCCCCCCGAGCACGTCGACGGCGCACGTGTGCGCGGCTCCCGTCGCGACGCGCGAGAAGCGGTGTCCGCCCACGACCGCCGCGGGCACGAGCTCGTCGGTCGTGCTCCCCGTGCCGAGCCTGCCCAGCGCGCCCAGACCCCAGCAGTACAGCGCGCCGTCCACGGCGACGGCGCACGTGTGCGCGAGCCCCGCGCGGATCTCCGTGAACGAGGTCGTCGTGACCACCGGCATCGGCGTCGCGACCCGGGTCGGGCTGCCCAGCCCGAGCCCGCCGCTCGTCTGACTGCCCCAGCAGTACGCCGTGCCCGCCTCGTCGACGCCGCACGAGTCCTGGTCCCCTGCCGCCACGCTCGTCCAGCGCCGCGCGGCCGGTCCCACGGGCGTGGGCGCGCTCGCGTCCGTGAGGGTCCCGGCGCCGACCTCGCCGTGGGTTCCCTCGCCCCAGCAGTAGAGCGATCCGCTCCGGATCCCGCAGGAGTGGCGGAACCCCGCCGCGACGGCGGTCCAGTCGCTCTGCGCCTCGACGCGAAGCGGCGCGGACGCGCGGGACGGGCTCGCCATCCCCAGCTGTCCGTGGTTGTTGCGGCCCCAGCACCAGAGCGAGCCGTCCGACTGGATGCCGCACGCGTGACCCCAGCCCACGGAGATCGCGATCCAGCGCGCGAGGCCGACGCGCGTCGGCCGATCGCGATCGACCTGGTCGCCGACCCCGAGCTGGCCCTGCTCGTTGGCGCCCCAGCAGAACAGCCCGCCGTCCTCGGCGATCGCGCACGTGGTCCACGCGCGCGCCGCGACCTCCGCGACCGTCTGGCCGAGGTCGGCCGCGACCGGCGTGCTCGAGCCGGGCGTGCCTCCGGTGCCGAGCTGCCCACGCGAGTCATCGCCCCAGCAGTAGAGGTGAGCGTCGGAGCTGGTCGCGCACGAGTGCTGGGCGCCCACGGCGACGCGACCGGCCGGCACCTGACCTGCGTCCCCCCGCGCCGCCACGTCGGGCTCTGCGTCCGTCCCGCCGTTCAGGCCGGCGTCGACCGTCGTCGCCGCCGCGTCGGTGCCCGCGTCGCGCGGGCCCGCGTCCGGCGTCGCGCTCGCGTCCGGCGACGTGATCGCGTCCTGCCACACGTCCGCGTCCGGCGCTGCTTCGGGCAGGACTCGCAGCGCGTCCGGGGTCGAGCGGACCCGGCCCGCCGCGCGCACGTCGAGGGCATGGAGCCCGGGGGGCAGATGGCTCGTGAGCCGGACGTCGATGCCGGCACCGCCCGCGCCGAGGATCTCGCACTCGACGCCCCCGATCTCGACCGCGAGGTCGGGCCGAGCCACGAGCCCGGACGAACCGACGGCGAGATAGAGCTCCGGCTCCAGCCCGCCTACGTGGAGCGTCGCACGCGACCACTCGCTCTCCACGATCGTCTCGGGCGTCAGGTGGGCGCCACCCGGGCCCGCGCATGCGGGGACCAGCCCCATCACCACGAGCACGAGGCCGGCCACGTTCGAGGCACGGAACGTCACCGGACGGGCTCCCATCGCTCAATCAACGGACGTTCCTCGCCAACTCTGAAGGGCCTTCCTCGATCTCCAGGAGGTGTCGCTCGAAAGGTCCGACGACCCCCGCAGCTGCCTACCTTACATGCAACCACGCACATCGGATCCGATCCATGGGCCGGCGATGACCGCTTCGCTCCTTCACGAGGCCGAGCGCCGCGCCGACCTCAGGAACGCCCTCCCCTCGGCGAGCGCCTGCACGACCGCCACGAGGTAGAGCCCACGAACGCAGAGCGTGTAGCGCGACGAGGCGCAGACCACGAACATGTGCGCCAGGGCCACGTACGCGCACGCGGCGGGGATCATCCAGCCGTGCGCGTTCGCCCTCGCGACCCGGACTGCACCGACGAGGAAGGGCGGCAGGAGCGCGAGCGTCGCGACCCGGACGACGAGCGGGACGTCCCAGGTGATCCAGATGCGCACGGCCCGGAACGCGCTGACCAGAGCGAAGCGCAGCGGGTGCGCCTCGATGGCGGCCTCTGCGGCGCCGCGGAAGAGCGCGTCGAAGTGACGGCCTTCGGCCGGGTCGCAGGCGCTCAACGCGGCGTCGGCGCGGTCGAGGTGGCAGTACGCCGCGGCCTCGCCGGCCGGCATCGCGTGCTCGACCGACGCGCGGCACAGGTTGTAACCGAAGAAGTTGTGCGCGCCGATCGAGGGGACGCCGAGCGCTGCCCAGTTGCGCGCGGTCCACGCGATCTGCAGGAGGAACACGACGGCGCTCGCGACGAGCAGAGCGTGGGCGCAGCGACCGCGATCGCGCGCGAGGGCGACGCCAGTGAGCAGGAACGGCAGTCCGATGAGCGCGGGCCGCGTCATCGTCGCGACGCCGAGCCCCGAGGCCGCGACGATCCACCACGCGCGCGAGGCGCCGGTCGCGTACATGACGACGCCGGCGAGCCCCACGACGAGCGCCTCGCTCGCGAGCGTCTCCGAGAGCACGCAGCGCGCGTAGTAGAGCGCGAAGGGATCGAGCGCCCACGCGAGGGCCACGGCGAGCCCGAGACCCGGGCGGCCGGTCAGCCGCGTCGCGAGCAAGAGCAGTGACGCCGCGCCGAGCGCATGCAGCAGCGCCTGGGCGACGAGCAGGCCCTCGTCACGCACCGTCAGCGCGCGCGTCGCGGCGATGAACGTCGGGTAGCCGGGCATGCGCTCGAGCTCGGGCAGCGCAGGCGCATCGGACGGGCACGAGGAGTAGCCGTCTCCGCGCGAGAGGCGCGCCGCGATCCGCTCGTAGCGCGCAGAGTCCTCTACCCGGCCGAGCCCCAGCATCCCGCCAGCCGCGGCGGCGCCGAGCAGCGCGAGCGACGCGACCGCGAGAACGGCGGGCGGACCGATCGACGGTGGGGGCCGGACCGCGACCGCCACGGCGATCAGCGGTGCGGCGTGCCGGCGTCCAGCGCGGACGCCGGGCGCTCGCCCTCGTCGTGGTGATCGCCCTCGTCGTGGTGCTCGCCCTCCTCACCGCCCGAGAGCTCTGCGACGCGGTGAAACGCGTCGTGCAGATCCGAGAGGCGCTCCTCGACCGCTGGGCCCGACGTGCTGCACTCGAGCGCGAGCCCGTCCGCCGCGCCCGAGAGGCTCGCGGTCGCGCCGTGCCAGTGATCGCCGTCGACGCCCGCCGGCGTCGGCACCGCCTGGACGGCGATCGCCCGCTCGTGGAGCACGCTCGCGCGCTCGCAGGCCGCGCGCGTGCGCACCGCACCGGGCTCGGCGTGGAACACCGGCGCGATCTCCGCGTGCATCGCGTCGACCTCGGCGATGCTGGGCCCAGGGTGTTGCTCGTGATCGCGCTCGTGGTCCGATCGCGCGGCGGCTCCCCCGCTCTCGCTGGCGCCACCGCCGCAGGCGGCGAGAGCGATGACCACGAGGCACGGGACGAACGGGCGGGGGAGGCGCATGGCGGGCACCCTACTCGCTCGCGGGGCGCCGAGCTACGGCCGCTCGCCCATGCCCGGGCAGGCGACGATGAGCGAGTGCCCGGTCTCGCAGAGGCCGGTGATGCACAGCGCCATCTCGCCGCACGTGCGGTCGGGGTTGCAGTCGGCGTTCGTGCGGCAGGGCATCCCGCCCATGCGATCGGGGGGTGGATCGCTCCGCGGGCAGCCACCGAGGACCAGACCGAGACCGAGGACGACGAGGGCGGCGCGCACACGGGCAGCGTACCGCGCGTTCCGGTGTACGTCAGGTCCGCGCGCGCGTCGACGAGCGGCGCCGACGGCGGGCCCGCCGACCGCGGGGCCCCTCCCGGACTACACTGCGTCATGGCCTCGCGCTTCCTCGCCCTCGCGGCGCTCGCCCTCGTCTGCGGCGTGCTGCGGGGCGCGCTCATCTTCCGGGAGAACCGCCGGCTGCTCGCGTCGGCGACGCGCGAGTCGCTCACCGACGGGCTGACCGGCCTGTACAACCACCGCACCTTCCAGGAGCGCTTCTCGCAGCTCATCGAGCGCAGCGCGCGCCACGGCAAGAAGTGCACGCTGATCCTGACCGACATCGATCACTTCAAGAAGGTCAACGACACGTACGGCCACGACGTCGGCGACGTGGTGATCAAGGGCCTCGGCGACATCCTGAAGCGCGTGAAGCGCACCACCGACTCGGTCGCGCGCTTCGGCGGAGAGGAGTTCGTCCTGCTCTGCGAGGAGACCGACGCGAAGGGCGCGATGCTCCTCGCCGAGCGCATCCGCGAGGAGCTCGGTCGCACGGTCTTCCCGACGCCCAACGGCCCGCTCAGCGTCACGTGCTCGCTCGGCGTCGCGACCTTTCCGGATGCGGGTCGCGACTGGGAGACGATGTTCAAGGCCGCCGACGAGGCGCTGTACGCCTCGAAGCGCGGCGGTCGCAACCGCTCGACGGCCTGGTCCTCGCGCCGCGCGGCCTGAGCGGGGAGAGCGCCACCATGTTCGCCCGCATCGCGCGCTTCGAGTTCGCCTACCAGCTCCGCAACCCGGTGTTGTGGATCAGCTTCGGCCTCTTTTTCCTGTTGACCTTCGGCGCCGTCACGATCGACGAGATCCAGATCGGCTCCGGCGGCAATACGCACGTCAATTCGCCCTTCGCCATCGTGCAGACGCTCGTGA
>JBGAQA010000124.1:0-17766 GCA_044220955.1 Sandaracinaceae bacterium
ATCGCGCTTCCCTCGGCCGGCAAGCTGAGCAGGAAGCGCGACGCGCCGAGGCCCGTCCCGAGCGTCGCGGTGCCCGCGCCTGCGACGAGGTCGAGGTGCGTGGCCGATCCGCGGATCGTCGAGACGAGGCCGTCGATCGGGCGATCCGTGATCGCCCCTCCGCGCCGGAGCGCGACGACGGCGACCTCGTCGTCGGCCTCGCTGGTCCACGCGACGACGTAGAGGTCGTCCTGTACGAGGAGCGGCACGCGCCGGCCGCGCCGCATGGCCGCCGAGCCGAGGCGCGCGCGCGCGACGTCCGCGACGTGATCGTGGAGCGCCCGCTGCGCCGCGCTCATCGTGGTCGCGCCGCCCATCGCGAGGGACGCGAGCGAGCCCTCCCAGATCATGTCCCGGCGGTTGTCCGGGTCGTTGCCGCCGGGGATCGCGATCTCGTCGCCGTAGTAGAGGAACGGGATGCCGGGCATCGCGAAGAGCGCGGTGAACGCGCGCGCGATGCGGCCGTAGACGGCGGGGTCGCTGGACGTGCCCGGCAGCGTGCCACAAGCGCCGCCCGGCCAGCGGCAGTCCTGCGTGGGATCGAGCGCGGCGCGCGACGCGATGCGGTTGGTGTCGTGGGTCCCGAGGAAACGAACGTGCAGGCCGCCCGGGCGATAGCGCGTCTCCATGTCGCGCACGACGGCCTCGAGCGCGGTGAAGCCCATCGACCCGTCGACGAGGCCGTGCTCCATGCGGTGGCTCGACGGGAAGTCGAACTGCCCGTCGAGGGCGTGCGGGCCGACGTAGGCGTCGATCCACTCGTAACCGTTGCCGTAGCTCTGGCCGCAGCCGTAGTCGATGGAGTCGAACTCGCCGACCGCCGTCTCGCCGACCATGTAGAGGCGCGTGCCCCCCTGCTCGAAGCGGCGCGAGAGCTCTGCGCGGAGGTCGTACACGGAGCTCGGCTCGACGTGCTTGACCGCGTCGACGCGGAACCCGTCGAGACCATACGCGTCGATCCAGCTCACGGCGTCGGCGATGAACTGGTGCTCCGTCGCGGGCACGCGCCAGTCGATGTCGGGCAGATAGCTCGCGAAGAGGCAGTCGAGCGGTCGCTCGCTCCAGCCGCAGCCCGGATCGATCCCGCAGACGCAGCCGGTGCGGAACCACTCGGGGTGCGCGACGAAGTACTCGTGCTGCTCGTGCACCTGGTTGTTGATCAGGTCGAGCAGCACGCGGATACCGCGGCGGTGGGCCTCGTCGACGAGGTCTCGCAGCGCATCGCCGCCCCCGAAGCGTGGCTCGACGCTGCGGGCGCGCGAGGGCCAGTAGCCGTGGTATCCGGCGTACTCCATCCCGTCGTTGCCCGGGTAGTGGCCCGTGGCCTGCTGGTTGATCGGCGAGAGCCAGAGCGTGTTCACGCCGAGCGACTCGAAGTAGCCCGACCGCATCGCCGCCAGCACGCCCGGCAGGTCGCCGCCGTGGAAGTCCGCCGCGCGCTCCACGGGCGCGCCGACTGGACCGTCGCTCGCCGCATGACCGTTCGCGAAGCGGTCGACGACGATCATGTACATCGAGGCGTCGCGCCACGACCACGCGTGCTCCTCGGTCCAGAACACGAGATCCACCGGCTCGGCGGCGCGGGCCATCGCGTCGGTCGCGCGCACCGCCAGCACGTGGCGGCCCGGCGAGAGATCGTCCATCGCGACGTCGAAGGCGCCGTGCTCGGGATCGAGCGTGCCGGCGACGTCGGCGCCGTCGAGGGTGAACGTCACGCGGCTCGGCAGGACGCCGTCGTGGGCGGCGAGCACGGTGACGCGTGCGCGCGCGGTGCCGCGATCCGTCGCGGCGTCGTAGGTGGTGACCACGGGCGCACCGACGATCTCCGGGCCCGCGTCGCACGCCGGGGCCAGGAACGCCGAGTTGAGGCACGCGCCGTCGTACCTCCGGTACGCCGCGTCGGGATCCAGGATCCACGTGCCGTCGACGACGAACTTGTAGGCGTGGAGCTGGCCCGGCACGAGGCCGTCGGCCGCGCCGAGCGTGATCTCGAACGCGCCGTCCCCGTCGAGGTCGCTCATCGCGCGGGGCGTCCAGGCGCCGAAGTCGCCTGCGACCGCGACGCTCGTCCCGCCGCCCGACCAGCGCAGCGTGACGTCGCACGAGCGCACGCCCCAGGTCGCGGCGCCGGCGTCGATGGGCGGGCCGGCGTCGTCGCCCGCGTCGGGCGCGCCGTCGCGCGCCAGCCCCGCGTCTCCACGGACGAACGCGTCGGTGCCGCCGTCGAACGACTGCGTCGGTGCGCTCGCGCAGCCGGCCCAAGGAGCGGTGCTCGCGAGCAGCAGGACCGCTATGCTGGACGCTCTTCGCATCGACGATGCATGGTGGCCGCTCCCCTCGCGGGCGTCCACACGGAGGCTCGGTGGCAGTCAGGCTCGATCGACCCGCGCTCCTCTCGCTCGTGATGGCGCTGGCGGGGTGCGGCCCCACGACCACGCCCGGGGTCGACGCCGCGACCGACGGGGGCGTGCCCGCGATGGACACGGGGCTCGACGCAGCGCCCGACGCGCCCGCACCCGTCGACGTCGGACCGGACGCGAACGTGGACGCCGGGCCCATCGACTGCGTCACGGCGCCCGCCGCGACCCCGGGCAGCGACGCGCTCGACGACACGCTCGGGCGCGCGACCGTGACCATCGACGACCGCAGCGCATGCCGACGGACGTACACGATCGACAGCAACGCCGTGCGCCGCGACATGCTCCCTGCGGGCCCGCGCGTCGTCATCGAGCGCTCGGGCACGCCCACGCTTCGCACGGGAAGCGATCTCTTCGACGCGCTCTTCGCCCTCGCGCTCGACGAGGTCCACGAGGCGAGCGTCGCGTCGATCTCCGACGGCGCGTTCGACTCGGGACGCGCGCTCCCCTGCCCGAGCGGCGGCTGCTTCGAGACGGGACGTCTCTGGACGTACGTGTGGACGCGCGACACGTCGTTCTCGGTCGACCTCTCGCTCGCCGCGATCGATCCGCTCCGCGCGCTCAACTCGCTCTCGTTCAAGCTCAGCGAGCGGCGCGGCGGGGGGGGCATGCAGGTCGTGCAGGACACCGGCTCCGGCGGGAGCTATCCGGTCTCGAGCGATCGCGTCGTCTGGGCGCTCGCGGCGGCGCGGCTCCTTCCGGAGCTCGAGGGCGCGGACCACGACGCGTTCCGGGATCGCGCGTACGCGGCGCTCTCGGCCACGCTCGCTCACGATCGCGAGGCCGTCTTCGACGCGAGCACCGGCCTCTACCGCGGCGAGACCTCGTTCCTCGACTGGCGCGAGCAGACATACCCCGCGTTCACCGCGGGCGACGTCACGCCGATCGCCGACGGCGAGGCGCTCTCGACGAACGTCCTGCACCTCGAGGCGCTGCGCGCGGCCTCCGCGCTCGCGGCCCAGCGCGGCGACGCGGGCGAGCACGACCGGCTCGCGACCCAGGCCTCGGAGCTGGCGACGCGCATCCACGCGACCTTCTGGGACGACTCGGCGGGCGAGCTCTCCGCGCTCCTCCCGGGCACGCTCGATCGCGCACCCGTGCGCCGCCGCGATCTGCTCGGCACCTCGCTCGCGATCCTGGCGGGGGTCGTGAGCCCGTCCGAGGGACGGCGCGCGCTCTCGGCCTACCCGCACTTCGCGCGCGGCGCGCCGGTGATCGCGCCACAGCAGCAGCAGACGGCCATCTATCACGACCGCGCGCAGTGGCCCTTCGTCACGGCCTACGAGGCGCTCGCGGCGCGCGAGGTCGGGCACGCCGGCGCGATGACGCACGCCGTGCGCACGCTCGTGCGCGGGGCGGCGCTCAGCCTCTCGAACGTGGAGAACTACGAGCTGCCCTCCGGCCTGCCGTACGTGATGGACGGCGCGTTCTCGGGGCCCGTCGTGAGCTCGCAGCGGCAGCTCTGGAGCGTCGCCGGCTGGATCGGCATGGTGACGCGCGGCCTCTTCGGCCTGGACGCGCAGGAGGACGGCCTGCACGTCGCGCCGTACCTCCCTGCCGACGTCCTGAGCGAGCACTTCGCGGGGCAGCGCGAGCTGACCCTGGTGAGCTGGCCCGCGCGCGGACGGCGCGTCACGGTGGTGCTCCACCTGCCCGCGAGCGCCGCGCCCGCGGGCGGCGAGTACGTCAGCTCCACGATCCGGGTCGACGGCAGCCCGGCGGCGAGCCCGGTCCCGTGGGGCACCCTGCAGGGCGCGAGCCGGATCGACGTCGATCTGGTGGGGAGCGCGGGCGCGAGCGCGACGGTCCGCGCGGTGGACCCGGCCGACTGGCACGACGTGTACGGTCCGCGCACGCCCGCCGTCTCGGCGATCACGGTCGAGAGCGGCCACCTGCGGCTCGCCTTCGACCTCGGCGGCGAGCCGTCCGCCGACGTGACCGTGGCCGTGTACCGCGACGGCGCGCGCATCGCGGACGGGCTGACGACGGCGAGCTACCTCGACGCGAGCGTCGATGCGTCCTCGCCGCGCACGCCTTGCTACGCGATCGAGACCTGCTTCGGCGGCCACGGCGGGGCGCCACCCAGCTGCTCGCAGCACTCCGCGCCCGCGTGCTTCTGGGGAGCGGCGGGCGAGCGCGTGGCCGTGATCGACGCCTCGAGCTTCGCCGCGACCGGCGGCGCACCCGCCAGTGATCACGGCCGCTTCCACTACGAGGCGTGGGGCGATCCCGGCCACCGGCTCGACGTCTCGGGCATCCGCCCGGCGCAGACCGGCGAGTACCTGATCCAGCTGACGTACGGCAACGGCTCCGGACCGATCAGCACGGGCGTCACGTGCGCGGTCAAGCGCGTCGTCGTCGAGGACGAGGTGAGCCATGCGATCGTCGGCACCGGCGTCGTCGTCATGCCCCAGCTCGGGGACTGGGACCGCTGGGCCGGCTCGACGTTCGTGCGCGTATCGCTCGACGCGTCGCGCACCTACCACCTCGCCATCGTCGGCGACGACACCACCGTCAACATGAGCGCGTTCGACCACTTCGCGCGCTACACCGCCGGCACCGGCGGCGCGAGCGGCCGCTTCGAGCGCGTGAACGTCGCGGACCTGCGCCTCTTGGCGCTCTGAGCGCGCGGTCGCCCCCGCGAGTCGCGCCGGGTCGGCTCAGGCGGCCGTGGAGCCCGCGGAGCGCCTGCCCTCGGCCCAGCCCTGGGCCCCGACGAGCGGCACGAACCTCACGGCCGCCAGCTCCTCCTCGCGGAGCGCATCGCCCTCGCGCGTCACGCGCACCAGCTGCTGCTCCGCGAGCGTCGCGCCGACGGGCATGACCAGCCGTCCGCCGGGCGCGAGCTGCGCGAGGAGCGCCTCCGGCACGCCGGGGCCCGCCGCGGCGACGACGATCGCGTCGAAGGGCGCGTACCCGGGGGCGCCGAGCGTTCCGTCTCCCTCGAGGATCCGCACGTTGGCGAAGCCGAGGCGCGCGAGGCGCTCGGCGGCCTCGCGCGCGAGCGACGCGTGGCGCTCGATCGTGATCACCTCGCGCGCCATGCGCGCGAGGATCGCGGCGGCGTAGCCCGAGCCGGTGCCGACCTCGAGGACGCGCTCACGGCCCTCGAGGTGCAGTGCCTCCACCATCGCCGCGACGATGTAGGGCTGCGAGATGGTCTGGCCCTCGGCGATCGGCAGCGGCGCGTCGTCGTGGGCCTCGTCGACGAGCTCGGGCGGGACGAACGCCTCGCGCGGCACCTCGAGGAACGCCGCGAGGAGGCGGCGATCGGCGATGCCGCGCCGCGCGATCTGCCGGTCCACCATCCGGGCTCGGGCGAGCTCGCGCGCTGTCGTCACGCTCTCATCGGTACACACGCGCCCCCGGCCCGTCCACCCCCCCGATCGGCGCGCATTCCGCGCGCGGCCTGCTACATACGCCGCCGCCGTGAGCACCGTCGTACTCGAAGACGTCTCCCTCTCCTTCGGAGCGCGCCCCATCCTCGACGGGCTCTCCCTGCGAATCGCGGAGGGGGACCGCATCGGGCTGATCGGGCCGAACGGCTCGGGCAAGAGCACGCTCTTGCGCATCCTGGCCGGGGAGCAGCAGCCCGACTCGGGGACGGTCCGCACGGCACGCGGGGTGCGCATCGGCTGGCTGCCCCAGGACATCGCCGTCGGCGGCGGCCAGGCGCTCCTGCCCTTCGTGATGAAGAGCGTCCCGGGGCGCGCGGCGCTCGAGGCCGATCTCGCGGCGGCCGAGGCGATGGTCGAGGATCTCGCGACGAAGGAGGCGCACGACGAGATCGTGGCGGCCTCCGAGCGGCTCGCCGACCTGCACGCCGAGCTCGCGCGCTTCGACGCGCACTACTCCGAGCACGAGGCGATGAAGATCCTCGCGGGGCTCGGGTTCCGCACCGAGGAGAATGGTCGGGACCTGGGCGAGCTCAGCGGCGGCTGGAAGATGCGCGCGGTGCTCGCCGCCCTGCTCTTCTCGCGTCCGGACGTGCTCTTGCTCGACGAGCCGACCAACCACCTCGACATGCCCTCGGTCGCGTGGTTCGCCGACTTCTTGAAGGCGTATTCGCGCGCGTTCGTCCTGATCTCGCACGACCGCGAGTTCCTCAACGAGCAGATCGCGCGCGTGGTGACCTTCGAGGTCGAGGGCGTGCGCCAGTACCCGGGCAACTACGAGCGCTACCTCGTGCAGCGGGCCGAGGAAGAGGAGATCCTCGAGAACAAGGCCAAGAACCTCGAGCGCGAGCGGGAGAAGGCCGAGCAGTTCATCAACCGCTTCCGCGCACAGGCGACCAAGGCGCGCGCCGTCCAGAGCCGAATCAAGGCGCTCGACAAGATGGAGTCGGCCGAGACGTACCGGAAGCGGCGCACGATGGCGTTCACGTTTCCGGAGGCCCAGCGCGCGGGGCACGAGGTGGTGCGCATCGACGGCGTCGGCAAGAGCTATGGCGAGCACCGCGTGCTGCGCGACGTGACGCTGCGCGCGTACCGCGACGATCGCATCGGCATCATCGGGCCGAACGGCGCCGGCAAGACGACGCTCCTCAAGATGATCGCCGGCGAGATCGAGACGAGCGCCGGCGCGATCACGCTGGGGCACTCGGTCACGCCCGGCTACTACGCGCAGCACCACGCCGAGCTCTTGACCGCGAAGAACACGGTGCTCGACGAGGTGGCGTCGGAGAATCGCGAGGTCGGCCAGACGCGCGTGCGCAGCGTGCTGGGCGCGTTCCTCTTCAGCGGGGACGACGTCGACAAGACCGTCCAGGTGCTCAGCGGCGGCGAGCGCGCGCGCGTGGCGCTGGCGAAGCTCCTGGTCCGCCCCGGCAACCTGCTCCTGCTCGACGAGCCGACGAACCACCTCGACCTCGACTCGTGCGAGAGCCTCATCGAGTCGCTCGGCGGGTTCGGGGGCACGATGGTCTTCGTCAGCCACAACCGCGCGCTCATCCGCCGGCTCGCGACGAAGATCTGGGTCGTCGAGGGCGGGACGGTCACCGAGTACATGGGAACGCTCGACGACTACATGGCCCGCGAGCGCCAGAAGCTGCAGCAGGCGGCCAAGGACGCGACCGCCCTGAAGCAGTCCTCCGCGCCCGCCAGGAGCAAGTCGCCGACGCACCCGCCGCCGAGGCCCGACGCGCGCCCGATCGCGGCGCCCGCTGCGGCACCCGTCGACGAGCGAGCGCGACGTCGCGACGAGGCGCACAAGCGCGAGCAGCGCAACAAGGTCATCGCGCCCCTCAAGAAGAAGGTCGAGGAGCTCGAGGCCCGCATCGCCGAGATCGAGACGAAGCAGGCCGAGCGCAACGCCAAGCTCTGCGACGCGACGGCGGTGCTCACCGACAAGGAGCGCTTCGCGCTGCTCGATGGCCTGCAGGTCGATCAGAGCAAGCTGGACGAGCTGACGGAGCGCTGGGAGCACACGCAGAAGGAGCTGGACGAGAAGGAGCGGGGGCTGCTCAGCTGAGGTCGCTCTCGCCGTGACCTCCTTGGCCCGAATGGCGCTCGCCACCACCGCCGGTCTCGCGCTCGCCGCGACGGGCGGTGCGCTCGCCTCCGCCCAGGGTCCCGCGGCAGGTTCCGCCGCACGTCGCGCGCGACAGGGGGCGCTCGCGAACGTGTCGGCGTCGCTCTTCCTGCCGACGCGCGCGAGCCGCCAGATCGACACCGTCTACCTGGACCTCGTCGCGGGCGTGGAGCTCTGGGAGCTGCTCGGCGTCGACCTCTACGCGGGAATCACCGTCGTGGCGGCGTCCGGCTTCGTCCTCCAGCCGGACGAGCTCCTCGCCGATCGCCGATACGATACGTCGGTCGCCGGTGCGGGCCCGACGTTCCTGTTCCGCGTCGAGCCGCTGCGTATCGAGGGCCTCTCGGTCGCGGCCGACGTCACCGGCTCGCTGCTCCTGTTCAGCGCGCGCTTCCCGCCGGGCGGCGACGTCTACGACTTCGCCTGGCGAATCGGCGGGACGCTCGGCTACGCGCTCACTGCTGCGCTGCGCGTCGAGCTCTCCGTCCGCTGGATGCACACCTCGAACGGCCAAGGGATCGGCCCCTTCAACCCAGCGTACGAGGGGGTCGGCGGCTACCTCGGGACCCAGACCACGCTCTGACCGCGAGAGAACTTTTCCGGCAATTGGCCGTCCGAAGGAGGGCGCGGATACGATCGCGCCAGCCATGAGTCGATCGCCCACGGCTTCCCTCCCTTGTGCCGCGGACCGCTCTGGCTGGCTCGATCGTGTTCTGCGCGTTCTCTCCGACGTGCGCGCGGGCGAGGCGCTCACGGCGGTGCTCTTCTCGTCGTCGCTCTTCGTGGGGCTCTTCGCGTACTACGTGCTCAAGACGCTGCGCGAGCCGCTGATCCTCGCGACGGGCGGCGCCGAGGTGCGCAGCTACGCGACGGGCGCGCAGGCCCTCGTGCTCATGGCCCTCATCCCCGCGTACGGCTGGGTCGCCCGGCGGGTGGATCGGGCCAAGCTCGTGCTCGGAACGAGCGCGTTCTTCCTGGTCTGCCTCGAGCTCTTCGCGCTGCTCGCGCACTTCGAGGTGCCCTACGTCGGCATCGCGTTCTACGTCTGGCTCGGCGTGTTCGTCCTGAGCTCCGTCGCGCAGGTCTGGTCGCTCGCGAACGACCTCTACCCCAAGGCCCAGGGGCAGCGGCTCTTCCCGATCGTCGCGCTCGGGGCGCCGCTCGGCTCCGCGCTCGGTGCCCTCGCGGCCGGGCATCTCTTCTCCGGGGGCCTCGCCATCCCCCTCCTCATGCAGCTCGCCGCGCTGCTGCTCCTCGTCCAGCTCGGGCTCCTGGCCCTCATCGTCCGCCGTCCGGAGGCCCACGCCGTCCCCGCCGCGCCGCTCACCGATCGCGGAGGTTTCGCGCTCGTCGTGAGCGACGCGTACCTGCGCGAGATCGCCGCGCTGCTCGTGGTGCTCAACCTCGTCAACACGACGGGCGAGTACCTGCTCTCGCGGGCGGTGCTCGGCGAGGCGGCAAACGCGCTCGCGGCAGCGGGAGCCGTCGCCGACCCGGCGGCGTTCCGCGCCGACTTCCTGCGGCAAACGTACGGCGACTTCTACTTCGTCGTGAACGTCGGGTCGGTGCTCTTGCAGGCGCTCGTCGCCTCGCGCCTGGTTCGCCGCTTCGGCCTGCGCGGCGCGCTCTTCGCGCTCCCCTTGGTCGCGCTCGGCGTGTACGGCGCGATGGCCGCGAGCGTGTCGTTCGTCGTGCTGCGCGCCCTGAAGGTCGCCGAGAACGCGACCGACTACTCGCTCGAGAACACCGCGAAGGCCCTGCTCTGGCTGCCGACGTCGCGCGACGTGAAGTACAAGGCCAAGCAGACCGTGGACGCGTTCTTCGTGCGCCTGGGCGACGTGCTCGCCGCGCTGGTCGTGTTCGTGTTCGCCGACCGGCTCGCGCTCGCCACCGACCACGTCGCGATGGTCAACGCCGGGCTCGCGCTGCTGGCGATCGTGCTCGCCGTGCGGGTCGCGCGTCGCCACGACGGCCTGCCGGCCTGAGCCTCGCCCTCGCCCTCGCCCTCCGCCGGCGCTATCGTCGGCGCCGTGCAGGTCGAGGTGAACGGTGAGAAGCGTGAGGTCGCCGAGCGCGCGACGGTGACGGCGCTGCTCGAGGCGCTCGGCCTCGGCACCACGCTGGTGGCGGTCGAGCGGAACGGCGAGATCGTCCCGCGGGCGCGCCACGCGGCGACCGAGCTCGCCGACGGGGACAAGGTCGAGGTGGTCCACTTCGTGGGCGGTGGGTGAGATGACGGACGACGCGCTGACGATCGGCGGAAAGACGCTGCGCTCCCGGCTCTTCGTGGGCACGGGCAAGTACAAGGACATGGCCGAGACGCGCGCCGCCATCGAGGCCTCGGGGGCCGACGTGGTGACGGTCGCCGTCCGCAGGGTCGACGTCGGCAAGGACGCCGAGCTCGGCAAGTTCCTCGTCTCGGGCGGCTACACGATCCTGCCGAACACGGCCGGCTGCTACGACGTGGAGACCACCGTGCGCGTCGCGCGCCTGGCCCGCGAGATGCTCGGGACGCCCCTCGTGAAGCTCGAGGTCATCGGCGACGCCGAGACGCTCTTCCCCGACGTACCGGGCACGCTCGAGGCGGCGAAGATCCTCGTGAAGGAGGGCTTCGTCGTGCTGCCCTACACGACCGATGATCCGATCACCGCCAAGCGGCTCGAGGATCTCGGGTGCGCCGCCGTCATGCCGCTCGCCGCCCCGATCGGCAGCGGCCTCGGGATCCGCAACCCCTACAACCTCGAGATCATCCTCACGCGCGCGAAGATCCCCGTGATCGTGGACGCGGGCGTCGGGACGGCCAGCGACGCGGCCATCGCGATGGAGATGGGCTGCGACGGCGTGCTCATGAACACGGCGATCGCGGGCGCGAAGGACCCCGTGCTCATGGCGAGCGCGATGCGCAAGGGCGTCGAGGCGGGGCGCGAGGCGTTTCGCGCGGGCCGCATCCCGAGGAAGCTCTTCGCGACGGCCTCGTCTCCGATCGCAGGCGTCGTCGGCAGCAAGCTCTGATGCGCGCGCTCCTGTTCACCGGCCTGTTCCTCGCGCCGTTCCAGTGCGCGTCACAGCCACCTCCCGATCGGGCGCGCGAGGACACGCCGGGTGACGCCGTCTACGGGCTCGCGCAGCAGTTCGGCGAGCACGGCGACGAGGCGGCGGAGCGCGAGGCGATGCAGTACCTCCTCGAGCGCTACCCGGACTCGAGGCACTGCGAGGCGGCGCGCATCTGGCTGGCCGAGCACCCCGCCCCGCAGTGAGAGCGCCCTTCGACGTGATGGTGATCGTCGACCCGCGCGCGGCGGGGGTGCTCGAGGCGCTCGCGCGCCTGGCCGCCGCGACGAGCGGCGAGCGCATCGCCGTGCAGCTCAGGGCGAAGGACGCGAGCGACGCGGCGCTCATCGACCTCGCGCGCGAGGTCTCCGCGGTGTTGCCCGCGATGTCGCGACTGCTCGTGAACGGGCGCTTGTCCGTCGCGCGCGCGGTCGCGGCGGACGGCGTGCACCTGCCCGAGGCGGGCGAGCCGGTCGCGCTCGCGCGCGCCGCGCTCGAGGCCGGCGCGCTGGTGGGGTGCTCGTGCCACGACGCCGCGGGCGCGGCGCGGCGCTTCGAGCAGGGCGCGGACTACGTGCTCCTCGGCCCGCTCGGCCACGTGCCGGGCAAGCCTGCCCTGCCCGCGGAGGCGTTCGCGGCCGCGGCGCGCGCTGCGGGCGGCCCGGTCCTGGCGCTCGGCGGCATCGCGGACGAGGCCGGCGCCGATCGCGCGCTCGCGCTCGGCGCCTCGGGCGTCGCGCTCACGCGCGCCCTGCTCGATCCGGCCGCGCCGGCGTGGATCGCCCGCTGGCTCGCGCGTAGGCTCGCCGCGTGAGCGACGCCCTCGCGCGCATCCTCGATCGGATCGATGCGGTGCACGCGGCCGACCCTTCGCGCCACGAGGGCCGACCGCGCGAGCTGGTGTACGCGGAGCGCATGACGCGCTGGCTCGACGCGCTCGCGCCCGGCGCGAGCGACGCGCTCCGGATCGCGGTCCGAGCGCAGCACCTCGGGCGCTGGCGCTCACCGCGGGAGGCGTTCCCCGAGGGACGCGTCGGCTACCTGAAGTGGCGCAAGGAGGCAGGCGAGCGGCACGCCGCAGAAGTGCGCGCGATCCTGCTCGGCGCGGGGCAGAGCGAAGCCCTGGCCGAGCGCGTCGCGGCCCTCGTGATGAAGAAGGACCGCGCGCGCGATCCCGAGTCGCAGACGCTCGAGGACTGCGCGTGCCTCGTCTTCCTCGAGCTCGACTACGCGGACTTCGCGTCCAAGCAGGGCGACGACGCGAAGGTGATCGACGTCCTGAGGAAGACCTGGGGAAAGATGTCGCCGCGCGCGCGCGCCGAGGCCCTGGAGCTCGCGCTCGAGGGCCGGCCACGCGCGCTGGTCACGGCCGCGCTCGCGTGAGGCGTCGTCGACCGACCGGAGCGCTGGCGACGCAGGGCGTCAGCTCGCGACGACCACGCGGTCGCGCCCCTGCTCCTTGGCGCGGTAGAGGGCCGCGTCCGCCCGGGCGATCAGGGCGTCGCGCACCTCGCCCGGGCGACGCTCGGCGACGCCGAGCGAGAGCGTGACGGTCACCGGCTCCTTCGGGACGCGCAGCGGCGACATCCGCACGGCGAGCCGCGCACGCTCGGCGACGCCCTGCGCGCGCCCGCGGTCGGTACCCGGCAGCACCAGCAGGATCTCCTCGCCCCCGTAGCGGACCACCGCGTCTCCCGCGCGCACGACCCCGCCGAGGATGGTGGTCACGTGCTTGAGCACGAGATCGCCGACCGCGTGGCCGTGCGTGTCGTTGACGCGCTTGAAGTGGTCGATGTCGGCGAGCACGACCGACACGGTCGCGTCGGGCGCCGCGTCGACCGGGAACGTCTCGTCGAGCCCGCGGCGGTTGAGCGCCCCGGTGAGCGGATCGGCGCGAGAGAGCCGCGCGAGGCGCGCGATCTCGACGTAGGGCGCGCAGAGCGCCGCGACGAGGACGAGGAGGCGCTCGTGCTCCTCGGTGAACGGGACGCCGGCACCACCGACGGCGCTCAGGACGCCGGTGACGTGCGCCCCGGCGCGGATGGGGACGCCGAGGAACGAGCCGAGCCGCTCGCTCATCGACGCGCGCGCGACGTAGCTGGGGTGCTGCTCGGGCTCGTTCGTGCGGACGACGCGCCCCGTCGCGGCGACGTGCCCGAGCAGCCCCTCGCCGACGCGGAAGTCCTCGTGCCGCGCATGCACCGGCTCTCCCGCGCGCGCGATGGCGAGCAGGTGCGTGTGCGTCGGGTTCAAGAGGCGCACGCTCACGCGCGGCGTTCCGAGGATCTCCGCGCTCCGATCGGCGATGAGCGAGAGGAGCGCCTCGAGCGAGTGCCGCCCCGTCATCTCCTCGGCCAGGCGGGTGACGGCGGTGAGAGCGTCCACGCGTCCACTGTACACAGGTTCGATTTGACGCCGTGCGGGTTCGTGCGTTACACGATCCGAGCGTGCTCGTCCCCTGCACCTCCGGCCACATCGCCCTCCCCGGCGCCGCGAACGCGGCGTCGCGCTGGTATTGGCGTCTGCCGGAGGTGGCTCTGGGCGGCTGACGCGAGACGTTCTCCCCCCAGTAGCTCCACCTCCGGCGCCGCCGGTGGTGGATCGCTCCCGATCGCCGCCGGCTGCGCCTCGAACCCCGAGGCCCCCCGATGCGACCGACGCCCTTCGACATCCCCGCCGACCTGGACACGCCAGTGTCCGCGTTCCGCAAGCTCGCGCCGTTCCGCCCTCGCTACCTGCTCGAGTCGGTGGAGGGCGGCGAGCGGCTCGGCCGCCACAGCTTCATCGGCTTCGGCGAGGCGATGGAGGTGCGCCTCGAGGCAGGCCTGCTCACCATCGACGGCACCTCCGTGCCGCTCGCCGACGGGCGTGACGCGCTGCTGCACGCGCTGCGCGGCGCCCTCGCCCGCGCACCACGGCCTCGCGCGGGCGAGGCACGGCTGCCCTTCGCCGGCGGGCTCGTCGGCGCCATGGGCTTCGAGCTCGCGCGCCGCCTGGTCCGAGTACGCTCGCCGCGGCACGCCGCTTCCGGCCCGGAGCTCGCCCTCTCGGGGACGCGCTCGGTGCTCGTGTTCGATCACGTCGCGCGGCGCTGCGCCGTGCTCCACGACGGCGACGAGGTCGAGCGCGCGAGCCTGCGCCGCGAGGTGATCGCCGCGCTCCGAGGACCGCTCGCGGCACCGCGGGTGCGCACGCGCGTCGGGCCGTCGACCGCGTCGATGAGCGAGCCCGAGGCGCTCGCCGCGATCGCTCGCGCGCAGGAGCACATCCGCGCCGGCGACGTCTTCCAGCTGGTCCTCTCCCTCGCCCACGAGGGCGAGGCGCAGATCGATCCCTTCGAGGCCTACCGCGCCCTGCGCCTCACGAACCCGTCGCCCTACATGTTCTTCCAGGACTTCGGCGACGTGCAGCTGGCCGGCAGCTCGCCCGAGGCGCTCGTCCGCCTCGAGGGGCGCACCGCGCACCTGCGCCCCATCGCAGGCACCCGGCCGCGCGGCGAGACTCAGGACGACGACGATGCGCTCGCCCGCGAGCTCTTGGCCGACGACAAGGAGCTGGCCGAGCACGTGATGCTCGTCGATCTCGCGCGCAACGACGTGGGTCGCGTGGCGACGACCGGCTCGGTGGTGGTCGAGCCCTACCGGACGATCGAGCGCTACAGCCACGTGATGCACACCGTGAGCGGCGTGCGCGGCACGCTCGCGGACGGCAAGGACGCCTTCGATCTCTTCGCCGCGGCGTTCCCGGCCGGGACCGTGAGCGGGGCGCCCAAGGCGCGCGCGCTAGAGCTCATCGACGCGATCGAGCCCTGCGCGCGCGGCTTCTACGCCGGGACCGTCGGGTACTTCGGCCACGGAAGCGTCAGCGACCACGCGCTCGCGATCCGCTCGATCTCGTTCGGTGAGGGCCGCTATCGATACCAGGCGGGCGCCGGCATCGTGGAGGCGAGCCGACCCGAGGCCGAGATCGCCGAGATGCACGCCAAGACGGCGGTGATGAAGGGCGCGCTCCGGCTCGCCGAGGAGGGGCTCTGATGCCGGCGCAGACACGGGCGAAGGTGGTCGTGGTCGACAACTACGACTCGTTCACGTTCAACCTCGTGCAGGCCCTCGCGGTCCTCGGCGCGGACGTGCACGTCGTGCAGAACGACCGCGTCGAGGTCCAGGGGGTCGTCGGGATGCGCCCCACGCACGTGGTGATCTCGCCCGGCCCGGGGCGACCGGAGGACGCGGGTGTGTCCCTGGCGGTCGTCCTGGCCGCGCTCGACGGAGCGGTCGAGGCGCGCGTGCTCGGCGTCTGCCTCGGGCACCAGTGCCTCGGCCTCGCCGCCGGCGGTCGCGTCGTGGCCGCCAAGCGCCTGATGCACGGACGCGCGGACGCGCTCGATCACGACGGGCGCGGGATCTTCCGCGGGCTGCCGCGGCCGCTCGTGGCCGGTCGCTACCACTCGCTCGCGGTCGAGGCGGCGAGCCTGCCGGCCTCGCTCGAGGTGAGCGCGCGCTCGGGCGACGGAGAGGTGATGGCGCTGCGCCACGCGTCCGGCCGGGTCGACGGCGTGCAGTTCCACCCGGAGAGCATCCTGACGCCCGACGGCGTGCGCCTGCTCGACGGCTTCCTGAGCGGAGGTGTGCCGTGAGCCCGCTCGTCCGGCAGGTGCTGGACGGCGCGCGCCTCGACGAGGCGGGGGCCGAGGCGCTGATGGACGCGCTCGCGACGACCGACCTCGAGCCCGCGGCGATCGCGGCGCTCCTCACGACGCTCCGGGCGCGGGGCGAGACCGCCGACGAGGTTGCCGGCTTCGCGCGCTCGCTGCGGCGTCACGCGCGTCGACCGGAGATCCCGGGCGCCGAGCGGGCCGCCGACACCTGCGGGACCGGGGGCGACCGCGCGTCGAGCTTGAACCTCTCGACGGCGGCGGCGCTCCTCGCGGCCGCGTGCGGCGCACCGATCGTGAAGCACGGCAATCGCTCCGTCTCGAGCCGCTCGGGGAGCGCCGACGTGCTCGAGGCGCTCGGGATCGCCCTGCCGGACAGCGAAGGGGACGCGGCGCGCATGTTCGCGCGCGCCGGCTTCGCGTTCCTGTTCGCGCCGCGACATCACCCCGCCCTCGCGCGCGTGATGCCGGTCCGGCGCGCGCTCGGCGTGCGGACCGTGTTCAACCTGCTCGGGCCGCTCGTGAGCCCCGTCGCGCCGCGATTCCAGGTCACGGGCGCCTACAGCCTCGAGGCCGCGCGGGTGATGGCCGGCGCCCTCGCCCGCCTCGGCGTCGAGCGCGCGCTCGTCGTCCACGGCGCCGAGGGCTGGGACGAGCCGACACCGCTCGGCCCCTTCGTCGCGATCGAGGTCGCCGACGGTCGGATCGACGAGAGGGTCCGCGATCCCCTCGACCTCGGGATGGCGCGCTGCACCGCGGCCCCTCTGCGTGGAGGCGACGCCCACACGAACGCGCGCCGGCTGCGCGCGGTGCTCGAGGGCAGCGAGCGGGGGCCGCACCGCGACGCGGTCGTCCTCGGTGCGGCGCTCGTGCTCGAGGTCGCCGGACACGCCCAGAGCGCCCGCGAGGGCGTCGCCCTCGCCAGCGCGGCCATCGACCGTGGCGAGGGCGAGCACCTGCTCTGGAACCTCGTCGAGGCGAGCCGCGCCAGGGCGCGAGATGGCGAGCGAGCCGGTGTCTGACTTCCTCGACGAGATGACGCGCGCGAGCCGGGCCCGCGCCGCGGCGCTCGCTCCCCGCGCGGGCGAGCTGCGGGCGCTCGCGGAGCGCTCCGCCGCGCCGCTGCCCCTGGTCCTCGGCGACCTCGGCGTGATCGCGGAGATCAAGCCGCGCGCCCCGTCGGCGGGGACGCTGGGCGCGGCCGACGCGAGCGCCGGACCAGAGCGTGCGCTGGCGTACGCGGATGGCCTCGCGGCCTGCGTGTCGGTGCTGACCGAGCCGACGCGCTTCGACGGCTCGCTCGAGCTGCTCGCGGCCGTCTCGCGCGCACTGCGCGATCGTGGCGTGCCGACCATGCGCAAGGACTTCCTCGTCGATCCCACGCAGCTCGCCGAGGCTCGCATCGCGGGGGCGAGCGGCGTGCTGCTGGTCGTCCGGATGCTGAGCGACGGGCAGCTGGCCGAGCTCGTCGACGCCGCAAGGTCCCTGCGGCTCTTCGCGCTGATCGAGGCGTTCGACGAGGCCGATCTCGAGCGGGCGGCGCGCACGATCGAGCGGACGCCCACCGGCGTGTTCCTGGGCGTGAACTGTCGCGACCTCGTGACGCTGGCCATCGATCGGACGCGGCTCGGCGCGCTCGCGCGCGCGCTTCCTCCGAACGTGGAGGCGGTCGCCGAGAGCGGGATCGCTTCCGAGATCGACGTGCGGGCGGCCGTGCGCGCGGGCTATCGCGGCGTGCTCGTCGGCACCGCGCTCATGCGCTCGGCCGATCCCGGCCGAGCCGTGCGGGCGCTCCGCGACGCCGGTCGCGCGGAGGCCCGCTCGTGTACGTGAAGATATGTGGGCTGACCGAGCCCGAGCACGTCGAGGCGGCGCTCGACGCGGGCGCGAGCGCCGTCGGCTTCGTGCTGGTCGACTCCCCTCGGCGGGTCTCGGTCGAGCGGGCGCGCGCGCTCGCCGAGCGCGCCGGACCCCGCGTCGATCGCGTCGCCGTGTTCCGGACGCTCGACGACGAGGCCATCGACGCCGCGCGCGCGGCCGGATGCACGCACGTCCAAGCCTGCGCCTCGCGCGAGA
>JBGAQA010000125.1:0-17255 GCA_044220955.1 Sandaracinaceae bacterium
CGCGCGATCCTCGAGACCGCAGACGCGATGGGATACGTCGTGGCCGACGCGAGGCAGGTCGACGTGCTCGACCGGATCGCGCGGACGCTCCACAAGCTCGTGTAGGCGGGTCCGAGGCCCGCGGTTCGTCGCCGCGGGCCTCGGTTCTCTACCGTGGTCGAGGCGGTTCCGCACGCCCGCCTCGACGACCTCGCTCGCCCTCAGCGCCGTGCCGCGTGCCCGTCGATCACCAGCGGCCGCTGATCCTCGAACGCAGCGCGCTTCACGTACGCGAGCGCGAGCCCGCCGCCCTCGGGGACGGCGACCGAGCTGGTCACGGTGCCGAGCTCCGCTCCGCTCGCGTCGAGGACCTTCGCACCCACCGGCACGGGCGCGTCCGTCGCGAGGCGCGCCAGCCTCCGGCTCAGCTGTCCGCGGTTCTCGAGCATGCACACGACCTCTTGCCCCAGGTAGCACCCCTTCTGGAACGACACGGCGCCCTCGAGTCCGGCCTCCTGGGGATACGTCGTGGGGCCGAAGTCGACGCCGAACGCGGGCCGCCCAGCCCGCACCCGCGCGAGCTCCGCCTCGGCCTCCGGGATCCGCTCGACGTCCGCCGGCACGGGCAGGGGCGCGATCCGGAGCACCACCTCCGTCCCCAGCCACGGGACCGGGAAGCCGTCCGCGCTCCCATGCAGCTCCGCGACGCCGAGCGACTCCTCGAGCACGAGGTCGACGTCCTCCATGATGATGTACTTATCGAAGTGGGCCCGGAGCGCGTCCTGCTCGCTACGCGGGATCACCATCGCGAGGCCGGCCGGCGCGCCGCGGTCGATCACCGTCACGTCGGCGAGGATCCGCCCTTTGACGTTCAGCACCAGCGCACGGACGGCCTCGCCCGCCTTCATCGCGCGCACGTCGTTGGTGATCTGACCGTTCAGCCACGTCCGGGCGTCCTCGCCGCGGACGGAGAGGACGACGAGATCGGGACGGGGCCGGACGCGCATCGGCTCCTTCTGTGGCGCCCCGCGCGTCGAGCCGCAACCGTGAACCGGCGTCCACGGCGAAACGGGGCGTCTCGTTCGCGATCCGGGCGGGGGGAGCTCCCCCGGCCGACCGCGTAGAACCCGTTTTTCGCAGACTTTCCCTGCCCGCTCGCCCGTCTCAGCGATGGTTCGTACATTGCTAGCTCACAGCTCGGAGGTCCTCATGCCCCGCTTCGCCCTCGCCCTCTTCGCCGCGAGCGCGCTCCTGTTCGCCTCGACCGCCTCGACCGCCTTCGCCCAGGACGACACCGCCGGCGAGGACGCGATGCTCGCCCGCATCAACGAGCTCCGGGCGGCCCAGGGCGCCGGTCCCCTCGCGCGCGACGGCCGGCTCGACGCGGCGGCTCGTGCGCACAGCCACGACATGGCCGACCACCAGCAGCTCATGCACGTCTCGGAGTCGAGCGGCACGCCGACGGACCGCGTCCACGCCGCGGGCCTGGCGATCGACGAGATCGCCGAGAACGTCGCGATGCACTCGGACACGTCGCAGGCGGAGGCGACGCTCGAGGCCAGCCCGCCCCACCTCGCCAACATGCTGAACCCGCGCTTCACGCACGTCGGGCTCGCCGCGATCCTGCACGGCGACGGCACCTACGTGACGCAGGTCTTCGGTCGCATCGAGGCCGGGACCCCGACGGTCACGGCGCCGAGCACCGCGACGACGGTGGCCCCCACGCTGCCGCCGCCGTCGACGACCGCCCCCTCGACCGCGACCGTCACGGTGACCCCGCCGCCGACGGCGACGCCGAGCGCGACGGGCCAGGCGATCGTCGTCCCGCCGAGCTCGAGCGGCGTGGTCACCGTGCCCCCGGCGCGCCCCGGCGTCGCCGGCTACTGGGTCTGCGGGAGCGGCCGCTGGTGGTACTACCCGATCCCGGCGGGCGCATCCTCCGGCACTCAGCTCCAGCCCGACATGGCCATCTCGGGCCCACCTCCGGGCTACGCGTCGACGTCGTGCGGCGGCGGCGCCTACGCCGTCGCGCCGCGGCCCAGCGCGCCGACCACGACGATCGTCACGCCGCCGCCGCGCATGGGCGCGCCGGTGATCGTGCAGCCCGGCCTCGTCATCGGCCCGTGGGGCGGCGGCGTCCGCGTCGAGGTGGCGCCGGCCCCGATGTACGCGCCCGCGCCGGTCTACGTCACCCCGCCGCGCGTCTACGGCCGTCCGCGCGGCCGCTGGCGCCGGCGGTATTGAGCCGCGCTTCATCGGAGCTCCGTGAACGGCGTGCCTCGGGGCGCGCCGTTTTCGTTTACGCTGCTCGGCCATGAACGACCGCGTCGCGAGCTGTCTCCTGATCGCCAAGGTGCTCGTCGCCGACGGCATGATGGCCGAGCCCGAGCGCGCCTTCCTCGGGCGCACGATGGAGGCGCTCCGCCTCGACGATGCGGAGCAGCAGCGCGTGAGGAACCTCGACGGCTTCGACGAGGCGGAGGCCTGGGCCGCGAAGCTGCCCGAGGCCCGCAAGCGCGCGCTCGTCGACGAGCTGCTCGAGGCGGCGCTGGTCGACGGCAAGCTCTCGCCGCACGAGACGAAGACGATCGCGGCGCTGACGGCGGCGCTGGGCCTCGAGTAGGCGCCCTCGCTACGGCGTCATCTCACCGCGCAGCGGCGTGCCCAGCATCCGCCGCGTGTCCGCGCGCTTCAGCCGCAGCCCGATCACGTAGGCGAGCTTCGCGAGCGCCGCCTCCGCCGTGAGATCGGCGCCCGAGATCACGCCCGCGTCCGCGAGCGCTCGGCCCGCCGCATAAGCGCCGCTCACGGTGCCGCGCAGGCACTGCGTGACGTTGAGCACCCAGAGGCCGCGGTCGATCGCGCGGGCGAGCACGTCGAGCAGATCCCGCCGCGTGTCGGGCGCGTTGCCCGCACCGTACGTCTCGAGCACCAGGCCCTCGAGCGGCTCGCGCACGAAGTTCGCCAGGATGCCCTCGGTGATCCCGGGATACAGGCGCAGCGCGGCCACGTGGGGCGAGAGCGCCGTGTGTGCGCGAAACGGGCGCGCGTCGGGCGCGAGCACGAGCCCGCGCCGCACCTCGAGATCGACCCCGAACTCCGCGAGCGGCGGCAGGTTCGGCGAGACGAACGCGTCGAGCCCGACCGCGTCGTGCTTCGTCGCGCGGTTACCCCGGAGCAGGCGGTCCCGGAAGAAGAGCGTCACCTCCGGGATCGGCGGCTCGGTCGCGACGCGCAGCGCACCGAGCACGTTGTCGAGGCCGTCGCTGCGGAGCGCGTACAGCGGAACCTGCGACCCGGTGAGCACGACGGTCTTCTTCTGCCCCTCGAGCGCGAAGGAGAGCGCGGACGCGGTGAACGCCATCGTGTCCGTCCCGTGCAGCAGCACGAACGCGTCGTAGCTCGGCTCGTGGGCGGCGAGGTCGTCGGCGAAGCGCGCCCAGTGCGAGAGATCGAGGTTCGCCGAGTCGAGGAGCGGGTCGTACTCGACGAAGTCGTAGTACGCGCGGCGGCCGCTCGCGAACGGGGGCGTCACGAAGTCGCGCCCGTGGCGCGGCGCCGTGGTGTCCGAGAGCTGCGGCATCGTGGCGATGAGCGCGCGGAGGAACCCGGGCGCGGGCTCGTAGCCCCGCGCGCCCTCGCGCATGCCGATCGTCCCGCCGGTGTGGAGCATCAGCACGCGCGTTCCGTCGGGGGGCGTCATCGACGGGGGAGCATCCCGTGCTCGATCGCGAAGCGGAGGCCGACGCCCACACCGACCGCGGCGAGCACCACGAGGATGGCCAGGCCGATCCACAGCCAGGCGCGACTGCCCTTCTTCTGCGTCTGCGGGGGCGGCGCGAGCACGGGCGCGGGGATCCGAGGCCGCGAGCTCTCCATCCCGAGGGGCGGCGTGAACGAGCGCGGACGCGGGGGGAACACGCTCGTCGCTTTCTGGTCGGCGCCCGCGAAGGGTGGCGGTCGATCGGAGAACGGGCGCTGCCCCTCCGGCTGCATCGCCACCACGGGCATCACGGTCTGCGCGAGCGGGCTCGACGGAGCCGCGGCCGGGGCGACGTAGAGCGGCCCCGTCTCGGCGCGCCGCGCGGGCTGTACGGCCGGGCCCCCGTAGGTCGACGGCGAGGAGCCCGCAGGCGGCGGCTGCGAGGGCGCCACGGCTCCCTCGATCGTGCGCTTCTGCGAGCCGACGAGGCGCGCAGCCGACACGCGCGGAGTGCCGATCGACTCCTGCGGCCTGGGCCGATCGGAGACCGTCCGCACGGGCGCGATCGCGACGACCGAGACCGCAGGCGCCGCGCCGGGGAGCTTGCCCGGCCGCGGGAGCGAGGGCGCGAAAGGATCGACGAGCGGTGCGCCGGCGAGCGACTCCACGCTGGTCTGGTCGTCGAACATCTGCCCGCCCAGCTGGCTCCGCTGCGAGGGCACGCCCGCGGCCGCCGCGAAGGCCTCGGCGAACGCGCCGGCGGTCTGGTAGCGATCGGCGGGCTTGCGCATCGCGGCCCGTGCGATGACCGCGTCGAGCGCCGCCGGCAGATCGGGACGCAGCGAGTGGACCGAGCGCATGCGGCCCTCGAGGATCGCGCCGAAGAGCTGGCCGACGTCCTCGGCCGCGTAGATCGACTTGCCGGTGATCATCTCGAACGCGATCACGCCGACCGCGAACACGTCCGCTCGATGGTCGGTGTCCTTCAGCGACTCGATCAGCTCCGGCGCCATGTAGCGGGGCGTGCCGAGGATGGTGCCGGCGCGCGTGAGCCGGTCGGCGCTCATCTGCGTCATGCGCGCCAGCCCGAAGTCGAGGATCTTGCAAGGCGGCGAGCCGCTCGCGGGGAGGATCACGTTCTCGGGCTTCAGATCCCGGTGCACGACGCCGGCGCGATGCGCCGCGTCGAGCGCGTCGCAGAGCATGCTGACGACCTCGTAGGCGGCCTGAGGCGTGAACGGGCCCTTCTTGCGGAGGCGCTGCGCGATCGTGTCGCCCTCGATCAGCTCCATCGCGAGCCAGCGGGTGCCGTCCGCGATCTTGTCGGACGCGATGACGCGGACGATGCCCGGATGCCCGAGGCGCGCGAGCACCTCGGCCTCGCGCGTGAAGCGCTCGGCGGCCTCGCGGTTGGCGGCCTTCTCCCGGTGCAGCACCTTCAGGGCGACACGCTGGTTCGTGGTCATGTCGATCGCGGTCACGACCTTGCCCATGGCGCCCATGCCGAGCCGCCCGTCGACCTGGAAGCGATCGGCGAAGAACGTGCCCGGCTCGAGCGAGGCGACGACCTCGGTGCCGCCCTCGTCGCCGGTATCGTCACCCCACGCGGCGTACTCACGATCGATGTCGTCGTCGGCGCTCACGGCAGGACCGACATCGTAGTACGCGGGCCCGGAGCGCGGGCAATTCAGCGAAGCGCGAGCAGGTCGAGCGTCCTCGGCCGGAAGTCGTGCAGGACGAGGCCGAATCGGTCGCGGAGCGCACGGACGTCGGGGTCCAGCGTGACGAGTGAGGGAGAGGGGGTGCCCAGGATCGCGAGGCGGACGTCGAGCGTTGCGAGCAGCGCGGGCCCCTCGGCGATGAGAACGTCGTGCGGCGGGAGCGCGGCGAGGAGCGCGCGCGTCGCGTCCAGGATCGAGTCCGGGTGCGCCGCAGCGGCTCCCGGGCCCGTGAGGTCGAAGCCTCGCTTGTGGCGAACGAGCAGGCGCGCGCGGATCGCGCCGAGCAGGACGGACGCGAGGTGCGCGGCGATCGGCGTGCCGGGAAGCGAATCGACGACGGCGATCGTCGATCGCGATGGCGTGAGCCGATCAGGGGGCTCGACCTCCGGCAGTCGGGGTGGCTGAAGAAGGGACACGCTCTCGCTCTCGCTCTCGCTCTCGCTCTCGCTCTCGCTCGGGTTTCGGAAGCAGCACCTCGCGGCCGGGCCACGCGTCGACGACCTGCGCAGCGCTGCGCGCCGCCGATGTTGCCTGTGGCGGGCTCCGCCCGCGGCTCGCTCTCGCTCGGCCGGGTCTCGGCTGCGACTCGCTCTCGCGCTCAGTTCGCCGGGGTGCCCCGCTCCACGGGCAGCCCATCGGCCTCCCAGTGGAGGAACCCCCCCGCGAGGAACGCCAGCTGATGGCCCTGCTTCACCAGCTTCTCCACCGCCTCGCGCGCCTCGTCGGTCGAGCGCGCGTAGAGCACGCGCATCTTCCCGTCGCGCGGCACCAGCTCGCCCGCGCGCTTCTCGAGCTCCTCGAGCGGGACGTTCACGGCCCCCGGGATGTGATAGCGCGCGAACGCCGCCGCCTCCCGCACGTCCACCGGCGTCACGCGCTTCTGCTGCAGCAGCTGCGCGAGATCGGCCGGCTTCAGCTCGTTCGGCGCCTGGGGCAGGAAGGGACGCAGGAGCTCGAGGATCGTCTTCTTCGGCGCGAGCCCGCGGTCCCACTGCGCCGCGACCTGCCCCTCGGCGATCACGAAGAGCTGTGGGATCGACTGGATCCGGAAGCTCGCCGCGACGCGCGGGCTCTTGTCGACGTCGATCTTGACGACCTTGATCTGGCCCTCGAGCTCGCGCGCGACCTCCTCCACGATGGGCGTCTGCTGCTTGCACGGCGCGCACCAGTCCGCGACGAAGTCGATGAGCACGGGCAGCTCGGATTGCAGGACCTCTCGCTCGAACGTCGCGTCGGTCACGAACGGTACGGACATGGATCGGCTCTCCCTCACCGCTTGTGTAGCCACCCGCGCCCCGCACCTCAAGCCCGACCGATCGACCGGCGCTATGCTCGCCCACCGATGACCCAGCAAAGAGACGTCGCGCGCGGCGAGGTGGACGCCTTCCGCAAGGATCTCGACGCTCTGCGCGCCGCGATCGGCAAGCGCATGGTGGGTCAGCGCGCCATCGTGGACGGCCTCCTGACCTGCCTGGTGGCGGGAGGGAACGCGCTGCTCGAGGGAGTGCCCGGCCTCGGCAAGACGATGCTCGTCCGGAGCCTGGCCGAGGCCGTCGACCTCGAGTTCTCCCGGATCCAGTTCACCCCGGACCTCGTGCCGTCCGACGTTCTGGGCACGACGATCCTGGCCGTGGGCGAGGGCGGCGAGCGGGCCTTCCAGTTCCGCAAGGGTCCCGTGTTCGCGAACGTGGTCCTGGCCGACGAGGTGAACCGCGCGACGCCCAAGACCCAGAGCGCGCTGCTCGAGGTCATGCAGGAGCACGCCGTCACGATCGGCGGCGTCACGTACGCGATGGACGAGCCCTACTTCGTGCTCGCGACGCAGAACCCGCTCGAGATGGAGGGCACCTACCCGCTGCCCGAGGCGCAGCTCGACCGCTTCCTGTTCAAGCTCGAGGTCGGCTTCCCGTCCCGCGACGAGCTGCACTCCATCCTCGAGCGCACCACGGGCCGCGAGCTGCCCGAGGTCTCCAAGGTGATGGGCAAGGAGCGCGTCCTGGCCATGCGCGCGCTCGCGCGCGACGTCCCGATGACCCGGCACGTGACCGACTACGCGATCCGCCTGCTCGAGGCGACGCACCCGACGAACGCCGGCGCGCCCGAGAGGGTGAGGCGCTTCGTCCGCTACGGGGCGAGCCCCCGCGGCGCACAGGCGTGCCTGCTCGCCGCCAAGATCGCCGCGCTCGGCGACGGGCGCTTCGCAGCCTCGACGGACGACGTCCGCCGCGTGCTCAAGCCCGCGCTGCGCCACCGCGTCTTGCTCTCGTTCGAGGGCGAGGCCGAGGGCGTGAAGGTCGACGCGCTGCTCGACGACGTGCTGGCCGCGGTGCCCGAGACCGCGTGAGCGCGCGGGGCGGCGCCCCCGTCCCCGCCGAGCGTCAGCCGACCGAGAGGAACTCGTCCAGCACGCGCTCGATCACGGCCATGGGCAAGAGGACGGGCTTCTGTTCGATCTCGAAGACCGCGTGTCCCGTGTCGTCGATCGTGTACGCACCGCGGATCGTGCCGACCGGCGTGCGGAGCGCGTAGCGACCGCCGCGCGCGTCGCCGTCCCACGTGCTGTAGAACTTCTCGCACTCCCTGCGCGCGCGCACCAGCACGCCCTCGACGTCGCGGAGCTGGCGCTCGACCCGGTGAGTAGCCATCGGGCAGAGCATGACACCGAGGGCGCGAGAGGCGACCGCGACCCTCACCGGTTCCCGGCGGAGCGGGCCCGTGGTACTCCGTGCGTGGGCCATCGGCGGGGGGGCTCCCCCTCCCGCGAGGAGGATCGTGTCCGATGACGTTCGACCCGTCGTACGCGCGAGCGCGCGTGGAGAAGTTCTGGACGCTGGATGCCGAGTTCGGCGTCGAGCACAACGCGTACCGCGTCTACCTCAACGAGATCGTCAGCGACCGCTACGTGCTGGTCAACGGTCTGCAGTTGCTGCGCGACGAGCTGCAGCTCGCCGAGACGGGAGGCGACGTCGTCGCGTGCGGCGCCGACCTCTCGCTGCCGACGGTGATGACCACGCTCGCGCACACGAACTGCGGCGACCGCATCCACCAGGGCGAGGCCACCACGTCCTACGAGCAGGTCGTCGCGGCCCGCTTCGCGACCATGTCGGAGGTCGGGGAGTACAAGCTCGAGGCGTTCTCGCCGACCGGCGGCGGCACCGACGACGGGAACACGCTCGCGCACGTCACGGTCGCGCACATGCTGGACGAGCCGATCCGGGCGCGCCTCTACGACGGCCACCCGGCCTCCTACCTGCTCGTCAACATCGACCTCAAGACGCACGTCGGGCGCCTCGAGACCGGCGGCTCGCTCGTCATCGGCCGGACCCAGGAGTCGAAGTGGCGCGAGCCGCGCACGGCCTGCGGCGCGGCCGTCGGGACCATCACGGCGTTCAACGAGAAGAACGGCGTCCACCGCCGCATCCGCGGCGATCTCGGGGAGGCGAACTTCGCGCTCCTCTCGAGCAAGGGCGTCAAGAGCGAGGAAGGGATCAACGTCTCGCCCGCGGTCGCGTCCTCGATCATCGCCGTGCAGGGCATGCTCAACACCGCGCGAGCGCTCGAGACGGAGCTCGACGAGCGCGGCGTCGCGCACCTCACGGCCTCGATGACGGTCAACCGCCCACACATCGACGACACGATCGTGTACCTCGCGCGCGCGACGGTGTTCGGCGGCGAGACCCGCGTGCAGGGCTTCGGCACCGACGCGAGCAAGTACGGCGCGCGGGTGACCCAGCTCGGTGGCGACCTCCGGCTGCAGCTCACGTACGAGGGGCGCACGGCGCAGGAGCACTCCATGTACTCGACGCCGTACACGACGCGCCTCTGGAAGCGGCCCTGACGGAGGGGCGCGCCACGCGACTCGATCGACGAGGACGGGATCACGCGTCGTCGGCGTCGCCGGACACGTCGCGAGCGAGCTCGGTGATGCGCGACGCGACGTACTGCTGCAGGATCACGAACGAGTCGTTGGCGTCGAGCTTCTCGGCCGCGAGCTCGGTGATCGCTCGATCGCGCGCCGCGACCAGCGCCTCGATCGCCTCTCGCCGGCCGCGCGCGTCCGGGCTCGCCTGACCGCGGGCCGCGATCGCCTGGATCTCCGCGATGCGTGCCTCGACGCGATCCCGCCGAGCGGCGCGTCGAGCGCTGCGGAAGGCCGTCACCGCCGACCAGGCGAGCGCGCCCAGCGTGACGAAGAGGCTGATCTGATCCGTGTAGCGCTGCACGAACGAGGGATCCTGGCGCCGGTAGTACCGGTCGGCTCCCGGGTGCAGCGCGTACGGCGAGAGCCCGCGGTCGAACTGCTCGGTGAGGTGCGCCAGGAGCCCCTGCTGGGTCGCGAGCTCGACCTTGTGGTCGAAGAGCGACGCCGCGACGTCGTAGACGAGCTGCTCGTCGAGATCGGCGCGGGCCACCAGGCACGCACGCACGGTGATCGTCCCGACCGGCGCGTCGGGCTGCCGCCCGTAGGCATGCTCCGGGATCGCTGCGATCGCGAAGTAGGGAGCGTCGAGCCGGATGCCCTCGAGCGAGCTGCCGACGACCCCGGGCATCCCCAGCGAGAGCAGGCGCATGTCACCCTGCCCGAGCAGCCGGTCGACGATCGGGGTGCGCATCCCCGCCACGAAGAACGCCGCGTCGAGCTCGCCGCGCTCCAGCTGCTCGGCGGCCTCCGTCGTGGTCGTGTTGCGCCGGTCGAGGTCCGCGTCGCCGAGGCCGAAGTGGTGTAGCACGGACTCGGCGATGCTCTCGGTTCCGCTCGCATCGGCCCCCACGCTGACCCTCCGCCCACGAAGGTCGAAGGGCGTCGCGATCCCGCTCTCGCTCCGGACGACGATCTGGAGGGTCTCCTCGTAGAGCACCGCGATCAGGCGCACACGGGTCGAGGCCGGCACGTGGTTCGAGACGAGCGCCATCTGCGCCTCGCCGCGCTCGAGCATCCCGAGCGACGCCACGCTGCCCGGGCTCTCGATCGCCTCGAAGCGCGTCCCGGGGGCATCGTGCGAGAACGCCTGCGCCAGCGTCTCGCCGAGCGGGAGGAACGTCCCGCCGCGCATCCCCGTCGCGATCCGCACCTCGCGCGGCCGCGCGGTCGTGGTGCGCGCGTAGTAGACGAGGATCAGCGCCGCCAGCACGGCGAGCAGCGCGAGCAGCGCGAGCAGCGAGCGACGGTGCAGCACGCACGACGTCTAACACGAAGCGCGGCGCGGGTGCCGCGGGGCGGCGGCCGCTCGCGCGCGCAAACTCCGTACCTGCGGGTGCCGCCCCCGCCATCGAGTCCCACGGATCTCGGGCGAGTGCGGAATTCGCGGCGCGACGGTGCGCCTCTCGTACTAGCCTCGCGCGCCATGCCGATTCCGATCGAGCGCGTCGTTTGGTCGCCGCCCACGCATGCGGTCATCGCAGCGGGTGACGTGCTGGTGCAGCTCTGGGAGCGGGACACACCCACCAGCGCGTTCCAGCGAATCCACGAGTGGTGCGCAGCGCGCGCCCGGATGACCCCGGGGCGGCGTCTCTGGATGATGGCCGTCTCGGCACCTGGCTCGCCCATGCCCAACGCAGAGGCGCGCGCGATCTCGGCGCACTTCCCCGAGTTCTTCACGGAGTTCGCGCTCGTGATCGAGGGCAGCGGCTTCCGTGCGTCCGCGGCGCGGGCAGTGCTCACGAGCATGGCGATGATGTCGAGCCGCCGCGCGCGGCCGCACGTCGGGGCCACGGTCATCGATGCGTGCGAGACGCTCGAGCGGGTGAGCCACGGCGCCGTGCGCTCCGCCGACCTGGCGTCGGCCATCGAGCAGGTGCGCGACGAGCTGCGCGGCCCCTGAGCCCACGCCGCACGCGATCGATCTCGGGTGTCCCTCGCCCTCGCCCTCGGGCTCGCGCACACTCCGGACCGTGTGGCCCTTCGGCACCCGGCGCGCGCCCGAGCCCGAGCGAGCCGCGGAGGATCTCTTCGACGAGTCCTTCCTGCGGCGGCTCGAGTCGCTCGCCATCGTGGCGCGGCGCACCGTGGACGGGAAGACCCGCGCCGAGCGGCGCAGCAAGAAGACCGGCGCCGGCATCGAGCTCGCCGACACGCGTCAGTATGCGCCGGGCGACGACTTTCGCGCGATCGACTGGAGCCTCTACGCGCGATCGGAGCGCCTCCACACCCGGCTCTTCGAGGAGGAGGAGGATCTCAGCGTCTACGTGGCGCTCGACGTCTCCGCCTCGATGACGCTCGGGGCCCGCCCGCGCCTGCTCCAGGCCAAGCGCCTCGCCGCGGCCCTCGCGTACGTCTCGCTCGCGGCGCTCGACCGCGTCTCGATCACCACGTTCTCCGACCGCGTCGTCGCGCGCCTGCCCGCGATGCGCGGCAAGGCGCGCATCTTCCGCGTGCTCGAGTTCCTCCGGGGCGCCGCGACGGGCGGCCGGACCGATCTCGGGGCGGCGATGCGGACCTTCGTCGCGCAGAACAAGCGGCGCGGCGTGGTGCTCGTCATCTCCGACCTCTACGATCCCAGGAGCTTCGAGCCCGGGATCGACGTGCTCCGGCACGGCCGCTTCGAGCCGCGCATCCTGCACCTCGTCGATCGACGCGACGCTTCGCCCGCCCTCCACGGCGACGTCGTCCTGGTCGACGGCGAGACCGGCGAGCGGCGCGAGGTCACGATCACCGAGTCGGTGCTGAAGCGCTACCGCGAGGCACACGCGCGCCACGAGCGGCGCATCCACGCGTTCGCGGCGGAGAAGCACGTGCCCCTCGTCACCGTCGACGTCGAGCACCCCTGGGACGACGTGGTCCTCGGTCTGCTCCGGCGCGGAGGAATCGTCGGATGACCCGGGCGTCGGGCGTGTCGCCGTGAGCTGGGTGCTCGCCGGCGCGTCTGCGGAGGCGGTCGGGACCGCGCTCGCGATCTCGGCGAGCGTGGTGACGCTCCTCTATTTCATGGCGCTGCGCCGGAGGCCTATCGAGGTCCCCTTCGTCCACCTCTGGCGCGAGGCCATCGCCGACGAGCGCTCGAGCCGCCTCTTCGCGCGCCTCAAGCGGATCTTCTCGTGGCTGCTCGCGCTGCTCGTGGTGGCGCTCGTCTCCGGCGCGTTCGGAGATCCGCGCGACCGCGGACACGCGGGCAGCGAGCGCATCGTGGTCATCGCGGTCGACGTGAGCGCGTCGATGGGGGCGGCGGAGGGCGCAGGCGAGCGCATGACCCTGGCGCGCGACGAGGCGAGGGCGATCGTACGCGGCCTGGGCGCCTCCGACCGTGCGCTGATCGTGGCGATGGGCAGCGACGCGCGTCCCCGCTCGGCAGCCACCGGCGATCACGCCGCGCTCCTCTCCGCGATCGACGCGCTCGCGCCGCTCGACGTGGCGGCCGACGCCGAGGCAGCGGCCCGCCTCGCGCGCGACGTGACGGAGGGCAGCGCGCACCGCGAGCTGGTGGTGATCAGCGACGGCGCCGTCCTGCGCGAGGCGGAGGCGCGCGCGCTCCTCACGGCCGCGACGCTTCCCGCGCGACACGTGCTCGTCGGCCACGCGGCTCCCAACGTCGCGATCACTGCGCTCTCCGTCCGACGCTACCCGCTCGACCCCAGCCGCAACGAGGTGCTCCTCGAGCTCACGAGCGGCAGCGATGCGCCCACCGCGCTGGAGGTCGAGCTGCTCGGCGACGGAGAGACGGTCGACGTGATCCCCGTCGACGTCGGGCCCCGCGCCCGTGTCAGGCGCTTCTTCCAGGATCTCACCGGGGTCGACCGCGCGCTCGAGGCACGCCTGCGCCTCCGCGGAGGCGCGCACGACGCGCTCGCCGCCGACGACCATGCCTACGCGCGAGTCGCGCCGCGACGGCGCGTGCGCGTCGTCGTCGTCAGCGAGGACGACATCTACCTCGAGGCAGCGCTGCTGCTCGACGAGTACCTCGACGTCCGGGAGGTCGCGCCCCCCGACTTCCCGCCGCCCGAGCCCTTCGACGTCGCCATCCTCGATCGCTTCGTCCCCCCCGCGCCCGCCGCGACGGACACCATCTGGATCCGCCCCGACGCGCCGAACGGTCCCCTCGAGGTCACGGGCGTGATGGAGAGGCCCTTCTTCGATCGGCTGCGTCAGGACGACCCCCTGCTGCGGCACGCCGCGCTCGCCGACGTGAACGTGGCCCGTGCGCTGCTCGTCCGGCAGGCCGCCGACGACGTCGTGGTGGCGGCCGACGCGCGCGGACCGCTCCTGGTCCGCGGGGAGCGCGACGGCCACCGCTTCGTGGCGCTCACCTTCGACGTGAGGGAGAGCGACCTGCCGCTGCGGCCCGCGTTCCCGCTGCTCCTCTTGGACGCGATCGACTCGTTCGCGCCCGTCGACGCCGCCTACCGCGGCAGCGTCGCGACCGGTGCGGTCGCGGACGTCGCGCTGCCATCGGGCGCGACCGAGGCGCACCTCGGCGCGGTCGCGCTGCCGATCGGCGACGGGCGTGCGGCGATCCGCCTCGAGCGGGCCGGGTTCCACACGGTCGAGACCGACGCTGGATTCGTCCTGGTCGCCGCCAGCCTCGCGTCGTCGAGCGAGCTCGACCTGACGACGCACACGCTCGATCTGGGCAGGGCGGCCGGCGAGCCCCTCACCCCCATCGACGAAGGCGCGCGCCTCCCCTGGCAGTGGATGACGCTCGCCGTGCTGGCCCTGCTCACGATCGAGTGGGCGACCTTCCATCGACGGTGGACGGTGTGAGGCGCGCGCTCGCGCTCGGCGGAGCGCTCTCGCTGGCGCTCGGCGCCCTGCTCTGGCGGATCACGGACGCCGCGATCGAGATCCAGATCGCGGGCGAGCCGTACGCGCTCGGGGCGCCGCGCGCGCTGGTCCTGCTGGCCCTGCTGCCGCTGACGCTCGCGGCCGCGGCGCGCTCGCTCGCCGATCTACCTCGGGCCCAGCTCGTGCTCTCGGGCGCCGTGCGCTCGCTCGTGCTCGCGTCGCTCGCGCTCGCTCTCGCCGACCCGGCGCGCACGACCGAGCGCACGCGCACCGCCGTCGTGTTCCTCGTGGACGTGTCGGACTCGATCACCGACGCGGCCCTCGCGCGCGCGACGGATCGCGTACGAGAGGCGCTGGCGGCGCGGGGTGACTCCGAGGCGCTCGTCGTCACGTTCGCGGGCGAGGCGCGTCGCGTCCCGATCGACGACGACGCCGCCTCGCTCGTGCTCGCGCGGCACGAGGACGGCTCCGCGACGGATCTGGGCGCGGCCCTGCGCCTCGCGCTCGCCCTCTTGCCCGAGGGGCACCTCGGACGGATCGTCGTCTTCTCGGACGGCGCGGAGACGGAGCCAGGCTCGCTCGCGCAGCTCGACGCGATCGAGGCCCGCGGTGTCCACGTGTACGCCGCGCTGGACGACGAGGGACCGCCCGCCGACGTCGCCGTGGCCGGCCTCGATCTGCCGGCGCACGTCCGCGTGGGCGAGAGCTTCGCCGTACGCGTTCGCTTGCGCGCGACCCAGCCAGCGCACGTGCGCCTCCGGCTCTACCAGAACGGCCTGCTCAACGGGCTCGAGGGCACTCGCGAGATCGATCTGCCGCGAGGCTCGACCGACGTCGAGATCCGCTCGGTCGTCCACGTCGCGGGCCCCGTGACCTACCGCGCGACGCTCACGGCGGAGCACGCCTCGGACGATCGCTTCCCGGAGAACGACGCGCTCGAGCGGGCGGTCGTGGTGCCGGGCCGGCCGCGCGTGCTCTACGTCGAGGGCGCGCCCGCAGGTCCGCTGCCCCTCGCGCGGGCGCTCGAGACCGCGGAGCTCGACGTCGAGGTGCGCTCGCCGCGCGCGTTCCCGACCTCGCTGCCGGAGCTCTCGGCCTTCGACTTCGTGGTCCTCTCGGACACGCCGGCCGACGCCGTCTCCTCGGAGCAGCAGGCGCTCGTCGAGCGCTACGTGCGGGCGGGAGGCGGCTTCCTGATGGCAGGCGGCGCGCACGCCTTCGGCCTGGGCGGCTGGGAGGGCACGCGCCTCGAGCGGATCCTCCCGGTGCGCATGGACCCGGAGCGCCGCCGTGATCAGCCCTCGCTCGCGCTGGAGCTCGTCATCGATCGCAGCGGCTCCATGGCCGGCGAGAAGATCGAGCTCGCCAAGGAGGCGGCCCGCGCCACGGCCGACCTGCTCGCGGCCGAGGACTCGCTGGGCGTGATCGGCTTCGACTCGCTCCCGGAGCGGATCGTCCGCATGCAGAGCGCAGGCAACCGCGTCGCGATCCAGCGCGACATCGGGCGGCTCGCGGCGCGCGGCGGGACGGCCATCTTCCCGGCGCTCGACATGGCCCTGTCGGATCTCGGAGTGACCCGCGCGCGCCTGCGTCACGTCATCCTGCTGACCGACGGCCAGACGCAGGAGCCCGGCATCTCCGACCTCGTCTCGCTGATGCGCGGCGAGGGAATCACGATCTCGACGGTCGGCATCGGGAGCGACGTGAACCGGGCGCTGCTGCAGGAGATCGCCGACACGGGCGGCGGTCGGGCGTACTTCACGAGCGACGCCCACAACATCCCGCGCATCTTCACGCACGAGACGACCACCGCGATGCAGAACGGCGCCGTCGAGGACTACGTCGCCGCGCACGTCGTCGTGCCGGCGGCCTTTCTCCGCGCCGTGCCGATCGACGCCGCGCCGCTGCTCCGCGGCTACGTGGCGACGCGGATGCGCGCGCCGCCGGCCGAGGAGATCCTGCGCAGCGATCTCGGCGAGCCGCTCCTCGGGCGCATGCGCGTGGGCCTCGGCTGGACGCTCGCCTGGACCAGCGACGTGAAGAACCGCTGGGCCGTGGACTGGGCGCGCTGGCCGGCGTTCTCGGCCTTCTTCGGCGCGCTCGTGCGCGAGCACATGCGCCAGCACCACGACGAGGCGCTCCCGCTCGAGGCGTCGATGTCGGGGCGCACGGCCCACATCACCCTGGACGCGCTCGACGCGAACGACGCGTTCGTGAACGACCTCGATTCGGTCGCGCACGTCGTGGGCCCCATGGGCGAGGGCGAGGGCGGGCGCACGACCCTCGACGTCCCGCTCGTGCAGGTGGCGCCAGGCCGCTACGAGGGCGAGGCGCGGCTGCCCCGCTTCGGCGCGTACGCGATCACGGCCGAGCACCGGCGCGCAGGCGACGTGGTGGCCGAGAGCGTCGGCTCGCTCGTGTACCCGTACGCCCCCGAGTACGCCGCGCTCGAGCCCCACGGCGATCTGCTGGCCTCCCTCGCGGCGGCGACCGGCGGCGGCGCCTACCAGCGCCCGCGCGACGCCTTCGACGCGCGAGGCGAGCACGTCTGGGCACGCCAGGAGGTCCGCGGACCACTGTTTCTCGCGGCCCTCGGGCTCTTCGCGCTCGACCTGCTGCTGCGGCGGGTGCGCCTCTTCGACCGGGCGTTCGCACGTGCGTGATTGCCCGAGCTTTTCCGCCGTGTTAACAGGGGGCGCCTCATGACGCGAGTGGGTCTCAACGCGCTCTTCTGCGTTCTCGCGCTCGCGACCGGGCTCGGGATCTCGGTCCCCGTTCTCGCGCAGAGCGACGCGGGCGTGCCTCCGGCCGACGCGGCCGCTCCGCCGGAGGCGGACGAGGACGACACCATCGACGGTGAGGCCGGCGACGAGGGCGACGACGAGGACTGGGACGACGACGAGCCCCAGCTACGCGCCCCGACGCTCGACATGGGCGGCGGCGGGACCACGACCGACGAGGGCGAAGACGAGGACGAGGACGAAGACGAGGACGAGGACGAGGACGAGGACGAGGACGAGGACGAGAGCGAAGACGAGGACGAGAGCGAAGACGAGGGCGAGAGCGGAGACGAGACCGAAGAGGACGAGGCCCTTCCCTCTCCCGAGCACGTCGAGCAGCGCCTCGAGGGCTCCGG
>JBGAQA010000125.1:17265-17505 GCA_044220955.1 Sandaracinaceae bacterium
ACACGTTCTTCCTCGGTCGCGACCCGCAGTACCAGGGCGGCGCCGACCTCCCCTTCAGCCGCTTCATCCCGTCCGAGGACGTCCTCAACCACACGATCATCTCGGGCGGCTGCAACGGTGGGCGCTCCACGCTCGACGCGTCCGGCAACTGGAGCACCTGCTCGCAGCACGCGCTCGCGTTCGCGAACATGCGCTTCCGCATGGAGCCGACGATCTACCTCTCGGACGACGTGCGCATCC
>JBGAQA010000126.1:0-16769 GCA_044220955.1 Sandaracinaceae bacterium
GCCCCCCGAGCCCCCCGAGCCCCCCGAGCCCCCTCCCTCCGAGGAAGGCGGCCTCGAGCGCTGGCTCGGCGTGCGCGGCGCCGCCGCAGCGGGCGCGATCTTCCTCGCGATCGCCGGCGCCTACTTCTTCGAGTACTCGATCGAGCACGGGCTCATCGGTCCCGCGATGCGCGTCGTGCTTGGCGTGCTCGTCGGCCTGGGCTGCCTCGCCGTCTCGGAGTGGAAGCGCGAGGAGTACTCCGTCCTCACGAGCTGGGTCGCGGGCGCGGGCATCGCGATCCTCTACACGGCGAGCTGGGCGTCACACGCGATCTACGACCTCGTCCCCTCGTGGGCGGCCGGCCTGCTCATGGTCGCCGTGACGGCCGCGTGCGCCGCGATCTCGTCGCGACGCGACTCGCTCGCGACCGCGGTGCTCGGGCTCGCCGGCGGCTTCCTCACGCCGATCGCGCTCTCGACCGGCGAGGACCGGCCGGTACCGCTCTTCTCGTACCTGCTGCTGCTCGACGTGGGGCTGCTCTGGCTCGGCTACCGCAAGCGCTGGCCCGCGCTCGCGTGGCTCTCGCTCGGCGGCACCGCGCTCTACCAGCTCGGCTGGGTCGGAGTGCGGATGTCGTCGGAGACGGGCGTGATCGGCATCGGCATCGTACTGGTGTTCGGCGCGCTCTACGGCGGCTACGTGACCCTCCGCGCGCGTCGAGACGCCGCGAGCGAGGAGGAGTCCGCCGAGAGGTCGATCCTCGCCGCGGCCTCGACGGTGCTCCCGTTCCTGCTCGCCCTGTCCTTCGCGGGCCGGGACATCCTCGCCGACCACCTCTACGTCGTCGGCCCGCTCCTGGTCGTGCTCGTGCTCGGCGCGCTCTTCGTCGCCCGGCGCGCCAGCGCCCCGTTCGTCACGCTCGCCGCAGCCGTCGGCGCGCTCGGCGTCCTCGCGGTCTGGATGTTCGGCCACCCGCTCGACACCGCTTTGGCCTGGGAGCTCGTCGCCACTCTCGTCGTGCTCACGCTCGTGCTGCACGCGAACGCGGAGCTCGATCGCAGCTCGTCCGTCGCCGGCGCCGCGGCGCTCGTGGTGCTCTACGGCGGCGCGCTCTTCTCGATCCTCGCGACGCTGAGCGCGACGAGCTCCCTCGCGCCCTTCGTCGCGATCGCCGTGGTCTCGGCGCTCGTCTCCACGCGGCACGCGGAGCTGCCCGGCCGGGGCTGGATCGGAGTGCTCTCCGGGCTCTCGCTCGGAACGGCACTCTTCGCCGTCGAGACCTCGGCGCCCGCCGCGGACGAGTCCTTCTTCGGCGCACTCTCGATGGTGCTGCTCGCGCTCTTCCACGTCCCGGCGCTCGTACCGCGGAGCGACTCCGGCCGCCGCGGGGCCGATCACGGGGCCGCCGTCGCCGCGCTCACGCTCCTGCTCTTCCGGGTGTCCGAGTCGTGGGCGCCCTCGGTACCGATCGAGCTGGGAGGACAGCTCGCGCTCGCGCTGCTCGTGCTCTTCTCCGCGAGCCGCCTCGCGATCCCCGGCTACACCGCAGGGGCGCTCGCGCTCGCGGCCGTGTCCGCCTCCGTCGTGGTCTTCGATCGCGGCGGCCACGACGACGCCCTCCCCTCGCTCGCGCTGCTCGCCGTGGCCGTCGTGCTCTTCGCGGCGTGGCCCGCGGTCGCGGGGCAGCGCTATCGCGCCCAGGCATGGGCGTGGCGCGCCGCGGCGATGGCCGGTCCCGCGTACTTCGTCGTCATGCGCCAGGCGTGGCTCCGTGCCTTCGGCCCCGGGGCGATCGGCGTCCTGCCCGTGTCGCTCGCGGCCGTCTCGCTCGGAGCGCTCTGGCTGGCGCGCGCACGCGGGCCGGGCGACGACGCGACCCGGCGCACCGCGCTCGCCTGGCCCGCCGCGATCACCGCGGGGTTCGTGACGCTCGCGATCCCGCTCCAGCTCTCGAACGAGTGGCTCACGATCGGCTGGGCGCTCGAGGGGGCCGCCGTGCTCTGGCTCTTCCGCCGCATCGACCACGCGGGCCTCAAGTGGCTCGCGGCGCTGCTCTTCGCGGCCGTCGCGACGAGGCTCCTCGTGAACCCCTACGTGCTCGGCTACTACCCGCGCGGCGAGCTGCGCGTCGTGAACTGGATCGCGTACACGTATCTCGTCCCCGCTGCGGCGATGATCGCCGGCTACCTCGCGCTGGCGCCGCTCGAGGTCGAGCGCCTCCGGCCGCTCGAGCAGACGCTCTATCCGTCGAGGACGCCGTGGCTCGCCCGGACGCTCTTCGCCGGCGCCCTCGCCACGGTCTTCGCGTGGATCAACCTCGCGATCTTCGACTGGTTCGCCAGCGGCCCCGCGCTCTCGATCCCCACCGAGCACATGCCCGCGCGTGACCTCACGATCTCGATCGCCTGGGCGATCTATGCGCTCGGCCTGCTCGCGCTGGGCGTCTGGCGGCAGTCCTCGGGGCTGCGCTGGACGAGCCTCGTCCTCATCATGGTCACGTGCTTCAAGGTCTTCCTCTACGACCTCTCGCACCTGCACGACCTCTACCGCGTCGCCTCGCTCGTCGGGCTCGCGGTCTCCATGATGGCCATCTCGCTCCTCTACCAGCGCTTCGTGTTCCGCCGCCCGAAGAAGACAGCCGCTCCCACTGCCCCGGAGGCCCCGCCATGAAGCGCGCCGCGCTCGCTCTCGTCCTGCTCGCGCCGAGCGTGGCGCTCGCGCAGACCGATCCCGCCGATCCGGGCCGCCTCTTCTCGCACGCCGCGCCGGTCGTCACGAGCGATGACGGCTACGCCACGACGCATCGACTGCCGCTCTCGGCCGACGTGCTCGCGGTGTGCCGGCCGGACCTCTCGGACGTGCGCCTCTACGGCCCAAGCAACGTCGAGGTCCCCTGGATGCTCGACAGCGCGACGCGCGCGCTCACGCCGGAGACGGAGATCGTCTCCTCGCTCGCCGCGCCGACGATGCAGACGCTGCGGCACGAGATCGAGGGGCCCGCGCGTACGCCCATCGCGTTCCACGAGAGCTACGAGCTCGCCGGGCCGGGCGATCCGCCCTCGCGAGCCGCGTGGGATGTCGTGCTCGACGCGAGCGCCGCGCACTTCGTGACGCAGGTGCGCGTCGTCGCCGTCGCCGCGGACGGGACGGAGCGAGAAATCGGAGGGCGCGGCGTGTTCCGCTTCCAGGCTCCAACGCGCGAGCGGCTCACGGTGCCGGTCCGTGCGCCGGGGACCGATCGCGTGCGCGTAGAGCTCACGGGTAGCGAGGGGTTCCTCGAGCCGACCTTCCGCTGGGTCGCGACGCGTGGCGCGCGCTCGGCCGAGGCGCTCGTCATCCCGCTCGAGATCGCGTCGCGCACGCGCGAGGGTGGGCAGACCGTCCTCGTGATCACGCGACCCGAGGGCGTCGCGCCCGAAGCGCTGCGCTTCACCACGACGACGACCGCATTCCTTCGCGGCGTGCGCGTCGAGACCCCCGCGCAGACGGTCGACGCGACGATCTGGCGCGTGCCGGGCGACGGCTCGATCGAGTCGGTCGACGTGCGCGTGCCCCCCGCGCGCACGCCGACGATCACCGTCCGGATCGACGACCAGGACAGCCCCGCGCTCGAGGGGCTCACGGTGTCCGCGGTGCTCGCGCGGCCGGTGCTCGTGTACTTCTCGTTCGCCGAGGTGCTCCGATTCGGCGGCGGGCGCGTGCGCGCGGCGCGCTACGACCTCGATGCGCTGCAGGGATCGTGGGCGATCGATCAGCTGCTCGACGGCAGCAGCACGCCGGACGACGCGACGCTGGGCCCGATCACCGAGAGCCCCTCGTGGACGAGCGAGCCGGCGCTCGCGCCGCTCCAGCGCGCGGGAATCGCGGTGCCGCCGGGGGACCACGCGTTCGCGGCGCCGCTCGAGGTGAGCGCGGCCCACGAGGGCGCGAGCCGCTTCGTGCTGGACGTGGCGACGCTGGGCGCGGCGCGCGCGGATCTCGCGGACCTGCGGATCGTCGACGGCGAGGGCCGGCAGTGGCCTTATCTCTTCCGCGACGCGGAGCCGCTCCAGGCGGCGGTCACGCCGGGCGCGCCCGAGCGCGGCACGACCGAGACGCGCTACGAGCTCCCGCTGCCGGCGCCGATCGTCGCGCCCTCGGAGCTGCGGCTCGATCCGGACGCGCCGCTCGTCTCGCGCGGAGCGCGGGTGCTCGGCGTCGACCTCCGCGGCGACGAGCGCGAGCTCGGGCAGACCTCGCTCGCGCGCTATCCGGGGGAGGACGCGGCGCCGCTCTCGGTGCTCCTCGACTCGGGGACGCGCGTGGGCGGGCTCGCGCTGCTCGTGACCGACGGGAGCGAGACGCCGCTCGTGTTCCGCTCCGCCGAGCTCGTGATCCCGACGCGCGAGGTCGTGCTCGTCGCGCCGCCGGGGAGCTACCGCGTGCTCGTCGGCGACGACGACGCGCAGGCGCCGACGTACGAGATCGAGGCCGTCCGCGGCCTGCTCGACACGATCCCGATCGACGACGCCACGCTCGGCACGCTCGCGGCGAACCCGGCGCACCGGGTGCCGAGCTTCTGGGAGCGGACCGGGACGAGCACGCTCGCGCTGTGGGCGGTGCTGGTGCTGGCGATCCTGGTGCTCGGCGCGCTGACGTGGCGGGCGAGCCGGAGCGAGGGCGAGAGCGAGGGCGAGAGCGAGGGCGAGAGCGAGAGCGAGAGCGAGGGCGAGCGCAGGAGCAAGGGCGAGAGCGAGCCCTCTTGAACCGCTCGGCTCATCGACCGCGACTGGCACACGCTGCCTTGCTCGACCCGAGTAGGCCCGATGCCGCCAGGCCCTCGTAGCCGAGCGGCTCCACCCGGTACCGTGGCTCCTCGGCCGCGCGCCCGAGTGCGAGCCTCACCGCTCGCCGAGGCCTGGCGGCGGGCCGCCACCACCTCCGCCGGATTCGATCGCCAGTCGCCCTGATTCGAGCCCGCGACCCCGGGACGGCGCTTGCTCTGCGCCGGCGCGTGTGCGGGCGCTGAGCTTCCGTCTCGCGCGCGCCGCGCCTGACGATCGCCCCTCGAGCGCCGAGCCCCGCCCCACGACGCGTTGACGCCGACCGCCCGCACGCGTTCAGGGTGTCGGGTGTCTGCACGCCGCGGCCAGCACCGATCTCAACGTTCGAGCGACCGACGCCGGCCTCATGGGGTCGAGCCGGCCTCGAGGAGTGGGCGGGCCCATCCGACCAGCGTCGTCGTCAGCAGTCGACCCTCCGGGTCGTTTCTGCGAGCATCGCCTCGCGTTGAGCGGGAGGATGACGATGCGAGGGGTACTGCGGTTCTTGGGAGTGGCGCTCGCGCTGACGTGCGGCTGCTGCTCACGGTGCACGAGATCGCGTCCGATGGCTCCGACCAGGCGATGCTCGTGACGTTCGCCGTCGAGGGGAACCTCTACGCGAGCGCGCGCGTGCTATCGGCGAGCGAGATCCGCGTCGACGCTGCGCGCGCGACGCCGGTGGGAACGCGCGACGGAGTCATCGCGAGCTGGGACGTGACGCAGGCGCCGCGCTTTGTCCGGAGCTACGGCCGGGCGGGATCGATCGGCGAGATGACGTTCATCGCGCCCGATCCGGCGCATCACGCGCTCTACCTGGGTGGCGACTCGACTGGCGGGATGACGGTGGAAGGAATGACGGTCGACTCGGATGGGTACGACGGCTGGATCGCGCGCCTGACCTATTGACCCGACGTAGGAGGGCAGGTGCCAGGGGTGTTGGGGGAGAGGGTTCTGTCACTCGTGTGGGTGTAGACCCGATCCTGACGCGGCGGCCTCGTGAAAATGGATCGCAGCACCACGGCGAAGGCCTCGCGCGAGGGGCGACGATCGGCGAACCCCAGAATCACGACGCTGCGCTCGCGCCCGCGCATCGGAAACGTCTGGAATCATGGGCCGCGGGCGCGTCAGCATGAGATCTACACCGACTCGTGTTCGCGTCTCCGAAATCCGGTGATGCTGTCGCGCCAGGCCGCGGTGCGGGGGCAGCGTGAGCCAGAAGGTGGCGAAGCACGACGACGGACGGAGCGCGCCTCGGCTGCTTCGCAGCCGAGGCGCTGATCCATGCAAGCGAACCGAGCGGTTCATGCCGCGAAAGTAGCGTTTGGACGGGCTACCCTCCGCGCTCAAGATGTCGAGTCAGGGACAAGAGTCGCCGAGCGGATAGAAGCGGACTTCGACGGCGGAGTAGGTCCATCCGAGGGTCGCGACCTCGGGGCCGTCGTGCCCGGCAGTCCACGGGACGTGACCGATCTCGAGGAAGAAGGCCGAGCTCCCATGGGGATACGGGGACCTTCCATCGATGTGATCGACCCTGGCGACGCCTTCTCCGTACGCGAGGCTCGTGCCCGCCGCGTCGCTCAAGCGCAGCCACCAGCGTCCCTCCTCGGCGTCGTACGAGTACGAGACGTGATGACGGGCCCCTTCTGCCGTCGCGGCCCCCGATGCGCTCAGCACGTCCGACCAGAGGCCCGATCCCTCCGTGATTCCGAGGTTGCTCTCGGCGCGAAGACGCGAGGCGGCCGTGAAATTCACGTAGCCGACGCAGTTGTCGAGCCAGCCCTGACCGCGGAGACCTCGATGCAGCCAGAAGACGTTGTGCATCCCGAACGTCCCTTCTGCATGGTCCGATGCCCATGCCCCGCGCACGACGTCGAGCTCCACGTCGATCCGCCCGAAGACGAGGCCATCATCGACGTCGAAGTCCCTGCGTCGAACGGGCTCTGCGGCGGTCGGCGTGAACGGCCCGTCCCAGGTGAACACGAGCGGATCGCAAGTGTGGACTGGCGGGGCTGGACAGAACGTCGTCGCGGCGGCGCAATCGAGCGAGCAAGCGCTGCTGCGAAACGTCAGTTCGACGGCGTCGCTCCGAGCTCCATCCTGGACTGCCCAGGCGGTCCAGCTGCCGAGGAGTCGATCGTCGCACGACGCGGAGCCGGTCGTGGAACGCGCGAGGCTTCCGTACCCCGTCGCGTCGAGGGTGACCTCGTCGAACACGAACGGCGCGACGCCACACGAGGGCCGTGACGCCCAGATCTCGACCACGCTCGAGGGACGGCCCGTCACCGCGAAGCCGAAGAGCATGTCGGGCGCCGGGTGCGCCACGGCGAGGTCACGACACCGCTCGCCGGGGAGCGTGACGATCGAGAGTGGTGGACCCGACTCGACGGTCGCATCCGCCGGTCGATCGGCGTCGCGCGCGTCGGCCATCCACGCGTCGTCGGGCGTTCGGATCCACGCGTCGTCATCGAACGGCGCCGCATCGCCGCGCGGAGAGCCCGCGTCCAGCGGCGCGCGGCGAGGCTCGAGCTCACTGCCGACGCAGCCCGCGATCCCCGCCACCGAGAGCCACACCATCCATCGAAGTCGGTTCATGTGTCCCGACCAGCACGTCGCGTGCCGCGTGGGTGCAGCGCGTCCTCCCGCAGCGCGCGTATGCGTGCGCGCTACACACGAACCTGCCGCGCCACGAACGCCGTCGCTCGCAGTCAGCACGACCCGTCCGCCGTCGGCGCCTCGCCTGCGGAGAACACGTGGACCTCACCGCCGGTGATGCCGACGGAGAACCACTCGAACGTCTCGTCGACGAACGCGTCGGCGCGGTAGTAGACGGTCGCCCCGTCGCAACTGATCCAGAAGCCCGGCTCCACCGCACCACCGAGTGTGTTCGGTCCGCTGATCCGGGTCGCGATTCCGCCTCCGATGGGCGCCGAGAAGAGCTCGAAGACGCCGATCGCCGTCCGGCCGGCCCGGTATACGACGCGCGTGCCGTCCGGTGAGATGCGCATCCCCGGAGACACGTCGTAGTCGAACGCCAGACGATGGCTCACGCGAACGACGGGCCCTCCTTCGATCGAAACGCCCCAGAGCTCGAACATGTTGTCGCTCTGGGCGTCTGCCAAGTAGAGCACGCGGCGAGCGTCGGCGGACACGACGAAGCCGATCACATCGCCCGCGTCCTGTAGCGGTCCAGAGATGCGAGAAACGCCGGACGCCGTCTCGACGAAGAGCTCCTGCATGCCGGCGGTCTCGCCGACGGCCAAGAACACGCGCGGCGGCGGTACAGCATCAGGTCCCGCGTCGGCCGGCGCCGCGTCGTCAGAGGCCGCGTCGTCGGAGGTCGCGTCGCGGCGGAGCGCGTGTGCATCCACGAGTGGTGTCGCATCCGGAGGCGGGAGCGCAGCGTCACACGCGGCAGACGCTGGGACGGCGCATCCGGCGGCGACGGCCACGAGGACGGTAGCCCAGAGGCTTGAGGACGTTCGCGTCATGGCGTCACCACCTCGGTCAGGGCCGGTGCGACGTCCGCTTCGACCACGACGTCGGCGTAGGTCGCGCCGTAGAACGGAAGATGCGCGCCGTCGAACGGGCGGCGGTGTCGGACGTCCGCATGGTGACGCCCGTCACCTGTGTCGAGCGTCGTCGCGAAGGCGTCGTCTTGCGACGCGTCCGGCGTCATCGCGGCCGCGCCCGCCGCTGCCGTCGGTGCGCGCCGAGAGACGCCGCCGCCCGCGCACGCCATCCCCAGCAGTGCCAGGCTCACCGCGCGGCTCGTCCGCCGTACGCGGACGGCGGCGAGCGCGATCGCCAAGACAAGCCAGGCGGTCGCGGCCGACGCAGATCTACAAGGCGCCGCGCTGCAGCTCGGTTGAATAGGGCGCGATCTCCGCGCTGCCAATCCTGCGTCGGGGCCCAGGCCGATCGCCCCGTCGTGCCTCTCGCCCTCGGGATGGCCTGCGTCGAACCCACTCGATCCGTCGATCGACGTGCCGCCCGCGTCGGACTCCCGGACGACGCACGCGCCGCTCACGCAGCTCGAATCGCCCGGGCATGCTCCACACGAGCCGCCGCAGCCGTCGTCGCCACAGGCGCTCGCGACGCACGAAGGCATGCATCCGCAACGCGCGGGTCGCTCGCTCGTCCAGTCAGCGACGCAGCCGATGCCGTACGCGCCCGTGCTCGGCATGGTCTCACTCGCCCCGCCTGCCCCCTCGAACTCGAACACGTAGTGGACGCAGCCGGCTCCGACCGTTCGGCTCCCGTGCCACGTACCGTTCGCCTCCGTGCCGCGCTCGAGCGACATGCTCGTGCACACGCCGTCGATGTTCACCTGCGCGGACGTGGGCCCGACTGTGTCGTACCAGTTCGCGTAGAGTTCGACGGCCGGTCCGAGCTGGGGGTGATGCGCGCCCGCGACGAGTCCGGAAGGCGCCGCCGCGCGCCCGAAGTCCTGCGCGACGTACGACCCCACGACGCCCACACCCAGCGCCGTGCGATCGGGCGAAAGGATGTTGTACCGGTGCCCGTTCGGCCGATGGTGCGAGTCACTCCCGTATCCGCACGTCGCGCGATCGTACGGTTCGGTGAGGAACGCGTGCATCGCCGAAAGCGGCGAGCCGGCGAGCGCGATGTTCTCGGCGTAGGGTTGCGCGCCGAAGAGGCGCACGCGTTGATCGAAGGGCGTGCAGTCGGTGCACGTCGCGCAAGCGGTCGGGCTCGTGCAGAGAAGCGCGCCGCCCTCGCACGCGCAGGCTGGCGAGCCGTCGCAGGCGCCGTCGGGCTCGAACGTCGCAGCGATGTCGTCGCGCAGGTGACACGGCGAGGCGTGCAGGAGGCCGTGTCCCCACATCGAGAGGGTCGTCGCGTGGAAGCGCGCGGCGCGGCCGAGGTCGTGACTCCACATGACGGGAGGCGCCGGCGCGTAGCACTCACGTTCGGCACACGCGGAGCAGTCCGCCAGCTCGACGGCGGGGTCTGCGCGCGCACGATTCACGAGCACCAGCATTAGGCGCTCTGCCCACGAGGGCGCACCCTCGACGGGCTCTCCCAGCGCAGCGAGCGAAGGTGTGCCGATCTCCGGGGTCGTGCATCCGACGAGCAGTGCGAGTGCGAGCAGGCGGTTCATGCTCCAGGCACCTTGCGAAAGGCGGGCCGAGCGCGAGACACGGCGTGTTCACGCGGCTCGCCCGCGCGGCGTAGCGTGCCGCGCTACACGCCCCGTCTCCCGGAACCCGCTGCGTTACGAACTGTGCGGACGCGCTCGCGGACCGATCGGGTACGCTCGTGCCGTGGACGAGGCGACGGAGCGATTGGCAGGAGCTCCCTATCGGTTGGTGCGGGGGTTTCGTCTCCAAGTCCAGGACGGGCCGGACCGCGGCGCATCGCTTCGCACCGAGCACACCGATCGGATCTCGCTCGGGACCGCAGAGACGAACGACCTGCGCCTCACCGATCGCACCGTGTCCCGCTTCCACTGCGAGCTGACCGCCGAGGACGATCGCGTGCGGATCCGAGATCTCGGCAGCAGCAACGGCACGTTCGTCGACGGTGTGCGCGTGATCGAGGCGGTCCTCGGCGCGCGAAACGTGATCAGCGTCGGTGGGACGCGGGTGTCGTTCGACGCGAGCGACGATCAGTCGGTGATCGAGGCCGCGTCCGCAACCCACTTCGGTGGACTGGTCGGGCGCTCCGCGTCGATGCGAGTCGTGATCGCGCAGCTCGACAAGGCCGCGCGCAGCCAGTCGACCGTGTTGCTCGAGGGGGAGACGGGCACGGGCAAGGGTGCCACGGCCGAAGCGCTTCATGCGGCGAGCCCGCGGGCCGCGAAACCGTTCGTCGTCGTCGACTGCAGTGCGATCCCGGCAACCTTGCTCGAGGCCGAGCTCTTCGGACACGAGCGCGGCGCGTTCACCGGGGCGACGTCCGCGCGCGCCGGATCGTTCGAGCAAGCGCACGGCGGCACGCTGTTCATCGATGAGCTCGGCGAGCTGCCGCTGGCGCTGCAGCCCAAGCTGCTGCGCGCGCTGGAGGGGCGGACCATCCGCCGGATCGGGAGCAACACCGACCGACCGGTCGACGTCCGCATCGTCGCCGCGACCAACCGGGAGCTCCGCGCCGAGGTCAATGCCGGACGTTTCCGCGCCGATCTGTTCTTTCGAGTTGCGGTGCTCCGTATCACGCTGCCACCGCTCCGCGCGCGTCCAGACGACCTCGGCCCGCTCGTGAATCACCTGCTCGACGCGCTGTGTGCGCAGAGCGGCACGCCGACAGAGAGCACCTTCGCGCTCCGGACTCCCGAGTTCGTGGAGGGGCTGGCTGGTGCGCCCTGGCCGGGGAACGTGCGCGAGCTACGCAATCACTTGGAGCGCTGCATGGTGCTGGATGCGCCGCTCGCGGTGGGCGCCGAAGCCAGCGAGCACGAGGCGCCGACCGTGGTGTTCGCGGACGCGCGGCAGCGGGCTCTCGACGCGTTCGAGCGACGCTACCTGACGGAGCTCTTGGAGCGATTCGACGGGCACGTCGCGGAGGCTGCGAGCGCCGCGAAGGTGCATCGCGTGCACTTCTATCGATTGCTGCGGCGTCACGGCATCAAGCGCGAATGAGCACGGCGGCCGCGACCGACTCAGGGGCCGACGACCGAGCGGCGGAACTCGTCGGCACCACGCAGCCCTCGGTGCACAGGCTCGACGGGCGTGGCTTCGGGTAGCGTCGTAGCGGCGGGCGCAGTCACCGGTGCCTCGTGCGGGATTCTCGTCCTCGTGCGCGTGGTGCGGGAGGGCGTGCTCGGGCGCGCGTCGGTTCCGCGAGGCTCGGGTGCAGGTGGGCGATCGAGCGCAGACGCTGGAGGCGCGACCACGCGCGTTGACGGGACGACGTCGTGCGGCTCGGCCACGGAAGGCGCGCTGACCGGCCCGACCTCGTTGCGATCCGGCACTGGCCGCTGAAGCGGGACCGTGGCGACGGTGCGCTCCGTTCCGAACGTCGCGTACGCGAGAGTGCTCACCACCAGCACGAACAGCGCAACCAGCGCGAGCGCGATCCCGGTTCCTCCGGCCCGGGCGCTGGGGTTCGAGGGAAGCGGCCGGGTGGCCTCTTCAATCGCAGCGGGCGCGGCGAGCTTCGCGGGCTCGTCGGGCTCGACCGCGAGCGGGCGTGGAGCGAGCGGTGCGGTCCGCGCCGCGTCGGCTGCGCCGACGAGTCGGACTGTTCCTGCGTCGGCCGGTGGAGCCGCAGCGACGAACTCGATCTCGCGCGTGGCGACCACGCCGCTGGTCTCGTTCCCCGGGGCAGGCGCCGATAGGCCGCTCTCGCCCGAGCCTCCCAGCGCGGCCTTGATCTGCTCGTCGAGCGCACGCACCGAAGCGCCCGCCCACTCACGCACGAACGCAGCCACGACGGTCGCGCTCGCGGGAGCCACAGCGGCCCGCAGCTCGTCCGCGAACACACGTGCAGACTCGGTCCGTCGCTCGGGGTCCTTGATGAGCCCGCGCGCGATCGCGGTGGCGAGCGCGGGCGGAACATCCGGGCGAATCGCGTCGAGCGCTTCCGGCTCGTGCATGCGGATCTGGTCCACCGTCTGGAACGGATGCTCGCCCTGGAAGAGGCGCCGCGCGGCGACCGTCTCCCACGCGACAACAGCGAGCGCGAACACGTCCGATCGCGCGTCGGCGGGCTTGGCACGGAGCTGCTCGGGAGCGAAGTAGGCGAGCTTTCCCTTCAGCTCGCCGGTCGCCGTGTTCGTGCGCCGATGGACCGCACGCGCGATCCCGAAGTCGGCCACGCGCGCGCGTCCGTCGATCCCCACTAGGATGTTCTGCGGCGATACGTCGCGGTGCACGACCTCGAGGCGCTCGCCGAGCGGAGTCGTCGCATCGTGTGCGGCGCCGAGCCCGTCTGCCGCCTGCGCCAAGAGCGAGACGGCGATGCCCACGGGCACCGACTCGCCCGCCTTGAACACTGGCGCGAGGAGGTGATGCAGGGCGACGCCGCGCACCAGCTCCATGGCGATGAAGAGCGTGCCATCCGGGTCACGTCCGACGTCGTAGACCTGAACGACGTGGGGGCTCTCGATGTGCCCTGAGATGCGGCCTTCATCGAGGAACATCTCCGCGAACTTCTCGTCCGAGGCGATGTTCGCAAGCATCCGCTTGACCGCGACGAGGCGCTCGAAGCCTCCCTCGCCACGAACGCGGGCGACGTAGACCTCGGCCATCCCGCCGGCCGCGATGCGGGCGAGCAACTCGTAGCGCCCGAGCGACGCCTTCTTCGAACCGCTGCCGGCGACCGGTTCGGCGGCGCCGCTCGCGTCACGGGGACCGATCATCGGAGTCCATGGTAGCCGATGTGACTGCGCCGCGGATCGGCGCGCAGGTGTCACCGGCCCGAGGCTTGCAGCCGGCACACGACCCATGCAATCTGTTCTCGTGCGCTCCCTGCCCGTCATCATGCTCGCGCTGCTGGTGGGCGGGTGCGAGCAGACGACGTTGGTGGACTTCCACGTCATCACGACCTATCGAGCCGGCGCGGACTTCTCCGACGTGACGGTGGAGATGGACGGCGTCGTGCAGCGCCGTTCGCCCACGCTCTACCTCGGTGACGTCTTCCCGCAGGAGGTCGTTCGAGTCACCTTCGAGTCGACACCCGAGCGCCACTACCACACGGTCTCGTTGGTTCGCGCCACCGGGGAAACGCTGGCGGTGCAGCTCGAAACGCACCGCTTCGTCTCCGGGGTCAACTCGGTCGAGGTCTACCTGCTCCGCGGTGACTGCGAGGGCGTCGATGCCACCTGCGCGACGAGCGGCCAGCGCTGCATGTGCGGCGAGTGCGAGCCCGCGGGATGCGCCGATGAGCCTACACTGACCGGGGGTGAGTGCCGGAGCAGCTGCTGCACGCTCCCGACGGACTGTCCCGCGGCGCGCGAGGCCTGTGCGTCCGCCGCTTGCATCGAGGGACGATGCACGGTCGTTCCCGTCGTCGGCGCATGCAGAGACCCGCTCGTCTGCGATCCCGAACTCGGCTGTGTCCTGCTCGATGGGCCGCGTGACGCAGGCTCGGACGCTTATGTCCGAGCGGTGGATGCGGGTGATGCCGGAGATGCGTGCGCAGGCTGCAACGACGGCGATGCGTGCAACGGCGTCGAGGAGTGCCTGGACGGGGCATGCCGTCCCGGTACGGCGATGATCTGCGACGACCACGTCGGCTGCACGCGGGACAGCTGTCGGGCGAGCCACTGCGTGTTCACGCCGGACGACACGCTCTGCAGCGCGGCGTCCATGGGACACTGCAACGCGGCGAGCGGCTGCCAGTACCCGACGTGCACGGCGGCGACCTGCGTCGCAGGCCCCTGCGAGACGGCTTCGTGCTCGGGGTCGACCTGCGTGCGCACGAGCCTGTGCTCGGCCGCGCAATCGTGCTGCGCGGGCGCCTGCGTGGTGGCTGGCTGCGATGACGGCAACGTCTGTACGACCGACTCGTGTTCTCCGGCGTCTGGATGTCAGCACGTGAACAACGTCGTCACGTGCAGCGATGGCAACATGTGCACCACGGGCGAGAGCTGCAGAGCAGGGGCATGTGGTGGCGGGGCCGCGGTGTCGTGTGCCAGCGCGAACCCGTGCGTCAGCGGCTCTTGCTCGCCCTCCACCGGCTGCACGTATGCCAGTCTCGACGGCGTGCCTTGCACGAGCGACGGCATGGCCTGTACGGCGGACATCTGCTCGCTCGGCACGTGCTCACACGTGACGTGCCCCGGCGCGCCGCTCATGGGCCCGATCACGACCAGGACCTGCTGCGGTGGAAGCAGCGGAAGCTGCGTCGATCTGAACACGGACGTCTCAAACTGCGGCGCGTGCGGCGTCCGGTGCGGTGCCAACGAGTGGTGCGCTCCGGGCATGACGGTAGGCCCGCCTCCGATGTTCAGCGCGCCCCGCTGCCGCTGCGATGGTGGAGCGTTCGGTTCAGGGCAGCCTGCCTGTCGTGGCACGACGCCGAACTGCTGCAGCGGAACGGGGTGCGTCAATCTAGCCACGGATCAGAACAACTGCGGGACGTGTGGCCGCGCTTGCGGGGGCACGTCACCGACGTGCGTCGCCGGAAACTGCGTCTGATGCCAGGGGCACCCGTCAATGCACGTCGCACGGATGCGTCGCGGTCGTGCTGCATCGGTCGGCCGTGCCGACACAGATGCCCGAGGTTGGCGTTGCCGGGACGCCGCTGTTGCATCCCGTCACCTCGCACCGACAGACCTGATCGACCGTCACGCTCTCCTCGGTCGGCGGACCCACCACGAGCGTGTACTGCGTGCGGCGGCCTATCCAGATCGAGCGCTGGAACGTCACTCGATAGCCGGGCTCGCTCGAGATCGGAGAGTCGCTGCACGACTGCGTTCGGCAGTAACGCACGCGCACCGAGACCTCCGTGGCTTCTCGCTCGCTGACCACCGAGAATCGTAGCGTCGTTCGGTCGTCCACGAGCACGGTCCGTGTGCTCGCCGTGGCGAACGTGAGCTGATCCCAGCTCGACGCGATTCCATCGATGTCGGTGATCTCGATCAGGCGCCACGGCCGCACGCCCGTTGGGTCCGGCTCGAGTGCCACATCGAGGTCGAACACGCCGTCGCGGGCACAACCCCCGAGCGAAAGCACGGCGACGACCAGCGCCAGTCGCCTCATAGCCGGACCACCGTTCGGTCACCCGCGGGACGCAACTGCGCGGCGTCGTCGGCGATGTAGCCGATCGCGATCGCCGCTCCCACGACCACCACCCCGATCACCACCCAGAACCACGGCTCGTCGAGCACGGTGCTGCCCGACGGCACGGGCGCGAGCGAGATGCTCAGCCGCTCGACCGCGCCCTCGCGCAGCTCCCCGGACCAATCGAAGGGCAGAAAGCCGGCCAGATGAACCTGGATGGAGTGCGCTCCCGGATCGAGCTCGAGCCGAAGCGGTCGCGTGCCGTCGTCCTCGACGTGGGTGGCATCGAGGCGCACGTCGTAACGGGTGGGCTCGGCCAAGCCCTCCAAGTGCAGCTGCGCGATGCGCGCGGCCACCTCGTCACGGTAGGTTCGCGCCTCTCCGATCAGGTCTGCGTCCGTCGACGTGGCGATCACCTCGTCGAACGCGGCCCGCGCATCCACGAACCGGCCGAGCGCGCGGAGAGCGTAGCCTGCGTTGAAGAGCGCGAGCGACGAGTGACTGAGGGCGTACGCGCGACGGAACGCGGGGATAGCGTCGGACCATCGCTCCTCCCCCGCGGCGGCAGTGCCTTCCTCGAAGGCGGCAACCGCGTCGGCGGTGCGATCGGTCTGCGCGTCTGCGCCAGGCACCACCCACACGCTCACCAGGAAAGCGAGGCTCAAGCAGACGACGTGGACCCGCACAGCAACCGAGCATACACCAGGGGTCGGCTTGGGTCGGAGGCGACACGCTGCTGGTGCGTCGCGCGGCCACGTAGCGCTACGCTCGTGCCGTGAGGAGCTCTCGCGACACCGGGCGGTCGGTCGGCGCTCGTCGCGACCTGGCTGGTCGGCGCTCGAGGACGAATCCGACATCACCGGTGCGGGAACCGCGGCCACGATGCGCGCATCGATCCGTCAGGGCTTCGTCCCGGGCGTGGGTCCGCCCTTCGGGTACGCAACCCAGCCGGTCAAGCGCCGCCCCGACATCGGGCGGGATCGGCCAGTGCCCGGTCCGGGCGAAGCGCCGATCGTCCGCGAGCTGTTCCGGCTCTAGGTCGCGAGTTCCGTCGGCGCGAGCGTGCGTCGCGGCGTGATCTCGCCATGCGGCATCGCGTCGAGCGCCTCGGTGATGCGGGCAGGCGTGTCTCGACCTGGTAGCGGGCGCACACGACTGAAAGCGATCTTCACGATCCGCTGCGAAACGATCGCAGATTCGGGAGGGTGCAGTTCCCGATCTGCGCGGGAGAAGCGTAGCGATTTCGATCGGTTGCACGGCGTAGGTTGAGGGTCGGGGCTTGCTCGCGGCAGATATCCGGCT
>JBGAQA010000127.1:0-16548 GCA_044220955.1 Sandaracinaceae bacterium
GAGCGAGAGCGAGAGCGAGAGCGAGAGCGAGAGCGAGAGCGAGAGCGAGAGCGAGAGCGAGAGCGAGCTCGAGCTCGAGTCCGAGTCCGAGCTCGAGTCCGACCCCGCCTCAGCTCATCGCGTCGACGAAGCGTCGGAACAGGTACCGCGCGTCGTGTGGCCCAGCGCTCGCCTCCGGGTGGTACTGCACCGAGAACGCGGGCGCGCCGGTCGCTGCCGTGGTCTCGAGGCCCATGCACGTGCCGTCGTTCAGGTGCACGTGCGTGACCTTGCACTTGCCCGCCAGCGACTCGACGTCGACGGCGAAGCCGTGGTTCTGCGTCGTGATCTCGATCTTGCCGGTCGCGAGATCCTTCACGGGGTGGTTCAGCCCGCGGTGACCGAACTTCATCTTGTACGTCCGGCCGCCCAGCGCGAGCGCGAGCATCTGGTGCCCGAGGCAGATGCCGAACATCGGCTTCTTTCCGACGAGCTCGCGGATGGTCGTGATCGCGTGCGTCACCGCCGCGGGATCGCCCGGTCCGTTCGAGAGGAAGACTCCGTCCGGGTCGTGCGCGAGGACGTCCTTCGCGCTGGCCGCGCCCGGCAGCACCGTGACCCGGCAGCCGTGGTCGACGAGGTTGCGCAGGATGTTCAGCTTGATGCCGTAGTCGATCGCCACGACGTGACGCGTCGGCGCGTCGGTCTTCGCCCACACGCCCGAGCCCTCGCTCCAGACGTAGGGCTCGCGGGTCGTGACACGGCCGGTCAGGTCCATGCCGTTCATCGAGGGCGCGGCCTTGGCCTTCGCGAGCAGCGCGTCCACGCTCTCGGTGCCGATCGCGGCCATCTGCGCGCCGCGGTCGCGCAGGTGGCGCGTCAGCGCGCGCGTGTCCACGCCCGCGATCGCGACGATCCCGCTGCGCGCGAGGTAGGCGTCGAGCGACTCGGTCGAGCGCCAGTTGCTCGTGGTCGTCGAGAGCTCGTGCACGATGAATCCGGCGACGAACGAGCGCTTCGCCTCTTGATCCTCGATCGTCGTGCCGGTGTTGCCGATCTCGGGCGCGGTCATCGTGACCAGCTGGCCGGCGTACGAGGGATCCGTGAGGACCTCCTGGTAGCCGGTCATGCCCGTCGTGAAGACAGCCTCACCGGTGGTCGTGCCCGCGGCGCCCACGGCGATGCCCTCGAAGGTCGATCCGTCGGCGAGGACGAGGTGCGCCGCCGCGTGCTTCGCGCTCATCGCTGGTAAGTCACCTTTCCGCCCACGAGCGTCAGCGTACATGCGCCGCGCATCGTCGCCCCGAGCCAGGGCGTGTTCAGCGACTTGCTGGCGATCGTGTCGCGGGCGACCACCCACTCGAGGTCGGGGTCGATCACGGTGACGTCGGCGGCGGCGCCCACGGCCAGCGAGCCACCGGACAGGCGTGCCAGACGGGCCGGCGACGACGAGACCGCCTCGACGAGGCGCATCATGCTCAGCTTGTTCTCGCGGACGAGCCCGAGGAGCAGCGGGAGCATGGTCTCCAGGCCGATGAGGCCTGGGGAGGCCGCCGCCAGCTCGCAGTCCTTCTCGAGGGGACTGTGCGGCGCGTGATCGGTGGCGATGCAGTCGATCGTGCCGTCGGCGAGGGCCGCGACCGTCGCCTCGACGTCCTCGGCCTCGCGCAGCGGCGGGTTGACCTTGCACGCGGTCCGGTAGCCGAGCAGCGCGTGATCCGTGAGCAGGAGGTGGTGCGGCGTCACCTCGGCCGTCACGCGCATCCCGCGCGACTTGGCCTCACGGACCAGCCGCGCGGCGCCCGACGTGGACAGGTGCGCCACGTGGTAGCGGGCGCCGATCCGCTCGTTGAGCACGAGATCGCGCGCGACGATCACGTCCTCCGCCTCGCGCGGCCAGCCCTTGAGGCCGAGCTTCGTCGAGATGGCCCCCTCGTGCATCTGCGCGCCGCTCGTGAGCGAGTGGTCCTCGCAGTGCTGCGACACGAGCAGATCGAAGGTGCCCGCGTACTCCAGCGCGCGCCGCATCACCGCGGTGTTCATCACGCAGACGCCGTCGTCGCTCACGCCGATCGCGCCGGCGGCGCGCATGTCGGCCATCTCGGTGAGCACCTCGCCCTTGCTGCCGAGCGTGATCGCGCCGAAGGGGTAGAGGCGCGTCCCGCCGACCTCGCGCGCGCGCGCGAGCATGGTCTCCGTGATCGCGCGCGTGTCGTTCACGGGCCGCGTGTTCGGCATGGGGCACACGGCGGTGTAGCCGCCGCGCGCCGCCGCCCGCAGGCCGGAGGCGATGTCCTCCTTGTACTCCTGCCCCGGCTCGCGGAAGTGGACGTGCATGTCCACGAAGCCGGGCGTGACGAGCTTGCTCCGGCAGTCGACCCGCGTGACGCGCTCGCCAGCGATCCCTTCGCCAGCGCCCGCGCCGACTCGCGCGACCACCCCGCGCTCGATCACGACGTCGGCGATCTCGTCGCGCTGCGCCGCGGGATCGATCACCCGGCCCCCCGAGAGCACGAGCGTCGCGTCGAGAGTCATCGGGCCCGCCGTTTACGTGCTCGCGCCGCGGGAGTCAACGGCGGCCCCCGATCCCGCACGCAGCGCCCTCGGCGCGAGCGGGGAGGAGGCTCTCGATCTCGGGTCAGCCAACGTCTTCGAGCGCCTCGGCCTCGGACTCACCCATCGCCGCGTCGGGAGCGTCGATGACGCCGACCGACGACTGCGCGGGCGCGCGCCGCGCCGGCACCTTGCCGCTCTTGATCTCCTCGACGCGGACTTTCATCGCCTGGACCTTGCGGCAGAGCGAGGCGAAGTCCTTCGATCGGATCGCCATGTTCGGCGTCCCGCCGCGAAGCAGCGTCGAGAGGATGAAGTCGATGACCTGGATCTCGCCTTCGGAGAACGAGTTGCTGATGCGCATGTCGGGCGATCTAACAGACCATGCGCGGAGTGACAATGGGCGACGTGACATGTGTGGTCACGCGCCCGTCATCGGTCGGTGAGCTTCGTGGCGGATCTAGCCGAAAAGATACGAGCAATGGCGATCGAGACTCGCCGAAACCGCCGTGCGCGACACCCCACAAAGGCCGCGCGACGGCGATCGGTGTCGACAGCGGCCGATCGCGATCGCCCTCGATCGAAACCATGCCATCGACGTTCGCGCGCGGGCGGGCAGAGCGAAGCGGATAGACTCCGCGGCCGTGAACCGGCTCGCCCTCGCGGCCTCGGCGCTCGCCGCGATCTCCACCGCCGCGCTGCTCGCGCTCGCGGCCTCGCACGTGTCCTCGCTGACGTCCCGAGAGCTGGATCGCGCCGGAGCCGTCGTCCCCCTCGCCCCCGCCGGCCCGACGACGCTGATCGAGCACGACGTGCTGGTCGGCGACGATCTCGCGTACGAGCTCTGCACGTCCGACGCGATGGACGCGACGCGTTGGGACGGCGCCCTGACGCTCACGCTCGAGGCGGTCGAGGGCGACACGCGCCAGCACCTGCTCGATCAGCGGGTCGACGGGCCGCTCCTCACGCGTGCCCGGCGCGGGGCGAGCGGGGCGTGCTTCGACTTCTTCGAGGTCGGGCCGCTCGAGGCCGCGGGACACTTCGTCCTCGTCGCGCGAGAGGTCGCGCCGGCGGTGGCAGGGCTCGGCGTGCGCGCGCGGGTCACGGCCCGGAGGCCGCTCGACGCGGGCGACCGCAACGTCGTGCTCGGGATCTTGCTCGGCGCCATCGCCCTGGTGATCGCGCTCGCGCTTCGGCCGCCGGCGGCCGCGGTGCCCGCGATCGCGCGTCCGTGGCGGGCCGGCGCGACGTGGGGCGTGAGCGGCGGCCTCGCGGTGCTGAGCTGCCTGCTCGTCCATCGCGGTGCGCACCCTGGTGGCGCTGCTCGTGCCGGCGGCGACGCTGGGCAGCGGCGTCGCCCTCTCGCGGGGTGGGCCGGGGGGCGGCGCCGTGCTCGGCGTCGTCGGCTTCGTCGATCTCAGCACGCTGCTCACCCACGTCCCGATCCCGGGACCGGCCTTCGGGCTCGTCGCGGGCCTGCTGCTGGCGGCGTCGGAGGTGGGCGTCGCCGCGGGGCTCGCGCGCGCGCTCGAGGCGCGCCCGCCGCTCGTGGTGCTCGCGCTCGAGCGCCCCTCCCGCGCGAGCGTGGCCTTCGCTGGGTTCCTCCTCGCGCCCATCGTGGGCGTGGTGCTGCGGATCGCCGCGACGCGCGTGCTCGGCCTCGTCCCCTCGACCGGGGAGGCCCCGATCGAGGCGTACGTCTCGTGGCCGAGCGGCCTGCTCTCGTTCGCCGCGCTCTCGGCCGTCGCGCCCATCGGCGAGGAGGTCTTCTTCCGCGGCCTCGTGTACGGCGCCATCCGCGGGGAGGGCGGCCGTGCGCGCGAGACGGCGGCGTTCCTCGGCGCTTGGCTGCTCTTCGTCCTCGCGCACATCCCCCAGACCTGGGGCAGCTGGGGCGGCCTCGCCGCGGTCGCGATCGCGGGGCTGGGCTTCACGACGCTGCGCGCCACGACCGGCTCCGTGCTGGTCTCGTCCCTGGCCCACCTCGTCTACAACGGTCTGCTCGCCGCAGCCGCGCTGGCAGCGGCATGACGACCTGGAGGCGTCGAGCGAGATGATCGGCAGCTGGCTCGTCGGGCTGCGGCTCGTGAAGCTGCTCGCGGTCGGTGCGCTCTGCGCGGGCACGGTCGGCGCGTTCCTGCCGCGCGCGCTCGAGGATCGCCAGCGCGCCGCCTACGCGCTCGCGGGGCCGGGCTTCGGGCTCTCGTGGGCGTGCGGGTTCGTGATGGTCTGGGCCCAGCAGCGCTCGCTCCTCTCCGCGTGGCTGCTCGGCGCGACCGTGACCTCGCTCTTCTCGCTGAACGTGGTGCTCTGGTCCGTCGGCAAGGACGGACGCCGCGGGCCGATCGCCGCGGCGCTCGGGATCGGCTCGCTCGCGCTCACGCTCGCGCTGATGGTGCTCCGGCCGGAGTGAGGTCGAGAGCGAGAGCGGACGCCGTCGAGAGCGGACGCCTCAGTGCCTGTCGGCCGCCGTCGTGCGGACGACCTCGTCGATCGTCGTGACGCCCGCGCGGATCTTCGCGAGGCCGGCCATCCGCAGCGTCTGCACGCCCTGGCGGATCATCTCGTCCTTCAGCTCCGCCGTGGAGCTGCCCTGGAGCACGAGCTCCTTCAGGCGGTCGGTGAAGGGCATGACCTCGTAGAGCGCGACGCGGCCGCGGTAGCCGGTGTTGTTGCAGTCGCGGCAGCCCGCGCCCTTCATCACCTTGAGGCCCGGGATGTCGCTCTCCGCGAAGCCGGCCTGGATCAGCGCGGCGGCCTCGGGCTTCGTCTCGGTCTTGCAGCCCTCGCAGATCTTGCGCGCGAGGCGTTGCGCGAGCACGAGGTTGACCGACGCGGTGACGAGGAAGGGCTCGACGCCCATGTTGAGCAGGCGCGACACGGTGCTCGGCGCGTCGTTCGTGTGCAGCGTCGAGAGCACCAAGTGGCCGGTGAGCGCGGCCTTGACGGCGATCTCGGCCGTCTCGAAGTCGCGGATCTCGCCGACCATGATGATGTCGGGGTCCTGGCGCAGGAACGAGCGCAGCGCGGCCGCGAAGTTCAGGCCGATGTCGTCGTGCATCTGCACCTGGTTGATGCCCATGAGGTTGTACTCGACGGGATCCTCGGCGGTGCTGATGTTGGTGTCGGGCTGGTTCAGCTCGGAGAGCGCCGAGTAGAGCGTCGTCGTCTTGCCCGAGCCCGTCGGGCCCGTGACGAGCACCATACCGTAGGGCTGGTCGATGGCGTACTTGAAGTCGCCGAGCGGCTTCGCGTCGAAGCCGAGCTTCGTCATGTCGAGCTGCAGGTTCGACTTGTCGAGAAGTCGCATGACGATCTTCTCGCCCCAGATCGTCGGCAGGCACGAGACGCGGAAGTCCATCTCGCGGCCCTTGCCGAGCTTGAGCTTGATGCGTCCGTCCTGCGGGAGGCGCCGCTCGGCGATGTCGAGCGAGCTCATGATCTTGAGGCGGGAGGCGATCGCGTTCTTGAGCTTCAGCGGCGGGGCCATCTCCTCGATGAGCACGCCGTCGATGCGGTAGCGGACGCGGAGCTTGCGCTCGTAGGGCTCGATGTGGATGTCGGACGCGCGCTTCTTGATCGCGTTCAGCAGGATGGCGTTGCAGAGGCGGATGACCGGGGCGTCGGCGCTCGCCTTCTCGAGGTCGCCGACGTTGAGATCCTCCTCGTCGCCGGTGACCTCGATCTCGCCCTCGTCGAAGCCCTCCATGATCTGGTCGTAGGAGATCTCCGGCGCGGCGTTGTAGTACTTCTCGATCGCCTTCTGGATCGCGCCTTCCGCCGACACGACCGGCTCGACGTTGAAGCCGGTGAGGAACTTGATGTCGTCGATCGCGTGCAGGTTCGAGGGGTCGGCCATCGCGAGGATGAGCGTCGAGCCCGAGCGCGAGACGGGGATGACCTTGTGCCGCTCGCAGACCTCCTGCGACACCAGCTTGCGGACGTCGGCCTCGATCTCGAACTCCTCGAGGTTGATCGACTGGACGCGGTACTGCTGGCTGAGGAAGTCGGTGATCTCCTGATCGGAGATGTACCCCATGCGCGCGAGCTGGAAGCTCAGGGAGGTGTTCCCCTTGCGCGACTCGTCCTGGGCGGCTCGAAGTTGCTGGAGGCTGATGAGCTTCTCACGAACGAGGAGCTCTCCCAGGCGGTTGCTCATGCCGATTCTTCTCCGTGATCTCGGGCCGAAAAGCGTGGCCGAGGACGGGATCGTCGTGGAAAGATCCGTGGACGTCAATGACGACCGCGCATCCGGAGGGAGGGAGTTGAGCTTCTTCGACGGCGGTCGGCTGCGACGTGCGCGGGCGCTGGAGGCGGCGGGCGACTTCCGCGGCGCGGCGTCCGTCTACGCCGAGCTCTCGATGTTCGTCGAGGCGAGCAAGTGCCTCGTCCACGAGGGGGAGAAGGCAGGAACGCTCGAGGCGCGGGTCGGCGCGTGGATGGACGCGGCGCGCGTGCTGCCGCAGACCGCGGTCGAAGCGCTGCGCGAGGTCGACGTGCGCATCGGGCGCGCGATCCTGGAGCACCTGCGCCCGACCGGGGTGGCGGGGAACGCCGAGAAGCGGCAGCTGACCGACGCGGCCGAGCGGCTCGAGCGGGCGGAGCAGTGGCGCGACGCCGCCGACGCATGGGAACTGCTCGGTCGGCAAGAGGATCTCGCGCGCTGCCTCGAGCTCGGCGGCGAGGTCGAGCGGCTCGAGCGCGTGCTGACCGAGCAGAACCGGAGCGACGCGAAGGGCGACCGCATCCGGCGCCTGCTCTCGGAGCACGATCTGGCCCTCGCGCTCGGGCAGCGCTCGGCCGCGCGGCAGGCGCTCCACGAGGCGAGCACCCTCGCGCCCGACGATCCGAGCATCCGCGCGTCGCTGCGGCGCATCGACGAGCGCGCGGTCAAGGGGAGCGTGCTGCGCCTCGCGCTGCCGGACAGGACCCTGCGGGTCGTGGGGAAGCTGCCGGTGGTGCTCGGGCGCGCGGAGGCGGACGTGGCGCTGCGCGGCAGCTCCGTCTCACGGCGGCACGCCGAGGTGGCGCGCGGGGCGTCCGGCTTCGTGCTCCGTGACCTCGGGAGCCGCAACGGGACGCTCGTGGCGGGGGTCGTGCTCGCACGGGAGATGCCCATCGCGGGCGAGCTCGAGGTCGGGCTCGGGGACGACGTGGCGATCAAGCTGACGCCCGACGGCGACGCGCTCGAGATCGAGGTGGTGCGCGGGCTCGACCGCGGCGAGGTGGTGCGCGTGGGGCAGGGCGCCGTCGCGCTGCGCGAGCTGGGCGTGCGCGTGCGCTTCGAGCCCGAGCGCACGGTCATCGAGGGCCGCGTGACGCTGGGCGAGCGCGTGCTGGCCGAGGTGGAGCTGCTCCGGGGCGACGTGCTCACCATCGCGGGGCAGCGCGTGGAGGTCGTCGCGTGAGCGTGTGGTCGCGCCTGCGCGGTGCGCTCGGAGGCGCGCCCGAGCCTGCCGCGCCTCCGCCGGCGGCCGCGCCGGTGGCTCCCGCGCCTCCGCCGCGCACGGCGCTGGACGAGCTCGCGAGCCTCGCATCGGCGCCGCCGGGCGCGGAGACCGAGGCCAAGGCGCTCGCGCTCCTCGATCGGGCGGTGGCCGACGGTCAGGAGGCCGACGCGCTCGACGTCGTGCGTCGCCTGCTCGCGCGCGTGCTCCACCCGACGCTCGCGCTGCGCGTGGCCGAGCGGCTCGACGCCCGCGGCGACGACCTCGGGGCCAGCACCGTCCTCGATCCGCTCCTCGTGGCGAAGGATCCGCGGGTGTCGCTCGATGCGTGGATGCTCGCTGCCGAGCTCGCCGAGCGTCGCGGCGAGCTCGTGACGGCGCTCGCGCACTACGAGCACGTCGTGGCCCGCGACTTCGACTACCCGCGCGCGAGGGAGAGGGCGCTGAGGCTCGCAGACGCGCTCCGCGGCGAGCGCGACGTCGACTCGGGCGCCACGCTGATGGGCGCCTCGAGCGGCCGCGGCCGCTTCCGCGTCCTGCGCGAGCTCGGGCGGGGCGGCGCGGGCACCGTCTTCCTCGCCGAGGACGTCCCGCTCGCGCGCGAGGTCGCGCTCAAGATCTACCAGCGACGCGGCCGCGCCGACCGCCAGCGCTTGCTGCACGAAGCGCGCGTCCCGGCGCTCCTGCCGCACCCGGCGATCGTGCGCGTGCTCGACGTCGAGGAATCCACCATGGCCATCGCGATGGAGCTCGCGCCGTGTGGATCGCTGCGGGGCGAGCTCGCCCGCGGGACGCTGCCCCAGGACCGCATCCGAGCGCTCACCGGGCGGATCGCGGCCGCCCTCGTCCACGTCCGCGGGGCGGGCTGGGTGCACCGGGACGTGAAGCCCGCCAACGTGCTGCTCTTCGAGGACGACCGCATCGTGCTCACGGACTTCGGCATCGCGGCGAAGATCGGCGCGCCCGGTGCGGCGGGCGAGGGATCCATGGGCTTCATGCCGAGGGAGCAGCGGATCGGCGCCGCGGCCGCGACGAGCATGGACGTGCATGCGCTCGGCAAGACGATGCTCGAGATGCTCGCGCCGCACGGCGAGGCGCTCGAGGAGCTGAGCTCGCTCGCGCGCGCGGCGACGCGAGACGACCCGCACGCACGGCCGCCGCTCGAGCGCTTCCTGCCCGGCGGATGAGCGAGCCCTCGCGCCGCGCTCACGGCATCGACCTGCTGCGCCTGATCGCCGCGGTGCAGATGATCTCCGGGCACACGGTCGACGCGCTGATCGCCCCCGAGCACCGGAGCGGCGAGCTCTGGGCGCGCTGGACCCTGATGCGGGGCCTGACCGCGGTCGCGTTCCTCTTCGCTTCCGGCGTCGCGTTCGCCATGGTCGCCGCGCAGAGCCCCGAGCGGCGCCGGTCGCGCGTGAGGCGGGCGCTGATGCTCGTCGGGATCAGCTACGCGCTGCACCCTCCGGTGGCGCTCTTCTCGCGCGACGCCGCGCTGCGCGAGGCCTCGATCCGGGAATTCTTCGCGGTGGACGTGCTCGCCTGCATCGGGGTGACGCTGCTCGTGCTCGAGGTGCTCGCCCGCCTCCGGCCGCGGGCGTTCGCGGGCGCGAGCGCCGCGCTGGGGATCGCAGCGCTCGTCGCGGCTCCGGCGACGGCGGGCATCGTGGCGAGCGGGCCCGCGCGGCCGCTGCTCGACTACGTCACCAGGACCGGTGGTTCGCTCTTCCCGCTGCTCCCGTACTCGGGCTTCGCGCTGCTCGGGGCGGCCATCGGGGCCGCCGCGCTGCCACGCGAGCCTGGACCGCGCGCCGTGCGGGTGCTCGTCGCCGCGACGCTCGGGTTCGGGGGGATCGCCGCCGCCTGGAATGCGCTCGCGCCCGCGCCGACGCCCGCGCTCTACTACGCGCACCCAGCGGCCTCGTTCGGTCGGATCGCCGCCGTGTGCGCCCTCGCGCTCGTGCTCACCCTCGCCACGGCCCGCGTTCGTGCACTACCGCGGTGGATGACGACGCTGGCCGGCGAGACGCTCTTCCTCTACGTGTCGCACCTGCTCGCGCTCTACGTGGGCGGCGTCGGCCTCGTGCACTTCTTCGGCGCGTCGCTCTCCGTCGCGGGCAGCGTCGCTGCCGCGCTGGCGCTGATCCTCGCCTGCGCGGTCGCGGCGCTCGGCTGGCACGAGCACGCCGGGCGACTCGGCGTGCCGCGGCCGGCGCGCGGCCCCCGCCGTCGAGACTGAATCGGGGCGGACCTTCACTCGACGACGATGAGGCCGCTCATCCCGCGGCCGTCGTCGGAGCCATGCACGCTGCAGAAGAACCCGTACCGCCCCGGGCTGTCGAACGTGAACGTGCCGCCCGTCGTCGACGCCACGGGAACCGGCGTCGCGGCGGGGGAGCAAGTGGCGCGGTTGAGCGGGTGGTTTCCCGCGGCAGGCAGCGTGACGCTCTGGCCGGCGTGGATGCGGATGCAGGCGGGCGCGTAGCGGAACGCCGCTGCGCCGCTGATCATCACCACCACCGCGCTGGCGTCGGCCGTGTGGTCCTCGAGCGTGGTGCAGCCCGCGAAGTCGGCCGCGCATTCCGAGGGGCCGGCGTCGGGCAGCGGGCCGGCGTCCTCCCGCGCGCCGGCGTCGCGGCCTGCGTCGATGGTGCTCCCGCCCCCGTCGCGGCCCCCGTCGCCAGGGCCGGCCCCGGTGTCGCTCGCGACGGGAGCGCCGTTGCAGCCGGCCTGGCAGAGACAGAGCAGCAAGAGCGAGCCGGCCACGCGAGCCTGCATGCGAGAGCCTCCACGGAGAACGGTAGAAGAAAGGTATGGGCGGGCGAGACGGTGCGAGATCGCACGCTCCGCGTCAACCTCCCCATCGGCGAAAAAAGGACTGACACGTCAGTCCAGTCGATGTAGATCGCCGCCGTGACCGAGGCTGCGCTCGTGCTCTCTCCGAACGCCACCGCGGCGTTCTTTCGGCTGGAAGGCGCCATCGCGCCGGTCGCTGCCCTCGAGGCCATCGGCCGGATCGCGGCGAGCGCGCAGTCGGTCCGCCGTCGGGTCCTCGGCCGGGCGATGGCTCTCGTCGGCGCCGGTCTCTCGCTCCCGACACCCCTGTCCGATCCACGCGCCGGTGCCCGCCTGGCGTGGTCGACGCTCGAGGGTATGTCGCGCGATCGCGTGGAGGTGCTCGGGTTCGACTTCGCGCGGGACGAGATCCTCCCGAAGGTCCGGAAAGAAGCGCGGCGCCTGCTCGCGCGCGCCAAGACCGACGGCGCGCGGACGGTGCTCGTGAGCGACGGCCTCGACGTCGTCGCCGCCGAGGTGGCCCGCGCCCTCGGGATCGACGAGGTCATCGCCAACGCTCTCGAGTACGACGGGGAGCTCGCCACGGGCGAGCGCGTCGTACCGGTGGTCGGGCCCGAGCTCGATCCTGCGCGTCTCGCGTCGCTCGCGCGCGCCTGGGGCGTCGACCTCGCTCGCTCGGTCGCCTACGGATCGTGCGAGGGCGACACGATGTTGCTCTCGCAGGTGGGACGCCCCTGTGCGATCTGCCCCGAGCGCGGCCTGGCCCGCGTCGCGCGGGACCTCGGCTGGCCGATCGTCCTGCCCGCCGGAGACGGAGCATGAGCGCGGGCGTGCGCGAGAGCCTCGCGGGCAAGCGCCTGCTCGTCACGGGCGTCACCGGGTTCCTCGGGAAGGTCCTGGTGGCGTTCCTGCTCCACGAGCTGCCGGAGCTCGGGCGGATCACCGTGCTCGCGCGCGGCCGTCGAGGTCAGTCGCCGGCCGAGCGCGTGAGAAGGATCGCCGAGCGCTCGCCCGCGTGGCGGCCGCTGCGGGCGCGCCATGGCCACGCGCTCGGTGACATGCTCGCGGAGCGCCTCGAGGTCGTCTCCGGCGACGCGCGCGAGGAGCTGCTCGGCATCACGCCCGGGGCGCTCGAGATGCTCGCGCCGCGGATCGACGTCGTCCTGCACTGCGCGGGGCTCACGGACTTCGTGCCCGACCCGGTCGACGCCGTCGCGGTGAACGTCCGCGGTGCGCTGCGCGCGGCCGACGTCGCGGCGCGCACGGCAGGGCGTCGACTGCTGCACGTCTCGACGTGCTTCGTGGCTGGCAAGGTCGACGGTCCGGTGGAGGAGCGCCTCGCGCCCGGCCGCTCGCCGAACGGCACACGCTTCGATGCCGCGAGCGAGCTGCTGGCGATGGACTCGATGATCGAGGCTTCCCGCTCGCGTCATGCCGACGCTGCCGCGGCGCGTCGCGAGCGAATCGAGATCGGGCAGCAGCGCGCCAACGCGCTCGGCTGGCCGAACCTGTACACGTACGGCAAGTCGCTGGCCGAGCACCTGCTCGCGGCGCGAGGCGACGTCACCGCGCTCGTGGTCCGGCCCTCCATCGTCGAGTGCGCGCGCGCCTTCCCCTTCGCGGGCTGGAACGAGGGCGTGAACACGTCGGCGCCGCTCGTCTGGCTCACCGGCACGCTGCACCGCTCGCTGCCTTTCAGCGGCGAGCACGTGCTCGACGTCGTGCCGGTCGACTCGGTCGCGCGGGGGCTGACCCTCTCGCTGGCCGAGCTCGTGCGGGGCCGCGTCCGGCACGCCGACGTCGTGCAGCTCGCGTCGGGCGACCACAACCCCTTCACGCTGCGGCGCTGTGTCGATCTCACGTCGCTCGCGCGCCGCCGCCAGTACCAACGCTCGGACGACCTCTTCGAGCGCCTCGTGCTCGCGCACATGGACAGCGTCGCCACGGGGCGCGCGCCCGAGACCGATCCCCTTGTCCCTGCGGCGCGGGCCGCGACCAAGGCCGCGCGCGACCTCCTGGTCGCCTTCGATCCGGAGGCCCACCTCCCGGGCCCGATCCGCGAGCGCTTCGGGAGCAAGCTCGCGCGCTGGGCGCAGACGGCGGGCAAGGAGCTCGGCACGGCGTCGCGCACGCTCGGCCAGGTGGACGAGATGCTGAAGCTGTACAAGCCCTTCGTCTTCGAGCACGACCCGAGGCTCGCGACCGAGCGCGTGCGCGGCTGGACGGCGCGTCTCGACGACGACGAGCGCGCGTCGTTCGGCTTCGACACCGAGACGCTCGACTGGCGCGACTACTGGATGAACGTGCAGATCCCGGGGCTCGACGCGTGGTCGCTCCCGGCGCTCCGGGGCGAGCGCGCGCCGGAGGATCCCCCCTTCGACCTCGGGGCGGCCATCGCCGAGGTCGGCGAGCCGCGGACGCGCGTGCCGAGCGAGCGCCCGAGCGAGCGGTCGATGGAAGAAGGTGCCGAGTGAATCGGCGCGCGGAGGCCGGTCGGCCATGATCTTCGTCACGGGGGGCACCGGGTACCTGGGAGCCTACGTCCTCGCGCGCCTGCTCGAGACGCACCGGACGCGCGTCCTCTTGCTCGTCCGCGCCAAGGATCGCCGCGAGGCGATCGCCAAGCTCTGGAGCGGCCTGCAGCTGCACATGGACGAGCGGCGCTTCGAGAAGGTGCTGCCGCTCGTGTCCTTCGTGCGAGGAGATCTGACCGCCCCGGCGCTCGGCATCGCGAAGGAGGCGCGACGCCGCCTGGCCAACGAGGCCACGAGCGTGATCCACGTCGCCGCGTCCCTGAACCGCAAGAGCGAGAAGGCGTGCCTCAACGCCAACCTGCGCGGCACGCTCTCGGTCATCCAGCTCGCGCGGGAGATCGCCGACGGGCGTGGAGGGCTGGCGCGCTTCAGCAACGTCTCGACGGTCGCCGTCTGCGGGCGGCGCGACCGCGAGGTCGTCCTCGAGGACACCGCCATCGACTGGGAGCGCTCGGACTACGACCCCTACGCGCGCACGAAGAAGTTCGCCGAGCACATGGCGCGCGAGCTCCTGCCGGGCGTGCGCGTCTTGACCTTTCGCCCCTCGATCGTGATGGGGGACTCGCGCTTCCCCGAGACGTCGCAGTTCGAGATGGTCCGCGCGACGAGCGTGCTCGCGGACCTGCCGCTCGTGCCGACGCGCGGCGATGCGCGCATCGACATCGTGAACGCCGACTACGTCGGGAGGGCCATCGCCGACGTGCACCTCAAGGCGGCGCCCGCGCACGACATCTACCACCTGTCGGGCGGCGTCCGCAGCAAGACGGCGACGGCGATCCGAGACGCCCTGCTGGCCAGGCATCCGCTCAAGCCCCGGCCGCGCTTCGTCGCGAGCGCGGAGCGGCCCTTCGCGCGCGTCGTCGACCGGATGGCGAGCATCGGCGCGCGCGAAGGAGCGCGGGGCCAGCTCGCCCTGATCGGCTCCCTCCTGAAGGTCTTCCTGCCCTACATCACCTTCGACACGGTGTTCGACAACACCCGCATCGTGGACGAGCTCGGAGAGGCACCGGTGCCGTTCACCGACTACTGCGGAGCGCTCTACGACTGGTCGAAGCGCAACCGCTTCCGCTACCCGTACCGCGCGCTCGACGAGGCGACGCTCCGCAGGCTGACAGAGAGCGACGAACGAGGGGAGGGCGCGACGTGGGCTTGATCCGCAGGCTGGGGATCCAGGTCGTCCGCACGGCGCTCGACGGCGCCAAGCGCGCGCTCGACGCCGACGCGATGCTCGGGACCGCGATGAGCGCCCTGATCGAGGCGCGCGCCGCCGAGCACCGGAGCAGCCCGCAGCCGCCCTACCGGCCGAGCGATCCGCTGCGCCTGCTCTTCGCGGGGTACGTCGGTTCGCGCAACACGGGCGCGGACGTGCGCGTCGAGGAGATGCTGCGGCAGTTCCGCCACCTCTTCGGCGACGACCACGTCGATCTCTCGGTGCTCACCATCGATCCAGCGTGGACACGCGGCTACTTCAAGACGGTGCGGCAGATCCACGTGCCGCAGGTCTATCCGAAGTTCCTCTACGACGAGGTGGCGCGTCACGACGGCGTCGTCGCGTGCGAAGGCTCCATGTTCAAGAGCAAGTTCGCCAACGCCCTGACGACGCTGATGGTCGGCTCGATCGGGCTCGCGCTCGCCGAGGAGAAGCTCGCCATCGGGTACGGGGGCGAGGCGGGCGCGATGGACGAGAGCGTCGAGGCGCTGGTGCGGCGACACGTGAAGGGCGCCCTCGTGATCACCCGTAACCCCGAGTCGACGCAGGTGCTCGAGGGGCTCGGGATCGAGGCCAGGACCGGGACCGACACCGCGTGGACGTTCGGCGGCGCGCCGCGGGCGCTCGGGGAGAAGCTGCTGACGCGCGCCGGCTGGGACGGGCGGGCGCCGGTCGTCGTGGTGTGTCCGATCCACCCGTTCTGGTGGCCGGTGCGCGCCGACCCGCTCAAGGCCGCGATGCACGCCGCCACGGGGGCGCACGAGCACAGCCACTTCCGGAGCGTCTACTTCCACCACGACGGACCGGAGGTGGAGGCCTCGCTCCGCTCGTACCTCACGCGCTTCTCGGGCGCGCTGCGCGACCTCTCCCGCAAGCGCCGCGTGTTCCCGGTGGTGGTCGGCATGGAGGCGCTCGATCGGCGCGCGTGCGAGCGCTTCTCGGACGCGTACGGCGAGAAGCTGCCGACCTTCGTCTCGGACGAGCACGACATGTTCGAGCTCGTCGCGATCCTGCGCGCCGCGTCGCTCGTCGCGAGCTCGCGCTACCACGCCATCGTGTGCTCGATGCCCGCGGGCGTGCCCTCGATCGGCGTGACGATGGACGAGCGCATCCGCAACCTGATGAAGGACCGGGGCCAGCCCGAGCTCGCGCTCGAGTGCGACGACGCCCGCCTCGACGATCGGCTCTTCGCGGCGATGGACGCGGCCCTGGCCGAGCCGGAGGCGATGCGCGCGGGGATCGAGGGGTCCGTCACGCGCAACTTGCTCGCCATGGGGCGCATGGGCGCGTGGGCCGTCGAGCATGTGCGCGCGCGCCACCCGCGCATCCGCTTCCGGGCCGGTCTCGGCGACGCCACGCGCCCCGAGCTGCACCTGCCGCCGCTCCCGGAGCCGCAGGCGCGGCTGCTGGAGCGCGCGACCATGAGCGACCTGCGGGCGCGTGGGCCGAGCGCGTGAGCCGCGCCGTCTCGACGTCGTCGACCGGGAGCGCGTGATGAGCGCGTCCTTCGTCGATCGCTTCCTCGCGAACCTCGACACGCACCGGGAGCGCGCGTTCGTCGTCGAGGTCCACTGCAGCCGCGGGGGCGACCGGCTCGCGCCGACGCGGGGTGCGCTGCTGCGCGCCATGGTCGAGGACGCACGCGAGTCCTTGCGGGCTCGTGGGGTGAAGGCCGGCGACCGCGTCGTGCTCGTGGCGCCCAACTCCGCGCGCTGGGTGGCGATGGACCTCGCGATCCTCGCCGAGGGGGCCACCGCGGTCCCGCTCTACGCGCGCCAGGCGCCCGCCGAGGTGTCCCTGATGATCCGGGATGCCGACGTGTCGCTCGTGATCGTGGGCGAACCCGGGCTCGACGCGGCGCTCGCGGAGCAGGGGATCGAGCGGCGCGCGCTGCTCGACGCGATGTTCGAGGGGCGGCGCCTCGAGCCGAGGCCCGCGGCGCCGATCGCGCCCGATCACGTGGTGACCATCATCTACACGTCGGGGTCGAGCGGCGAGCCGAAGGGCGTGATGACCACGCGCGCGAACG
>JBGAQA010000128.1:0-16441 GCA_044220955.1 Sandaracinaceae bacterium
TGCTGGCGGGCAGCTTCGAGCCCGGCTACCGCACGCCGGCGTCGGTCTTCGGTCCGGACTTCGTGCTCGGGTTCCCGAGGACGAAGCGCGAGGATCTCGCGCGGACGCCGTTCGCGTGAGAGCGAGGGCGAGGGCGAGGGCGAGGGCGAGGGCGAGGGCGAGGGCGAGAGCGAGAGCGAGAGCGAGAGCGAGAGCCAGCCCCCGTCAGCGCCCGTCGGCGCCGTGCCCGGCGATCAGGTTCGCCACGAGCCCCGTCCAGCCGGTCTGGTGCATCGCGCCGACGCCGCGGCCCGTGTCGCCGTGGAAGTACTCGTGGAAGAGCAGGTGGTCCTTGAAGTGCGGGTCCTTCGCGAGCGCGGGGTACTGGCTCATGAAGGGCCGCACGCCGTCCTTGCCGGGGACGAAGAGCTTCACGAGGCGCCGCGCGACCTCGTCCGCGGCCTCGGCGATCGACACGAAGTTCCCCGAGCCCGTCGGGCACTCGATGCGGAACTCGTCGCCATAGTAGCGGTGGTACTCGTGCATCGCGTCGAGGATGAGGAAGTTCACCGGCATCCAGATCGGGCCGCGCCAGTTGGAGTTGCCGCCGAACAGACCGCTCGTGGACTCGCCGGGCTGGTAGCCGACCTCGAGGCGCGTGCTCCCGAACGAGAACACGTAGGGGTGCTTCTCGTGGTACTTGCTCAGCGCGCGGATGCCGTAGTCCGAGAGGAACTCGCTCTCGTCGAGCATGCGTCGGAAGAGCCGCTTCATGCGGCTGCCGCGCAGGAGCGAGAGCAGGCGTCGCTGCCCCTGCCCCGGGATCGCCCAGCGTGAGACCAGCGCCGCGAGATCCGGCCGGTGGCCGAGGAGCCACTCGACCCGCGCCTTGAACTCGGGCGCGGCGTCGAGCTCCGCGGGCTCGAGCACCTCGACGGCGAAGAGCGGCAGGAGGCCCACCATCGAGCGCACGCGCAGCGGGTGCACGCTCCCGTCCGGCAGGTTCAGCGCGTCGTAGTAGAAGCCGTCGTCCTCGTTCCAGAGGCCCTGACGGTGGCCGCCGGCGCTGGTCATCGCCTGCGCGATGTTGAGGAAGTGCTCGAAGAACTTCGTCGCGATGTCCTCGTAGACGTGGTTCTCCTTGCTGAGCTCGAGCGCGATGCGCATCAGCTGCAGCGCGTAGGCCGCGACCCACGCGGTGCCGTCCGACTGATCGAGGTAGCCGCCCGTCGGGAGCGGCGCGCTGCGATCGAACACGCCGATGTTGTCGAGGCCGAGGAAGCCGCCCTGGAAGATGTTGCGGCCCGCCGCGTCCTTGCGGTTGACCCACCACGTGAAGTTGAGCAGCAGCTTGTGGAAGACGCGCTCGAGGAAGGAGCGGTCGCCCTTGCCCTTCACGCGCTCCTCCTGCTTGTAGACCTTCCACGTGGCCCACGCGTGCACCGGCGGGTTCACGTCGCCGAACGCCCACTCGTACGCGGGCAGCTGGCCGTTGGGGTGCATGTACCACTCGCGCGTGAGCAGCACGAGCTGGCCCTTGGCGAACTCGACGTCCACCAGGCTCAGCGGGATCGCGTGGAACGCGAGATCCCACGCGGCGTACCAGGGGTACTCCCACTTGTCGGGCATCGAGATCACTTCGGTGTTGTCGAGGTGGTCCCACTCGAAGTTGCGTCCGCGCTTGCGCTCTTCCGGCGGTGGTGGCTGCCCCGGGTCGCCGTTCAGCCAGGTGCGCACGTCGAGGCGGTACGTCTGCTTGGTCCACACGAGGCCCGCGAGCGCCTGCCTCATCACGCGGCGCTGCTCCGCGTGGGCGCTCGCCGGGGCGAGCGACTCGTAGAACGCGTCCGCGTCGGTGCGCCGGCGCGCCACGACGTCCTCGATCGTGCCGCGCGGGCGCGTCTCCGCGCGGTGGACGCGGAAGTCGAGCACGACCTCGCCACGCGCGGGCACCTCCCGCTGGACCCAGAAGCACGCCTTGGTGCCCCGCTGTGCGGTGCTCACGGCGTCCGTGCGGCCCGCGATCACGCGCTCGTGGAACGCGTCCTTCACGCAGCCCTGCGGCGGCAGTCCCCAGAGCTTCGCGCCGTTCGTGTCGTTCTCGGTGAAGAGCGGCAGGGCGTCGCGCGCTGCGCTCGAGAAGCGGTAGCGGCCCACCTCCCAGTGATCGAGCTCGATCTCGCCGTCCTCGAGGCGCGCGGAGGGGAGCGCGCCGTGATCGCGCGACCAGCTCCACGTATTGCGGAACCACGCCTGCGGCAGCACGTGGATGTGTGCCGTGTCGGGGCCGCGGTTGTGCACCGTGACGCGGAGCACGATGTCCTCGGGCGTCTCCTTGGCCCACTCGACGAAGACGTCGAAGTAGCGGTCCTCGTCGAACACGCCGAGGTCCCAGAGCTCGAGCTCGGGCTCCTTCGCGCCGCGCGCGCGGCCGCCGTCGAGGAGCGCCTGGTACGGGTACGCGCAGTGCGGGTACTTGTAGAGGCAGCGCAGGTACGAGTGGGTCGGGGTCGCGTCGAGGTAGTAGTAGAGCTCCTTCACGTCCTCGCCGTGGTTGCCCTGCGAGTTCGTCAGGCCGAAGAGCCGCTCCTTGAGGATGGGATCCTTGCCGTTCCAGAGCGCGAGCGCGAAACAGAGCCGCTGTGCCTCGTCCGAGATGCCCGCGATGCCGTCCTCGCCCCAGCGATACGCGCGCGAGCGAGCGTGCTCGTGCGGGAAGTACTCCCAGGCGTTGCCGTGCGCGGAGTAGTCCTCGCGGACCGTGCCCCACTGACGCTCGCTGAGGTAGGGACCGAACTTGCGCCAGCGCGGGCCGGCTTCTTCCAGGCGTCGTCGTTCCGCGTCCGTCATGCCCAGCGCGACTCTACACGGGGACGCGCGAGGCCGTACACGGGGCTATCCGTGCCCAGAGGACACGCGTAGACAGGTACCATGAACGCGACGCTCGAGTGGCTCGAGCCCGATGGGCTCGGCGGTTTCGCGATGGGGACGCTCGAGGGCGTCCGGACGCGCCGGTACCACGGCCTCCTGGTCTCGGCGCTCGCGCCGCCCTCCGACCGGCGCGTGCTCGTCTCCGGCGTCGAGGCGTGGATCGAGACCTCGCTCGGGACGGTTGCGCTCACCTCGCAGCGCTATGGCTCGCCGGTGGGAGAGGTGACGCACCCGGACGGCGCGTCGCGTGTCGTGCTGCGGACGACGACGCCGTGGCCGACGTGGACCTTCGCGCTGCCGGACGGAACGCGGATCGAGCACGAGGTCTTCGTGCCCCACGGACGCGCGGCCGTGATGCTGCGCTGGCGCGTCGTGAACGGGGCGGGTGGGCGCCTCTTCGTCCGCCCGCTGATCGCCGCGCGCGAGTTCCACGGGCTCTCGCGCGAGACGGCGTCGATCGACGCGCGGCCGGTGGTCGAGCGCGGGCGCGTCGCGTGGCGCCCCTCCGCGGGCATGCCCGAGATCGTGTCGGTCGCCGACGCGCGCTACGAGCACGACGCGAGCTGGTACCGGCGCTTCCGGTACGCCGCCGAGCGCGAGCGCGGGCTCGACGCCGAGGAGGATCTCTGGTCGCCGGGCACCTTCTCGGCCCCGCTCGACGAGAGCGTGCCGGTCGCCCTCGGCTTCACCACGCGCGCGCTCGAGCCGGCGCTCGCGCACGATCCGCGCAGCGCCATCGGGATCTGGAACGAGCTCTCCGCGCGCGAGCGCGCGCGCCGCACGGCGCTGGGATCTCCGCTCGCGCGCGCCGCCGACGCGTACGTCGTCCGGCGCGGCGAGGGCAAGACGATCATCGCCGGCTATCCGTGGTTCGGCGACTGGGGCCGCGACACGTTCATCGCGATGCGTGGGCTCTGTCTAGGGACCGGTAGGCTGGACGACGCGGGCGCCATCCTCGGCGCTTGGGCAGCGCACGTGGACGGCGGGATGCTGCCGAACCGCTTCCCCGATCACGGCGAGGCGCCCGAGCTGAACTCGGTGGACGCGGCGCTCTGGTACCTCGTCGCGGCGCGCGAGTACCTCGCGCATCGGCCCGACGCGCCCGAGCGGGCGGTGATCGAGGCGGCGATGCTCGCGATCGTGCGCGGTCACCTCGCGGGGACGCGCTTCGGCATCCGCGTCGACCCGGAGGACGGCCTGCTCGCGGCGGGCGAGCGCGGCCAGCAGCTCACGTGGATGGACGCGCGCGCGGACGGTCGCGAGGTCACGCCGCGGATCGGCAAGCCCGTCGAGGTGAACGCGCTCTGGCTGAACGCGCTCGACGCGGTGAAGCGGCTCGACGGCTCGCTCGAGGGGCGGCTCGCGCAGGCGCTCGCGTCGTTCCGCGCGCGCTTCGCGCTCGACGACGGGACGCTCGCCGACGTGGTCGACGTCGATCACGAGCGCGGGCGGATCGATCGCGCGATGCGGCCGAACCAGATCTTCGCCGTCGGCGGCCTGCCCTTCGCGGCGATCGAGGGCCCGGGTGCGCGCACGATCGTGGACGCGGTCGAGCGCGCGCTCGTGACGCCGATGGGCCTGCGGACCCTCGCGCCGGCCGAGCGCGGCTACGCGCCGCGCTACGAGGGCGGGCCTCGCGAGCGCGACGCGGCGTACCACCAGGGGACGGTCTGGCCCTGGCTGATGGGCCCCTTCGTCGACGCCTGGCTGAGTGTGCGCGGCGACGCGAGCGAGGCGAGGGCCGAGGCGCGCCGGCGCTTCTTCGACCCGCTCCACGCGCAGACGGCGACGCTCGGCGTGGGGCACCTCGCGGAGATCGCCGATGCCGAGCCGCCGCACGCGCCCAAGGGGTGTCCGTTCCAGGCGTGGAGCGTCGGGGAGCTGATCCGGATGGCGAGGCGCGTGGGCGTGGGGATGTGAGCGAGCCGCGGGCGCAGCCCGCAACCGGGGGCATCGGCGGCGCGTAGCGCCCCGCAGGTTCGCGTCGCGGCCGACCGGTGGCACGGGGCTGCTTTCCGGAGCAGCGGCCGTGGGAAGCGAGAGCGGGATCTGAGGTCGTCTTAAGCCGTCTTAACGCTCGGCTCCGGCCGTTGTTGCCCGCGAGGGACGCCTGTACCTCGGTGGGCATGACCAACACGTCCGCTCTCGATCGAAGCGTGCTCGTTCTCTCCCTGCTCGCGCTCGCCCTCGCCCCGGGCTGTACGGTGGGGCGACGCTCCGCCTCGTCCGGCCCGGCGTTCCACGCCGACGCGGGTGTGCCTCCCTTCGGGGATGCGCGCGTGCCGGGGGCCGACGCCGGACCGCGACCCGACACCGGGCCGGGCTCGACGCGCGACTCCGACCGCGACGGGCTCTCCGACGCCGACGAGGCGGCGCGGCGCACGAACCCGTTCCAGTCCGACTCGGACGGCGACGGCTACGAGGACGGCGTGGAGGTGCTGGCGGGCACCGACCCGCTCGACCGCCTGAGCCGCATCCGCCCCACCGACTTCTACGTCGTGCTGCCCTACCGCGATCCGGAGGTCCACCGCGAGCTCGACTTCCGCGCGCGCCTCGGCCGCGCCGACATCTTCTTCCTGGTCGACACCACCGGGAGCATGGGCCTGCCGATCGACAACGTGCGGCGCTCCCTCGCGACGACCATCGTCCCGGCGATCAGCGACTCGATCGCGGACGCGGCGATGGGCGTCGGCGACTTCCGCGACTTCCCCGTCGCGATCTACGGCGCGCCGACCGACTGGTCCATCGTCGTCCGCCAGACGATCACCGACGACGTCTCGCGGGTGCAGAACGCGCTCAACGGGCTCTCGGCCGCCGGCGGCGCGGACACGCCCGAGGCGGCGGGGCAGGGGCTCTACGTCTCGATCGCGGACCCCTGCCTCGATCCCGACGGTGGCTACGGCGCGGCGTGCTTCCGCAACAGCTCGCACCCGATCATCGTGCTCGTCACCGACGTGGGCTTCCACAACGGACCCGATCCGATCAACGACTACGTCGGCGTGCCCGAGGCTCACACCTGGGCCGAGACCGTCGAGGCGCTCGTGCTGCACGACGCGCGCGTGGCGGGCGTCGGGATCGCGTACCCGGAGTACGGCCCCTCCGCCGCGCTGCCGGACCTCACGGCGCTCGCCGACGCGACGGGCTCGCACGACGCGATGGGTCGCCCGACCGTCTACCAGGCCGTCGGCGGCGCCGTGGACTCGGCCGTCGTCGACGGGATCGTGGACCTCGTCGGGTCGGCGAGCCAGGACGTGTCCTCGCGCGGCCTCGACGACGACACCGACGCCGTCGACGCGCGCGAGTTCATCACCGCGATCACGCCGGTACGCGCGACGCGCGCGACGAGCTTCGACGCGACGACGTTCCACGGGGTCGCAGGCGGCACCACGGTCACCTTCGACGTCACCTTCCAGAACGACTTCCGCCCCCCGACCTCCACGGTCCAGATCTTCCGCGCGTACGTCGAGGTGTACGACGTCGACTCGCGCACCACGCTCGATCGCCGCACGGTCTACGTCGTCGTCCCGCCCGAGGACGGGATCATCATCTGACACAGCCTCGCGCGTCCCCTCTCCCACCAGGTGCGAGAGGGGACGAAGCTCTCGCCTCACTCGGCGAGGCGGAGCGGCACGTCGGGGTCGAGCCGGTAGCCCTCCGGCTCGCTCTCGAGGATCCCCTCGAGGCCGAGCTTGCGCAGGGTGCTCACCGCGACGTAGAGGCGGTTGCGCGCGGAGTCGCTCCGCATGCGCTCGCCCGGCCAGCCGGCCTCGAGGAGCGTCGCGTGCGAGACGCGCGCGCCGGGCTCGAGCAGGCGCTGCTCCACCAGCGCGAGCAGCAGGCGCCGGGCGAGGTGCCGCGACGCGAGGCCGACGCGCGTCCCGTCGGGCAGCGAGAGCCAGCGCGCGTCGCGCTCCACGACGAGCTCGCCCTCCTTCGCGCGGGGCGAGACCGGTGCGGGTCGCTCCCGCGGCGGCGGGCGCGAGGGGATCCTGGACGCTCCGAGCGCCCGCCGCGCGATCCGGTCCGAGATCCTCGGGTCCACGCCGGAGCTGGCGTCGACCGGGCAGCGCTCGAGCCGCTCCATCGCGCGCTTGCGAGCCGCGGCGGCGGCGCGCGCGTCTCCGTCGGCGTCCGCGCGCGCGGCGAGGGCCAGGTCGAGGTGGGCGTGCTCGATCTCGACCGCGAGGCCCACGCCGCGATACGGCAGCACCGCGGCGACCTCGCGGGCGCGCGCGAGGTTCCGGCGCGCGCCGTCGTCGTCGCCCCGCCAGGCGAGCGTCGCCCCTCCGTGAGCGAGGAAGAGCGCCTGGTGCTGCGTCTCGCCCTGCGTGCGCAGGATCGTGCAGGCCTCGTCCAGCTGCGCGCAGGCCGCGTCGAGGTCGCCGAGCTCGCGAAGGACGATGCCGGAGTACCCCAGGTAGATGCCCACGTAGAGTGGGTGCGCGACGCGGCGGTACACGGCGATCGCGCCGTCGAACGCCTCGCGTGCAGCGACGAGGCGTCCCTCGACGTGCGCCAGGTGCCCCGCCGCCTGGCGCGCCATCGCCGAGACGTTCCAGCCGAGGTCGTCCGCGGCGAGCCGCTCTGCCTCGGCGACCACGGCGCGCGCCGCGTCCGCACGTCCGGCCTCGAGGCGCAGGATCGCGATCTGGCACAGAGCGACGCCCTCCCACTGTCGGTCGCCCACCGCGCGGAACCCACGCACGCTCTCGAGGAAGAGCGCCTCGGCTCTCTCGACGTCGCCGAGCTGCGTCCGGCGGGCCGCGAGCTCGTTGGCCGCCACCGCGCGGTCGCGCGGCCGGCCGTGCTCGCGCAGGATCGCCAGCGCCTGCTCCGCGTCCGCGAGCACCTCATCCGTCGGTCCGATCCAGCCGTGCGCGCGCGCCCAGAGGAGGCGCCCCTCGAGCCCGCGATCCCGCGCCCTCCGCGCCAGCCGGATGGCCTCGTCGCGCGCCCGCGTCGCCTCGGCGCGCCGCCCGACGAGGCTCGACGAGATCGCGCTCGCCTCGAGCAGCCGCGCCGCGAGCGCGAGCGGGATCTTGCCGAAGGTCTCGCGCACGCGCTCCGCGCTCGCGTGGGTGGCTTCGGCGGCGCCGACGGCCAGGCGGACCGGCTCGAGGCCGAGCACGAGCCAGGAGGCGCGCTCTGCCGAGTCGCGCGGCGGCGTCTCCGTGCCCAGCAGCGTCGCCAGCGCAGCCTCGAGGTTCTCGCGCTCGAGCGTGAGCAGACGCAGCGCCTCGGCGTCGTCGTTCTCGTCGACGCGGGTGCGCAGCGTGCGGGCGACGTCGGCGTAGTGACGCGCGTGCCGCAGTCGGACTTCGCCGGCTCGGGGCAGGGCATCGAGCTTCTCGCGCGCGACGGCGCCGAGCGTCTCGTAGGGAGCGAGGCGCCGCAGACCCGGCAGCCCTGGAGGCTCGTACGCGCGGAGCAGCGCCTTCTCGCGCAGCGCGTCGAGGCGCCCGAGCGGCAGGGGCCCCGAGAGCACGGCGCTCGCTGCCTCCGCGTCGAGCCCGCCGCGGAACGCGCCGATCTCGGCGAACGCGACGGCGTCTGCCCGCGAGAGCAGCGCGAGCGACCACTCGATCGCGGCGCGCAACGTGCGGTGCCGCTCGGGCCTCCCGCGCGTGCCCGCGCTCAGCGCGTCGATCCCGCGCGAGAGGTCCGAGAGCAGGGCGCGCGTGCCCAGCGTCGCGAGGCGCGAGGCGGCGAGCTCGATGGCGAGCGGGATCCCGTCGAGGCGTCGGACGAGCGCGCCGGCCGCGCTCACCTCGGCAGGGTCGGGGTCGTAGCGACCGCGCACCGCCTCCACACGATCGCGGAAGAGCCGGTAGGCGTCGGAGCGTGTGATCGCGGGCGGGTCGTCGGAGGCCGCGGGGAGGCCGATCGGCAGGAGCTCGAGCGCTCGCTCGCCGCCGATGCGCAGCGCCTCGCGCGACGTGACGAGGAACGTCGCCTCCGGTGCGCCTTCCGCGAGGAGTCGCACCGTGGTGGCGGAGGCCTCGACCAGCTGCTCGAAGTTGTCGAGGACGAGCAGGACGGCGCCGTGGCCGGCGAGCTGTGCCGCGAGCCGCGCCGGGTCGGGGCCGCGCGCCGCGATCGGAACACCGAGCGTCGACGCGACCGCGGACAGGAAGGAAGTGTCGTCCGTGCACGACGCGAGATCGGCGAAGTAGACGCCGCCCGGATGCTCTCGCGCTCGCCGGCTCGCCCAGTGGATCGCGAGGCGCGTCTTGCCCATGCCACCGGGGCCGACGAGGGTGAGGATGCGGCAGCCCGCCTCGACGAGCGCCGTCATCCGGCCGAGGTCCGCGTCGCGACCGACGAACGGGTCGGGCTCGAACGGGAGCCGGCTCCGCGGCGGCGGTGCGTCTGCGCGCGGGCGAGGGGAGCGGGGCATCTGCTGCGATTCGAGCCCGGCGGCGGAGGGAAGGCAATAGCGCGGTGCGCCACGCCCGTGCCGAGCGCTTCGACGAGCCGCGCGTGGCTCAGATCGCGCCGGGCACGTGGATTGCTCGCGGAGCGCGCATGTCGATCCGCTCGCTCGCCGCCATGTTCCTGTGCCTGGGCTGCGCGTCCACGCCTGCTGCCGTCGACGCCGGCGGCCCGCGGTGCCCGCTCGCGGAGCCCGCCGACGGTGAGGCGTGCACCGTGGTGGGTGCCGAGTGTGTCTACGAGCGCTGCGCGAGCGGGGGTGTGGTCCGTGCGGCGTGTGCCGCGGGCGATGGGGGTGCCGGGCACTGGAGCGCGACGACCACTCCCTGTGGCTCGTGCAACGGGAGCGCGTGCACCGGCAACACCGTCTGCATGGAGCGCCAGGGCGGCGCGCTCATCACGAGCTGCGCGTCGCACGGCTGTGGCACCGGCCCGCTCTCCTGCGACTGCCTCTGCGGCGCCGGCGTCGAGTGCACCATCGAGCGCTACGCGGGTACGGGACCGATCTACGGGTGCCGCGCGGGCTGCGGCGCAAGCATCTGTCCTTGATCACGACACGAGTGCTCGCCACGCAGGGCCCGGACGGGAGCGCGCGTCGAGCGCGCGGACGGGAGGGACCGGAGAGGCGAGCCGGCCGTTGATCCCGGCTACGCGTATCGGGGCTCCCAGCGGATCGCCGCGATGCCCGCCTCGATCTCCGCGTCCCCCGCGCGCGGCGCCGCCCCGCTCGCGATCGCGGCGCGCGCGACGGCGAGCGCGACCTTCGGCGTGACCTCCCGCAGGCGATCGAGCGCCGGGTAGAGCGCTCCCGCCCCGAGGTCGCTGCCGGTCGCCGCTTCCGCGACGGCGTGCGCGGCGGCGACGAACATGGCGTCCGTCACGCGCGTCGCCCTCACGGCGAGGGCGCCGAGCCCGACGCCGGGGAAGATCCAGACGTTGTTGCCCTGCGCGACCTTGATCGTGCGGCCGCGGTACTCGACCGGCGGGAACGGGCTGCCCGTGCCGACGAGCGCGCGACCCTCCGTCCACTCGATCAACGACTCGGGCGTGGCTTCGGCGCGCGAGGTGGGGTTCGAGAGCGGGAAGATCGCCGGGCGCTCGCAGCCCGCGGCCATGGCGCGGATGCTCGCTTCGTCGAAGGCGCCGCGCGTGCCCGACGTGCCGATGAGGATGGTGGGCTCGAAGCCGCGGACCACCGCCAGGAGGTCCGCCTTCGCGGGATCGATGCCGAGCGCCGCGACGTGCTCGCGCGACCAGGCGAGCGTCGCCTTGTAGGGCTCGTCGAACGCGCGCCCCTCGACGAGCAGACCGCGGCTGTCGAGCACCGCGACCGACTCCGTCACCCGCCGCGGATCGACCCCGCGGCTGGTGAGCTCGTGGCAGAGCAGCCTCGCGATCCCCATGCCGGCCGCGCCCGCGCCGAGGATGACGATCCGCTCCTCTACGATGGGGATGCGTCGGGCGCGGCTCGCCGCGAGCACGCCGGCGAGCGAGACGGCGGCCGTTCCCTCGATGTCGTCGTTGAACGAGAGCAAGCGCTCGCGGTAGCGCTCGAGCAGCGCGATCGCGTTGCCCTTCTTGAAGTCCTCCCACTGCAGGAGCGCGTGAGGGAACACCCGCGTCACCGCGACGACGAGCTCCTCGACGAGCGAGTCGTAGTCGGGCCCGCGCAGGCGCGGGGCGCGGACGCCGAGGTAGTCGGGATCCGCGGTCAGCGCCGCGTTGTCGGTGCCCACGTCGAGCGAGATCGGCAGCGCGCGCGCCGGGTGGATGCCGGCGCCCACCGTGTAGAGCGCGAGCTTGCCCACCGGGATGCCCATGCCGCCCGCGCCGAGGTCGCCCAGGCCGAGGATGCGCTCGTTGTCGGTGACCACGATGAGCTGCACCTCGGCGCGCGCGCTCGCGGACGCCGTCCAGCCGCGCAGCACGCCCTCGATGCGACCGCGCTGATCGGGAGTGATCCAGAGCCCGCGCGGGCGCCGGTGCACGAAGCCGAGCTCGCGGCACGCGTGGCCGACCGTCGGCGTGTAGACGAGGGGGGCCATCTCCGAGAGGTGGTCCGCGAGCAGGCGGTAGTAGAGCACCACGTTGCGCGACTCGAGCTCCCGCAGCGCGACGTAGCGCGCGAGCTCCGACTCGTGACCCAGCACCTGGGCGCGGGCGTGCGACACCTGCTCCGCGAGCGTCATGACGCGCGCGGGCAGCAGCGACTCGACCCCGAGCGCGCGCCGTTCGTCGGGCGTGAACGCGAGGTCGCGGTTGAGGAAGGGATCGGCGAGAACGGCGGCGCCGCGCAGAGAGGTCTCGAGCTGGGCCATGGGAAGCGCTTGCTATAGGCCCGTCCAGGCCGGTGCGCTCGTCGTCGTGGGGTAGAGTGGCCCGAGCCGATGGACGCGCCCCCTCTCACGAAGCCGTTCACGCTCGTGGACGTGCTGCGAGAGGTGCTCGCGAGCGTGCGCGCGACGTGGTGGCGGCACGCGGTCTTCGGCCTCGCCTTCGTCGTCGTCCTCTTCCTCGCGTGCTGCGGCGTGCTCTGCGCGTTCGTGCCGGTCGCGATGATCTGGGGCGCCGCCACTCCGGCGGCGGACGCGCGTCCCGAGCCACCGCTCGCGATGATCGTCGCGATCTACGGGGTGATCGGCCTCTTGGATCTGGCGCTCTTCGCGGTGCACGAGGGCGTCACGCTGGAGCTGACCCACGCGCGCGCGCGCGGCGGCGTGGTCTCGCTCGGGGCCGCGGTGCGCACGACGCTGATGCACCTGCCCGGGCTCTTCGGCACCGTCCTCTTCCGGGGGATGCTCGATCTCGCCCCTCCGGCGCTCGTGGTCGCCGTCGGCGCGGGGGTGATCGCCTCGGCGTTCGGCGATGCCCGCAGCGACGCGGCCGCGACGGTGACGGCGGTCGCGATGACGCTCGCCTACTTCGGGACGCTCGCGTGGTGGGTCGCCCTGCGCTCCCGCTACGGGCTCGCCCTCTCGTGCGCGGTCCGGGACGGGCTCGGGCCGCGCGAGGCGTTCGCGCGGAGCGCCGTGCTCCTGCGCGGGCGCGCCGTGCAGTACCTGGCGCTGCGGGTCGCGTTCTTCGTCCTCTACGTGGCGCTCTCGTGCTCCGCGTTCACGCCGCTCGTGGTCCTCGCTGCGCTCGATCCCACGGCGCTCGAGCGCGCTGGGGACGACCTCGCCGCCTTGCTCGGCCTCGCCATCGTCGTCGTCTCGTACGCGATGGCGCTCGTGCTCTACACCTTCGACTCCATCCTCGTCGGAAGCTACCACGCATGCCTCGCGCGCCCCGTCGACGTCGCGACGATCGCCAAGGTCTTCGAGTAGCGCTCGCCGGCGTCTTCGAGCTCGGAGGCTGTCTCCGAAGAGGCGGCAGCCGCGGGCACGAGTCGGAGCGAGGGGTGAGACGCATCCGGCTCTGCCGGTGCGTCGAGGGGCCCGCGCAGGCCGCGCAGGGCCCCTGGAACTCAGAGCGGCGCCGGCTGGGTGTCGTGGAAGCGGCGGTAGTCGACGCGCCGCAGACCGCCGGCGTTCTGCGCGGCCGCGATGATGTCGACGTAGCGTGCGCCCCACATGATCTCGTCGGCGCCATAGCTGCGCCGCGCGTGCACGCTCTGCGACGTGTGCTCGTCGACGCCCGAGAGGATGACGATCATCTCCATGCCCTTCTCCGTCAGCGACTCCGTCGTCTCGCCGTGGAAGGGGCTCGACTCGTCGATGACGTGCATGGCCGTCCACCCGACCCAGAAGAGCGGGTTCGTGTTCCGCACGAGCTTCAGATCCACCACGCGTCGGAAGGTCTCGCCCTCGAGTGTCTTGATCGTCTTGGCGACGGCGACGTCGAGGGAGGCCGACACGAGCCGGTTGCCGCGCGCGTTCGCCATGCGCATCGAGAGCGTGGGCTTGCCCTCGTGCTTGGAGACGCAGACGGAATTCGCGAACATGACGTTCGCGGTCGGGGTGGCGAACTTCGCGAAGATGAGCCCCGTCAGGACCGCCGTGAGGAACATGCCGAGGTAGGCCTCGATGGTGACGAGCACGTGCGCGTACGTCGTGAGCGGGCTCATCGTCCCGTAGCCGATGGTCATCATCGTCTGGACGCTGAAGAAATAGCCGTCCCAGAAGCCGTCGACGCTGGAGACCGAGCCCGGCGAGAGCGTGTAGAGCCCGGCGAACACGAGGTGCAGCGTGGTGTAGAGCAGCAGCCAGCCCAGGATGAAGGTGCGCCAGCGGGCGATCACCATCCGGTGGTAGAGGTCGCGCATGGGCGCCCGCGGCAGGCCGACTGCCTCCAGCGTGGGCCGGCCCTTGTTGTCGAGGAAGCGCTGGCCCCGGAGCTCCTTCGGGGCGGGTCGCGAGTCGGCCATCGCCGGCCTTTGTCGGGCAACACCGGACAAATGTCGAGAGGGACCCGCCCGAACATCGACGCCGCCCCCGCGCGTTGGTACAGGTCGAGCGTGCTGGCGATCGGCATCGACCCGGGAGGCAAGCGCGTCGGCGTCGCCGTGTGCGACGAGGACGCGGTGATCGCCATGCCCCGGGCGGCCCTCCAGCTGCGCTCGCCCTCGGAGATCGCGCCGCGCATCGCGGACCTCGCGAAGGAGCTCGGCGCCGAGCGGGTCGTGATGGGCCTGCCGATCGAGATGAGCGGCCGCGAGGGGCTCGCCGCGCGCAAGAGCCGGGCGCTCGCCGACACCCTTCGCGCGCGCGGCCTCCGGGTGGTCCTGTGGGACGAGCGGGCGAGCACGGTCGCCGCGCAGCGGGATCTGGCACGGATGGGCAAGACCGCGAAGGAAGCCAGAGCGCTCGTCGACTCCACCGCGGCGTGCCTCTTGCTCCAGTCCTGGCTCGACGCCGGCGAGCCGGCGCGCGAGGGCCTCTGATGGCGGCGCGGCGACCGGACCCGCGCGCGAGTCGGCCGCTCTTCGCGCTGGTGCTCTTCGCGCTCGCGCTGGTCGGCTGGCTGCTCGTCGTGTACCCGGCGCGGCGCGGGCCTGGGCGAGGCCACGAGGTGGACGTCGTGCTCGCCGAGGGCACGACGCTCGACGCGCTCGCCGCCCAGCTCGCCGAGGCGCACGTCATCGAGCACCCGTCGGCGTTCGCGATCTACGCGCGGCTGCTCGGCGCCACGGATCGCCTGCGCGTGGGCGAGGTCGTGCTCGCCGACGACATGACCCCGCGCACCGTGCTGATGCGCGTGGCCCAGGGCATGGGGCGTCCGCTCGTCGACGTGATGATCCCCGAGGGGCTCACGCGCTTCGAGACCGCGGCGCGCCTCGAGCACTGGGGTGTCTGCGATCGCGCGGCGTTCCTCGAGGCGACGGAGTCGGCCGAGCTCCTGCGCACGCTCGAGGTGCCCGCGCCCACGGCGGAGGGGTTCCTCTTCCCCGACACGTACGAGCTCTCCGTGGAGTCGCAGCCGGAAGAGGTCGTTCGGCGCATGGTCGAGCGCTGGCGGCTCGCGGCCAGCGACGAGATCCAGGCGGGCCTGCCGGCGCTGGCGGACCTGCGGACCGAGGACGGGCGCCCGTGGACCGGCGCGGAGGTGATGACGCTGGCCTCGATCGTCGAGGAGGAGGCGGCCGTCGCCGAGGAGCGTCCGATCATCGCGGGCGTGTTCCTCAACCGTCTGCGGAGCGAGACCTTCCTGCCGCGCCACCGTCTGCAGGCCGACCCGACGGTGTCCTACGGCTGCCGCACGGAGCCCGAGGCGGCCCCCTCGTGCGCGGGCTTCGACGGCCGTCACATCACGAGCGCGATGCTCGCGGACCCGGCCAACCGCTACAACACGTACCGCAACGCGGGCCTGCCGCCGGGCGCCGTCGCGAGCCCCGGCCTCGAGTCGATCCGGGCGGTGCTGCACCCCGCGTCGCACCGCTACCTCTACTTCGTCGCGCGCGGTGGCCGCCGGCACACGTTCAGCGAGGAGTACGACGCGCACCTCGTGGGTGTGGACGCCCTGCGCGATCGCGAGCAGGCTGCGCAGTGACGAGGCCCCGAGCGTGAGCACCAACATCAAGTGGCACGAGGGGCTCGTCGGCGTCGAGGAGCGCGAGAGGCTCCTCGGGCACGGCGCGGCGACGGTCTGGCTGACGGGCCTCTCCGGCTCGGGCAAGAGCACGCTCTGCCGGCTGGTGGAGCGCACGCTCGTCGATCGCGGCGTCGCGGCCTACGTGCTCGACGGCGACAACCTGCGGCACGGGCTCTGCGCCGACCTCGGGTTCGACGCGGCGGCGCGCGCGGAGAACGTGCGGCGCGCAGGAGAGGTCGCGCGGCTGATGACCGACGCGGGGCTGGTCGTCCTGACGGCGTTCATCTCGCCCTTTCGCCGCGACCGCGATCGCGTCCGCGCGCTCCTCCCCGAGGGCCGCTTCCTCGAGGTTCACGTGGCGACACCGCTCGCGATCTGCGAGGAGCGCGACCCGAAGGGCCTCTGGGCCAAGGCCCGGCGTGGCGAGATCAAGGACTTCACCGGGCTCGACTCGCCCTACGAGGCTCCCGAGCGGCCCGAGCTGGTGGTGTCGCGCGAGGGCGGCGAGAAGGCCGACAACGCCGAGGCGATCGTGCGCATGCTCGAGGAACGTGGGATCCTCCCGCGCTCGTGACTGGCTTGGCGCGCACGCGCCGAAAGGGGGCTCCGTGGCTCGTTCCAACCTCGCGCTCTTCTCGCTCGTCCTGTTCTCCCTCGCGCTGGCTGGCTGTCCCTCCTCGACGACGCCCGGCAGCGACGTGCCGATCGAGCGCCTCGGCGCGCAGTACGGCAACGTGACCTGCGAGGTCATCCGGGACTGCTACGGCGACGCCATCGTCGCGCTCATCTCGGGCGCGACCACGCAGGCGGCGTGCGAGATGCGCGCGGAGGCCGGCTACCTGAACGCGGCGCTGCCGCGCTACCAAGCGGCCATCGCCATGGGCACGATGAGCTACGACGCGACCCAGGCGGGCGCGTGCATCGACGCCCTGCGGGCCGAGGGCTGCGCGGTGGTGTCCGCGCGGACGCCTCCGGAGTGCGATCGGCTCTTCGTGGGCCACGTGGCCACGGGCGGCGCGTGCGCGCTCGACGAGGAGTGCCAGGGCGATGCGTACTGCAGCATCACGGC
>JBGAQA010000129.1:0-16416 GCA_044220955.1 Sandaracinaceae bacterium
ACCTATCCCACCCAGGCCGCCCCAGGGGTGTACCGCGTGGACGCCGACGTGCAACTCACCGACTTCACACTGGTGTCGGGATCGCTCGAGTACCTCGACTCCGGCCGGCTGAACTTCGGCGGCCGGCTGGGCTCGGCGGGCGGCTTCAGCTTCCCCGGCGTGAGGCTCGATGCCACCGTGAGTGGGTGGGTCGACGGGACCGCTGGCTACGCCGCGGAGGGCGCCGCGTCGATCGGGGTCAACGGGCTGGCGCTGACCGGGCTCTTCCGCGCGGCGCTCGCGCGCATCTCCGAGGGCGGTGCGCTCGTGCCCGGGCGGGCCCTCGAGCAGGCGGTGACTGCAGGCGCGCAGCTCGCGCTGCCCCTCCTGGCGGCCGTCGTCGGGAGCGGCGCGCTGGTGAGCGCGGTGCAGGTCGGCGGCCTCCTCGCACCCCTCGCGGTCGCGCCGGACGCGTCACGGCTCGACCCGGGCGAGCGCTTCGGTCCCGGCGCCGGCCGACGGGCCGCGAGCTCGGTGCTCCTCGGCGCCCTGCGCCTCGCACTCGTGATCGCGGTCGTCGTCGTGACGCTCGCGGAGGGAATGCCGGGCATCGCGACGCTCGCGCGCCAGGGTCCCGAGGCGGCGCTCGACGCCACGCTCGCGATCGTCGCTGCGCTCACGCTGCGCAGCGGGCTCGCGCTCCTGCTCGTCGGGGTGCTCGACGCCATCGCGGAGCGCGCTCTGTTCCGCGCGTCGCTGCGCATGACGCGGCGCGAGCGAGAGCGTGATCAGCGCGCCGCGGAGGGCGACGTCCACTTGCGGCGCGAGCGAGATCGCGTGCGCGACGCGCTGCATCGCGAGGGCGAGCTCGAGGACGTGCGCGGCGCCGTGCTCCTCGTCACCGGCGAGGACGAGCTCGCGGTGGCGCTGGCGTACGACGCGAGCGATCCCGACGACGTGCCCCGCGTCGTCGCGGTCGCGCGTGACGCACGGGCGGACGAGGTCGTGCGGGAGGCGCGCGATGCGGGCGTGCCGCGGTTCGAGGACGCAGCGCTGGCTGCCCGCCTCGCGATCGTGGACGCAGGCGCCGCGATCCCGGAGTCGCTCTACGAGTCCGTCGCGCGCGCGATGCAGGTCCGCCCTTGAGCGAGGCGTCGCTCGTGGAGGTGGCGATCCCCGCGCCGCTGCGGCGTGCGTTCACCTATTCGGTGCCCGAGGCGCTGCGTACGCGCGTCGTGCTCGGCTCGCGCGTCGCCGTGCGCTTCGCCGGCCGCAAGGTGCCGGGCTTCGTCGTGGGGACGGACGCGAAGGCGCCCGAGGGCGTCCGCGTGCTCCCGATCGCGGGCCTGCTCGACGAGGCTCCCGTGTTCCCCGCGGAGCTCGCCGGGTTCCTGACCGAGGCGGCCGGGTACTACCTGCATCCGATCGGCGAGGTCCTGCGCGCCGCCGCGCCGGCCCTCGACCGCGACGCCGTCGCGCGCCTCAAGGCGGGCGGCTTCCTCGCGAAGGCGAGCGAGCTGAAGACCGCCAAGCGGGTGACCCTCGACCGCGTGCGGATGCTGCGGCGCGTGCCCGAGGCGCCTCTGCCGGCGCGACTCTCGGCCAAGCAGCGCGAGATCCTCGCGGTGCTCGATGCGCGCGGCACGCTCGGCGAGCCGGAGCTCTGCGAGATCGCCCATGTGAAGCGACCGACGGTCGCGCGCCTCGTCGAGAAGGGCCTGATCGCGGTCGAGCTCGCCGAGGGACCGCGCGATCCCTTCTTCGAGCTCGCGGTCCCGCGCGACGCGCCGCCCGTGCTCCGCGCGGAGCAGCGCGCCGCCGTGGACGCGATCGACGACGCGCAGCGCGCCGGCCGCGCGGCGACGTTCCTGCTGCACGGCGTCACCGGCTCCGGCAAGACGGAGGTGTACCTCCACGCGATCACCGAGGCGCGGGCGCGTGGGCGCGGAGCGCTCTTGCTCGTCCCCGAGATCGCGCTGACCCCGCAGCTCGTCGGCCGCTTCCGCGCGCGCTTCGGCGACGACATCGCGGTGCTGCACAGCGGCCTGACGGAGCGCGAGTGGACGCGCATGTGGCACGCGCTCCGGAGCGGCGCGGTCACGCTCGCCGTCGGTGCGCGCTCGGCGATCTTCGCGCCCGTCGCGAGCCTCGGGCTCGTCGTCGTCGACGAAGAGCACGACGGCTCCTACAAGCAGGAGGAGGGCTTTCGCTACCACGCGCGGGATCTCGCGGTGCTGCGCGCGCACCGGGCGGGCGCCGTCTGCGTGCTCGGGAGCGCGACGCCCTCGCTCGAGTCGTACCAGCTCGCCGAGAGCGCTCGCTACCACAGGCTCGTGCTCGCCGAGCGCGCCAACGCGCGGCCGCTCCCGCCGGTCGAGGTGGTCGACCTCTCGCGCACGGGCGCGGGCCCGACGCGCGACCCCTTGATCTCGCTGCCGCTCCACCGCGCGCTCGAGCGCTGCCTCTCGGGCGGGCACCAGGCGGTCCTCTTCCTCAACCGCCGCGGGTTCGCGCCGTCGGTGCGCTGCAAGAGCTGCGAGCACGTGCAGCGCTGTCCCGCGTGCAGCGTGTCGCTCACCGAGCATCGGCGCGCGGGATCGCTGCGCTGCCACTACTGCGACTTCGCGCAGCCCATCGGGACGGCCTGCCAGCACTGCGGCTCGCTCGAGCTCGCCACGCTCGGGCTCGGCACCGAGAAGCTCGAGGACACGATCGCGACGGCGTTCCCCCGCGCCCGGATCGCGCGGCTCGACCGCGACGTGGCGAGCGGGCGCGGCGTGGAGGCGGTGCTCGATCGCGTGCGACGGCGGGAGGTCGACGTGCTCGTCGGCACGCAGATGGTGACCAAGGGCCACGACCTGCCGGGCGTCTCGCTCGTCGGCGTGCTGCTCGCCGATCAGTCGCTCGCGTTCCCGGACTTCCGTGCCGCGGAGCGCACGTTCCAGCTCCTCACCCAGGTGGCCGGACGTGCCGGGCGCGCCGAGGTCGAGGGCGAGGTGGTGCTGCAGACCTTCCAGCCGCACGACCCGGCGATCCTCGCGGCGAAGGACCACTCGTACGCCGCGTTCGTCCGCTCGGAGATCGCGTCGCGCAAGGACGCGGGCTATCCGCCCTTCGGACGCCTGGGCGCCATCCGGGTCGACGCCGCCGACCAGGGCGTGTCCGAGCGCACGGCGTCGCTGCTTGCAGCCGTGGCGTCGAGCACGGCGCTCGTGCGGACGGGCCGCGTTGACGTGCTCGGGCCGGCGCCCGCGCCGATCGAGCGGATCCGCGGGCGCTGGCGGCACCGCTTCCTCCTGAAGTCGCCCGAGCGGCGGGCGCTGCGCGCGGTCGCGCTGGCGGTGCTCGGCCGGATCGAGGAGGGCCTCGGCACGGCGCGCGCGACGGTCGACATCGACCCCGTGAACATGCTCTGAGCGAGGGACGATGTTCTCCGAGCGCAGCGATCGACGCAGCTCCAGCGTGCACGGCCTCGGGCCCGAGGGGGAGCGCGTCGCGATCGCCGCGCGGCTCGGGCTCGACGTCGAGCGGGTGGCGAGCGCGCCCAGCGTCGCGGCGATCGAGCTCGCGCTCTTCCACGTGCTCGGCGATCCCGGCGACGAGGTGCTCGTCGCGGCGTCGGCCGACGCGATCGTACGCGAGGTCGCCGAGGTCTCGGGGCTCGACGCGGTCCCGCTCGAGACGCTCGACGCAGCGGCGCTCTTCGAGGCGGCCGGCGAGCGCACCCGCGCGCTGGTGATCGGTGCGGCGGACGTGGATGCGGAGCTCGTGGCCATGCTCGGCGAGCTCGACCTGCCGCTCCTGGCGCCGGCGGCGGCGCTCGCCCTGCGTTCGCTGTTCGTGGGCGAGGCCGCGCCGCTCGCGCTGGTCGTCGGCGAGGCGGACGGCATCGCGTGGCTCGCGGTCCTCGGTCCCGCGGATCGCGCCGAGCCGCTGCTCGGGCACCTCGAGCGCTTCGCGCACGTGTTCTTTGCGCGGGCGGGTGGCGGACGGCCGTGACGGCCGTGCAGGTGCTCGCGTTCCTCGTCGCGAGCCTCGTCTTGGCGATCACGCCGGGTCCGGGCGTCGCTTACGTGGTCGCGCGGACGCTCGCGCAGGGCCGGCGCGCGGGGCTCGCGTCGGTGCTCGGCGTCGCGCTCGGCAACCTCGGCAACGGAATCGGCGCGGCGCTCGGGCTGGCCCTGCTCTTCGAGGCCGTGCCGCCGGCGCTCGAGGTCGTGAAGCTCCTCGGCGCGGCGTACCTCTTCTTCCTGGGTGCCTCCGCGCTGCGAGCGCCCGAGGGCGCCGCTCTGGTCCCGCCCGCCGCGTCGTCGTCCGGGGCTCTCGTGCGCGACGGCTTCGCCGTGGCGCTCCTCAACCCGAAGACGGCGGTGTTCTTCGCCGCGTTCCTGCCGCAGTTCCTCGGGCCGGATGCGCGCGGCGAGTGGCTCACGGTCGCCCTCGCAGCGACCTTCGTCCTGATCGCGGCCACGACGGACTCGATCTACGTGCTCGCCGCCGCCGGCGTCGCGCCGCGTCTCCGGGGCGACGCGGCGCGCCGAGCGATGCGCTGGCTCCCCGCCGCCACGTACTTCGGTCTCGCGTTCGTCGCGGCCCTGCGCTGACGCGCCGGCGGACCCCCCAGGACGCGCGCCGTGGCCCTCGACGAGCGCCAGGGCGGCAGCGATCGTCGGCCCATGACGAAGCTCCACATCGTGATCTTCGACGGCTTCGACGAGCTCGACGCGATCGCGCCGTACGAGATATTCCGCGCTGCGGGGCTCGACGCGCGACTCGTCGTGCTCGCCGGTCGTTCGCTGCGTGTGCGCGCCCGACATGGGCTGACGCTGGAGGCGCACGCCGCCGTCGACGCCGACGATCTCGCCCCGAGCGACTGGGTGATCGCCGTCGGGGGCGGCTACGTCGCGGGCGCGGAGGCCGGCGTGAAGCCCGAGATCGCGAGGGGCGAGCTGCCCGCGTTCTTCGCGAAGGCGAGGGCGCGCGACTGCACGCTCGGCTCGGTGTGCACGGGAGCGATGCTGCTCGCCGCGGCCGGCCTCGTCCGCGGCCGCAGGGCGATCACCCACCACTCGGCGATCGACGACCTCGCCGCGGCCGGCGCGACGATCGTGCGCGCGCGCGTCGTCGACGACGGCGACCTCGTCACGAGCGGCGGCGTCACGAGCGGCCTCGACTTCGGCCTCCACCTGATCGGCAGACTGCTCGGCGAGGAGGCGAGGCGGACGGCCAGCGTTCGCGCCGAGTACCCGCCGCCCGGGTGAGCGCGCCCCGGCTGACGCTGCGTTCCGACCGTGGTATGAAACGGCGTGGCCAAGACGAGCATCTCGATCGCCGAGGATGACCTCAAGTGGCTGCGCGCCTGGGCGCGCAAGCACCACGAAGGAAATCTGTCCGCGGCGATCGCCGAGGGGACCAAGATCCTCCGCCAGCACGACAACCTGCGGCGGGTGCTCGACGACATGGGCGTACCCGAGCTGACGGACGCCGATCGGGCCCGGATCGATCGTGAGCTCGACGGACCGCCCAGGGCGCGCTCGCGGCGTGGTCGACGCGCGGCGTGAACGGACTGACGCTCGACACGGGCGTGCTGATCGCCTGGGAACGGCGCCACGCGGGAGCGACGGCGACGCTTCGCCGAGCGAACGAGCGAAGGGTGGTGCTGACGGTGCCCGTGGTCGCGGTCGCCGAGTGGTGGCGTGGCCGCTCGGACTGGCGAGAGCGGATTCGCCGGTCGGTCACGGTCGAGCCGATGGACGAGGCGCTCGCGCGGGTGGCTGGCGAGGCGATCGCGGCCGTGCGCGGGGCCACCGCCATCGACGCGATCGTCGTCGCGTCCGCCGCGCGCCGTGGCGACGTGATTCTCACCAGCGACCCCGACGATCTGAAGCCGATCGCCGACTGGTTCGGTGGCGTTCGCGTGCTGGCGGTGTGAGCGGAGCGTGAGCCTCCGGCTCACTCGTCCGCGGTCAGGTACGTGTAGCTGCCGAGCGCGTCCTCGTAGTGCTTCATGAGGAGCTTCACCTGGTCGAAGGTGATGAGGCCCATGCGCCGCGCGCGCTCCGCCTGCCGGCGCACGCGCTCGATCATGACGCCGGGCTCGTACTCGACGTAGCTCAGCACCTCGCGGATCTCGTCGCCCTTCACGAAGTGCGAGATCTCGTACCCGCCCTCGCCGTCGAGCGCGACGTGTACCGCGTTGGTGTCGCCGAAGAGGTTGTGCAGGTCGCCGAGGATCTCCTGGTAGGCGCCGTTCAGGAAGATGCCCATGAAGTAGCGCTGCTCTTCCCGGTAAGGGTGCACCGCGAGCACGCGCTTGACGTCCTCGACGTCGATGAAGTGGTCGACCTTGCCGTCGCTGTCGCACGTGAGGTCGGCGATCGTCGTCTTGATCGTCGGCTCTTCGTCCAGGCGGTGGATGGGCATGATGGGGAAGAGCTGGTCGATGGCCCAGCTGTCCGGGATGCTCTGGAAGACCGAGAAGTTCCCGTAGTAGATCGACGCCATCATCTGCTCGAGCTGCGTGACCTCCTCGGGCATGCGCTTGAGCTTGCGTGCGGCGTCGAGGATCTTCTCGCAGCACGCCCAGAACAGGCGCTCCGACTGCGCGCGCTCGCGCAGCGTGAGGTAGCCGAACTTGAAGAGCGAGTCGGCCTCTTCCTTGCCCTGCGTCGCGTCGTGGAAGGCCTCCTGCACGTTCTTCGGCTGGATGCCGTTCCACGTCTCGTAGAGCTGCTTGAGGATCTTGTGTGCCGTCGGTGCCGGCTGCTCGGGCGTGCCGAAGCGCACCTCGTTCTTGCCGACGACCTCGAAGACGAGCACCGACTGGTGCGCCGAGATCGCGCGCCCGCTCTCGCTCACGATCGTCGGGTGCGTGATCTCGGCCTTGTTGCAGGCCTCGAGGATCGCCGCGACGATGTCGTAGGCGTACTCTTGGATGTTGTAGTTCTTCGACGCGTGGAAGTCGGTCTTGCTGCCGTCGTAGTCCACGGCGAGGCCGCCGCCGACGTCGAGGTACTTCATGTTGGCGCCCATCTTCGCCAGCTCGACGTAGATGTTGGCCGCCTCGCGGATCGCCTGCTTCACCGGGATGATCGAGGAGAGCTGCGAGCCCGCGTGGTAGTGGAGCAGCTGCAGGCAGTCGAGCATCTCGTCCTGCTGCAGGCGGTCGACGACCTCCACGATCTCGCTCGCCGTGAGGCCGAACTTCGCGCGGTCGCCGGTGGAGTCGGCCCAGCGGCCCATGCCGCGGCTGCCGAGCTTGGCGCGCACGCCGATGCAGGGGCGGATGCCCGTCTTCTTGTAGGCGCGCAGCGTGTAGTCGAGCTCCTCGATGCGCTCGAGCACGACGAGGACGGTCTTGTCGAAGCGCTGCGCGAGGAGCGCGGTCTCGATGTACTTCTGGTCCTTGTACCCGTTGCAGATGACCAGGCCGCCCGGCTCCTGCTCGGCGGCGAGCGCGATCAGCAGCTCGGGCTTGCTGCCCGCCTCGAGGCCGAGGCGCCAGGGCGCGCCGAACTCGACGACCTCCTCGATGAAGTGCTTCTGCTGGTTGACCTTCACCGGGAAGACGCCGCGGTAGACGCCCTTGTACTGGTACTCCTCGATCGCGCGGCTGAAGCACTCGTTGATGCGCTTCACGCGGTCCTTGAGGATGTCCGAGAAGCGGAGCAGCACCGGCAGCTCGAGGCCGCGCGCGTCGAGGTCGTTCACGAGCTCGAAGAGGTCGATGGTGTCGGTCGCGCGATCGGGGTCGGGGACGACCTCGACGTGTCCGGCGGTGTTCACCTGGAAGTAGGGCAGGCCCCAGCCCTTCACCTGGTAGAGCTCTGCGCTCCGCTGAACGGTCCAGCCAGACCCGTGCTCGTCGTCCATCAGGGATCCTCCGCTCGCTGCGCGCGCCGCGAAATCATGTGGGCGAAACGCGCGCGCTGTCTACTCGCGCGCGCCGGGCGCGTCGAGGGTCACTCGCGGAAATTCACGAACTGGAGCGGCAGGCCGAAGTCCTTGCCGCGCAGGAGCGCGATGGCCTCCTGCAGGTCGTCGCGCTTCTTGCCGCTCACGCGCACGAGGTCGCCCTGGATGGCGGCCTGCACCTTCATCTTGGCGTCCTTGATCGCCCGGACGATCTCCTTGGCCTTCTCCTGGTCGACGCCCTCCTTCAGCTTCACGAGCTGCCGGAACATCTGGCCGCCGGCCGGCTCGATCTTCTGCGGGTCGAGCGCCTTGAGCGAGACCTTGCGCTTGACGATCTTGTCCTCGAGCACGCCGCGGGCGGCGTTCAGGCGGTCCTCGGTGCTCGAGCGGAACACGATCCCCTCGGCGTTCTTCTCGAGCGTCGTGGCCGTGTCCTTGAAGTCGTAGCGCTGCCCCACCTCCTTCTGGGCCTGCTGGAAGGCGTTCTCCACCTCGTGGTGGTCGAGCTTGCTCACGACGTCGAAGCTGGGCATGGCCGCCGATCATGCCCGCCGCGGGCGGCGGATCAAGAGGGCTCGCCCTCGCCTCGTTCTCGCGCCCGACCAGACCCCATCGTGTCGCGCGAGCACGAAGACGCGGGCCCTTGTCGCACGGATCGACGGGCGCGCCGACGGGACGCGCTGGCCATCGCCCGGAGACGTGGCGCTGGCACGAATCGACTCACGCGCACCCCGGCTCGGCTCATCGGTCACGACGCTGGCCCCGCCTCTGAGCGTCGTGGTGGCCGGGCATGCTCTCAGGCGCGCCGCGACGCTCAGACGAGCCGTCGCGTCGTCAGGTCGAAGCGCGCCGTCGCCCCGTCGTCCATCGCGACGTGCACCAGGTCGCCTTCGACGCGCTCGAGCGTCCCGCGCTGAACGCGGGTGTCCCCCTTGCGCGAGCCCTCCTCGTGGTACCAGCTGCACACGGTGACGCGACGGCCCTTCTGCCAGATCTCGACGCGCGTCGCGCACATCCCGGGGATGTCCTTGTCGAAGGTCGCGTCGCGGTCGTATCGCGCTTCGACGTCCGGCACCTCTGGGTCGGGCGGCGGCGGCGGCGGCATCGGATCGAGCGCGTCGACCCCGCCCTCGACGCCGACCAGCCGACCGAGCGCGTCGATGCAGAACGCCTGGTGCGAGCTGAGCGCGCGCACCTCGTCGAGGATCTCCAGCGAGTCGCGCTCGAGACGCAGCACGCGCTCGGGACCGACGGCGTGCAGCACGCGCGCGTCACGGGGATCTGCGCAGAGGCGACCGACGAGACCGAGCCCGTGCGTCGTCCGCGCGAGGCGCAGCTCCGGATCGTAGACGCGCACGCCGTCGTCGAGGCTGGTGGTCACGACCCCCGCAGCGTCCGCGTGGACGCAGAGCACGGGCTCCGCGAGCACGTCCGACGCGGCGTAGCGCAACTCGCCCGTGCGAGCGTCGTATGCGCGCAGCGGCTGGCCTTCGTACGCGGCGAACACCGTCGTGCCGCGCACGTCGAAGGCCTCGAGCTGTGCCGCGAGCCCGAGCTCGGCCATCGGACGGTGCTCGGCGTCGTACGTGCGCAGGCGTCCGTCGAAGTGGCTCGCCACGAGCCCGTGCTCGGCGGGCGCGTCCATCGCACCCCATCGGCGCAGCGCGCTCACGCCCGTCGCGCTCGGACACGGACGCGCGACGCCGTCGACGAGACCGAAGGCACGGAGTGTCCCGGTCCGACCGCCGACGAGGAAGAGGATCTCGCCGTCGATCAGCGCGTCCGTCGACCATTCCTCGGTGTGCAGGCGGTACAGCTCGCCGCTCCGGCGGCTGCACACCTGGGTGTGGCCCTGCACCTCGCACACGACCGCGCGGCGTCCATCGGTCGCGAGCGTGCCGACGCGCTGGCCCTGGATCGTCGAGACGAGCACGCGGCGAGCGTAGCGCGAGGCATCGCACGTCGCGACGCCCTCACGCTTCGTCCCAGCAGCGTGCATCGCCCGGCGGTCGGGTCACGCACACGCCCGCGCTCGAGCACGTCCCCTCGAGAGCGCGGTCGGCGCCGGACGTCGCGACGGACAGGTGGGTGAGGCAGGCCGATTCACTCGGACTGCCGAGGGAGGACAGGGACGTCCTCCCGTGGCGATTCTCCGAATCGCGACCGGCTATTCAGACCATCGAGGAACCAAGGGCGGCTCTTGAACGACGCGCGCGTGCCGGTCGTCACCGACGAGGGAACGATCGTCGCCCTCGTCACCAAGGATCTGATCCGACTACCTCGCCCCTCTCCGCGACCTGATCTCGCGGGCGGAACATAGCCTTCCTGAGCGCGGCGCCCGAGGGCCGCGCATTGACAGGGCGCGGCGTGCGAGCGATCGTCGCCGCGATGCGCGCGCTTGTCGCCGTCTTCCTCGTGTTGGGCGCGCTCGTCTCGAGTGGATGCCACCGCGCCCCACGTGCGCCGACGACACCCGAGCGCACGATGCAGCCCGCTGCGCGACCGATCGCGACTGCGGCGGACCCTCGATCCGCCGCGCCGCGCGCGGCGGAGGCGACGCGTACGCGGTCGCCGCGCGGCTACACGGTCCTCTCGATGGAGGTGGCGCTCTCGTCGATGTGGATGTTGCGCCTCAGCTCGGCTCCCGCAGAGGAGCATGAGCGACTGGTGGCCGATCTCGTGTACCTGGGCTCGGGGCTGCACCGCGACTGCACCGCGCGCGTGATGATCGACGGAGCGCTGACCGAGCTTCCCGTCGAGCACTATCACATCGACGCCGCGACCTCGACGTCGCGCGCCGCCGAGCACACGCCGATGGTCGTCACCCTGGCACAGCTCGAACAGATGAGCCGCGCGGCGCGCGTGATCGGTCGGCTCTGCGAGGACGAGTGGACGATCGACTCGATCGCGCAGGCGTCACTGAGGTCGTTCCTGCAGGCGTTCCAGGAAGAACTGCAGTGGGCCACCGCGCCAGCGACTGGAAGCGATCGTCCAGATCCGCGGTAACGGGATCGCGGATCTCGACATCGGATCGGCCGCCGGTCCGAGCGGTTCGCCGAGATGCACGGACGATCTGTGCTCTCCGTCGGCGGCCTCACCGGAAGACGATCGCCGCGTCGGACCGCCGAGCCAGCTGCTGTGGACCGCCAGCTCATTTTTTGACCTCGCCCAAAAAGTGCGCAGGCAAGCTGCTCATAAGATGAGCACCAACCAAGGCGGAACTCGATTGTTTCAGATGGTTATGTCGTGGCCGAGTCGTTGCACTGCAGCGAGCCATGACGAAGCAAGCGCTGGTTCTCCTGGGCATCATCGTGGCTGGCTGCGCGGGGCAGGGCACCAGCTCGACGTCGTCGGCCGGCGAGCTCTCGGTGCAGGAGAGCGAGGGCCAGGTCACGGGCCACTTCATCGATCACTCCGAGGCGGACCTCGGCCGGATCGACTTCACGAGCCGCTTCGTGGCGGAGCACCAGATCGAGACCGTCCTGCGCTTCCACGGCATGGCGATCACGCAGCTGGCCGATCTCGATGCCGGCGTGGTCGAGTTCGACGGATTCGCCGAGACCGGCGGCTCCACGCAGATGACCCTCGAGGACCACGCGCTGCTCACCGCGTTCACCCACGCGCTCGACGCGACGCCCTCGCTCTCGGAGCCGGCCGCCCGCGCCCGCAACTTCGCGAGCTGGTGGTCGGAGTTCCCGGCGGGCATGGAGATGCAGTGGCAGGGCCAGGCGCCCGAGACGCGCGGCGCGAACAGCCTCTGCGGCAGCATCAACAGCTACCGCTGGACCACGCACGACGGGTGGTTCGAGAGCTACGGCGGCGACAGCCAGACGCTCGACGGCGCGTACATCAGCTGGGACGGCCCCTGCCGCGCGGGCGACAACGGCGTCGATGCGCAGACGAGCTGGTGGTACGTCAACGGCGCCTGGTCGTGCCCGACGAGCGAGCCCAACCACAGCGGCTCGATCGAGTACGAGTTCGGCGAGTGTACGGGCCAGTGCGGCAGCGGCTGCGGCGGTCGCTACCAGGTCTACTCCACCAACTGCGCCGAGCACGACGTCTGCAATCGCTTCGGCCACAGCTGGTCGGCGTCCATTCCCGGCGGTCACTGCGCCGACGAGTTCGCGGCGGCGGGCAGCGACATCCTCTTCGAGCCGAACTGCGACCGCGGCTGGTGAGCTAGACTTCCCGAATGGGCGCCGCTCGTCCTTCGGAAGCACGCGACCGACGCGCCTCGGCTCTCTCGAGCCGGGGCGTTCTCGCGTTGATGGCCGCCCTCGCGCTCGTGGCGATCACCGTCGGCCTCGTGGTCTCCGGCTCGCACGGAACGGCCGAGCCTCCCGCGGACCCCGACGCCGCCGCACCCGCCGAGGTCGCCGAGGCGGCGCTGCCGCCCGCGGCGCTCGTGACCCACGCCGCGTCGCCGCGGACACCGACCGCGCCAGCCGGGCCGTCGGCTCTCGCAGGGCCCGCACAGCCGCCGACGCTGCCTGGCCTGACGCCGCCGAGCCCGATGCCGCCGCCTCCGCCCAGCGACTACGTGCCCGTACCCTCGCCGCGGCCCCAGGCGCTCCCGCAGGAGACCTTCGTGCACCGCCGCGAGGTCGGCGTGCAGATGCTCGACGACTCGCTGGCGCGCCTGGAGGCGGAGCGGCTCGAGCAAGAGCGCGCCGGCGACACCGAAGACGCCCGCTTCACGCAGGTCCGCATCGATCGCATGAGGGCGCTCCGCGAGCAGCGCGCGGAGGAGCTCGAGGCCGCGCGGCGCGGCGAGCTGACGCCGGACATCGCTGCCGGCGAGCTCGGGGAGACGACCCCGCTCGAAGCCCCCGAGTGAGCGCGAGCGTCGCCCGCTGGACGCTCCTCGCGGCGCTCGCCCTGGCGATCGGGTGCAGCTCCCCGCCGACGCCCGACGAGGACGACGCGGCGGACGCCGTGCGCCAGCTCTTCGACGCGCTGGCCCGCGGCGACTGCCGCGAGATCCGCAGCGTGGTGCCCAGCATCGCGGACGACGCGACGTGCCAGGACTACCTGGAGGAGTGGCGGGAGCACGGCACGACGCTCCTGGCCGTCCGCCGCGTCGATCGCGACGCGCGCGACCCCCGCGCGTTCCTCGTGCACACACGTCTACGGGCAGGCGCTCACGAGCGCGACGGAGTGAGCCGCGCGGTCCCCCGCGAGGACGGCCACGGGTGGACGATCGACCCGTGACGCGGCTCGCCGCACTCGTCGTCCTCGCCGCGAGCGCGGCCGGATGCCTGGGGCCTGCGATCGTCGAGGCTCCGGAGCTCGTGATCTCGGGAGCACCGGCGCTCGGCGATCCGGCGGTGGTCGCGCTCCGCGCACGCTCCGCGCAGTGCAGCGAGGTGCCGGTCGACGCGACCTGCAGCGGCGTGCTCGTCGCGCCACGCCTCGTGCTGACCGCCGCGCACTGCGTGGAAGGCATCGGTGCGCGTGGCTTCGTCGAGGTCTCCTTCGGCCCGAGCGTGCAGGCCGCCACGACGCGAATCCTCGCGGTCTCGTCGCGCTCACATCCACGCTACGACGCCACGACCGGCGAGTACGACGTCGGAGTCCTCTTGCTGGCGACCGACGCGCCCGTCGCGCCGATGGCGCTCCCGACGGCGAGCGCGATGGAGCTGGCGCCCGGAGCGGCGCTGCGCGTGGTCGGCTTCGGTCTCACGATGCGCAGCGCGAGCGACTCCGGCATCAAGCGCGAGGGCGTCATGCAGCTCGGCGCGGTGCGGGCCGCCTCGTTCGACGCCGTCCCCGGGCCTGCGCTCTCCTGCGAGGGCGACAGCGGAGGGCCCGTGTTCGCGACCCTCGGAGGCGGCGAGCAGCTCGTGGGGATCACGTCCCGAGGCGACTTCGCGTGTCGCACGCAGGCGCTCCAGGTGCGCGTCGACGCGGTGCTCGACTTCGTGATGCCCGAGATCGCCGCGTCCGCGTCCGCGCCGATCGGATGGAGCCCCGCCGGGGCACCGTTCGCGGACGTGAACACGATCGAGTGCACGCGCGACGAGGACTGCCCCGCGCTGGCGCTCTGCGATGCGCCTCGCTGCGTGCTCCCGGTGCTCGGCCCAGGGTCGTTCGGGGCGAGCTGCGCGACGGACGCGGAGTGCGGCGCCGGCAGCGAGTGCGCACGCGTCTGGCCCGACGGAGCAGACGCCTGCCACTGCTTCGCAGGCTCGACCATGCCGCCTCCGACGCCGGGCCACACGGGCTGTGGCGTCGCGCCAGGGCGGCGGTCCGGCGACACCTGGCTCGCCGGCCTCGTGGTGCTGCTCCTCGCGCTCGGGCGCGACCGAGGGCGACGACGCTGACCACGACGGAACGCGGAATGCCGCGGCGCGGGCCGCACGTCTCTCCGAGGTGAAGCGTCGCCTCGCTGCGCTCGGTGCCGCGGGTGTGTTGCTCGGCGCGACCGCGCTCGCCTGGGCCGCGCTCGACCTCCCCGGGCGCAGCGTGGTGCGCGGGCACCTCGGAGACGTCGGCGTCGTGATGGTGATCGTCGCCTTGCTCGGCGTCGTGCTCTCGCGCCTCGGAGCGCGTGCGTGGATCGTGCTCGCGGCCGGCCTCGCGCTCCTCGTCGAGGTCGGACAGGCCCTCGGGCTCCGCGGCGAGGGCCTCGCGGGCGAGCTGACGATCGGCGCGACGTTCGACCCGCTCGACCTCGTCGCCTACGCGCTCGGCCTCGCGATCTCGTGGTGGGCGCTTTCGCCACGAGCCGGCCGTGGGCACCGCGTCCGTATCCGCCTGGATCACGCGACCGAGCACCTCGCGTCAGCGCCCGCTGCCATGCACGGCGACGGAGGTCGCGCGAAGAGGATGGGCAGAGAGAGGAGTGTCCCGAGGCAGCCGACGAGCCCCATCCAGTTCACCGCGGTCGGCGGGACATGCACGTTCGCGAACGCGAGGGCCACGAAGACCACCAGCGTGATCGGCGGCACCAGGCATGCGTAGAAGAGTGGGGGCTTCCGCGCCGCGACGTCGACGAGGAGCGCTCCGAGCTCGGGATGCGCGGCGGTGGCGCTCATCGAGCCATGACGCTCGCGCAGACGCGGTGCGCCGTCAATCGGCAGGAGCGCGACCGCGAGATGCCCGGTGCGAGGCGCGGTGGCGTGACATGCTCGACCCACCGGCGAGGAGGGGATGGCGGATGCGAGTCGACTATCGGACCACCCGGCTGGGCACGCGACGCCTCATCGTGAGACCGCTGCGGCTCTCCGACCACACCCGTTGGGTTCGGGCCCAACGAGAGATGCAGCCCCGACAGACTGCCTTCGATGTCGGACCGCGACCGACGGGGCAGCTCACGCGGGACGAATTCCGGAAGCTCGTCGGCCAGAGGCAGGCCGTGTGGGCGAGGGATCGCTTCTACGCGCTCAGCGTCTTCGAGCGGCGCGCCCCGGGCGATCTCGTGGGCATGGTCAACGTGATCCCGCACATCCGCAGCACGATACAGACCGCTGCCGTGGGCTACGTCATCCACAACAACCACTGGGGGAAGGGGTACGCGACGGAGGCGCTCGCCGCCGTCGTCACGTTCGCGTTCGAGACGCTGAGGTTCCATCGGCTCAGCGCGGAGATGGACACGCGCAACCGGCCGTCGGTCGCCACGGCGAAGAAGGCCGGCTTCCGGAGGGAAGGTACGGCGAGAGGCTTCCTCCACGACGGCGAGCGATGGCGCGACGCGTACATCTTCGCCATGACCGCCGAGGAGTGGGGCATCGAGGGGACACGGCCCGAGGTGCGGATGCACTTCTCTGAGAGTTGACGCTACCTCCAGCAACGCGTCGCGCGATCGTCGTGTGCGCGCTCGTCGTCGAGCATGGTTGCTTGGCGCCGCGGATCGCGAGGTCGTACGCGGGATCGCCCCGCACGGCGTACTCCCACTCGATCACGCGGCGCGGACCGTCGAGGGCGATCGGGATGTTCTGCCCGACTAAACCGCGGCCCCACGCCAACGCGCTCGCCCAGTTCGCCCACCTGCGCGGCTTCCCCGTTCGCTTCGTCCTCGCCGCCGACCTCGTGCACGAGCTCGTCGCCAGCCCAGCCAGGCCCGCGACACGCTCGCGCGCAGGCTGGATACGTGGGCCGGACCGGACCAGGTGCTGCTCATCGACGAGCTCGGGTACCCCTGGCCTTCGACGTGCGCGGCGCGGACCTGCTGCACCAGGTCATCAACCGCCGCTACCAGCGGGCGTCCACCGTCATCACCACGAACCTGCCCTGCCCTCAACGGGCACGCTCTTCCACAACAACGCCGCTGCCTCGGCCTCGCCGGACGCCTCGTCCACCGAGGCGTCCTCGTCCGCATCGCCGGCACGTCCGAGCGCAGCGACGAGGCGAGTAGCCCGCCGCTCAGCGCGTCACGACCGTGCGCGCCCGCCTCGTTCACGCGACGGAGGGCGCGTTCGTCTCGGCCGTCAAGCGATCCCGAATCGGGTGCAGATCCCGTTCTCCGTCGGTGGTCACGCGACCTCGGCGAGAGGGTTGGGTTGAGCGTCGTGCGTGCGCGTC
>JBGAQA010000012.1:0-19257 GCA_044220955.1 Sandaracinaceae bacterium
CCTGCCGCGCGTGCGCCGCAGACAGCGAGTGCTCGAGCGCGATGGATCGCTGCGTACCGATGCAGTTCATGGGCGCCGCCCACGGCAGCTACTGCCTGCGGCAGTTCAGCGCCGGCTGCATGCGCCCGTACACGGTGCCGACCACGGCCCGCGCGAGCACGTCCGGCGCCGCCGCCGCGATGTACTGCGGAGTGGACGAGACCGTCACGAGCTGCGAGGCCGTGCAGTCGCTTCGCGACGACGTCAGCTGCACGGTCCCCGGGGACTGCGGGGCGACGGGAATCGACGACGGCCTGTGCCAGACGGTGAACGGCGTCGCCAACAAGTGCACGTACGCGTGCGGCACGTCCGCCGACTGCCCGACTGGTCGGAATTGCGGCGGCGCCGGCTACTGCGGCTCGCCCTGAACGTCAGGCGCGTCGCTGAGCCGCCCTCGCATCCGTCCATTTTCTAGTGGTTTCTGAAGCGGGCTAAGGGATTCGAACCCTCGACATTCAGCTTGGGAAGCTGACGCTCTACCAACTGAGCTAAGCCCGCGAGCAGCGAAACCGTTACCGTTTCCCGTCGGCCACGTCAAGCGCGGGAGCGTCAGAGGCCGAAGGCGTCGATCGGGACGCGGGCGACGAAGGAGATGCTCGAGCCGCCCGTGGTGAGCGCGGTCCCGAGGATCACCGTTCCGTCGGTCGATGCCGCGAGCACGTTCGTGAGCGCGTAGCCGTCGGGGATCGGGACGCCGGCCGCTGTGAGGATCTCCTGGAGCGGGCGCATGCCCATCGCGGCCGTCCACACGAACGCGGTCGTGGCGCCGAAGCCGCCGCTGCCGCCGAAGACGAGCGCGCCCTGCGCGGCGATCGCGTTCGGGTACGTCGCGTCGCCGCCGAGGCCGCCGGGGAGCAGGCCCATCGAGACGACGCCGCCCGCCTCGGTCCACACGAAGCCCTCCTGGTTCCAGATGCCCGCGAGCACGGAGCCGTCGGCGCTGATCGAGAGCACCTCGCCGGGCGCGTCGGGCGTGCTCCCCGGGAGCAGCATGCCCGTACCGTCGGCGTGCCAGACGGCGGGCCAGCGGTCGACCATGTCGGTCTGCGCGAAGCCCGCGACCACCGATCCGTCGTCCGAGATCACGCTCGCGCGGTTCACCGGGAGGCCGCCGCCCGCCGGCGCCGAGCCGAGTCGGTCCAGCGCCGCGGCGGTGGTGCCGCTCGCGCCGCGCGTCCAGCGGTACGCGAGCGGCACGCAGCCGTCCCACGCGAGCCCGACCAGCACGCTGCCGTCGGCGCTCACGTCCCACGCGCCGGCGCGGTCGAAGTCGCAGCCGGTCGTGAACGGATCGGGCTCGTCGCTCCAGTCGCCGCTCTCGGTCCACGAGCCCGCGTGGATGGGCGTGCCGTGCAGCGCGGACACACGCCCGGTCGCCGAGATGCCGGTGGCGAAGTCGTGCGCCGGGTCGCCCACCGTGGTCGCGAGGTGCAGCACGCCCGCCGCCACGTCGAAGAGATACAGATCGCCCGCCGCGGAGCCGGGATCCTGGATCGCCGCCGTCGCGCCGTCCGGTGTGAGGTCGACGGGCCATCCGTAGTTGATCCACCGGATGCCGGTGCCCGTGAGGCCCGGGCCCGCGTCGGAGCCCGCATCGGGGCGCGCCGAGGCGTCTGCCGCCCCGGCGTCGAGCGCGCTCGCGGCATCGCCCGTCCCGGCGTCCGACACCGTCGCCGCGTCGGGCGAGGCCGCGGCGGGTCCGCCACACCCGGCGAGACCGAGCGCGGCCACGAGGAAGAACGGACCGAGCGGGAGCGTGCGGAGTGAGCCCATGCTCGTGATGTAGCGCCCTCTCGCGGGGCATACTTGGGCAACTTTGGGCAGCTTCGATCCAGCACAGCGAATCCTCCTCGACGGCTGCGAGGTCGACCTCGGGCAGGCCGAGCTGGTGCGCGGCGCCGAGCGGCAGCGGCTCACGACCAAGGAGCTCGAGGTGCTCCACTATCTGGCGACGAACCCCGGGCGTCCGATCTCGCACGAGGAGCTGCTGGAGAAGGTGTGGGGCCACTCGCGGCTGGCCTCGACGCAGCCCGTCTACAGCGTGCTGAAGCGGCTCCGGCGCAAGGTCGACGGGCACGGCGAGCACCGGCACCTCGTCACCGTGCACGGCGTCGGCTACCGCTTCGAGCCGGCGCGCGCGACCGCCACGCAGCGCGCACCTCTCTCCACGCCCCCGCCTCCCGCCTCGTCGCTCGTCGGCCGCGACGTCGAGCTCACGGCGGTCGATGCGTGCTGGGACGAGGGCGCGCGCATCGTCTCGCTCGTCGGGCCGGGCGGCGCGGGCAAGACGGCCCTCGCGCGGGAGCTCGCGCTCCGCTGGGCGGCGCGTGTGCGGGACGTGGTCACGTGCGACCTCGCGTCGATCGACGCAGCGGGCGACGTGCGGCGCGCGGTGTCCCTCGCCGCCGGCGCCCGGGCGAGCGAGGGCGAGGACGCCGGCGGCCCGGACCCGATCCTCGCCGCGCTGCGCTCGCGCGGGTGCTGGGCCCTCACGCTCGACGGTGCCGAGCACCTGCTGGACGAGGTCGCGTCGCTCGCCGTCGAGCTCTCGCCCGCGGTTCGCGTGCTCGTCACTTCGCGTGAGCGGCTGGCGATCCCGGGCGAGCGCGCGATCGACGTGGGACCGCTCACGGCTCCCGACGGAGAGCGGCTCTTCCGCGATCGGGCGCGCGCAGCGGGCGCGGCGATCGATCCTGGGGCGAGCGTGGCCGAGGTCGTGGCACAGCTCGACGGGCTGCCGCTCGCGATCGAGCTCGCGGCGGCGCACGCGGCCATCGTCTCGTTCGAGCGGGTGCAGCGCGAGCTCGACCGGCAGCTCGATCACCTCGTCGCCACGCGGCGCGGGGCCCCGGCGCGCCACGCGACGCTGCGCCGCTCGGTCGAGTGGTCGTGGGGACTGCTCGACCCGGAAGAGCGCGCGGTGCTCGCGCAGTGCACCGTGTTCGCCGGGGGATTCACGCTGGAGGCGGCCGACGCGGTGATCGCGGCATCGGGCAGCGGCCCGCGCCCCCGGCTCGTCCGGCTCCGCGAGCGCTCGCTCCTGCGCGTGCTCGCCGAGGGCGCGGGACGCGAGCGGCTCGGGCTCTACCGGACCGTCGCCGAGCTGGCGCACGAGCACCTGGCCGATCGCGACACGGTCGAGGAGCGGCACGCGGCCTGGGCGCACGCGCTCGTCGTCGAGAGCGGCGTGCTGGAAGACCCGCCGCGGCCCGGCGCGTTCGCGGTGCTCGCGCCGGAGATCGAGAACCTCGCCACGGCGCTGCGACGGGCGCTCTCGCGCTGGCCGGATCGCGCGGCCGACCTCGCGCTCGCGCACCACCACGTCACCGCGCGCACGAGCGGCCGCGGCGAGGACGCGCTGCTCCGGAGCGCGCTCGAGGTCGCGGGTCCGGAGAGCGCGCTGCGGCTGCGGCTCGTGCTGGGGCGTTCGCTGCAGCACCAGGGCGCCGAGGGCGCGCGCTTCCTCGACGAGACGGTGGAGCTCGCGCGCGCGTGCGGGAGCGTGCGGCAGGCTCTCGAGGCCGAGCGGCTCGCCGCCGCGGCGCGCACCGCGATGGGCGAGCCCGCCGCTGCCCTGGTCCGCCTCGCGACGCTCCTCGATCGCGCGCGCGCGGCGCACGACGCGGGCGTCGTGACGGGCCGGATCGCGCTCGATCTCGCCGAGGCACACCTCGCGTCGGGCAGCGTCGATCGCGCGGGCGTGCTGGCGACCGACGCCGCACGACGCCTCGAGGCCGGCCGGGATCCGAGCCAGGCCGCGCGCGCGGCGGGCGTGCTCGTGCACGTGCACCGCGAGAGGCGCGAGCACGAAGACGGCCTCGCGGCGCTCGAGCGCGCGCGGCGCCTGCTCGAGGAGGCGGGGGACGAGGTCGCGCTCGCGCGCCTCGAGCTCGATCGCGGCGTCTGGCTCGCCGACCTCGGGCGCTCGTCCGAGGCCGAGGCGGCGCTCGATGCGGCCATCGCGGCGCACCACCGGCTCGGCCTGGTCGCGGGCGAGATCCGCGCGCGCGACTGGATGGTGCTCGCCCTGCTCGGGCTCGGGAAGGACGCCGAGGCGCTCGCGCAGGCGCGCGAGATCCAGCAGCTCGGCATCGACCTCGGGCGGCGCGTGTACGAGGCCGAGCGCGCGTTCGGCGCGACCTGGCTCGTCACCGGCGCGATCGACGACGCCGACCTCGCGTTCGGCCGCGCGCTGGACGTGCTCGCCGAGCGTGGGACCGCGACGGTACGCGGCCACGTGCTCTCCGCGCGCGCGCTCGCGCGCATCCTCGCCGGGAGGCTCGCCGACGCCGAGGTCGACCTCGCGGAGTGCGCGCGCATCCACGCAGGACGCGGGAGCGACGCTGCAGAGCGCCATGCCCTCGCTGAGCTCGCGCTGGCCCGCGAGCTCGCGTCACCGCGAGAGACGACCGACGCCGCGCTCGACGCGGCCGATGCGGGGGGAGGGAGCAGCTGGGACCAGCGCCACGCGCTCGGGCGTCGCGCCGTGGTGGCCATCGTCCGGGCGCGGCGCGCGGGACACACCCCGGCCGAGCTCGCGCGGCTCCACGCGGAAGCACGCGCCGCCCTCCTCGACGGCGCCGCCGCGCCGACCGACTACTTCACGCGCTGCTCGCTGCTGCTGATCGACCACGTCGCAGGCTGACCCCCGGCGCGTCCGCGGCGTGCTACGAACGCGACAAGGGTCCAGCGCGGGCTGGAGGATCGGATGGTCGGGCCGCCATCCACGCCTCCCATGCGTCCGAGCTCGCCCGATCATCGCCCACCGACCGCCGCGGCTGCGCCTCCCGAGGCGTGGGAGCCGCTCGTGCGGCTCGGCCGGCTGGCGGGGAGGCCGCTCGAGCGCTTCCTGCGCATCGAGGCGGCGAGCGGCGTCGTGCTCGTCGTCACCGCGCTGGTCGCGCTCGCCTGGGCCACCTTCGCGAGCGCGAGCTACGAGGCGGTGTGGCAGACGCCCGTCGGCGTGCGCATCGGCGGCTGGTCGTTCGAGCAGACGCTCGCGTGGGTGGTGAACGACGGCCTCATGGTCGTCTTCTTCTTCGTCGTCGGGATGGAGATCCGGCGCGAGCTGCACCACGGCGAGCTGAGCGAGTGGCGGCGTGCCGCGCTCCCGGCGCTCGCGGCGCTCGGCGGGATGATCGCTCCGGCGCTCCTCTACCTCTCGGTCGCGTCGACGCCGGCCGCGCGGAGCGGCTGGGGCGTGCCGATGGCGACCGACATCGCGTTCGCGGTCGGCGTCCTGGCGCTGCTCGGCAAGCGCGTGCCGGCCGCGCTGCGCGTGCTGCTGCTCGCCCTGGCGGTGATCGACGACCTCGGCGCGATCGTCGTCATCGCGCTGTTCTACTCGTCGGGCGTCGCCCCGATCGGCCTCGGCGTCGCGGCGCTCGGGGTGGCAGCCATCCTCGCCATGCAGCGCTTCGGCGTGCGCACCAAGCTGCTCTACGTCGCTCCCGCGCTCGTCGCGTGGGCGGGCGTCTACGCGGCAGGCGTGCACCCGACGATCGCGGGCGTGATCGTGGGCCTGCTCACCCCGGTCCGGGCGTGGCTCGGCCACGACGGCTTCATCCGCGGCCTGCGCAAGGAGCTCGACGCGCTCGCCGCGGCGTCCCCCGCGGAGCGCTCGTCGCGCGAGCTGGCCGAGCACCTCGGGCACGTGGACGCGGCGCGCCGCGAGGCGATCTCGCCCGCCGAGAGCCTCATCGAGCGGCTGCACCCCTGGGTGGCGTTCGGGATCATGCCGCTCTTCGCGCTCGCGAACGCCGGCGTGCACGTCGAGGCGCTGCCTGCGGACATGGCCTCGCTCGCGGCGATGGGCGGCGTGATGCTCGGCCTCGTCGTGGGCAAGCCGCTCGGCATCCTCGTCACCTGCTTCCTCGCGGTGCGCCTGCGGGTCGCGACCCTGCCGGCGGGGATCGGCGCGCGGCAGCTCGTGGTGCTCGGGGCGGTCGCCGGGATCGGCTTCACGATGTCGATCTTCGTCGCCTCGCTCGCGTTCACCGGGCCCGCGCAGCTCGCGGCGGCCAAGCTCGGCGTGCTCGCGGGCAGCGCGATCGCGGCCGTCCTCGCGCTCGCGCTCGGGCGCTGGCTCCTACCCGTCACGACGAGCCCCGCGATCGCGGCGAGCGCGGACGAGGCCGAGAGCTCGACCGAGCAGTAGCGCCGGGAATGTGCCGCACGCGCCGCGCGTACCACCCGCCGTGCGCTCCGCAGTCCGCGGCCTCGCGGCCCTCGCCATCGCCATCGCCCTCGCCCTCGCGCCCCCGGCACGCGCGAACTGGCTCGGCGCGGCCGCCGCCCACGAGGATCGCGAGGGGCCGATCGCCGTCTGGAGCGCCACCGAGCTGGCGGTGAGCCGGGACGACGGCGCGAGCTTCACGACGCTCGCGATGCCGGTCACGAACGTTCGCCGCGTGCTCGTGGAGCGGAGCGGCGCGCTGCTGGTGCTCGGCGGGACGGCGGGCGGCGACCAGGCGCTGCTCACGCGTGTGCACCCCGACGGTGCGCTCGAGCCGATCGAGGTGCCCGGCTGGATCTCGGCCATCGAGACGGGCGGCGACGTGCTCGTGGGCCTCATGCCCTACGAGGGATCGGTCGTGATCTCGCGCAGCCGAGGGCCGCTCGCGACCTACCGCCTGCCGCCTCTCTTCGATCGCGCGGCGTGCACCGAGGACGGCGCCGCCGACGCCGCCGCCCTCGCCGAGTGCCTCGCGGAGCGCTCGATCTCGACGGACGCGTCGGTCGCGGTCGATCGCGACGGCACGGCGCACGTCGTCGACGTCGAGGTGAACACCTGCGGCAGCTCGGACCGACTCGAGTGGGCACGCACGATCACGGTCCACCCGGACGGCCACGCCCGTGACGCCCGCCTCCGGATCACGCCCGTCGATCCGGTGTACCCCACACGCTGGACCGCCGCGTGGCGCGGCTGGAGCTACGCCCTCGCGAGTGACGGTCGGCTCGCGTCGCTCGTCGCGGGCCGCACGCGAGTGCTCGAGGGAGCGCGCGGCGAGGCGTCTCCGGGCGGAACCGCGCTGGCGACGGTGGGCAACGGCGCGATCACGCTCGCGCAGGTGGGCCGAGGCGTCGTGCGCCTCGACGGCGATCGGGTCCGCGTGCTCGTGACGCTCGAGGGCGACGCCGACCTCGCCGACGTCGACGCGCGAGGCCGCGTGCTCGCCCTCTCGGCCGACGCGCTCCGGCGCTGGAGCCGCCGCTCCGGCTGGGAGACGCTGACGAGCGCGCGCTGAGGGCGTCGCGCGCGCTCGTCAGCAGGCGGAGCCGCTCGGCAGGCACGCCCAGCCGACTCCAGTGGCCGTGAGGCACGCGCTGCAGTACGAGCCGGAGGCGCAGCCCGTGGTGCGGCAGTCTGCCGGGTCCACGCACGCGCCGGCGTACGCGACGTCGGTGCCGCTCGCCTCCGCGTCGCAGGGGTTCGAGTAGGTGTGACCGTCGCAGCCGCACGTCGGCGAGTAGTAGAGCGGGCACGCGTCCGGGCGCGGCCGGCACATCCCTCGCGCGCCGCAGACGCCGCCCTCCGGCACGTCGCACCACTCGCTCGCGGCGCAGGGCGTCGCGCCTGGGCCGCCGCACTCGGTCGTGACGTCGCACGAGCCCACGCCCAGCACGGAGGTGCCCGCGGCGTTGGCCGCGCAGGCGTTGGGATACGTGACGCCGTCGCAGCCGCAGACCGGCGCGTAGATCTCGATGCAAGCCTCGGGTCGCGGGCGGCACACGCCCGTCGCGTCGGCCGCGCCGCAGAGCGCGTCGGGGGCGTAGTCGCAGAACTCGTTCGCCTCGCAGGTGAAGCCGGCCAGCCCACCGCACGCGGACGTGCTGCACGCGCCCTCGTACGCGACGTCGACCCCGGCGACGTTCGCGTCGCATGCGCTCGAGTAGGTGGCGCCGTCGCAGCCGCAGACCTGGCGCACCACGGGCGGGCACGCGAGCGGACGATGTCGGCAGACGCCGGACGCGCTCGCGCCGCAGCCGGAGGCGTCCGCATAGTCGCAGAACGACTGGGCGTCGCAGGTCCGCGCCGCGTCGCAGCCCAGCGCCTCGCAGCTCACGTGCGACGCGACGCACGCGGAGGACGTCGCCGCGATGCGGGCGCAGTCGACGCCGCGGCACGAGCACCCGACCAGGCCGGTGCACGCGGAGCCGTCCCAGTACCAGCCGAGCACCGCGTCGCACGCCCCCACGGCAGCGGCGTCCTCGGGTGTGCACGGGTCGTCGCACGCGCCCGAGCGCGCGACGTCGACGCCGGCTCCGTGCGCGACGCACGGGTTGTCGTACGTGTGCCCGTCGCAGCCGCAGACCGGGGAGGTGTAGGCCGGGCATGCGCCGGGAACGCCGGCACAGAGCCCGAGCGAGCCGCCGCGTCCACAGGCGTCCCCCTGGGGGTAGTCGCAGTAGGCTCCCGGCCCGCAGGCGCTCGTCCCGGAGCAGAGCAGCACCGGGTGGACCTCGACGAGACACCCCGCGAGCGAGCATGTCGCGACGCCGAGCGCGGCCAGCCAGAGCGAAATCGGAGCGCGCATGACCGAACCTCCGTCGTCGACCTAGGCGCGGCGAGCGCGGGCGCAGGGGCGGGCCCGCGCCCCTGCTGCGAACACGCACGAGCCGGCCACGCGGGGCTGGCGGGACCGGCTGGCGAGGCGCGATGGAGTGCTTACCGAGAGGTCATGCAGCCACGCACTCGCTCGCTCCTGGTCGCGACGCTCTGCGCGGGGTTCCTCGCGCTCACGGCGATTTCCTGCGCACCGATCCACCGCCGCACCGGCTGGGCCACGTACTACGTGACGATCGAGGATCACGTCGTCGATCGCTTCGGGCTGGTGCAGAGCGCGCTCTGTGGCGACTACGTCACCTTCGTCGGCGTGATCGACGCGACCTGCCCGGAGCACCCGATGGTGTGGTCGTACGCACAGGTCGTCGCGCTCGACTGCACGTACCGCAACGCCGCCGGCGGGTACGAGTACTACTGGGACTACTTCTCGTTCCCGGATGGGTACATCGCGGAGCCCGACTGCGACGGGCTGCACCGCCAGGGCGTGACGCAGGTCGCGCTCGGCTCGACGCCCGCCCAGCCGCGGGACGACGAGCACCGATTGCTCCTCGGGGCGGGCGTCGCCCTCGCCTCTCCGGCCCCGACGATCGCCGACCTGCGCGTCGCGCTCGATGCCCACCTCGGTGGCCCGCCGGTCACCACGCTCGCCACCGACGCGCTCGGCGCCGCGCGCGTGAGCGCGGTGACGCTCGTGCCCGACACCGACTGAGCCCGGGCGCCACGACCATGTTCGGCACGATCATCGTCGCGACCGACTTCTCGCCGTGCGCCGCGAGGGCGGTGCGGGTCGCGGCGGCCTGGGCTGGTGCCCTCGATGCGACGCTCGACGTCGTTCACGTCTTCGACCTCCCGGTCCAGGCCGTGCCGCATGGCGGACCCTGGCTGAGCCCGGAGATCGCACTTCGACACGGGCGCGAGCTGGGCGAGCGCCTCGAGCACGTCGTCGACGCTGCCCGCGCCAGCGCGTCGCGGACCAGCGGCGTCCTGCTCCGCGGACGGCCCTACGACGCGATCGCGCGGCACGCCGCCGCGCGCCGAGCCGAGCTCGTCGTGGTGGGTGCGCACGGGCTCGGGATGCTCGAGCGCGCGCTCTTCGGGAGCGTGGCCGACCGCGTCGTCAGGACGGCCCCCTGCTCGGTGCTGGTGGTTCCCGAGCACGATCGCCCCGAGCTGCTGCCCAAGACGATGGTCGTGCCGACCGACTTCTCGACGCGCGCGACGCACACGGTGGAGCGTGCGCTCGATCTCGCGCGCACGCTCGGCGCGCGCGTCGAGATCCTGCATGCGTGGGAGTGGCCGCGCGGGGCGCCGCGCCAGGGCGGGCTCGCGGAGGACATCGCGGGCGCGGCGCTCGCGCGTGTCCGCGCGGCCCACCCGAGCGCCGCGGGCGTCGAGGTGCACCACCACGCACACGAGGCGGCACCCGCGGACGCGATCCTCGCCCTCGCGGCGCAGACACACGCGGATCTCGTCGTGATGGCCCCGAGCGGCGAGCGAGACCTCCCGGCACGGCTGCTCGGCAGCGTCACCGAGCGCGTCGTGCGGAGCGCGCTCGTGCCGGTGCTGGTGCTGCGCGACGCGCAGCCCTGACGCTCGACACGCGCCGCGGGCACGGGGGCGGCGCCGACGCCCGGACGTCAGAAGTGCGGGACGCCGCAGCGGGTGCAGACGGAAGGGCAGGTCTCGTAGCCCGGCGCGCGGCCCGAGATCGAGGCCCAGAGCGCGCTCGGCCAGCCGAGCGGCGCGCTGCAGCCCCCGCCGTCGTCGGGGAGGTAGTAGTCGATCGGGTGCGTCGGGCGCGTGACGGCGCAGAAGTGCGCGGCGGTGGAGTGCCCGCCCGAGCAGACGCTGCCCGACGCGTCGGTGCCCATGTAGCCGGTGCGCGTCGTGCCCCCGCCCGAGAAGCCGACGACCCAGCCCGCCGGGTAGATGTGATCGGGGTGATCGGGATCGCTCAGCGAGACGAGCTGGACGGGACCGAGCGCCGTGTCGCTCCCGCCGAACTCCGAGTTGAGGTGAAGGTGGTTGAAGTGGATCCACTCACCGGAGTCGAGATCGGCGAACTCGGGCTGGAAGCCGGAGCCGGCCGTGTAGACCGCCGTGAGCTGCGATCGATGCGGCAACGCGATCGGCGTGCCGTCGGCCATGTGGTAGTCGGTGTCCCAGTTCCCGCTCGTGTACTGGTACTGGTAGGTGATGCGGCAGTTCCACCAGTGCACGCACGCGCCGCCCGGGCAGTACGTGCTGGCGTTCGAGGTGGTGGGATCGGACGGACACACGTCGTTCACGCCCGTCGGCATCGACACGCAGGGGCCGTGCGCGCACGCGTCCGTCTCGGTGAGGCCGCCGACGCAGCGCTGGCGCGCGAGGCGGTCGGGCGTGCAGGTCCAGATGCTCGTGCTCCCCGAGGCGGAGTGGGAGCAGTCCGGCGGGCCGGCGTCGGGCGCCGGAGGCGCGACCGCGTCGGCGCCCGCGTCGACCGACGGCATGGCCGCATCGGACCCGGGCGCGGCGTCGCGGCCGGGACCGGCGTCGACACCGGGAGCGCTCCCGTCGATGCGAGAGGACGCGTCGCCGCCCCCGTCGACCCGATCGCGCGAGCGCAGCTCCCCCTCGCACCCGGGGAGCGCCCCCAGCAGCAGCACGACGAGCAAGGCGATGCAGCGCGCCATGCGCCCATCGTAGGTCAGTTCGAGGCGGCCTGTGCGCCCTTGAGCAGCTCGCGCGCCGCGTCACGCGTCTTCTTGGTGATCGAGAGGCCCCCGAGCATCCGCGCGACCTCCTCGAGCCGATCCGCCGGGCCGAGCGGCTCGATCGTGCTGCGGGTGCGGCCGTCCTCGATCTGCTTCTTCACCTGGAAGTGCTGGTCGGCGTAGACCGCGATCGGCGCCAGGTGCGTGATCACCAGCACCTGATGGTGCCGCGCCACCTCCTTGAGCTTCTTGCCGATGACCTCGGCGACCGCGCCGCCGACACCCGTGTCCACCTCGTCGAAGACGTAGAGCCCCGACGCCCGACCCTCCGCCTCGCGCAGGCCGGCGAGCACCCGCTTGATCGCCAAGAGGGCCCGCGAGAGCTCGCCGCCCGACGCGATCCGGCGCAGCGGGCGCGCGTCCTCGCCGACGTTGGCGGCGATGAGCAGCTCGCAGCGATCGATCCCGCTGGCCGAGAGCCCGGCCCCGTCGACCGAGCGCTCACCGCCCGCATCGAGCGGAGCGACGTCCACCCTCACCTCCGCGCCGCCCATCCCGAGCGAGCCGAGCTCGTCCGTGATGGCGCGCCCGAGCCGGTCGGCCGCCTTCTTCCGAGCGGCCGAGAGCGCGCGGGCGAGGCGCGTGGCCGACTCCAGCGCGGCCGCCCGCGCACGCTCGCGCCCCTCGATCCGATCTTCGGCCGACGCGAGCGCATCCAGCTCGGAGCGCGCGCGATCGCGGAACGCGAGGACGCCCGCGATCGGATCCACGTCGCCGACCCCTCCGTGCTTGCGCGCCAGCCGACCGAGCCGGTGCAGCCGCTCGTCGACCTCGGAGAGCCGCTCGGGATCGGACGACACCCCGCGCGCGTAGTGGCCGAGATCGCGCGCGACCTCCTCGAGCTCCGCGCGAGCCGCCTCGAGCCGCTCGGCCGGACCGCGGAGGCGCGCGTCGACCCCAGCGGCCTCTTCGAGCGCCCGCCCGAGCTGCGCGAGCTCGTCCGCGATCGAGCGCTCGCGCGAGTAGATCGCGTCCTCCGCACCCCGGGCCGCCGCGAGGAGCTTCTCGGCGTGCTTGAGCCGGTCTCGCTCCGCCGCGAGCGCGCCGATCTCGCCGGGCTCGGGCGCGAGCGCCTCGATCTCCTTGAGCTGGAAGCGCAGCACGTCCTCGCGATCCTCGCGCCCGCGCGCCTGGTCCTTCGCCTCGGCGAGCGCCTCTTCGGCGGCCTTCAGCGTCGCGAACGCCGCCTTCATCTTCGCCCGCTCTGCCTCGAGCCGCCCGTAGGCGTCGAGGTACCCGAGGTGCCGCGCCGGATCCGTCAGCGAGTGGTGCTCGTGCTGAGAGCTGACGTCCGCCAGGCCCGCGGCGAGCTCCGCCAGCTCGCCCTGCGTCGCGAGGGTCCCGTTGACGTAGGCGCGCGAGCGGCCGCTCGCCGACACCACCCGCCGCACGATCAGCTCGTCGGTCCGGTCGATGCCGCGCGCCAGCAGCCGCTCGCGGAGGATCGCGTCCCCGGACACGTCGAACGTGGCCTCCACCTCGGCCTGCGGCGCGCCCGTCCGCACGAGCTCCGGCTTGCCCTTGGCGCCGAGCACCAGATCGATCGCATCGACGAGGATGGACTTGCCGGCGCCCGTCTCCCCAGTGACGACGTTGAGGCCTGGGCCGAGCTCCACCTCCAGCTCGTCGATGATCGCGAAGCTCCGAACGCGCAGGAAGGTCAGCACCGTGGCTCCACTCTCCACCCGACGATTACCACGGCCGCCGACTGACGCGATCCGGTACCCTGGCGTCAGATGCGTCTCGGGGCCCTCGCGCTCGCATTCCTCATCTCTCTGTCACTCGCTCCCGTGGCCCTCGCCCAGGGCGGGCGTCGGGTCGCCGTGGACCGCTTCCGCGGCCCGCGTGCCGCGCACGCGCGCAGCCTGCTCGTACGCGACCTGGAGGATCACGGCTACGTCGTCGTGAGCGACGCCGAGGTCACGGCCGCTCGCCGCGAGCTGGGCTACGGCGCCGGCACGCTCGAAGCGCAAGAGTACGTCGGCCTCGCGCGGGAGCTGCGCGTGGTCGCGTTCGTCGACGGTCGCGTCGGCCACGCCCACCGGACGTGGCGGCTCGCCGTGCACGTGCGCAACGGCGCCGACGGATCGGATCTCGGCAGCGCCAGCTGGGGCGGCCGCACGCAGGGCGCGATCGACGGGATCGGCCGCAACGGCGCCGAGCGCCTGCGCGAGTTCCTCGATGCCGCGACCGCGCCGGGCGCGGCGGTCCGCGCGACGCCCGACGGCGAGACGCCCTGGTACGCCGGTGGCGCGGACGCCGAGGTCGCGGCGGAGGCCGACGAGGAGCCGGAGCACGAGGACGCGGAGCCCGAGCTCACCGACGCGAGCACGCGCTACGACTGGCTCCGCTTCTCGGCCTCGGGCGGCTCGCTCTGGCGCTCGATGCAGGCCGACGCGCGCGTCTACGCGGTGCGCCGCGGCATCGCGGCCGCCGATCCGGGCACCGAGCTGGTTCACGAAGGGCGCGGCTACACCTCGAGCGGCATCGGCCACGCGGAGCTCGGCCTCGAGGCCGAGTTCTTCCCGGGCGCGCTCGGCAACCAGCCCTTCCCCTACCTCGGGCTCGTCACGTCGTTCCGGCACTCGGTTCTGCTCGGCTCCTCGGGCTGCCGCCGGACGTCGCCCGACTGCACCTCCGGGGGGCGCGTCGGGGTCGGCACGGACCAGCTCGACGTCCAGGCCGGGCTGCGCTTCCGGTATCGCCTCGGGGCGAGCCGGCGCGACGTGCAGCTCTTCGGCGACGTCGTGTACGGCTACTCGACCTTCACGTTCGACACGGCCGCCCTGCAAGAGCTCGACTACCAGGCGATCCTGCCGCCGATGGAGTACCAGTGGCTCGGGATCTCCGTCGGCCTCGACTACGGGATCATCCCGGACGTGCTCTTCGTACAGGCGCGCGGCGGCTACCGGATCGGCGTGGGGCTCGGCACGCAGGCGCGCAACGTCTGGGGCATCGACTCGAGCAACGCGGGAGGCTTCGATCTGAGCCTCGAGCTCAAGCACGAGGCCAACTGGCTCGCGCAGGGCATCTTCGTGAGCCTGCGCTTCGAGTACTTCCAGTTCACCACGAACTTCCGCGGCCAGGTCGGCTGCGCGACCACGTCCTGCTCGCCGACGGGCACCCAGCCCTGGACGAACAACGATCTCTGGGAGCTCTGGCCGGTCGGCCCCGACAACTCCACGGTCGTCGGCGGCATCCGCGACGCAGTGCCGGACAACTACGTCCGCTGGGGGCTCTACCTCGGCTACGCGTTCCGCTGACGCCGGCGCGTCCGACGCGCCCGGACGATCGACGCCAGGGCCATCGACGCCGAGAGCGCGAGCGGGGCCATCCGCTCGCTCACGCCGCCGCGCGTGGGCACCGACACCGAGCACCCGTGCCTCTGCTCCGGCGGCGCCTGCGTCGCGGGACCGCTGCAGTAGAGGGCGAAGCCGACGGTGGCCCCGCCTCCGGCGCATCGAGGGATCATGCCCCGCGCGCGGAGCCCCTGGTCCGCCTGCACGTCCACCTCTCCATGGAACGTCGAGACCGACTCGCAGGGCCCGCCGCCGAGCCCTTCTTGCGTGGGAACCGTGCACGTCTCGACGAACCCGGGATCCGGCGGAACGTCGGCGGCCGCGGAGCGAGCGCCGGCGAACGTGGCGAGCGCCGTGAGGAGCGCGAGCTTGCGGGGCGTCATGGGGAGCGAGCCTATCGCGTTGTGCGGGCGCGGCCGAGGAGGCACCGTCCCGGGGTGCGGATCTTCGTCACCGGCGCGACCGGCTTCGTCGGCGGCAACGTGGCGCGCGACCTCGCGGCGCTCGGCCACGCCGTGGTGCCCGGGCGGCGCCCGTCGCTCACGCTCGAGGCGCCCACGATCCCCGAAGCGGTGGACGCCGTCGTGCACTGCGCCGCGATCGCCAGCGTGGCCGCGTGCGACGCCGACCCCGCGCGCGCCGAGTCGATCAACGTCACGGGCAGCCGGACGCTCGCGGAAGAGGCGGCGCGGCGCGGGATCCCGCTCGTGCTCACGTCGACGGACCTGGTGTTCGACGGCGGCGCCGCGCCCTACGGCGAGGACGCGCCCACGTCCGCGCCCACCCTCTACGGCCAGACGAAGGCCCGCGCCGAGCGGGCGGTGCTCGACGCGGACCCGGGCCACGTGGTCCTGCGCCTCGCGCTCGTCGTCGGCGCCCACGACGGAGCGCCCGGCGGCTTCCTCGCGTGGCTCGTCGATGGCCTGCGCGCGCGCCGCCCGACCGCGCTCTACACCAACCAGGTGCGCGCGCCGCTCTTCGTCGGGGACGTGGCGCCCGTGGCGCACGCCGCCGTCACGCGCCGGCTCGCGGGCGGCGTGTACCACCTCGCGAGCGAGCGCGGCGTGACCCGCGAGGACGTGGGCCGCGCCGTCGCGCGCGCGTTCGCGCTCCCGGACGACGCGATCGTTCCGACGGCGCTGGACCGCGGCCCCACCCTGCCCGCGCTCGACGACTGCACGCTCGACGCGAGCAAGGCCCGGCGTGCGCTCGGCATCGCCTTCACGCCCATCGACGAGGCGCTCGCCCGCGTTCGCGCGGCGCTCAGCGGGTGACGTCTGGGTGGTGCGCTCGCGCGGCCGCCATGCGCGCGTCGGCCATGGTCGTCATGCCGAAGCCGTCGATCCGCGGATGCGCCCGGAAGTTGCGATAGCGCGCCGTCACGACCCGACCGCTCGCGTTGCCCTCCACGGTGTGGAGCGTGCTGCCCTCGACGTAGCGGACGATCGCGCTGTGGCCCCAGGTGGGTGTGGCGATGCGGACGTAGTCGCCCGGTCGCGGACGGAACTCGAGCCAGTCGGAGGACTCACGATCCACCCAGGCGTCGTGCCGCCGGTACCAGGCGCGGATCGTCGTGTTGCTGGTCAGGTGCCAGCCGCCCCCGTCTCCGTAGCCGCCGCTGAACGGCGCTCCGGCGACGCGGTACACCCAGGAGACGAAGTCGCTGCACCAGAGGGTCCCCGTGACCCAGTGGCCGAGCGGTCCCGGCGCTTCGATCCGCGTCGCGCCGACCTCCGCGAGGTGGTGGCCCTCCTCGGCCAGCGCGATCTCGACGATCCGCGTGCCCTCGACCGACGAGACCGAGCGCCGGGACACGTGCGCGGGCCGGCACGTGAGCTCCTCGGCGCGGTAGCCCTCGTCGCAGAAGCAGTACGCCTGCGCGTCCTCCGACACGCACTCCCCGTGTCGTGAACAGCGCACACCGTCGCAGGGGGCGGGCGCCGCGGGCGGATCGCGGCGAACCGGCTGCTGGCCGAGCGCGCCCCCCGGCAGGCCGAGGCCGACCACCGTCAGGACGAGCGCCGCCGCGGCTCCCCTCATGGGCATCTCTGACGTACGGGGGCGCGCCCGGGTTTGATCCCCGGCCGCTTGACCCGGCAGGCCAGGACGCGTATCCATCCGTTCATCCGGATTCACAGATGCATGCGTCGATCGAGGGACTCTCGGATCTGTTCGCGGTGCTCGGGGATCCGACGCGGCTGCGGATCGCGTGCGTCCTGGGCAAGCACGAGCTCACCGTGGCCGAGCTGACCGAGCTGCTCGGGCTGGCGCAGTCGCGGGTGTCGACCCAGCTCGCCCGCCTGAAGGACGCGGGGGTGCTCAGGGACCGCCGCGCCGGGACGAGCGCGTTCTATGCCGTCGACGAGGGCACGATGCGCGGCGAGGCGCGCGAGGCGCTGGCGATCGCCCGCCGCTCGCTCGACGCCCGCGCGCTGGAGGCCGACGTCGCCAGGGCGGCCGCGCTGGTGAAGCGCCGCGAGGGCGCCAGGGGCTGGCCGGAGACCGTCGCGGGCCGGATGGAGAAGCACTACTCACCTGGCCGCACCTGGGAGTCGATGGCGCTCGCGTTCCTGCAGCTCGTCGAGGTCGGGGACGTGCTCGACGCCGGCTGCGGCGACGGGACGGTCGCTGCGCTCGTCGCGCCCATCGCGACGAGCCTGACCTGCGTGGATCGGAGCGAGCGGATGGCCGAAGCGGCGCGCGAGCGCCTCGGTAGGCGCGCGCGCGTCGTCGCCGGCGACGTCGAAGCGCTGCCGCTGCCGGACGCGGCCTTCGACACCGTCCTCTTCATGCACGTGCTCGCGTCCGTGCAGGATCCCGAGGCCGCGCTGGAGGAGGCCGCCCGCGTGCTGCGCCCGGGCGGCAGGGTGCTCGTCGTCACGCTCGACAAGCACGATCACCTCGACGTCGCCTCCGCCTACGGCCACGTCCACGCCGGCTTCCGCCCCAAGCGCGTCGCCCAGATGCTCGAGAGAGCGGGGCTCGAGGTCGTCCGTTCCGAGGTCACGTCGCGCGAGCGACGCGAGCCATTCTTCTCCGTGGTCAGCGCCGTCGCGCGCAAGGCAATCGAGCGAGGTCCCCGATGAGCGAGAACGAAACCGTCCTGCCGAAGTACCTCCGCGAGCTGCTCGACGAGCGCATCGCCATCCTCGACGGCGCGATGGGCTCCCTCATCCAGCTCGAGAAGCTGGAGGAGAAGGACTTCCGCGGCGCGCGCTTCGGGAACCACGGCGTGGACCTCAAGGGCAACAACGACCTGCTCGCGCTCAGCCGACCCGACGTCATCCGCAAGCTCCACGAGCGCTACTTCGAGGCGGGCTCGGATCTGGTCGAGACGAACACGTTCTCGTCGACGGCGATCGCGCAGGCGGACTACGGCCTCTCGGAGCTCGCCTACGAGCTCAACGTGCGCTCGGCCGAGCTCGCGATGGAGGCGGCGCACGAGTGGACCAAGCGCACGCCCGACAAGCCGCGCTTCGTCGCAGGCGCGATCGGCCCGATGAACCGGACGCTCTCGCTCTCGCCGGACGTGAACGACCCGGGCTTCCGCGCGGTGACGTTCGACCAGGTGCGGGACGCGTACGCCGAGCAGGTGCGCGGGCTGATCGACGGCGGGGTCGATCTCATCCTGATCGAGACGATCTTCGACACGCTGAACAGCAAGGCGGCGATCGTCGCGGTCGAGCAGGTCTTCGCCGAGAAGAAGAAGCGCCTGCCGGTGATGATCTCGGTGACCATCACGGATCGCAGCGGCCGGACGCTCAGCGGGCAGACGGTCGACGCGTTCTGGACGAGCGTCCGGCACGCGCGGCCCATCAGCGTGGGCATCAACTGTGCGCTCGGCGCGAACGAGATGCGGCCCTTCCTCACCGAGCTGGCCAAGGTCGCGGACACGCGCATCTCCTGCTACCCGAACGCGGGCCTGCCGAACGCGTTCGGCGGCTACGACGAACAGCCCGCCGACACCGGGCGCTTCCTGCGCGAGTTCGCCGAGGCGGGCCTGGTGAACATCGTGGGCGGCTGCTGCGGAACGACGCCCGCGCACATCGCCGCGATCGCGAAGGCCGTGGGCGGCGTGGCCCCGCGCAAGACGCCCGAAAACGATCACCTCGCGCGCTACTCCGGGCTCGAGACGCTGACGGTGCGGCCGGACTCGAACTTCCTGATGATCGGCGAGCGCACGAACGTCACGGGCTCGCGCAGGTTCATGAACCTGATCAAGGGCGGGGACTTCAACACCGCGCTCGAGGTCGCGCTCGATCAGGTGCGCAGCGGCGCGAACCTGCTCGACGTGAACATGGACGAGGGGATGCTCGACTCGGAGGCGTCGATGACGCGCTTCCTGAACCTCGTGGCTTCGGAGCCCGAGATCTCGCGCATCCCGATCATGATCGACAGCTCCAAGTGGAGCGTGATCGAGGCGGGGCTCAAGTGCGTGCAGGGCAAGGCGGTCGTGAACTCCATCTCGCTCAAGGAGGGCGAGGAGAAGTTCGTCGAGCAGGCGCGCGCGTGCCGGCGATACGGCGCGGCGGTCGTGGTGATGGCGTTCGACGAGGGCGGACAGGCCGAGACGGCCGATCACCGGCTGAAGATCGCCGAA
>JBGAQA010000012.1:19304-110847 GCA_044220955.1 Sandaracinaceae bacterium
CATCATCTTCGATCCGAACGTGTTCGCCGTCGCGACGGGGATCGAGGCGCACAACCGCTACGCCATCGAGTTCATCGAGGCGACCCGGAGGATCAAGGCCGCGTGCCCCGGCATGAAGATCTCCGGCGGCGTGTCGAACCTGAGCTTCGCGTTCCGCGGCAACGACCACGTGCGCGAGGCGATGCACGCCGCCTTCCTGTATCACGCGATCAAGGCGGGGATGGACATGGGCATCGTCAACGCCGGCCAGCTCGCGCAGTACGACGACATCCCGAAGGACATGCTCGAGCACGTCGAGGACGTGCTCTTCGATCGGCGACCCGACGCGACCGAGCGGCTGGTGCAGTTCGCCGAGCGCGTGAAGGGTGGCGGCAAGAAGAAGGAGCTCGACCTCGCGTGGCGTGACGCGCCCGTGGAGAAGCGGCTCGAGCACGCGCTCGTGCACGGCGTGATCGACTTCATCGACGCCGACACGGAGGAGGCGCGCACCGCGCTCGGCACGCCGCTGGCGGTGATCGAGGGGCCGCTGATGGCCGGCATGGGGGTCGTCGGCGATCTCTTCGGCGCCGGGAAGATGTTCCTGCCGCAGGTCGTGAAGAGCGCGCGCGCGATGAAGAAGGCGGTCGCGTACCTGACGCCCTTCATGGAGGAGGAGAAGCGCCGCACCGGCACGACGGCGAAGGGCAACGGCAAGGTGCTGCTCGCCACGGTGAAGGGCGACGTGCACGACATCGGCAAGAACATCGTCGGCGTCGTGCTCGGCTGCAACAGCTACGAGGTGATCGACCTCGGCGTGATGGTGCCGACGGCGAAGATCCTCGACACGGCGCAGGAGCTGGACGTCGACGTGATCGGCCTGAGCGGGCTCATCACGCCCTCGCTCGACGAGATGGTGGGCGTCGCGACCGAGATGAAGCGCCGCGGGATCGACAAGCCGCTCCTGATCGGCGGCGCGACGACGTCGCGACAGCACACGGCGGTGAAGATCGCGCCCAAGTACGACCAGCCCGTCGTGCACGTCCTCGACGCGTCACGCGCGGTGAACGTCGTCAGCGCGCTCTTGAGCAAGGACCAGAAGCCCGAGCTCGATCGGAAGAACCGGCTCGAGCAGGAGCAGATCCGGAGCACGTTCGCGGGCGGGCCCGTCCGAGCGCTCGTCGGATACGCCGCGGCGAACGAGAAGCGCGCGCGGCCCGTGTTCGACCCGTCGACGCTCGCAAAGCCGCCCTTCTACGGGGTGGATGTGGTGACCGAGACGGTCGACGCGCTCGCGCCTTACATCGACTGGACCTTCTTCTTCTCGGCGTGGGAGCTGAGCGGGAAGTACCCCGGCATCTTGGAGCACCCCAAGCACGGCAAGGCGGCGCGCGAGGTCTACGACGCCGGCCAGGCGATGCTGGCGAAGCTGTCGACGGACCCGCGCATGTCGCTCCGCGGCGTGTACGGATTCTGGCCGGCGTGCTCGGAGGACAACGACATCGTGCTCTTCGCGAACGAGGCGCGCGAGGTGGAGCGCACGCGGCTGCCGATGCTTCGCCAGCAGCGGCCGCAGGACGGCGGGACGCAGCTCTGCCTCGCGGACTTCGTCGCGCCGCGCGGCAAGGGGGACGACTTCGTCGGCGCCTTCGCGGTCACGGCGGGGCTCGGGGTCGACGCGATCGTGGCGGAGCACAAGGCCGCGCACGACGACTACTCGGCGATCCTCGTGCAGTCGCTCGCCGACCGCCTGGCCGAGGCCTTCGCCGAGAAGCTCCACGAGCGCGTACGCCGCGAGTGCGGCTACGGCGAGCCGACGCCGCTGAGCAACGACGAACGCATCGCGGAGAAGTACCGCGGCATCCGCCCGGCGCTCGGCTACCCTGCGTGCCCGGATCACACGGACAAGCGGAAGATCTTCGACCTGCTCGATGCCAAGGCCATCGGCATGGCGCTCACCGAGCACTACGCGATGACGCCCGCGGCCAGCGTCAGCGGCCTCTATCTGGCTCACCCCGAAGCGAAATACTTCTCCGTCGGCAAGGTCGACCACGACCAGGTCGAGGACTACGCGCGCCGCAAGCACATGAGCGTCGCCGAGGTCGAGCGCTGGCTCGGCCCCACCCTCGGCTACGAGCCCTGATCGGGGGGCCTGATCGGGGGTCACTCCAGCACCCGCCAACTGCGCGCTTTCACAGCGCTCTGGCGGGTAGGTGCGCGTTTCGTGGAACACCGCTGCGCGACAGGGCGATCCGACGAAACGCGCACCTTGCCGCCAGTTCGCTTTCGTGTCGCGTAGTTGGGTACCCTTGGAGTGACCCCATGTGCAGGCTGTTCGGGTTTCGGAGCGTGATCCCCAGTCAGATGCACCGCTCGCTGATCGCGGCGGAGAACGCGCTCGTGCGCCAGAGCGACAAGCACCCCGACGGCTGGGGCGTCGCCTACTACATCGACGGCTCGCCGCACGTGACGCGCAGCCCGGCGCACGCGCTGAGCGACGCGCTCTTCCATCGCGTGAGCGGCGTGGTGTCGAGCGAGACCGTGCTCGCGCACGTGCGCAAGGCGACGCAGGGGGCGCACACCGTGCTGAACTGCCACCCGTTCCAATACGGGCGCTGGGTCTTCGCGCACAACGGCGACGTGCCGCGATTCTCCGAGACTCATCGCGAGGCGCTGCTCGCGGAGGTGAGCCCGCGCCTGCGCCGCTTCGTGCTCGGCGAGACCGACAGCGAGACGATCTTCTTCATGCTGCTCACGCGCCTGGCGGCCGTCGGCCCGCTCGCCGCGCCGCGTGGCGCGGCCGAGGTGATGGACGCGCTCGCCGAGACCCTCGAGGAGGTGGACCGCCTCGCGCCGCAGTCGAGCGCAGCGCCCAACCTCCTGACGTGCATCGTCACCGACGGCGTGACGATGGTCGCGCACCAGGGCGGCAAGGAGCTCTTCTTCTCCACGTACAAGCGACGCTGCGCGGACCGCGACGCGTGCGGGCACCTCGCGCCGCACTGCGAGGCCGAGACGCTCACCGGGCAGGTGAACCACCTCGTGCTCTCGAGCGAGATCCTCCACGGCGAGAACGTGTGGACGCCGCTGACGCGAGGCGAGCTCGTGGGCGTCGACTGGCGGATGCGCCTCGAGCGGCGCGGCGGAGACCGGCGGCGTCTCGCGATCGTCGCCTAATCTAGAGAGGCGATCCGCTGACAGATGGGGATCGCCTCTCTCGTCCGCGCTCACGAGGGCGCGAGGATCTCGTCCGCGACGCCGTCGCCGAGCACCCGCCGCACGAACGCGCGCATCGCCTCGGCCTCCGCACCGCTGCGGAAGCGCTCGAAGTACGCGTCCTGCTCGTCCCAGGCGAAGTCGGGCATCACGCGCCCCTCGCGGAACAGGCGCATCGCCCGCCGCAGGTTCCACGCGAGGAACGGACGGAAGTTCGGCTCCCGCTCGAAGTACCCGGGCTCGCTCGCCTCCGCCGCCATCCCGACGGCGATCGCGTAGACGCTGAGCTCGATCACGCCGTCCACGGTTCCGCGCCAGCCCTCGGTCCACAGGCCACTCCGCTGGCGATCGACGCCGACCTCGGCGCCGTTCGTGTAGGCCACCCACTCGTCCCAGACGTAGAGCGGCCTGTCGTCCCAGTCGCTCGCGCCGGTGACGTAGAGATCGAAGCGCGACCAGCGCAGCGAGGCGGGCACGTAGGCGCCCACGTCGCTCTTGCGCATGCGCGGCTCGCGCACGAGGCAGGCGCGCCCGTCCATCACGTAGAAGCCGTTCGCGCCCTGGCCGGTGTCATCGAGCGTGTTGCGGATGTACGCGTGGATGCCGTGCGTGGCCTCGTGCCCGTACGTGACCGTGTCGGCGTCGTAGTAGGTGTCCCCATACGCCGGCGTCTGGTGCCGCACGATGTCGGTGAGCCGAGCGCCCCAGCGCGCGTCGCTCGAGGTGCGCAGCTCGCCGAGCGTGAGACAGCGCAGCTCCCCGAGGGGGTCCGGTGGTGGCGGTGACGGCGGCGTGCTCGCGTCCGGCCCGGGCTCCGCGATCGGTGGCGCCGCCGCGTCCTCGGGGTCCGGCCCGGGGAGGAACGCGTCCGGCAGCACCGGCGCGTTCGCGCCTGCGTCGCCGGGATCGGCGGCGTCGGCGAGGGGCCGCGGCCGCGTCCGCTCCGCGCGGCAGCCGAGCGCGCTCGTCACGAGCAGGACGAGCAGGACCCGAACGAAGCGCGTCATCGCGGCTCTGGTGTCCGCGACTCGTGCTCACCGAGGTGCGTACGCTCACGCTCCCGGCGTCCGCGCGTCCGCGTCAGTCGAGGTGCTCGACGTCGGCCGGCAGGCCGACCCACGCGTGCTTGCGCGCCTCGTAGACCGAGACCGTCGGCGCTGGAAACCTCGGGTCGGCGAAGGCTCCGAGGGCGACCGCGATGCTGCCCGGCGCCCGATCGAGCAGGTAGTAGACGGTCGACCCGCACGTGGGGCAGAAGTGGAAGTGGATCGCGTTCCCGCTGTCCGCGACGCGCGTGTACGCGCTGGCGGTCCCCGTGATGCGCACGTTCTCCCTCGGGAAGCGCGCCTGCGCGCCGAACGCGCTGCCGGTGCGCCGCTGGCACTCCAAGCAGTGACAGATGGAGATCCGGATCGGCTCGCCGTCCGCCTCGAGCGAGAGCCGACCGCAGGAGCAGCGTGCGCTTCGGGTCGTCACCGGACGCGCGCCGTCAGTGGCCGTGGCCATGTCCGCCGCCCCCGCCGTGCCAGCGCGGACCCTCACCGCCGTGGCGGCCGTGGTCCCAGTGGCCGCGCCCCTCGTCCACGCGCTCGTCTCGATCCCCGACGATGACCACACCGGGACGAGGCGGAGCCGGGCCGACGATCACCACACCGGGCGGACCGGGCGGAGGTGGCGGGACGAGGAGAACGGGCGGCGGCGCCTGCGGCGCGACGAGCACGACGCCGGGGCGGGGCGGCTCGAGCACCGCGACGCCTGGGCGCGTGGGTGCCACGACCTCGACGCGCGCTTGCGGCGCTGCGGGCGTCGCGACGTGAACCGTGGCCGGCGCCGTCCCCACGACGACCGGCGTGGCCGGAGCGAGTACCACGAACACCGGCGCCGACGCGTGCACGGGCGCGCCCGCGACGACGGCGTCGATCTCGATCGGCCCCACCTGCGGCGCGACCGGGATCACACCCACGAACGTCGCCGTCGGCTCGTCCCACGTGAGCGGCGCGTCGTGCACGGCCCCGTCGACACCCGGGACGTGGACGATCACGGTCGTGCTCGGCCCGCGCGCGGTGCTCGTCGCGATCGGGTACGCGACGAGCTGACCGTCGGTGTGCGTGACGATCTCGAGCGGCTGCGTGCCGACCGTGACGACGACACCGCCGTGCTCGGCGGGCGGCAGCGGCGGCGGCTCCGGGTCGCACATCCACAGGAACGACATCGCGGCGGCCATGAGGGTGAGTCGCATGCCTCTACAGTGCCGCGCCGGTGGCCGGCGGTCTCACCAAATCGTCGCGGCGTGACGCGATGACACGGCCCAGCGCACCGATGCCTGTACTATTGCCGCGAGCCTGGGCGATGCAGCGAACGATCGACGTCGGTGTGATCGGCACGGGCACCGCGGGCTCCGCGGCCGCGCTCTTCCTCGCGCGCGCGGGCCACCGCGTGAGGCTCTTCGAGAAGGTCGACGACCCGGGCGCCGTCGGGGCCGGGATCGTGCTCCAGCCCACCGGACAGCTCGTGATGAGCGAGCTCGGCCTGGCGGGCCCCGTGCTCGAGCGCGGCGCGCGCCTCGATCGGCTGCGATGCGAGACGACGAAGAAGCGCACGCTCGTCGACCTCGAGTACGCGATGATCGACGCGGGCCTCTTCGGCCTCGGCCTGCACCGCGGCGTCCTCTTCGTGACGCTGCTCGAGGCGGTGAAGAGAGAGCCCGGCATCGCGCTGGAGCTCGGCACCGAGATCGTCGCGCTGAGGACGGCGGGAGAGAAGCGCGTGCTGAGGGACGAGCGCGGCGAGGAGCACGGGCCCTTCGACCTCGTCGTCGTCGCGGACGGCGCCGGCTCCAACCACGAGGACGACCGCCCGCTGGCGCGCCGCGTGACGCCCTACGCCTGGGGCGCGCTCTGGGCCATCGTGCCCGACCCGGACCGCGTCTACCGCGGGATGCTCTACCAGGTCGTGCGCTCGAACGCGGTGATGCTCGGCTTCCTGCCGACGGGCGCCGGGCCGGACGATCCTACGCCGACCGTCAGCCTCTACTGGAGCCTGCGGGCCGACCGCATCGACGCCTTCCGGACGGGCGACTTCGGCGCGTGGAAGCGCGAGGTCCTCGGGCACGACCCGCGGGCGGGCTTCATCCTCGACGCCCTGCCGAGCGCAGAGCGCCTGCTCTTCGCGAGGTACCGCGACGTGGTGATGCGTCGCTTCACGGGACCGGCGACGGTGTACGTGGGCGACGCGGCGCACGCGATGAGCCCGCAGCTCGGCCAGGGCGCGAACCTCGCGCTCTACGACGCGAAGATCCTCGGCGAGTGCTGCGCCGCCGAGCCGGACGTGCCGCGGGCGCTCGCCCGCTACGAGCGCGAGCGGCGCGCGCACCTCGGCTTCTATCAGTTCGCGACACGCTGGCTGACGCCCTTCTTCCAGGGCGACGGGTCGATCTTCGGCACGCTGCGCGACCTCTTCATGCCCATCGGCCTCGCGATCCCTCCTGTCCGCCGGCAGATGGTGCGCAGCATGCTCGGCATCAAGCGCGGCATCGTCCGCAGGTCGCTGCCGCTCGAGCCGCTCCGGCGCGCCCTCGCGGCCGGTGCGACCGTGGCGCGCTGAGGCACGGCGACGCGAGCACCCGACGCTCGGATCAGATCCCGATGCGTGCGCGCAGGTGCGCGAGCAGGCCGGCGGAGGCGCGCTCGCAGATCTCGAACACCCGGGCGTACTCGCCGGAGTAGTACGGGTCCGGCACCTCGTCGTGGTCGGCCCCGGCCTCGAACGAGCGGAAGAGACGGACCTTCTCGCGATGCGCGTCGCTCGCGGCCAGCCGCACCACGTTCGCGTGGTTGCTGCGGTCCATCACCAGCACGTGGTCGAAGCGCCCGAGGTCCGCGCGCACGATCTGCCGCGCGCGATGGACGATCTCGACGCCGCGCGAGGACGCCAGCGCTCGGGTCGGCGGGTGCGCGAGCTCGCCCGCGTGCCAGTCGCCGGTGCCGGCGCTGTCGATCTCGAAGTGCGCCTCGAGGCCGGCCGCGCGGACGTCGCGGGCGAACACGGCCTCCGCGGTCGGCGAGCGGCAGATGTTGCCCAGACAGACGAAGAGGACCGACACGGGCGGAGCCTTCATCGGAAGACGCCCGGGAGCACACCGCCGAGCCCGAGCGAGCCGGCGAACGCGAGCACCAGCGCGAACACCAGGGCCGCGATGCAGAACGACACGATGCCGATCGAGACAAGCGGCGTCAGGATCGCCACCACCAGCGCCCGCTGATCGTCGAGCCCGTGCGCGCCGCGCGCCGCGCCGTAGCAGGCGAAGCCGGCCCAGATCACGAACGCCATGCGCACACCGAGGTGGACCATCGAGCCGACGAAGGGCACGAACCCGAGGAACAGCGCCGGGAGCAGCCAGAAACGGATGGCCGACGTGTAGAGCATCGCGTGGAACGAGCGCCGGAAATCGCCGACGCCGCCGAGCAGCGCGGCGATTCCGTGAAAGATCACGGCGTGCACGAGCTCGACGCCGACGGAGCCGAGCAAGAGCACGAACGGCATGGCGCCGACCATCCCGCACATCGCCCCGGTGCCGATCGCGCGCAGGTCGTCCGGGAGCGACGAGCCGAACGCGAACGGGACGACGGCCAGACAGGGCGAGAGCAGGACGAAGGGGGCCCAGCCGACCGCCGCGGTCAGCAGCGCGAAGCTCACGCCCGACGAGAGATCGCGCTCGCCCTCGGCGGCACCGATGCGCGTGAACGTGCCGACGGGATCCGTCGTCGCGCCCGACACGGTCGCCCAGAAGCGCGCGAGCACGCCCCGGCTCGGGTCTTCCCACGGGATCGTCGTCGCCACGCCGGGCGTCATACCACGCGACGGATCGCCCGCGACCGTGTGCTCGACTGTGCGATGCGCACGCAGCCGCTCACGAGAACACGACGCTTTTCGATCGCCCGATCGCGGGGGCGCGGATCATCGGTGATCCCCCTCTTCTTCTTTCGATCGCGATTCGTAGGATCGCGTCCCATGCTGCGTTGCTCGTTCTGTGGTCGCGACCTGGCCTACGTGCATGGCCACGCCGCATGCATCCACCCCGAGTGCCCCGTGCGCGGGCTGAGCCAGGCCGACTGCTGCGCCGGCGAGGAGATGGCGTCGTGCACCGCGCACGTCGTCCCGCGCACCCCGATGGCCGACCCGACAGCCGGAGGCGTCCAGAGAGCGGACGCGACACAATTGTGTCGGCCCGGCTTCGCCGGGCACTCCGGCTGATACCCGCGGGATCTTCCAGGTCACGCGCGAGGCGAGCGAGCGCGGCGAGACCGTCGCGGTCGACGTCGTGCCGATGCCCGCCGCTCGGCGTAGCGTCAGCTCGCGGCGCGCGCGCTACGCCTTCGGGCCGAAGGCCGTGACCACGTAGCCGCCGCTCTTGTCGTCGTGCGCGAGCTCGAGCAGGCCGCGCTTGTGAGCGTCCTCGAGGATGTCCGAGAACGTACGGTAGCCGTGGAAGCGCTCGCTGAACTCGGGGCGCTTGCGCTTGATCGTCTGCTTCACCAGCGAGCCGTGGAGCGCGCCGTCGCGATCCTGGAAGAGGGCCTCGACGACGTCGAGGATGAGCTCGATCGCCTCGCGCTGCCGATCCGCGAGCGGCTTGCCCGTCGCCTCGTCGGCCGGCACGCCGGGGCTCGTGCCCGTCGGCGCGGCCACGGCGGCCATCTCGGCGCTCTCGGAGGTCGTCGCGCTGGACGACGGCGTCTTGGTCCGCTGCTGAGCCGCGCCCTTCGGCGCCGCGATCGTGCCGGCCTCGCTGCGTCGCATCGAGCCGCGCGCGCGCACGAGGTCGTCGTAGTAGATGAACTCGTCGCAGTTGTCGATCAGGAGGTGGCTCGAGCTCGACTTCACGCCGAGGCCGATGACGCGCTTGTCGTTCTCGCGCAGCTTGCTCACGAGCGGCGAGAAGTCGCTGTCGCCCGAGATGACGACGAAGGTGTCGACGTGGCGCTTCACGTAACAGAGGTCGAGCGCGTCCACGACGAGGCGGATGTCGGCCGAGTTCTTCCCCGAGTAGCTGACGTGGGGGATCTCGATCATCTCGAAGGCGGCCTCGTGCATGCCGCGCTTGGCGTGCTTGTAGCGCTCCCAGTCGGCGTAGGCCTTCTTCACGACGACCTTGCCCTTGTCGAGCAGGCGCTCGAGGCAGAGCTGGATGTCGAACTCGTCGTGGCGGGCCTCGCGCACACCGATGGCGACGTTCTCGTAGTCGCAGAAGATCGCCATGTTGGGTGCTTCGTCGCGGTCGCTCATTGGCGCGGGAGGATAGCTCAAGACTCGTCCCCGATCGGGGTCGGGTCACATTCGCGCGACGGCCCGCTCGACCTCCTCGCCGAGCTCCACCTCGTCCCGGAGGCGGCGCGCGATGGCATCGAGGTCGGGCTCCGCGAGCCGCTCCGCCTCGATCGCGGCGAGCCGCACGAGCGCCGACTCCAGCTCGCCCGTCATGCGCTCGAGATCGGCGCGGACGCTCGCCCGCCGTATCGCGAGCCGATCGCGCTCGGCCCGTGCAGCGTCGCTCCGCGTCCAGCGTGAGGCCCCGAGCGCCGCGTCGAGCTTCGCCAGGTGTACCCGCGCGCCGCGGACCGACGTCTCGAGACCGGTGGCCGAGGTCGCGATCCCGTGGTGCGCAGGGCCGAGCGCGCGCACCCGCGCCTCGATCGCCTCGCGGGCGCGCCGCGCACGACGCAGGAGCACCGCCTCCTCGGGCTCGCGGCGCGAGAGCCACGAGAGCCCGACCAGCGCGAGCACGAGCGCGAGCGCGGAGGCCCCGAGCGCCGGCGACTCGCCCTCGACCCCCCGGGTGGCCGCCATCGGCGCGATGGGCGGCCGTCGCAGGATCTCGACCTCGAGGGCGCCGCGCAGCGACTCGCGCAGCTCGGTGGCGGTGACCAGGTGCGCCGCCGCGAGGCGCGAGATCGCGAGGGCGGCGCGGATCGGTGTGCCCGGGGGCGCCTCGATCACGTAGCGGTGCAGGGCCGCGTCGCTCTGCACGACCTCGGCGCCCGGCGAGAGCACGAGGGGCGCACCCAGCGCGTGATCGAGCGCGCCGCCGTGGCGGACCGACACCGCGTCGAGCTCGGCGCCGTCGAGGGTCGAGTCGATCGTGCCCCGGACGCGGATCCGCGTCGGCGCGCCGTCGGTGGAGGCCGGGACGACGAGGGCGACGGTGGCGGCGTCGAGGGTCGCGAGGTGGTCGACCTCCCACGCCCGCGCGTCCTGCGCGCCGGCGCGGGCCGAGACGATCACGACGGCGAGCGCGAGGACGATGGGCGAGCGCATCGCTTCAGTCCATCCGCTGGTCGCCGTAGTAGCCCATCGCGAGCACGAGCGTGTGGCGGCTCGTGTCGTCCCAGTCGCGCCACGCACCGTCGACCACGCGGCGGTACGTGGTCAAGAGGCGCGCGTCGCGGCGCATCGATTCGTCGTGCCAGAGCGTGGCGGCCGCCTCGAGCAGGTCGATCCGCTCGGCGAGCACCTGATCGGCGCGCGCCGTGTCGCCGCCCCCGAGCGCCTCGGACGCCTCGCGCAACGTCTCGGCGGCCTGGAAGGCGAGCACGGTGCGCTTCACGGGGCGACGCACGCTGAGAGCGGCGACCTCGGCGTCCGCCGTGCGCTCGCTGCTCACCGTGACCACGGTGTGCTCGTTCGACGCGGTGCCCAGATCCTTGAAGTCGAGCGAGACGCGCGCGATCTCGGTCTCGCCGGTGCCGGGCGGCACGATCAGCTCGAGGAGGACGAGGTGCTGGTCGCCGCGCCGGAACGAGGGGATGTGCATGCGCAGACCGCGCTCGTCGTCCTCTTGCCGGTCACGCGCGATGCCGAGCTCCCGGGCCACGCGGGCGTCGACCGCGACCTCGGTCGCGCGCTCCCGGGCGGCCTCGGCCTGATCGAGCACACGCGAGCCGTAGACGCGCGCGACCTGCACGCCGGGGGCGACCTCGATGCGCAGCCGCAGATCCTGTGCGACCGCGAGCGCGCGCTCGTCGAGCTCCTCGGTGAGGATCGGCGCGATGTCGGCGCTGCGGCGCACGAACTCGTAGCTGCCGCTGCCCTCGCGGGCGATGCCGAGCATCGTCGCCTCGTCGAAGTCGGTGCCGACGCCGAGCGTCGTCGTGATGATCCCGGCCCCGTCGAACATCGAGCGCGCACGCGCCGCGAGCGAGCCGGGGTCGGTCGTGCCGACGGTGGCCTGCCCGTCGGAGAGCAGGACGACGAGGAGCACGTCGTTCGGACCTCGCCGCGCCGGCGCGTTGGCCGCGACGACGTCGAGCGCGTCGCCGATGTTCGTGGCGCCACCCGGGCGCAGGGCGTCGATCGCGGCGTGCGCGGCGCGACGGTCTCCGACACGCGCAGGAGCGCGGTCGAGCGAGGCCGCTTCCGCGTAGCTGATCAGCCCGAACGTGTCCGACGGCGCGAGCCGGTCGACCAGCGCGTGGGCGGCTGCGATGGCGTTCGTCCATTTCTCGCCAGCCATCGAGCCCGATCGGTCGAGCACGAGGCGCACGTCCATGCGGGGCCGGCGCGGACGCTCGCCCTGCCGCGCGACCAGGGCGATCTGCATGTGCACGTGCTCACCGTCCTGGCGCAGGCGCGTGCGCTCGAGCTCGGCGTAGAGCGCGACCGCGTGCGCGGCCGGGACCGGATACGGCAGACGGCCGAGCTCCTCGAACGCGCCGAGGCGCACGCGCTCGCCGTCCACCACGACACCGCGGTCCATCAGATCGTCGAGGCGGCTCGCGGCGCCGTGACCCGCGACGAAGGTCGAGGCGAGCACGCCCGAGGTGGGCAGCGCGGTCGCGGGCGGAGGCGGGGCCGCGCGCGGCGCTGACAGGCCGTCGAGGCCCGCCAGCGGATCGCCGAAGCCCGCGCGCGCCGCACCGTGACCGACGTCACCGCCCGTCGCGCGCCCGAGCGCCCCTGCTCCCGCGGACGCGCGCGTGGCCGGCGGCGGGGCCGCGGCGAGCGGCAGCGCGGCCCCAGGCGCGGCGACCTCGACCGGCTCCTCGTCCGTCGCGACGTCGGCCTCGAGCGTGGGCGCGAGGGCCTGCGTCGGATCGCCCGGCGCGCGGTCCGACGGGCCCCGCGCGGCCCCACGCCCCGAGGTCCGAGGCGCAGGGGCGCCCTCCCCGGAAGTCGCACCGAGCGAGAGCGCGCCGGCGGCACCGAGCGCGAGCGCCACCGTCAGGACCGCCGCCCAGGCACCGGCCGCCGTCTTGGGACTGTTCTGCATGATCCCTCCGGCGTCCGACACGGCGGGCACCGGGATCTTGGACATCCAGGCCGTGCCGCCGTTCCGGCGCACGTGATAGCGTCGCCACGTGCTCGCCGCCGAAGAGCTCGCGCGCCTCGCGTCGGAAGCGCTCTCCCTCGCGCTCTGGGTCTCGGCGCCCGCGCTGGGCGCGGGCCTCGTCGTGGGCCTGATCGTCGCGATGCTCTCGGCGGCCACGCAGGTGCAGGAGCAGGCGCTCTCGCACGTACCCAGGATGGCCGCGGTGGCGCTCGTGCTCCTCGCCGCCGGGGGCTGGATGTCCGAAGAGATCGCGCACTTCACGCGCGAGCTCTTCACCGCGCTGCCGACGCTCGTGCGCTGAGATGGACGAGGCGCTCGCGGCGCTCGGGCTCGAGGGACCGCCGGCGGCCGTCGTCGCGTGCGCGCTGCTGCTCGCGGCACGCCTGGCACCGGTCGCGTGGCTCGCGCCCTACCTCGCGCCCGCGGGCAGCCCGGGCGTGGTGCGCGTGGCCACGCTCGGGGCGATGGTGGTGGCGCTGCTCGGGATCGCGTCGGCCGGCGCGACGGTCCCGCAGTCGCTCGCCGGTCTCGCCCTCGCTCTCGCGCGCGAGGCGACGGTCGGCGTTGCGCTGGCAGTGATCACGAGCGTGCCCGTCGTGGCGCTCGAGCACGTCGGGCGCAGCCTCGATGCGTGGCGGCCGAGCCGGCAAGACGTGGAAGGGACGTACGCTCGCCTGTTCGCGGCGCTGGCGGCGGCGGCGTTCGTGGCGATCGGCGGCGTGCGGGTCGTGATGCGCGCCCTCGGCGAGCAGCTCGTCGCCGTGCCGCTCGGCACGTCCCTCGAGGCCTCGGGCGCGCAGTCGATGGCGCTCGGGACGGCGCGGGTGATCGCCACGGCCGCCGCGTTCGCCGTCTCGCTCGCCGCGCCGGCGCTCGTGGCCCTGGTGGCGGCGGAGCTCGGCATCGCGATCGCGGTCCGCGCGGCGCGGCTGGGGCGTGCGCTCGACCTCGCGGTCGGCCTGCGAGGAGGGCTCGTGCTGGGCGCGGCGCTGCTGGCGCTCGCGGCCGCGCTCCCGGAGCTGCCCGCGCTCACGCGCTGGGCGCTGGCGCAGCTCGCGACCTGAGCTCGCGCGGACCGCGAGCCCGTCGCGGGCCCGAGGTGAATCGCGCATCTAGCCGCCGGAACGGAGTGAAAGCGAGGACTTGCGACCCCGTGGAGTGACCCCGTGATCGGTGATCAGTCGGGGTCGGCGACGCACCAGGTGTCGCCCTCGCGGACGAGCTCCACGCGGAAGCGCTCTCCGTAGGGCAGGGTCGCGCGCTCGCCGTGCTCCTCGATGTCGGCGTCGAGCGCCGCGCGCATGCCGGCGGCGAGGTGGTCGAGCGCCTCCTCGCCCTCGCCGGCGAGCAGCTGGCGCAGGCCGTCCTCGGTCATGCCCTCCCGGTCCGCCTCGGGCAGCAGGCGCAAGAGCACGTCCCAGCGCCGCGCCTCGATCGCGCGCACGAACGAGCGCACCGCGTCGCGCGGCGTGCGCTGCGAGTACCAGTCGACCACGTCGCTCACGACACGCCAGGTGTCGCCTTCGCGGCGCAGCCGCAGCGTCTCGTGGCTGCCGTACGTGACGCTCGCCTCCTCGTCGGCAGCGCCGTCGCGCGCGCGCAGGCGCGCGGCAGTGTGCTCGATCTCCGCCTCGTCCGCGAAGAGCGCGCGGAACTCGTCGAGCGTGACCTGCTCCCGGTAGCGCCGCGACATCAGCCGGTACGCGCCCTCGACGTCGCGGTGCTCGAGCGCGCTCGCGAGCGACGCGATCGCTTCCTCGGGGGTGCGATCTCCCGGCCCTCCGCCGCACGCGCCGAGCACCACCACCGAGAGCGTCGTCAGCGCGAGCCGCCGCATGCGCGCTCAGTGCGGGCGACGGCGCGCACCGGTCGGCGGCGGGCTGCCGGTCGCCGGCTCGCCAGGGCGCAGGATCGTGAACTCGACGCGCCGGTTCAGCGCACGGCCCTCCGGATCGTCGTTGGGCGCGACCTCGTGCTGGTCGCCGTACCCGCGGAACTCGAGGCGGTCGCGCGAGACGCCACGGCCGACGAGGTATTCCACGACCGCGCGCGCGCGGCGGTAGCTGAGATCGAGGTTGTACGCGGGCGTGCCGGCGCTGTCGGTGTGGCCCTCGACCCGGATGCGCAGGTCGGCCGAGAGCGCGTTGATGACCTCCGCGACCTGGTCGAGCAGCGGCATCGAGACCGGACGGATCGTGTCGGTGTCGTACTCGAAGTAGATCGTCTCGCCGATCAGGATGCGCGTGTCCGACACCGTGACCGGAGCGGTGCGCGGTCCCGGCTCGGGGCACCCGTCCTCGTCCTCGAACTCGTCATCGTCCTCGGGATCCATCGGACAGTGGTCGAGGCCGTCGGGGACGCCGTCCTCGTCGTTGTCCGGCTCGGGGCAGCCGTCCTCGTCGTTCCAGTCGTCGTCGTCCTCGGACTGCGAGGGGCAGACGTCCGTCGCGTCGGGCACGCCGTCGGCGTCGTTGTCGACCTCGGCGCAGCCGTCGTCGTCCGCGAAGCCGTCCATGTCCTCGGCGTCGTTCGGGCACGCGTCGAGCGCGTCCTCGATGCCGTCGGCGTCGTTGTCCGGATCGAGGCAGAAGTCGCCGTCCTGGAAGCCGTCCTCGTCCTCCGGGCCGCCGGCGCAGGCGTTCTGCTCGATCGCGTAGCGCAGGATCGCGAAGCCGCGCACCGAGGGCGAGCCGTAACCCGCGACGACGCCGGTGCCCGCGCCGAGATCGATCGTCAGCCCTGCGACCGGACGGATGCGCAGGCCGCCGTCGACCTCCATCGGCGTCTCGGCCGAGCCGATCCGCTGTCCTCCGAAGCCCGTGCGGCCACCGATGCCTGCGCGCAGCTGCGCCTCGGCGACGACGGCGAGCTCGGTGATGATCGGCACGGCGCCGCCGAACGTGAGCTGCAGCTCGTCGTCCTGCTCGAAGTCCGCGAGGGCCCGCCGCTGTCGCATCCGGTAGCCGAGCGAGGCGCCGATCTGCACCGGTCCCGGATCCCAGGCGAAGACGAGCTCCGGGTAGAGCGTCCAGAAGCGGTTGCCGAGGAACTCGGGCGTGTCGCCCATCGGCAGGCCGACGACGAGGCGCGCCGCGAGCCCGACCTCGCCGCGCAGGATGGGCACCTTCGCCGAGAGCCGCAGGTCGCTCAGCCCGGCCACGGTGCCGTACTGGAACGTGGAGCCCGCGCCGCTCAGCAGCGTGTCGGTACGCGTCTCGGCGAACCCCACGCCCACCGGCAGCGCGAGGCCGAGCTCGAGGTACTCGAACAGACCGAGCGAGGCGAGCACGTCGGCCTGCATCAGCCCGCGGACGACGTCGTCGGGCGACATGCCGTCCGAGTGCGTGCGCACGAAGGGCTGGTGCGCGTAGCTCGCGCCGAGCCCGAAGGTGGCCGTGAGGTGGTGCGTGACGCCGGGCCGGTCGAGCGTGAAGCCGGTGCCCGTGCTGGGCGTGGGCAGGAAGAGCTGCACGTCGAGCTGTCGATCGGTCTGTGCGGCGGCGGACGCCGGCAGGGCCGCGAACGCCAGCAGCGTCGCGGTCGCGACGGCGAGCGAGCGCGTCCTGTCCAGGCCCCCGAAGCTAGGCACCACGGGCCCGATCCTACCGGGGCGGCCCGCGGATTCCAAAGACTTCTACGAGACGGCCGCCGCGCGATACCCTCGCGCGATGCGCGCGCTCGCGACGATCCTGGTGCTGTCGGCCGCCGGCTGTGGAGGGGGTGAGCCACCCCCTGCCCCTGCAGCGCCCTCGTCGGTCGCGCCCCCGCCACCGGCGGCGACCCAGGCCCTGGCGCCCGCGCCGGAGCCGGTGCTGGAGGCGCCAGCGCCGGCGGCGCCCGCCGACGACGAGATCCGGGATCCGTCCGAGGCGGCCACGCAGCGCGTCGACGAGCTGCTCCAGCGGGCGCTCGACGGAGAGCCCCTGCACGACGAGGCTGCGGGATCCTGACGCCGGCGCGGCGCGCTCAGCGACCTCGGAGCGCGGCCAGCGCCGCCTCGAGATCCGCGGGCAGCGCTGCCTCGAAGCGCAGCGCGGCGCCGGTGACCGGGTGAGGAAACCCGAGCACGGCCGCGTGGAGCGCCTGGCGCCCGAGGGCCTCGGCCGCAGCGCGCAGCCGCGTATCGCGCGCTCGCGTGGCGTAGACGGGATCGCCGAGCAGCGGGTAGCCGTGCTCGGCGAGGTGGACGCGGATCTGGTGCGTGCGCCCGGTCTCGAGGCGGCAGCGGAGCAGCGTCGCGGCGTGCAGCGGCTCGAGCCGCTCGACGTGGGTCACGGCCCGCCGCCCGCGCGTGACCTTGGACGTGAACCGCTTCCGATCCCGGGGGTGTCGGCCGTGCAGCGTGTCGTACGTCGCCGACGCCGGGTGCTCACCGACGGCGATCGCGAGATAGCTGCGCTCGAGGTCGTGCGCCGCGAAGCGCACGCGCAGCGACTCTCGCGCCGCGGGCGTCTTGGCGATGACCATCACGCCGCTCGTGTCCTTGTCGAGCCGGTGCACGATGCCGGGACGCCCGGGGTCGGCCGCGTCGTCGGCGTCCACCTCGCCGCCCACGTGGTGCAGGTACGCGTTCACGAGCGTTCCCGACGCGTGACCCGGCGCGGGGTGCACGACCAGGCCGGCGGGCTTGTCGACCACGAGCAGGTGCGCGTCCTCGAAGAGGATCGTCAGCGGGATGTCCTCGGGGAGGGCGTCGGTGCTCGCGGGCGGCAGGGGGCTCGCCTCGATCCGTGCGCCCGGGCGCAGCTTCGTCTTCGGGCTCGCGACGACGCCGTCGACGACGACGCGCCCTGCCTCGATCCAGCGCTGGACCTCCGAGCGCGAGTGCTCGGGGAAGCGGCCGGCGAGCACCCGATCGATGCGCTCCCGCGCTTCGGCCGCGAGGACCACGATCACGCGGCTCGACGCCCTCGCGTCGATCACCACATCTTGGACTGAACGTGCCCCTTGTACCGGACGATGATGTCGATGAGGGCGCGGTCGTAGAAGCCCTTCACGAAGAGCTCGGGGGCGACGCGGCTCTTGAAGAGCGCGCGTCCTTCCTCGATCTCCTCGGCGAGCGTGTCGAAGAGATTGTCGCCCTCGATGCCGCGGACGATCTTCTCCTCGTTGTAGAGCGAGAGGTCGCTGGCGATGGCGCGCGCGAGCCTGCGGGCAGCGTCGTCGGTCTCGATCAGGGCCATCCTCAACCTCCTCGTGGGCGGAGAGTCATCGTTATCAGCGAGCGGGCCTCGCTGTCAAAGTACGTAGGAGATCGCCACGTCCCCGGCCGCCGCCCGCCGGACCAGCGGCTCGATGACGCGCTCCTTCACGATCCCGACCCCAGGGTCGCCGCGCAGCGCGCCCGTCAGCGTGAGCGCGACGCGCGAACCGTCTTCGGCGACCTCGACGACCGTCACTCCCGCGCCGTCGGCCTCGAGGAGGGGGCGCAGGATCTCGTCGATCGCGCGCACGATGTCGCTCTTGCGGCTCATGAGCGGACGCAGCCTATCACGCGTCCGAGCGAGCTTGACCCGCGCGAATTGGCGGCAGTACGGTCCGGTGACTGCTTCAGGAGGCTCCCCGTGGATCATCGCCGTTCGTCCTCGCTGCTCGTGGGTTTGCTCGTGACGGCGGCGAGCGCCGGATGCGGCGGGGGAGGCACGACGATGACCCCCGACGCGGGCTCGGGCGACGCCGTGCTCTACGACGACCTCGCGCCCACGTGCTCGATGACCTGCAACGCGGGGCAGGTGCTGACCGCGTGCGTCTGCACGCCTCAGGTCTACGGCGCCGGCTTCGAGACCGTGCGGACCGCGTGCTCGCAGATCGCGACCGGCCGCCCGCGCACTCCGGCACGCGACTACTGCGTCGACGGCGCGAGCGGGATGCCGCCCGACCTGAGCTGCATGATGACCCCGCCGGTGCACGGCACGCCGCAGATGGTCACCCTGTTCGGCGTCGTCGACGTCTTCGCGAACGGCGGCGACTCGAACAACATCACCGTGGAGGTGTTCCAGGAGGGCGCTGGCGGCGCGCTCGGGGCGATGGTCGGGTCCTATACGTCGACCGTCGGCATGGAGAGCGGCGCGACGGCCGGTTGCTCGGAGACGGAGCAGCTCGTCAACTCCGACGGGACGATCCGGACGGGCGAGACGCGGCAGCTCGGCTTCTTCCACATCGAGATGGTCCCCACCGAGACCCCGCTGATCCTCCGTACGCAGGGCGACGCCGGCCTGTGGAGCCCGCTCTACACGTACAACTTCCAGATCCTGAATTCGGAGGTGAGGCCGCTGCCGAGCGCGATCACGGCGTGCATCGCCGGCGCTCCCACCGGGATGGGCTTCGACTACCGGATGCGCGTGCTCTCGCGCGCCGACTACCAGTCCATCCCGCTGACGGCCGGGCTCGCCAGCGGCATCCGCTCGGGTCACGGGGCGCTCGCGGGCGAGGTGCACGACTGCGCCGACGTCCGCCTCGAGTGGGCGCAGGTCGGCATGACGGGCAACCCGATGTCGCGCGTCTACTTCAACGACATCGCCGACAACCCGCTGCCGGCGGTCGGCCGCACGCAGGGCACGAGCCTGCTCGGCCTCTACTCCGGGCTCGACATCGTCCCGGGTCCGGTCGACGTCGCCGCCATCGGCTACGTGGGCGGCCAGACCGTCTCGCTCGGCTGGTACCACGCGCAGGTGTTCGCGGACGCCGTGACCGTGGTGTCGCTCCGCGGCATCCGCGCCACGCAGGTGCCCTGACGTGGGCGCCACGGGCGCGCGGGCGTCGCTCGCGATCGGAGTCGCGCTCGCGCTCGTGCCTGCGGCGGCGGCGGCCCAGGGCCCGGGCCTGTTCGCGCAGCGGACCGCGCTCGCCACGTACGACGTGAGCGGGACGCGGACGCTCGACGTGCTGCGAGCCCTCGGCCCCCTCGCTGCGGGCGGCGGGCCGGACGCGACGGAAGCGAGGTACCTGCGGGCCGTCGCCGGAGCCGACCTGCACGTGATCGCGCTCGCGTCCGAAGACACGGCGCTCGACGGACGCCTCGCGGACGCGCTGGGCGTGCCAGCGGGCGGGCTCGCGGCGGAGCTCCAGTCGGAGCTGGGCGCGGTCGAGACGGGGCTCTACCGGCGCGTCGTACGCGAGGAGCGGGCCATCCTGACCGAGGCCGAGCGCATCGCGGGTGGCGAGGTTCGCGTGACCGGCAGCGGCGGCCGGAGCGCAGCCCTCTTCGTGCTCGGAGTCGCCCGCGCGACGCGATCGCGCGATGCGCTCGCGGCGATCCACACGTCGGCCGCGGCCGCCTCGCGCCCAGGGTGGCTCGTCGGCCCCGATGCCGGGCTCGAGGCGCCCATCCAGGCGGCCCTGCGCGCGGAGGCGATCGCGGCGCGCGCCGCGGCGGACGGCGATCCGCTGGTCGTCGCCCTCGCCGGCGCGCTGGCGAGCGCCCACGCGTCGCTGCTCGCCCTCGAGCTGCGCGTCCCGCCCTCGGTGGCGAGCGAGGCCGGGCTCGTGCTCGCGACCGGAGAGGCGACCGGAGGTCCGCTGCCGGACGTGCTCGTCGTGGTCGAGGCGACGCGTGTGTTCGTGGCTTGCGCGGCGCGCGCCCACGTCACGAGCGCCACCGAGATCTCGGTCAGCTCGGTGAGCCCTGGCTGCCCTGCGCCCTCGACCGTGCACGCGTTCGCGCTGCCCGCGGCGCTGCCGGCGGTCCCGCAGCCGATCGACGCGCTCGTCGAGGCATTCGGTAGCCTGGCCCTCCCGACCGGGACGTCGACCGCGATCGCGACGACGGAGGCTGCGCCGATGCACCTGCTCACGCGGGTGCTCCGCTCGATGGCGCGCGCGAGCCTGACGCCGACCCTGTTCGCGCTCGCGGCTCCCGACGGCACGCTCGGCACCTCGCCGCTCGTGCTCGCGACGAGCGCCGACACGCCCCCGATCACGGTGCACATCCGGCTCGGCGGCTTCGCCGTGGCGCGTGCGCACGGGCGCGACGGCACCATCCCCCGGATCCGCGGGACCAGCGGTCTCGAGCCCGATCACGCGGGCCTGGCCGCCATGGCTCGGGCCGAGGCGAGCGGCGCGGCGGTGGCGCTCGACGCGATGGGCACCGTCCCGGCGGCCGAGCTCATCCGCGCGACGCGGGTGCTGGCGTCTTCGGGCGCGCGCGTCACGCTCGCGCTGCCGTGACGATCGCCGACCACCTGCTCCCACCCATCCCCGAGGCTCCCGCCGATCGCCGAGGGGAGGCCACGCTGCCGCTGCGCTACGAGGACGTCTCCCAGGACGGGCGCCTCTCCTGCCGCGCGATGACCCACGCGCTCGGGCCGACGCTCTGGGAGAAGGTCCTGCTCGCGCATCCGGTCACCGTCCCGCTCCGCGACGACGGCATCGTGCCGATCCTCTCGCGGCTCGCGGTCGTCGCGGGCGGCGGGCCGATCGGCTTCGGGGCGCGCCCGCGCACGCGCGGCGCCTTCGTGCTGGTGCGCGCCACGGACGGGGCCGGGCGACCGCGGTTCCGCATGGACATGGGCGTGGAGATCGAGGGAGTCGTCGGGCGCACGCACGGCCCGCCGCCGCCCGACGCGGGCAAGCCCATCCCGCTCGGTCGTGTGCATGCGGAGCACGTGCTCACGCGACCTTTCGGCGCGCCCGAGCGACGCCGTGTGGACGCGCTGCCCGCGGCGATCGCGATCGGCGGCGAGGCGCCGTGGCGCGAGCCCGAGTCCGCGCTCGACCTGCCCGACGGCGCCCGCTGGCTCGACGCCGATTTCGTGTCCGACGCCAACGTGATCACGCTCGGCCTCGGCCACACCGACTCGAACCAGCACGTCAACTCGCTCGTCTACCCGCTCGCCATCGAGGAGGCCGCGCTCCGCCACGCATCGCGGCCGCGCACGGCGCGCTTCTGCCACCACGTCGACCTCGCGTTCCGCAAGCCCTTCTTCGAGGGACAGCGCCTCGGCGTCTCGATTCGCGCCTACGAGCGAGGCGCGGCGTTCGGCGTGGCTGCCCGCTGCATCGAGGCCGCGAGCGGTGAGACCCGCACCTTCGGCCGCCTCGAGCTCACCCCCTAGCGCGGTAGCGCGGGGTCTAGCGCGGTAGCGCGGGGTCACTCCAGGGGGTCCCAAGTACGCGGTTTCCCAGCGATCCGGCGGCTAGGTGCGCGTTTCGCACAATCTCGGCCGCGGAATGCGGGATCCGACGAATCGCGCACCTTGCCGCCGCATCACAATGAAATCAGGTGGTTGGGACCCCGTGGAGTGACCCCGCCGTCCGACCCCGCCGTCCGCCGCCGCCGTCCCCGCTACTGGCTCAGCTGATCCCGCAGCGCCTCGAGGATCACCGGCCTCCACCACCGCCAGCCGTGCTCGCCTTCGAACTCCTGGTGCGCGTGCGGGACGCCGTGCGCCTCGAGGTGCGCGTGCAGCGCTGCCGACCCCTCGCGCACGTCGCCCCGATCGCGGCTGCCCCACGCGATCGCGAGCCGCGCGCCGTGGAGCGCACGAGCGTCGGTCCACACCACGTAAGGATCGTCGGCCTCGATGCGCGAGCGCGGACGGGGCGGGCCGAAGACGTGCTGGGTCGGGATGATGATGTTGTTCAGCGGGTCGTTGATGAAGGCGATCCGGCGATCCGTGTCGTAGGCGGGCCCGCTGATCGCGGTGATCGACGCGAACGTGCCCGGGCGATGGATGGCGATGCGCAGCGCGCCCTCGGCACCCATCGACACGCCCATGAGGTGGCAGTCCCCGGGGCAGTCGGCGGTGTGGAGCTGCTGGGCGACGCGCGGGACGAGCTCGTCCATCACCCAGTCCTCGTAGCGGCGCGAGCCGTCGTACCAGTTCGCCCAGAAGCCGAGGTCGCCCTCGGGCACGAGGATCACCGCGCGCGGCAGCTCGCCGCGCTCCATGCCGCCCTGGATCTCGAGGCCGAGGCCCGAGCGATCGAGGCAGTCGGGGCCGTCACCTCCGCCGTGCAGGAACACGACGAGCGGCAAGTGCTCGCCCTCGCGCAGGTCGCCCGGCACGTAGACCGCGTACTGCATCCAGACGCCGCGCATCGCGTGGCTCGGCACCGTCGCGTACGTGAGCGCGCGGGGGAAGGTGTCGCACCCCGCGAGCAGCGAGATCCAGAGCAGGGCGACGATGCGAGCGGCCATTGCGCCGCCAGGATACCCGCGCCGTGGACGTTCTGTGAACACGCGCCGCGCCCCTCCCGTGCTCGGCGCCGCCGCGGTACCGTCCTGCGATGCGTCGCGCCGCCCTCGCTCTGGTCGCCCTCGCCTCGGCCTGTCTCGTCCCACCCGATGCACCCACCCACGCGCAGGAGGCGCGCACCCTCGGCATCGCCACGCTCGCGCCGGCCGGCTCGGTGATGGCGCGCGGGCTGGATGCGTGGAACCGCGAGCTGCGCAGCCGCACCGGCGGGACGCTCCAGTTCCGCTTCTACACGGGCGGCGTGCAGGGCGACGACGCCGAGGTCGTCCAGAAGATCCGCACCGGTCGCCTGGACGGCGGCACGGTCACGGCGACCGGGCTGGCCGCGATCCACCGACCCGCGCTCATCTTCCAGCTCCCCGGCATGTTCCTCGACTATGCGCAGCTCGACGCCGCGCGCGCCGCGCTCGGCCCCGAGATCGATCGCGGCATCGTCGGCGCAGGCTTCCGGATGCTCGGGTGGGCCGACGTCGGGCACGCGCGCCTCTTCTCGTCGCAGCCGGTGCGGAGCCCGGAAGATCTCCACGGCCGGCGGGTGTGGGTGCGCGCGGACGACGCCATCCTTCCGGCCTTCGCCACGCGCGCGGGCGCGACGCCCGTCGAGCTGGGCGTGCCCGAGGTGCTCGGCGGCCTGAGCACCGGCCGCGTCGACACCTTCCTCGCCCCGCCGATCGTGGCGATCGCGCTCCAGTGGACCTCGCACGTCGCGTACGTGAACGAGATCCCGATGTCGATCGTGATCGGCGGCACGGTGCTCAGCGAGGCGAGGTTCGCCGAGCTGACGCCCGAGCAGCAGACGGCGCTGACCGAGACGGGCGAGCAGTTCCACCGGCTCGCCCGGCGCACCTCCCGACGTCACGAGCAGGAGTCCGTCGACGCGCTCGCCTCGCACGGCATCTCGGTCGTGGAGACGAACTACGCGGCGATCGAGGCGTGGCGGCGCGTGGGCCGCGAGATCCGGCAGGACGTCGCCGCGCAGATCGCGAGCCCGGACCTCGTCGCGCGGGCGGCGGCGTTCGGCGAGCGCTGAGCGGCTCTCGCTCTCACCCCATCCCCGCCGCGACCATCCTCCTCGCGAAGTCCGCCAGGTCGAGCTCGCGGCTCGCCCTCGCCGCCGCCGCCGCGCCCATCGCCGCACGCCGCGCCGGGTCCGACGCCAGCGCCCGGATCGCCTCGCCCATCGCCGCCGCATCGCCGAGCGGCGTGAGCACCGCCTCGCGATCCGGCGCCGCGTAGGTCCGCGCGAAGCGCACGTCGCTCATCACGACCGCCTTCCCGAGGCCCATCGCCAAGACGAGCGTGCCGATCCCCGCGAGCGTGTCGTGCGCGAGCGGGATCGCGACGACGTCGCACACGCTCATCGCATCGCGAAAGCGATGAAGCGGCAGGCGGGGCACGACCGTCGCCCCGACGAGCGGGACCGGGCGCTCGGTCACGCAGCATGCCTCCACGGGCACGTCGGCCAGCGCGCGAGCGAAGAGATCGTAGTCGCGCGCGCTGTTGCCGCCGGCGAACACGCGCACGCGCCCGCCCTCGAGCGGGAGACTGCGGCTCGACCAGAGCCAGCGGGCGTTGCACCAGCGGTCGACGTGGACGTTCGTCTGAGGGATCCCGGCCGCGACGAAGCGGTTGCCGTGCGTGCCGAGCGAGCGGAACGTGAACACGTGCATCGGACGCGCCGCCGCGATCCGTGCGAACGCCCGCTGCGCGTCCGGCGCGGCCCCGAGATCCGTCTCGAGGTGGCGGTCCCAGAGCACCCACGGGGCCTCGCCCCGCGGACGGCTCGCGTGGAGCGACGCGAGCTCGCTCGCCCGGGCGCTGGCGAGCACCACGCGCGCGGCGCTGGCCTCGATCCCCGCGAGCGCCGACGCTGCACCCGCGTGCCGCGTCAGCCGGATCGCCGGATCGACCGGCAGCGGCGGCGCCTCGCGCCCCAGCTCGCCCGCGAGGTCCGCGCCCGGCCGCGCCACCACGTGCAGCTCCACGCCGAGCCCGCGCTCCCGGCACGCGAGCGCGATCGCGCGTGCCCACATCTCGCCGTAGACGAAGTCGTCGACGTCGGTCGTGAGGACCAGCGCGCGCTCCATCGCGATCACCCGCTCGTGTGCACGCCGGAGGCGCCGAGGAAGTCGACGACGACCGGGTTCTTCGAGCGCAGGATCTCCTCGGGCGCGCAGCTCTCCTCGATCCTGCCCTTGTAGAGCATGTTCACGTGGTGCCCGATCTTGAACACGCTCGCCATGTCGTGCGTGATCACGAGGCTGGTCACGCCGAACTTCGCGCTCGTCTCCGCGATCAGATCGTCGACGAGGCGCGAGCTCACCGGATCGAGCCCGCTCGTCGGCTCGTCGTACACGAGGATCTCCGGCTCGAGGACGAGCGCCCGCGCGAGCGCGACGCGCTTCTGCATGCCGCCCGACACCTGCCCCGGCAGGCGCGGCGCCGCGTGCGCCACGTTGAGATCGGTCAGCCGCTGCATCACGCGCTCGTGGACCTCGCGGCGGCTCATCTTGGTGTGCTCACGCAGCGGGAAGGCGACGTTGTCGAAGCAGGACATCGAGTCGAACAAGGCGCCGAACTGGAAGACCATCCCGAGCTTCTTGCGGATGGGCACGAGCTTCCAGTCGTCGAGCGGGACGATGTCGACGCCGTCGAGGACGATCTTGCCCGCGTCGGGCCGCTCGAGCCGCAGGAGCTGCCGCGTGAGCACGCTCTTGCCCGCGCCCGAGCCGCCGATGACCACGTTGATGCGGCCCCGGAAGATGTCGAACGTGACGCCGCGCAGGACGGGCGTGCCGTCGTAGGCCTTCTCGAGCCCCTCCACGCGGACGTGGATCGGATCCTCGGGGGCCGCGTCCTTCTTCTCCGCCACCGGGGTCGCCATCCTCAACCGACGAAGAAGGTGCTCGTGATGAAGTAGTCGAGCACGAGGATCGCGACCGCGCTCTGCACGACGGCGCGGTTCGTCGCGCGCCCGACGCCCTCGGCGCCACCGGTGGCGTAGTACCCCTGCCGGCACGCGATGATGGTCAGGGTGAAGCCGAAGACGGCTGCCTTGAACAGCCCCTGCCAGAGGTCGATGCGATCGACGAACCATCGAACCCGCTCGAGGAAGATGCCGCCGTCGAGACCGTCGATCTGCACGGCGACCGTGTACGCCCCGGCGATGCCGATCAGATCGAAGAGCAGCGCCATGACCGGGACCATGAGGATGCCGGCCAGCACGCGCGGCACGACGAGGTACTGCACGGGGCTCACGCTCATCGTGGTGAGGGCGTCGATCTGCGACGACACGCGCATCGAGCCGAGCTCGGTCGCGATGGAGCTGCCCGCGCGGGCGCTCACCATCAGCGCGGCGAACACGGGCGCGAGCTCGCGGGCGAGCGCGACGCCGATCACGGAGCCCGTCTGGTTCTCCGCGCCGAAGCGCCGGAAGCCGTCCACGAGCTGGAGCGAGAACACGGAGCCGACCGAGGCCCCGGTGAGCCCGACGATCGCGATGGACTGCACGCCGATGAACTCCATCGCGTCGAGCAGTCGATAGAGCCGATACGGCGGGCGGATCGCCCAGAGCACCGTCTCGAAGGTGAGGCGGCCCAGCGTCCCGACCTCGGCGAAGAGGGCGAGCGGGAACGCCACGAGCCAGTCGAAGATCGCGGCGAGGCGCGCGAGCACGGGGTTCGGCTCGCGAGGGGCCGGCTCGGCCACGGGCTCCTTCGGCGACGACGTCTCGGCCACGCGCCAGGACTATAGCCGCGTGGAATGGTTCGCGAAACGCAGCGCTACGGGCCGTGGTACGTCCGCGGTACGCGGCGCGACACGGCCGTGAGGACGTCGTAGGCGATGGTCCCGGAGGTGGCGGCGACCTCGTCAGCGCTGATCACCTCGCCGCCCTGCGCGCCGAGCACGACGACCTCGTCGCCCTGCGCGCAGGCGAGGACGCGGCTCACGTCGAGCATGGTGAGGTCCATCGACACGCGGCCCACGATCGGACAGCGCACGCCGCGCACGAGCATGACGCCCCGGTTGCTCAGCTGACGCGGAAGGCCGTCGCCGTAGCCGATCGGCACGGTGGCGACCCGCGTCGCGCGCGCGGCCGTGAACGTGCCGTCATAGCCCACGCGCGTGCCGGCCTCGATGTCGCGGAGCGCGATCACCTCGGTGCGGATCCGCATCGCGCCGCGAAGCTCACGCGCCTCGGGCACGCCCATGCCGATGCCGAAGAGCGCGCCGCCCGGCCGCACCATGTCGAAGCGTGACGCGGGCCGACCGAGCGTGGCCGCCGTGTTGGCGACGTGAAGCGTGCCGGGCGTGTGGCCCGCGGCGAACACGAGCGCGCGGGCCTCGTCGAAGAGCCCGAGCTGCAGGGCCGTCGCATCCGCGTCGGTGTCGGCGCTCGCGAGGTGCGTCATCAGCCCCGAGAGAACGCAGCGCGGGAAGCGCGCGAGGCCCCCGAGGAAGCGCGGGAGCTCGCGCAGCGGCACGCCGAGGCGCGCCATCCCCGTGTCCACCTTGAGGTGCACGCGGTACGGGCGGTCCGGCGCGGCGCGATCGAACGCCTCGACCTGCGAGAGATCGTAGACGACGGGCGTGAGCCCGGCCTCGAGGACGTCGCGGTGCGCGCCGCCGTACACGCCGTTGAGCACCAGCACCGGCGCCCGGATGCCGGCCTCGCGCAGCTCGAGGCCCTCCTCCGCGAGCGCGACCCCGAAGCCGTCCACGCCCTCCTCCTCGAGCCGGAGGGCGACGGGCACCACGCCGTGCCCGTAGGCGTCGGCCTTCACGACGGCGAGCACGCGGGCCGGCGCGGCGAAGCTGCGCACGACCGAGAGGTTGTGCGCGATCGCCGCGAGGTCGATCTCGGCGCGCGTCGGCCGCATCGACTCGTCGGCGAGCTCGATGCGCGAGCGGAACGTCAGCGTGTGCTCGGGGCGTCGCAAGGCGGCGTGGGTCATGCGTACCACGAGAACGCACGACCCCGCGCGCGACCTTCCCGAGCGCGCCCGCGCCGCGTCAGCGACTCCCTTCGGGCAGCGGAGGCACCGTCTGCAGGTACATCCAGATCGCGCCGATCTCGTCGTCGGTCAGGCGGCCGATGGCCGGATACGGCATCTGCGTGGCCGAGATCTGCTCGCCGCCGGGACGCCGGCCCTCGCGGAGCACGGTGCGGAACTGCTCCTCGGTCCAGCCGCGCAGGCCGGTCTCGTGCTGGGTGAGGTTGAGCGGCGTCCCGAGCTCGGGGGGCGCGCCCGGGATGGGACCGCCCGAGAAGTGATCGCCGTGACAGCCGCTGCAGAGCCGCGCCAGGTAGGCGCCGAACTCCACGTTCCGTCCGGGCGCCGGGTCGGGATCGCTGACGTGGGCGTGGTCGATCGCGCTGGCCGGGAATAGACAGAAGCCGCCAGCGAGGTCCACGACGCGCGCGATCATCCCGGGCTCGCAGGCCGGCTGGGCGTCGCTCACGAGCGGCAGCGATCGGACGTAGGCGACGATGAGGCCCAGCTCGTGGTCGCTCATGTCCTCGAAGTCCCGCGACGGCATGAAGATCAGCGAGCGCCCGTCGGAGCGGAGGCCGTGGCGCACGGCCCGATCCCAGTCGGCAGGCTGGAAGCCCTGCGCGGCGATGGTGAGGTTCGCGGCGGCGATCGTGCCGAGCGGGCCGCCTTGCATCATCACGTGCCCCGCTCCGTCGGCCCCGTGGCAGTCGGCGCCGCCGCAGCCGCGCGAGACGAAGAGCCGCTCGCCTTCGGCCAGCGACGCTGGGTCGGAAGGGATCTCGAACGTCGCACCGTCGACGTCGTAGTGCCGGTTCTGCTTGCTGACGCTCGTGCCGTACACGGCCCCGACCAAGAGGAACATCAGCCCGACGATGCTCAGGAGCCCGATCCCAAGGCGCTTGCCCCACTTCTTCATTGCACGACCCTCCCTCGCCGCGCCCCCGAGCACTGCGCGTGCCCGCCGCGGAACGCGCGAATTTAGCGAGTTTTCGAAGCCGGCGATCGGAAATCCGACGCCAGGGTCCGGACGAGCGGACGCGCGCGGGCGATCGGTGTAGCGTTCGGCGCATGATCCAGATCGGCGACCCGCTCCCCGACGCCACGCTCACCGAGTCGCTGGAATTCGGCGACGCGTGCCCGCTACCGCCGCAGAAGCACAGCGCGGCCGAGCTGGCGAAGGGCAAGCGGATCGTCGTCTTCGGCGTGCCCGGCGCCTTCACCCCGACGTGCTCGGCCAAGCACGTGCCCGGCTACCTCGAGCACCTCGACGCGCTCAAGGGCAAAGGGGTGGACGAGGTCTGGTGCGTGTCGGTCAACGACGGCTACGTCATGGCCGAGTGGGGCAAGCACCAGAAAGGCCTCGGCAAGATCCGCTTCCTCGGCGACGGCGAGGCGGACCTCGCGAAGAAGCTCGGGCTCGACGAGGCCATGCCCGGCATGGGCGTACGGGTGAAGCGCTTCTCGATGCTCGTCGATCAGGGCGTGGTGAAGCAGATCAACGTCGGCAAGGTCGAGGTGAGCGGCGCCGAGGCGATGCTCGCGCAGCTCGGCTGACCCGAGGAGAGGCGATGGACGACGAGCGGCGACTCCGGATCGATCTCGCGGCCTGCTACCGGCTCATCGCGCTCTTCGGCTGGGACGATCTCGTCTTCACGCACGTGTCCGTGAAGCTCCCGGCAGAGGAAGCGTTCCTGATCAACCCGTACGGGATGCTCTTCGACGAGATCACCGCGTCGTCGCTCGTGAAGATCGACGCCCAGGGGAACAAGCTCGGGCCGAGCCCGCACCCGGTGAACCCCGCGGGCTTCGTCATCCACAGCGCGATCCACGCCGCGCGCCACGACGTCGTGTGCGTGCTGCACGTGCACACCGTCGCGGGCGTCGCGGTCTCCGCGCAGAGGGGCGGTCTCTTGCCCATCTCGCAGCAGTCGACGATCGCGCTCGCCTCGATCGGCTACCACGACTACGAGGGCATCGCGCTGCGCGACGACGAGAAGCCGCGCCTCGTGAAGGACCTCGGCGACGCGACGTGCCTCGTCCTGCGCAACCACGGCCTGCTCACGGTCGGTGCGAGCGTCGCCGACGCGTTCCTCTCCATGTACAACCTGCAGCGCTCGTGCGAGATCCAGATCGCGGCGCAGGCGGGCGGCGAGCTCGTGAGCGTCGAGCCGCGCATCACCGCGGGCGTCAAGCAGAACGTCGCGACGGTGACGCGCGGCATGGGCGGCAGCCTCGCGTGGCCGGGCCTCTTGCGGCGTCTCGATCGACTCAGCCCCGGCTATGCGGCCTGACGCCGGGCGGACAGGTCTCGAGCGGCCCTGCGTACGATAGGGACGCGTGACCTCGATCCAAGCCGGCACCCGGATCGCCGATCGCTACCGCATCGAGTCGTTGCTCGCGTCGGGAGGCATGGGCGCCGTCTACCGCGCGACGGACGAGCGCCTCTCGCGCGCGGTCGCGATCAAGATCCTGCTCGCCGAGATCGCGGCGGACGCGACGCAGGTCGCGCGCTTCGAGCGCGAGGCCATCGCGTCCGCGCGGCTGAGCCATCCCGGGATCATCCAGGTCCACGATTTCGGGAAGACCGACGCTGGCGTCGCGTACCTCGTGATGGAGCTGATCAGCGGCCAGACGCTCTCGAGCGTGCTCGATCGGTCGCGCCTGACGCCGAAGCGCGCGGTCGACATCGTCGACCAGGCGCTCGCCGCGCTCGCCGCCGCACATGGCGCCGGGATCATCCACCGCGACCTCAAGCCGGCGAACCTGATGCTCGTGCCGCTCGGTGGCGAGCGCGAGCACGTGAAGATCCTCGACTTCGGCATCGCGCAGCTCAAGTCGGGCGAGGCGTACGCGCGGCTGACCGCCACCGGCGACGTCGTCGGGACGCCCTCCTTCATGTCGCCCGAGCAGGCCCGGGGGGAGCCGTGCGATCCGCGCGCCGACCTGTACTCGATGGGGATGGTGCTCTGGTGCTGCCTCACCGGGCAGCGCCCCTGGAACTACCCGCACGTGGCGCAGATCATCGTCGCCGTGCAGTCCGAGATGCCGCGGCGCGCCGATCGCGTGACCGCGGACGTCCCGAAGGCGGTCGCGACGGTGGTGGAGAAGGCGATCGCGAAGCGCGCGCAGGATCGCTTCGCCAGCGCCGCGGAGTTCGCGGCCGAGCTGCGCAAGGCCGCGAACGCGATCGCGCCTGGCACGCGCGCGCCGGTCCCGCAGACGGCGGCGAGCCCCCTCGGCGCCAGGCTGAGCCCCGCGGACCTCGGGCGCGCCGCGCTGCCCGTCGCGGCCGCGGCGTCCCCACCCGCACCGACGGCGCCCCCTGCGACGCCTTCGCCCGCCCCGACCGCGCCCGCGACGCCCATCGCGCTCGCGCCGCGCGCCATCACCGCGGCGCCCCTCGCCGCGCCCGCGACGCCGACGCCGACGGCGCCGCCCGAGCGCGAGCCCAGGCCGAAGCGCCGCTGGTGGCTGCGGATCACGCTCGCGCTCGTCGCGCTGGTCGCGCTCGGCGGGGTTGCCACCCTGGCGCTCGTGGCGGTCTTGGGGGTGATGGGCCTCTCGTGGTTCGCGAGCCTGCCGAACGCACGGCACCCCGCGCCCGGCTTCGGAGTGCAGCCCGCGGCGCTCGCGCCGGACCCGACCTGCGCTGCGGCCGCGCGTTGCTGCGCGCTCGGCGGCGGCGACTCGTCCGAGTGCACCTCGTACCTGTCCGAGCCGCTCGACCTCGATCGATGCCGGCAAGCGATCGGCTCGTACGGCGACGCGATCACCGCCGAGGGCGAGGACGCGACGCCGTGCTCACCGACCTACGCGGGTCCCTGACCGGCACGCTGGGCCGCGGAGGTCGGCCGCGGAGGCGGGCCCGAGCTGGCGAGCGCTCCCGCCGTCACTCGGCCGCGTCGGCGAGCGGATAGAGCGACTTGTTCTCGAGGCTCATGCGGCGCCCGAGCTGCTCGAAGCAGCCGAGCACGTCGAGGATGAACTCGCGCGGCTTGCCCGCCAGTGCTTCGGCGCTCGGCCACCGCTGCTCGAGGCGATCGAACATCGCGTAGAGCGTCCCGACCTCGTCGAGGAGACGGCTCGCCTCCCGTCGTACGCGCGGGTCCGCGTGCATCATGAGATCGGGGTAGAGCGCCTCGTTCTCCATCCGCGCGTGGACGCGGAGCTTGCCGCCGAAGCGGGCGAGCGCCGTGCGGATGCCCCTCGCGTCGCTCTCGACCGCCTCCACGGAGAGGCGGTTGCGGATGTCGAGGGCGAGCGTCGCGAGCTCCGCATGCTGCCTCCGAAAGGTCTCCGTGCGGGCCATGACCTAGGTACGCTCCGACCCGAGCTTCGGATCGACGCGGGCTGCGGTTATCTGCGATTCTCCGCGCCCACATGGCCTCCCTCGTCCAGCGGCTCCTCGCCCGCAAGCCGATCGCCGACCTCGACCCCGAGACGGAGGACAAGTCCGGGCTGAAACGCTCGCTCGGCGCGATGGATCTCGTGTTCCTGGCGATCGGGGCCGTCATCGGCGCCGGGATCTTCGGCTCGATCGGCACGGCCGCGGCGGGCGAGATCCGGGTCGACGACGCCGGTGTCAGCCACGTGGTGCGCTACGGGGCCGGCCCCGCGCTGATCGTCTCGTTCCTCTTGCTCGGCGTGGTGTGCGGCCTCTGCGCGCTCTGCTACGCGGAGCTCGCGTCGATGATTCCGCAAGCGGGCAGCGCCTACGCGTACTCGTACGCGACGCTCGGCGAGCTCGTGGCGTGGATCATCGGCTGGGACCTCATCCTCGAGTACGCCGTCGGCAACGTGGCCGTCGCCATCGCATGGGGGAACTACTTCCAGTCCCTGCTCGAGGCGGCCGGTCTCGGGCTGCCTCCGTGGCTCGTGCACGGCTACTGGGACGTCGCGCTCAGCACCAACCCCGGCGTGCACGCCCTGCTCGAGAGCGCGCCCCACGTGCTGGGCATCCCCGTGCTGGTCAACCTGCCTGCGTTCCTCATCGTCGCCGTCATCACCGGCCTGCTGCTCGTGGGCGTGAGGGAGAGCGCGCGCGCCAACAACGCGATGGTGCTGGTGAAGCTCGGCGTCCTCGCGCTCTTCTGCGCGATGGGGGCGACGCGCATCGACACGCACTTCTACACGCCGTTCGCGCCCAACGGCTGGACCGGCATCCACCAGGGCGCCGCGGTGGTGTTCTTCGCCTACATCGGGTTCGACGCGATCTCGTGCGCCGCCGAGGAGACGCGCAACCCGCAGCGAAACCTTCCGATCGGCATCATCGGCGGCCTGGCGATCTGCACGGTGATCTACGTCCTGGTCGGGCTCGTGATCACCGGCATCGCTCCCTGGCAGCGGCTGAACGAGCAGGGCGATCCCCTGGCGTTCGCGCTCGAGTACGCGGGCCTGCCGGTCGTCTCGTGGCTGGTGAGCTTCGGCGCGGTCGTGTCCATGACGGCCGTCCTGCTCGTGTTCCAGTACGGCCAGCCTCGCATCCTGTTCGCGATGGCGCGCGACGGCCTCTTGCCGGAGGCGGCCGCCAAGCTGCACCCGAAGTACCGCACGCCCTGGGCCATGACGATCATGACGGGGGTGCTCGTCGCGCTCGGCTCGCTCGTCGGCGACGACGACGTGACCTACGACCTGACCAACATCGGGACCCTCTTCGCGTTCTTCCTCGTCGCGGTCGGCGTCATGGTGCTGCGCGTCACCGACCCGAAGCGGCCGCGCCCCTTCCGCGTTCCCGCCGTCTGGGTGCTCGCGCCGCTCGGCGCTGCGGCTTGCGTCTACACGATGGCCGGCCTGCCGGGCGAGACGTGGATCCGCTTCTTCGTCTGGCTCGCGATCGGGCTCGTCTTCTACGCCGCGTACGGCTACCGACGCTCGCGGCTCCGCGTGGCCGCTGGCGTCACAGGGGGAAGCAGCCCCGGGTGAGCGGGTTGCAGGCGACGAGGCACTCCGCGACCGTGTAACACATGCACGATCCCGCGACGCAGTGGGACGAGAGGCTCGAGTCGCAGGCGTTCGTGCAGCTGCCGCAGTGATCCATCGTGGTCTGCGTGTTGATGCAGGCGCCGGTACAGCACTCCTGGCTCGCCGTGCACGTCCGGCCACACGCCCCGCAGTGCGCGACCGAGCCGTTCGTGTCGACGCACGAGCCGCCGCAGCAGGTCGTGCCTCCGGTGCACGCGGGGTGGGTGCCGCACTGGCAGACCCCGGCGACGCACGACTCCCCCGTCGCGCACGACGGCGTGCACGTCGAGGGTGGGACGCACGAACCGCCGACGCAGCTGTCGCCCGCGGCGCAGACCATCGTGCAGGACCCGCAGTGTGACGTGCTGGTCGAGGTGTTCACGCACGAGCCGCTGCAGCAGGTGCTCGACCCCATGCACGCGGCGCCCGAGCCGCAGCGGCAGGTGCCGCCGCTGCACGTCTCACCGGCTCCACACGCGGGCGAGCACGCCGTCGCGGCGTCGCGCCCCGCGTCGTTGCCGGCGTCCCGCAGGCCCGTGTCGGGCGTCACCCCGCCCATGTCGGGCGTCATCCCGCCCATGTCAGGCGTCATCCCGCCCATGTCGGGCGTCATCCCGCCCATGTCGGGCGTCATCCCGCCCATGTCGGGCGTTCCACCGCCGTCACGGCCCGCGTCCATGCCACGACCCGCATCGTCACCAGGCTCGCGGCCGTTGCCCTTCGCGCAGCCGACCCCGATCAGCGCGGTTGCTGCGAGCAGCACGAACGAAACGCGTGCGAGCATCCTGGCTCCCGTTCGCCGAAGGTTCGACGAAGCGCAGATCGTAACGTTGCATTCGCCGCCCGATCAAGCGACGTTGCGCACACCCGTCATGGCCCCCCCGAGCGAGCGCCCGAGCGAGGGCAAGCTCCGCTGTGCGCCGCTGGCTCCCCCCTTCCACGTGGTGCTGCACGAGCCGGAGATCCCTCCCAACACCGGGTCGGTCGCGCGGACCTGCGCGGCGACGTCGAGCCCCCTGCACCTCATCAAGCCGCTGGGTTTCCGCATCGACGAGCACGCGGTGAGGCGAGCCGGCCTCGACTACTGGCACCTCGTCGATCTGCGCGTGCACGACGACTGGGCGGCGTATCGGGCGTCCGAGGCGGGGCGCCGCGTCCACCTCTTCTCGGCGAACACCGCCGCGAGCTACCTCGAGGCCGACCTCGAGCCGGGCGATGCCCTCGTCTTCGGTCGCGAGTCGGTGGGGCTGCCGGCGTGGCTGCTGGAGCAGCACACGGCGCACACCTGGGGGATCCCGACGAGCGGCCCCGTGCGCTCGCTGAACCTCAGCAACGCCGTGGCGATCGTGCTCTACGAGGCGCTGCGCCGCTCCGGCACGCTCGCACGGCGCTGAGCGGCCACCGACGCGGCGTTCCCGGCAGGGCGGACCCCGCGCCGAGGCGCGAGCGCGGCGACCCACGGGTCGGCGCCCATCGCGGCCGCGTCCTTCAGCAGTAGCAGTCGTGCATCGCGGGGCTGACGTCCACCACGGTGTCGAGCCCGCTCATCGTGCGGCCGACGACAGCGCTCTCGGTGATCCACTCCGGCGAGCCGTCCCCGTCGACGTCGTAGGCCGCCACCGGAACGTGATAGCCGGGGTCGGCCCCGCGGGTGAGCGCCGTCAGCGAGCCGTCCGCCGCGACCTCGAACGCCGCCCAGAGCGCCCCCGAGAAGTCCGCGCAGCCGCCTGTGCTCGTCGCGGCGACCACGGTGACGTAGCGCCGCGGCGCGCCCGGGACCGTCCACGTCGTCACCGCGGGGGTCGCGCCCTCGAGCGCGTCCCAGGGTCCCGTCCCGCCGCTCTCGTGCAGAGCGTCGTCGAGCGCACGCCACGCGGGCGTGGCGCGGAACGCGACGAGCGCGCGCGCGGCGAGCGCACCCTCCGTCCGCGAAGGCGTGAAGAAGGCCGCCGGAGGCAGCGAGGCGAGCCGCGCGACGAGCGCGCCGGGGCAAGCGTCGAGGTCCGCCACGAGCATCATGCCCTCGCCCCAGGCGTCGGCCGCGATCTCGGCGGACGTCGCCGGCGTGCCCTGCGTGCCGTCGTCCGCCTGCCCGTCCCAGCGCTGCTCGACGCCGAAGTGCACGTCCACCCGGCTCAGCACCGAGAGCGCACCGAGCCGCGCGCTGCACGACGCGCCGGTCTGGTCCGCCGTCACGATCGACTGGCCGCTCAGGGCCCTCAGCGCAGGGGGGATCTCCTCCTGCCGGACGCGCTCGCGCGTGACGACGACGGTGTCGCGCACGACCAGCTCCGGCGGCCCCTCGGACCACACCTCGCCGTCCGGCACGCTCTGCAGCACGACCCAGCGCTGCGCCCCGGCCGACACGACGGGCATGACGGCACCGTGGACGTACACGGTCATGAAGATCGGCCCGAGCGGCGCGGTCGACACGGTCGACGTGATCATCTCTTCGCGCGCGATGCGCAGGCCCCCGCCCTGGCGCACGACGACGAGCTCCTTCTGGCCCTCGTCGTGATACGAGCCGGCGGTGAAGCTCTGCGCGAGCGACACGGTCGCGACGTCGGGGGCGACGTGGATGCTCACGAGCGTGGCCTCGACGTGCAGCGGGCGGGCGAACATCGGGCGGCGGTCCCGCATCCAGCCGGCCCGATCGAAGCGCCGGACGCGCGGGCCAGACCGGCGGATGCCGTCGAAGCGCGCCGCGTAGAGCGACTCGTAGGCGGTGAAGTCGCCGCCGTTCTGGGCGGCGAGCCAGGCGTCGACGAGGCCGCGGACGTCCGCTTCGGAGATCGACGGAGATGGCGGGACCGAGGACGTGGGCGCGGGGCTGTGTGGCGAGGAAGACGCGGGCGGCCTCGAGGGTGCCGCGCGTCGTGGTCACGCGGTGGGCGTAGCCGTCCAGGCGGCCAGCGCCAGCGCCAGCGCCGCGCTCGTGAGACGCAACATCGCCCGTACTGTATCCGCTCGCAGCGCGCGATCAGAGCGCCTTGCGCGGCGGCACTGCGGCGGTGGCCACGAGCACGCCCGTCGCGAGCGCCATCGCGACGAGCGCCATGCGGAAGGCCGTGGCGACCGCGACCTCGGGCTCGTTCTCGAGCAGCGAGCGAATCGACAAGAAGCCCACGCTGCCCGGCACGAGGAAGAGGATCCCCGGCGTCAGCATCAGGTTCACCGGCCGGTCCCGCACCCGCGCGAACAGATGCGACGCCGCGCCCACCGCGAGGGCACCGACGAACGCGCCCAGCTCCGCGCCGACCCACGCGCCGCCGATCTGCGAGGCGAGCAGCGCGATGGCGACCGCGAGCAGGACCCAGCCCCCGTCCCGGGGACGGGCGCGCAGCAGCACGGTGAACCCGCCGGCGCTCACGAGCGCCGCCGCGATCGTGGCGGCGCGCGGCAGCGCCTCGGCGGCGGCCGGGGCGTGCGCGCCGGGGGCGAGCTGCGCCGCGACACGACCGAGGGCGACCCCGAAGCCGAGCTGCAAGAACGTGATGAAGCCGCCCATGAGGCGCGCGGTGCCGCTGACCAGGTTGGCGGTCGCGAGCTCGAGCGTCGCGGTCGTCACGGTGAGCCCGGGGAGCAGGACGATGATCGCCGCGAGCAGAACGACCGACGGACGCGTCTCGAGGCCCAGGGCGGCGAGCACGCTCGCGATCGAGGAGACGGTGAACGCGGCGAGAGACGGCAAGAGGCGCGCCATCGCGGCGAGCTTGCTCGCGGCCGCGTCGAGGGCCCCGACCACCAGCCCGAGCAGCGCCGCGACGGGCACGTCGAGCCCGCTGCCGCCGAGCAGCACGGCGGCGGCTGCGCCGATCAGCGCGAACGCGATCGCCGAGACCCACGCCCCGTAGCGAGGCGGGCGCGCGAGGATCGCTTCGACGCGCAGCGCCGCGTCGCCGGGCGTGAGCTCTTTCTTCTCCACCCGCGCGACCAGGTCGTGCAGCGCGCCGAGTCGCTCGAGGTCCGTGTTCCCCGGCTCGACGCGCACGACGCGGGTGCGCACGTCCTGCGGACGCGTGGCGTCCCCCCGCGACATCGTGAGGATGAGGGCCGTGGGCGTGCAGAACGCATCGACGTCGAGATCGAGGGCGTCGCCGAGCCGCGCGAGCGCTTCCTCCACCCGATAGGCCGGCATTCCGCAGCCGAGCAGCGCACGCGAGAGCAGCAGGACGAACCGGAGCGCCGGATCGAGCCCCTCGGCAGCGTGCTCGGGAAGCGCGTCGGCGCGCACGAGCGACTCGAGGCTCGATCGCCCGCGCCGGCGCGAGCGCGAGGTGAGCACGCGCGCTGCCTGTACGATCCAGAGGTCCACGCGGCGCGTGTGTACGCTGCCTGGCCCACGCCGGCCACCCCACGCGCCGCATCGCGCGCGGGCTCGCGCGCGATGCGCGCGCGCGCGTCCGTGGTATCGATCGAGCGATGACGACGACCACGCGCACCCTGACCGCGATCGCCGGCAACACGCAGCGCCTCGACGGGGGCGCGATGTTCGGCAATGCACCGAGGGCGGTCTGGGAGAAGTGGATCGCCCCGGACGAGCGGCACCGCATCCCGCTCGCGTGCCGCGCGATGTTGATCGAGGAGACCTCGATCGACGCCGAGCGCCGGATCCTCTTCGAGACTGGCATCGGCGCGTTCTTCCCGCCGAAGATGCGCGACCGCTTCGGCGTGATGGAGGCCGAGCACGTGCTCCTCGCGAGCCTCGAGAAGGCGGGCGCCCCACACGACACCGTGGACGTGGTGGTGCTCTCTCACCTGCACTTCGACCACGCCGGTGGGCTGCTGAGCGCGTTCGAGGAGGGAAGGCCGCCGGCGCTTCTCTTCCCGAGAGCGACCTTCGTCGTCGGGCGCGAGGCCTGGGAGCGGGCCAGGCACCCCCACGCCCGCGACCGCGCGTCGTTCATCCCCGAGCTGATGCCGCTGCTCGAGGCGAGCGGGCGCCTCGAGATCGTCGCGGGGGAAGAAAGTCGCGCGCTGGGGCCGGCGTACCGCCTGCACCGCTCCAGCGGTCACACGCCCGGGCTCGTGCTCGCCGAGGTGCCGAGCGAGAGCGGGCCCATCGTCTTCGCGGCCGATCTGATCCCGGGACGGCCCTGGGTACATCTTCCGATCACCATGGGCTACGACCGGAGCCCCGAGCTCCTGATCGACGAGAAGACCGCGCTGCTCGAGGGCCTCGTGAAGAGGCATGGGCGCCTCTTCTTCACCCACGACGCGAGCGTCGCGATGTCGCGCGTGGTGAAGGACGCCTCCGGCAAGTTCGGACCGGCCGACGACGTCGCCGCGCCCGACCACCTGGCGATCTAGGATGAGCACCTCGCGCGCATCCCCTCAGCTCGACGACCTGGGTGTGTTCGTGCGCGTGGTCGAGCACAAGAGCATGAGCGCCGCGGCGCGACGCCTGGGTGTGCCGAAGTCGACGGTGAGCCGGGCGATCGCGCGTCTCGAGGACGGCCTGCGCGTGCGGCTCTTCCAGCGGACCACCCGCTCGCTCGCGCCGACGGAGGTGGGAGCGGCCCTCTACGCCGAGGTGCTCCCGCACGTCGACGCGCTCCGTGCGGCGACCTCGCTGCTGACGACGGACGAGGCGACGCCGCGCGGCCTCTTGCGCGTCACGGCCCCGAACGACCTCGGCACCCTCTTGCTCGCAGACGTGGTGACGCGCTTCTGCCAGCGCTACCCCGAGGTGCAGATCGAGCTGATCTTGACCGCGCGCACCGTCGACCTCGTGGCCGAGGGGGTCGACGTCGCGGTACGCGCGGGCGTGCTCCGCGACTCCTCGCTCGTCGCCAAGAAGATCGCCGAGACGGAGCTGCGCCTGTTCGCCGCCCCGAGCTACCTCGCGCGGCGCGGCACGCCGCGATCCGTCGCCGATCTCGCTGCGCACGACGCCGTGCTCTTCCACGGAAAGAACGGACGCGGACGCTGGACGCTGGAGTGCAAGGGCGAGCGGACGCACGTCGACGTGCAGGGCAAGGTGTCGGGCGACGACTTCACCTTCCTGGTGGCGGCGACCGTCGCGGGCGCCGGGGTCGCGCTGCTGCCGCGCTTCACGGCGCAGAGCGCCGCCCAAGCGGGGGCCCTCGTGCGCCTGCTGCCGGCGCACGTGTGGCGCGCGGGCTCGGTGTACGTCGTGCATGCGTCCAGCCGCCACGTCCCTCAGAAGGTCGCCGCGTTCCGCGACTTCCTGGCGGAGGCCGTCCGCGGAGTCTCGCTCTGAGCCCTCGCCGGGCTACTTGAGCGGACGCTGCACGTGCTCCTTGCCGTCGAAGCGCAAGAGGGTCGCCTTCTGCTCGACCTTGGTGTGGATCTCGACCGGACGGCGCCAGAGGCGGACCATCGAGCGCAGCACCTCGCGCGCCCAGTCCACGCGCAGATCGATGCCCTGGTGGTCGTGGACGAGCAGGAGCTCGCCGCGGTTGCCGAGGTTGCTGTCGTCCACGTAGATGAAGGGCTGGCCCGCGTTGGTGAGCTGGAAGAGGAGCTTCTCCTTGACCTCCTTGAACTTGCGGCTCTCGATCTCGAAGCGGTCGTTGCGCGAGCTCCAGCCGAACGAGTAGAGCTTCTGCTCCGCCGCGAACTCGGGCGTGAGGAACTCGTCGATGAAGGTCACGTCGTTGTAGAGCGCGCGGACCTCGAAGACCTTCTTGCGACCGAGGCCCGTCCGGCGGTTCCAGTGGCGGCGCGCCTCGAGGTCGTCGCACTCCTCCCACTCCTTGCCGAACTGGCCCTTGTCCCAGCGCTCCTCGATGTTGCGGTAGAGCTCGACGCCGAGCTTGTACGGGTTCAGACGGCCCTTGCTCGTCTCCATCACGCCCGCGTTGCGCTCCGCGTACTCGATGATCTCCGCGTCGTCGCAGATCTTCTCCGTCATCAGGCGCGAGTGCCAGAACGAGGCCCAGCCCTCGTTCATGATCTTCGTCTGCATCTGCGGCCAGAAGTAGTAGGCCTCGGCGCGCACGGCCCAGAGCACGTCGCGCTCCCAGCGCTCGAGCGGCGCGTGGTCGAGCAGGAACCCCAGCACGTCGCGGTCGCGCGTCTCGGGGACCTTCTTCTTCAGCTCGCGCTCGTCCTGCGCCCTCTTGCGCTGGCTCTCCACGAACTCGCGCGGGTTGATGAAGTCCTCCATGTACTCGCGATCGACGCGGAGGCGCCCGCCCTGGTCTTCTTCTTCGCCCCCGCCCTCGAGGAACTCGAGCTCCTTGCGGGGATCGACCTGCTTCTTGGGCTGGAAGGGCTTGTTGGGATCGATGAGGTTCTCGAGCGAGAGGCAGTGGTCGACCAGCTCCTCGACGCGCTCGACGCCCACCCGGTCCTGCCAGCGGCGCATCGTCGCTCCGTGGTTGGCCATCGTGTCGACCCAGCGGCGGATCGAGTCGCCGGTCTCCTGGTCGCGCCCCTGATCGGTGGCCTTGAAGCAGTAGTTGTTCTTGAAGAAGTCGACGTGCGCGTAGACGTGCGCCATCACGAGCTTCTGATCGACGAGCGAGTTGCCCTCGAGCAGGTACGCAACGGCCGGGTTGTTGTTGATGACCATCTCGTAGATCTTCGAGAGGCCGTACTCGTAGCTCTTGCTGAGCTGCTCGTACTCCATGCCGAAGCGCCAGTGCGGATAGCGGACGGGGAAGCCGCCGTACGCCGCGAGCTCGTTCATCTGGTCGTAGCCGACGACCTCGAAGAGGACCGGGAACGTGTCGAGGCCGTACGACCTGGCGTGACCCTCGACGTCGCGCTGGATGTCGCGCAGGTAGCCGGGGAGCGCGGTGGCGATCGGGGCTCGCATCGCGGCTCAGTATCGCACGGGTGCTACGATCCGCCGATGGCCTTGCGACGCGCGATCCCCGCTTCCCTCTTCCTCTTCGGCGTGCTCGCCGGCTGCGCCGGCACGAGCGCGCCCGTCGACGCCGCGAGCGCGGCCGACGCGGGCGCGACGACCGACACGGGCGCGGCCGACGTGGGCGCGACGACCGACACGGGCGCGACGACCGACGCGGGCTCTTGCGACCCACAGCCGACCGACCTCTCGTCGATCGACGCGACCTGCGGCGCCGGCACCAGCGCCTGCCCGAGCGGCTACGTCTGCCAGGCCTTCTCGGGGGCAATCCTGACGCAGTCGTGCCAGATCCCGTGCGAGCCCGGCGGCTGCCCCTGTCCGGCCACGACGGCGTGCCAGATGCACTCCGACAAGACGGCCGTGCCCTGGTACCAGTGCGACCCGACGCCCTGACGACGCGCCGAGGACGTGCAGACCCACGTTCGCTCTCCAGGGCTGCCGCGCGGCACGCGGGCGATGATCACGGGCACATCGAGGAGGCGATGGGATCGGGGCCGCCGACTGAATCGCGCACCTACCCCCAGGACGCCTGTGAATCCAGCCGGTTGCGGGGCGTGGAGTGACCCCGATCAGTGGGCGCGCCCCGATCAGTGGGCGGCGCGGCGGGCGGCCGCGGCGTGCGGGCCGCTCGGCGCGGCGTCGAGGTAGTGCTGGTACGCTGCGGCCGCGTCCGCGGAGTGCGCCGCCGTGAGCACCTCGCCCAGATAGAACCATGCGTCAGGCGTCGCGCCCTCGATCGCGGTCGCCTGCTGCAAGAGGAGCAGCGCCGCCGCCTGGTCGCGGTTGGCCAGCGCGACACGCGCGCGAAGGACCATGAGGCGCGTGCGCAGCGCGGGCGGACGGATGCGCGTCGTGAGCGAGGTCGTCGCGCGGTCGAGGAGCGGTCCCGCGTCGCGCTGGCCGTTGGCCGCGGCGAGGTGGAGCTCCGCGCGCCCGAGCAGCGCCTCCGGGAGGTCCGCGTCGATCCCCAGCGCACGATCGTACGCCGTCGCCGCCGCGTCGCTCTCACCCGCCCCCGCGAGCGCGTCACCGAAGGCCGCGAGCGCCGTGACGGAGGGCGTCTCGACCTCGGTCAGCGGACGCAGCTCGCGCACCGCGTCGCCGAAGTGCGCGTGCGCCATCGCGAGGTGCGCGCTCGTCAGGTGCGAGACGGCAGCCTCGCGATCCGCGGCGCGCACCTGCTCCAGCTGGACGTCCGCGTCGTCGAGCCGGCCGAGGCCGACGAGCGCCTCGACGCGCCCGAGGCGCCCGGCGAGCGAGAGGGACATGCCCGAGGCGCTGCCCGCCATGCGGCCGAGCTCGACGTAGAGCGCGTCCGCGCCCGCGTAGTCGCCCGTGTCGAGCAGCAGGCTCGCGAGCGTGACCTTGGCGTCGACGAGCTCGGCCGAGAGCTCGATCGCGCGCCGCAGGCTCTCCTCGGCGTGCTCGGCGTCGCCGCTCATGCGGTAGGCGCGCCCGATCAAGTAGTGCCCCTCCGCGTCGTCGGGATCGGTGCGCACCACGACCTCGAGCGCCTCGCGCGCCGCCGTCGCGTCGTGCGCGCGCAGCGCGGCCTCGCCGAGCGCGAGGGCCGGCACGGGGTCGCCGGGGTTCTCGTGCGCCAGCGTCCGCGCGGCCTCGAGCGTGGGCCCGGGCTCTGCGTTCCCCGCGACGGCGATGCGGATCCGGAGGGCGCGTAGCTCGACCGAAGCGTCCTCGTGTCCCTCGACGTAGGCGTCGATCGCGCCCGCGGCGGTGGAGAGCGCCTCGTCGCTGCCGACGAGCAGCGACGCGCGAGCCGTCATCGAGAGCACGTCCGGATCGTCCGCCGAGAGCTGCGTGAGCACCTGCATCGCGTGCTGGCCGTTGCGGCGGTCGAGGTAGATCGCGGCGAGCAGCTTGCGGAAGTCGGCGTTCTGCGGCGCGCCGCGGACGGCCTCGGTGGCCGCGTACTCGGCCTGGAGCAGGCGGTTCTCCGCGCGCGCCGCCTGCGCGACCAGGGCGAGCAGGCGCGGCTCCTGCGCCCCCGCCTGGAGCGCCGCCTCGACGGCCTCGCCGGCCTCGTCGTGGTGTCCCTGCCGCCGGAGCAGGTGCGAGCGCGTCAGGTCGTAGAGCACGTGGTCCGTCGGCGCGCCGTGCTCGAGGCGCGGCTCGAGCGCCTGCATCGCGTCGAGCCCCGCCGTGACGTCGTCGTCGTCGGCGGTGAGGAAGCCGCGCCAGAGCTTGGCGCGCAGGTTCTCGGCGTCGTGCGAGAGCACCGCGTCGAGGAGCGCGAGCGCGTCCTCGGGCCGGCCCTCGTCGTGGCGCGCCTCGGCGAGCGCGATCGCCGCCGCCGCGAGCTGCGGATCGCGCTGCGTGGCTGCCTCGAGCCGCTCGAGCGCATGCTCGTCGCCGAGGCGCTGGCCGAGGCGGCCGGCGATGTAGAGGATCTGCGCGTCGTCGGGCGCGCCCGCGAGGGCAGCGTCGAGCTCGGTGCGCGCCGCCTCCGCGTTGGCGTTCCCCGCGGCGATGATCGCGTTGGCCGCGTGCAGCAGGTTCGGGTCGCCGCCCGAGCGCTCCGCGCGCGCGACCGTCGGCGCGAGGTAGCCGATCTCGAACGCGCCGTCCTCGAGCGCCCGCTGGGAGTGCACGAAGAGCAGCACCGTGGGGTTCGTGGTCGTGTGGGCGTCGAGGTCGCGCGCCTGGCGCAGGTGGCGCTCCGCGTCGACGAGGTCCTCGTGGTCGCCCGCGCGTGCCTCGGCGAGCGCCTGCTCGACCAGCCGCGCGGCCTCGGCGTGTCGCTGCCGCACGTATTCCTGCCAGCCGAACCAACCGCCGACCGCGCCGCCGATGGCGAGCACCCAGACGACCGCGAGCACCCACCCGATCCGGGTGCGCTCGACGCGCGCCTCCTTGCGCGGTGCCCAGATCGCCGCTTCGCCTGCGGGCGGCTCGAAGATGCCCTCGCGCTGGAGCATCTCGAGGATCGCGTCGGGATCCTCCGCGGCGCCGGCAAGCTCGCCGGTGGGCTCGTCGGGCGCGGGCTGCGGCGGGGAGCCGTCGTCCGGCGGCGGCGCCCAGCTCGGCACCTCGCCGCTCGGCTCCATCGCGGGCAGACCCTCGAAGGGGCTCGGCGCGCCGGCGGGCTTGCGGGGCTCGTCGTCGAGCAGCGCCGCGGCGCGCGCAGGCGCGAAGGGCTCGGACAAGGACGCGGGGGCCGCGCCGAACAGAGGCGACTCGAGCGAGTCCTCGCCCTTCGGTGGCAGCGGGGGCGGCCGGCGCGATGGCGCCTGTCGCGGGCCCTCGCCGGCGCGCGCAGGGGCGTCGAACCCACCAGGCGAAGTCGAGGCGTCGATCGCGACGGCCGGCCGGAGCGCGCCCGGCGGCGGCAGCGCGACCGGCGGCAGCTTCTCCTCGACGGTGGGCGGCTCGTCGCGCGGCGGGGTGACCGGCGCGCGCGCGACCGCCACCCCAGCGCGCGGCGGAGGCATCGCGCGGGACGGAAGCGGCGCGGCCGCGGCGCGCGCGCTGAGCGCGGGCCCGACCGTCGTCGGCTCGTCGTCGTCGAGCTCGTCGTGCGACGGGGGCGCTGGCGCCCGCGGGACAGGCGCCGGCCGCCTCTCCGGCGCGGGCGCCGGGGCGCCGAGCACCTCGTCGGCCTTCTCGCGGGTCACTGCGGCGAGGCGCTCCGAGAGGTCGGGGCGCACCATCGTGCGCTCCTCCCTCGCCTCGCCGGTCTGGGGCGCGAACGAGCTCCGGCTCGCCTCCGACGCCTTGTCGTGGTCGGTCTCGGCGATCTTCGCGAGCCGCACCGCGCGGTCGTGCAGCGCCTGGATCGCGCGATCCGACGCGTCGATGCCCCGCGCTCGCTCGAGCACCTTCGCGGCGCGGGCCGGATCGCCGCGCTTCATCAGCACCTCGCCGAGGAAGCGGTACGGCTCCTTGCGCGTCGCTCCGACGCGAGCGGCCTTGAGGAGCGCGGCCTGGGCCTTGAGCAGGTCCCCCCCCACCATCTCGGCGCGCCCCTCGATGAGCAGCAGGTCCAGGTCCTCCGGGCTCGCGCGCAGACCCGCCGCCGCGATCTCGAGCGCGTCGGCGGTCCGGTTGGCCATCAAGAGATCGCCGGCCAGCTTCGCGGCATCCTCGCTACCGGGTCGCGTGCGGAACCTGAGGAGGCGCGTATCGAGCTCGTGTCCCGTCGACACGGCGGCATCCTAACAAAGCCGCACCCGCGAACGGGGACAATCGTGAGGGCCCGGAAGCCGGCGCTCCCCTCGCGTCTGCAGTAGGTTGCGCGGCTCGATGTCCAGCGGCCCGGTCGTCAGTCGCGATGGGCCGGCGCCGGCGCGCTCGATCCGCGCCGAGCTGCCGATCCTGCTCGCCCTGGCGACGCCGCTGGTGCTGACGAACGCGGGCAACATGCTGCTCGGCCTCGTCGACGTGGCGGTCGTCGGGCGCCTCGGCGAGGACGCCATCGCGGGCGCAGGGCTCGGCAACGCCATCTTCTTCACCACCGGTCTCTTCGGACTGGGCACGCTCTTCGGCCTCGACCCGCTCCTCTCGCAGGCGATCGGCGCCGGCGATCCGAAGCGCGCGCGCGCCGTGCTGACCCAGGGCCTCTGGCTCGCGGCGCTCCTCTTCGTCCCGCTGGCCGCCGTGATCGCGCTCCTGGCCCTCGCGCTACCCTGGCTCGGCCAGGAGCCGGGCGTCGCCGCGGCCGCCGAGGCGTACGTGCTCGCGCGCCTGCCGAGCCTGCTCCCGTTCCTGGCGCTGACCGCGGTGCGCGCGTACCTGCAGGCCGTCGGACGCTCGCGCTCGCTCGTGCTCGGGGTCATCGCCGCGAACCTCGTGAACCTGCCGGCCGCCATCGTGCTCTCGTTCGGCTGGGATGCCGCCGGCGTCCCCGCGCTCGGCGTTCGCGGCGCCGGGATCGCCGCCGGCATCGCGACGCTGGTGCAGCTCGCCGTCGCGATCGCGCCGCTGCCCATCCTCGACCGCGAGCGTGGCCACGTGGGGCTCTCACGCGCGATCGACCGCGTGCTCTTGCGCGCCGCGTGGCGGCTCGGCGCGCCGATCGGTGCGCAGATCGTGCTCGAGGCAGGCAGCTTCGCCCTCGTCGCGTTCCTCGTCGGACACTTCGGCCGCCTGCCGCTGGGCGCGCACCAGATCGCGCTCTCGTGCGTGAGCTGCACGTTCCAGATCGCCCTCGGCGTCGCGGCGGCGACGAGCGTCCGCGTCGGCACCGCGGTCGGACACGGCGACGAGCGAGGCGCGCGGGTCGCCGGCGTCACCGGCATCGTCACCGGCGCGACGGGGATGCTCCTCGGCGCGTTGGTCTTCGGCGCGATGCCGCGCCTGGTCGCGCGCGCGCTCACCGATCGGCCCGAGCTCGTCGAGGCCGCGGTCCCCTTCCTGCTCGTCGCGGCCTGCTTCCAGCTCTCGGACGGGGTCCAGACCGTCGCCCAGGGCGCGCTACGCGGCGCGGGCGACACGCGCCTGCCGCTCCTCTTGAACGTCCTGGGACACTACGCGATCGGTCTGCCGATCGGCATGACGCTCGCGTACGGCATGTCGATCGGCGCCGTCGGGCTCTGGTGGGGCCTGAGCGCCGGCCTGACCGCCGTCGCGATCGCGATGACGCTGAGGTTCCTGCGCGTCAGCGGGCGCCCGATCGCCAGGGCCTGAAGCCCGGGCCCGAAGACCGCCCCGACTGCGCACGGTCCTTCAGAAGGCCGCGCCGCCGTCGACGTCGATGCAGTACCCGTTGAAGTAGTCGCACTCGATCGCGAACTTCACGGCCTTCCAGAGATCCTCCGGCTCGCCGATGCGGCCGACGGGGATCGACGCGACGATGGCGTCGCGCGCCTTCTGGTTCATCCCGCGCGTCATCGGCGTCTCGACCATCCCCGGCGCGATGGCGACCGCGCGGATCCCGAAGGGGGCGAACTCGCGACACCACGTGACGGCGTTCGCGGCGAGCGCCGCCTTGGCGCTCACGTAGTTCGACTGCCCGCGGTTGCCGTGGCGGGCGATCGAGCTCATCGCGACGACGAGGCCCGGGCGCTGATCGCGGCGCACCATCTCGGCGACGGCGTCACGCACGACCATCGTGGCGCCGGTCAGGTTCACGCCGATGACGGCGTTCCACTGGTCGTCGCTCATCACCGAGACCTCGCCCGTCTCGCGGCTCTTCTTCACGAGCAGTCCGTCGCGCAGGATGCCCGCGTTCGAGATGACCACGTTGAGGCCGCCCATCGCGTCCGCCGCCCACTTCGCGAGCTCGGCGCTCGCGCCCGGCGCCGAGACGTCGACCTTCTTCTTGAACACCGCCGACGGCAGCTCGGCGAGGCCCGCCTCGTTCACGTCGGCCGCGGCGACCTTGCCCCCGCCCTCGGCGATCCGACGCGCGAAGTGCGCTCCCATGCCCGAGCCCGCACCGGTGACGATGGCCTTGACGTCTTTCAGCTCCACGTTCGGATCTCCCTCGTTGAGGAGGCCGGCATACCGCGCCCCGCGCGCGCGCGGCCGTGCGCGTGGTCACGGGGGCTGGCTCGTCGCGAGGTAGACGATGGGCGCGCCCACCTCGCCGTGGATGCCGTGTGCGCGCTCGGCCTCCGCGATCGCGCCTCGATAGCCGTCGACGTGGGGCGCCGCGACGGCGATCCCGCGGCGGCCCTCCGGCGCGAGCGGACCGGCTCCAGGCCCCGCCGCCACCCACACCGGCACGGGCGCGTCGGGCGTCCATCGCGCCGGGACCAGCGGATGCACGGTGAACGCCCCGCCGACGGTCGCTCCCAGATCGGGGCGGAGCGTGCCGCCGACGAGATCGTAGCTCGCGGCGCCGGGATGTGAGGCCGCGTCCGCGACGGTCGTCCGGACGTCCGCGGGCGCACGCGGAGGTCGCACCCACCGGGACACGCCGAGCGCGGCCACGAGGAGCGCCGCGACGCCGATCCACGCGAGCGCCCGCGCGCGGCGAGCGGGAACGGGCGCGCTCACGGACCGGCGGCGCGCAGTCGCGTGAGCGTGTCCGCAAGCTCCGAGCGCAGACACCGGTAGCAGTCCTGCGAGCGAAAGAAGCCGCAGCCGCGGTGGTTGCGATCGATGCGCTCGAGCGGCGGCAGTGCGCGGGCGTCGCCGAGCTGCCCGAGCGCGACGACGATGTCGCGCCGCGTCTCGCAGCCGCTCTCGTGATCGAGCCGAGCGACGAGTCGGACGACCGGCGGCACCGCAGCCTCCGGCTCTGCGAGCACGCGCGCGGCGGCGTCACGACGGGCGGCGCGTCCGCTCTCGCCCACGAGCGTCGCGAAGTCGGCGGCGAACGCCTCCGGGATCGGGGCGCCCGCGCCCGCGGTGGCGACGAGGGACGTCGGTGGCGGCTCGACCCCTCGCGGAACGGGCCCCGGCCCCGTCCGCGGCACGGGCGCCGTGCCCGGAGGCGGGGACAGGTTCGGGGCGGTCACGATCGGCGCGTCGGGCTCCGATCCGCCCGAGCAGATCATCACGAAGGTGACGAGCACGAGCAGCGCGAGCAGGCCTGCGGCGCCGACGAGCCCGTAGACGAGCGGCGGACGCGCCAGGCGCGGGCCCAGGCTCGCGCCGAGCTCGGCGAGCTGGGGCGGCAGGGCCGAGAGCAAGCTCGGGCGCACCGGTGCGGCCGCCGGGTGCGCGCCCGTCGCGCTCACCGGAAACGATCCCGACACGCCCGCGGGGAGCGACATGCGCTGCGCGGTCGCCGCGAAGGCGAGCCGCTTCAGCACGTCGCGCACCTCCCCCGCGCGCTCGGGTCGCGCGCTCTTCTCGCGCGCCAGCATCCTCGCGACGAGCGCGTCGAGCTCGGGCGGCACGTCCGGTACGAGCGCGGCGATCCGCGGCGCCTCGGTCGTGAGCTGCTTGGTGACGAGCGCGGTCACCTCGGTCTCCTCGAAGAGCTCGCGCCCGCAGCAGATCTCCCAGAGGATGACGCCGAGCGCGTACACGTCGGCGCGCGCATCGACGGGCTCGCCCAGCGCCTGCTCGGGAGACATGTAGCCCGGCGTGCCGATGATCGTGCCGACGCGGGTCAGCTTGCTCCCGCCTCCGGGCGCCGCGGCGTCGTCGATGACGCGGGCGATGCCGAAGTCGAGCACCTTGACGAGCTCGCCGCCGTCGTCGCGCGGCTCGAGCATCACGTTCTCGGGCTTGAGGTCGCGATGCACGATGCTCGCGGCGTGCGCGGCCGCCAGCGCGTCGGCGACCTGCGCGCCGATCTCGCACGCGTAGGGCCAGCCGCGCCGCCCCTCGGCCTTGTTCTCGAGCGCCTTCCGGAGGCTGGGGCCGCGGGCGAGCTGCATCACGAGATACGCGCCCCCCTCGGGGAGCGTGCCGTAGTCGAGCGCGCTCGCGACGTGCGGGTGCTCCAGCTTCGCGCTCGCCATCGCCTCGCGGGCGAAGCGCTCGGCGACCTCGCCGTTGCCGGCGAACTGCGGCAGGATCACCTTGAGCGCGACCTTCTTCTGGAGCTTCACGTGCTCGGCGAGGAACACGGCACCCATCCCGCCCTGCCCCAGCAGCTGCTCGACGCGGTAGCGCTCGTCGATCGTGCGGCCGAGCCAGCTCGCCGAGTCGAAGCTCGCGTCGGTCGCGGCCGTCGCCAGGCCGGTCGGTTGCTGGGCCGGTGTCGTCATCACAGGCTCAGCCGTCGAGGCTCCCGAAGGGCGTCGTCGCGACCAGCGCGTGCAGCGCCTGGGCCTGCGCGGAGGTGAGCGCGCGGAACTGCACACCGAAGCCGCCGGGCTTGGTCCAGCGCACCTCGGCCGGCACCTCGAGCGGATCCCACGCCGTCGGCGTGCTGAACGTCAGGTAGAGTCGAGTGCCCTCGGACGGCGGATCGGCGGCCTCGACGAACGCGCCCCCCATCGAGAGATCGTGCACGCGGCCGCCCTTCTCGAGGACGGCGCCGGGTCGGTCGCGGCGGTAGCTCGCGCGCAGCTCGACCACGGCGCGAGGCCCGGCCCGGAAGTGCGCGTCGTCGGTAGGCATCGAGACCGTCCGACCTTACCATGCGGTGCGAGCCGCTCTCGCCGTGCGCTTCTCAGCCGAGGACCCGTAGGCGCCCCTTGCCATCGGGCGAGAGCTGGGTCGCCGGAGCGGGCCGCTCGGCGACCCCGTCCGGGGCGATCCCGAGCCGCTGCCAGAGGTCGCGGTCGAGCAGGTGCGTCGCCCGCACGTTCCCGAGCGCGGCGAGCATGCTCTCCTTCACCTGTGGAGCCGTGTCTTCGAGCCGTGTGAGCAAGGCCTTCACCTCCTTGCGCATGAGCTCGTCCTGGGAGCCGCAGAGGTCGCACGGCAGGATCGGGAAGCGCATGAGCTCCGCGAAGCGCGCGATGTCCTTCTCGGCGCAGTACATCAGCGGGCGGATCACCACGTTGCGCCCGTCGTCGCTGCGCAGCTTCGCCGGCATCGCCTTCAGCGACCCCGTGAACATGAGGTTCAGCATGAGGGTCTCGAGCGCGTCCTCGCGGTGGTGCCCGAGCGCGATGCGCGTGCAGCCGAGCTCCTCGGCCAGGTTGTAGAGCACGCCGCGGCGCAGGCGCGAGCAGAGGGAGCAGTACGTCTTGTCCCCGTCCGTCCCGAGCTTGTCCGCGACGATGGAGTAGGTGTCCTCCCGCACGATGCGGTGGGCGTAGCCGTGCTCGCGAAGCCAGCCCTCGAGCGGCGCGCCGTCGTAGCCGGGCTGTCCCTGGTCGAGGTGGACGGCCACGATCTCGAACTTGACCGGCGCCTTGCGGCGCAGACGCTCGAGCAGGTGCAGCATCGTGTAGCTGTCCTTGCCCCCGGAGAGGCAGGCCATGACGCGATCGCCCTGCCGGACGAGGTCGAAGTCTGCGATGCAGCGCCCGACCGCGCGCTGGAGGTCCCGTTCGCTGCGCTCGAGCTCGTCCACGGCGGCCAGCCTGACGTCCGGGGCCGTGCGCGGCAACCCCGTCCATTCCGAGGTAGATCACGGGCGCGCCAGCGTAGGAGCACCGTCATGCCGCGTCTCGCACTCACCTTGGTCCTCGTCTTGCCCGCGCTCGTCGCCGCCGGGTGCCGCCAGCGCAACGACCTGCCAGCCACGATCCGCTGCACGCCTGGAGAGACCGTCGAGATCGGCTGCGCCGCCGGCTGCGGCCTGGGCATGTGCCAGGGCGATCCCACGCTGCGCTTCTGTGACGGAACGCTGAGCGCGAGCGAGTGCGGCCACGCGACCGACACGACGACGTTCGCGATGATCGACGACACGTCGTGCGGCGGCTTGTGCCCGTTCGGACGCATCACCTGCCCGCCCTCGGGCGCCGTGACGGTCGTCCCCGGCACCGCGAGCGGCAGCAGCGCCTCGTGCGCCTGGGCGGCCGACAACCTCGGCGTGCTCCCGCCCGGGGGCCGCGGCGCCGAGATCATCACGTGCACCGCGGGCGCCCCCGTGCGCGTCGGCTGCTCGGACGCGTGTGGCATCGGGCACTGCGCCTCGAGCACCGCGCGCATCCGGATCTGCGACGGCGTCGTCACCACGGGCGACTGCCAGAGCGGACCGCTCGGCCACTGGGTGCTCGACGTGACGACGGCGTCGAGCGGCAGCGACTGCGACTTCCGCTGCCCCGAGGCCGTCGTGACCTGCCCGAGCTCGGGAATGCTGACGGTGTCCCCGTCGGCGATCGGCAGCGCGGCCGACTACTGGTGTCAGTGGGAGGCGGTCGAGCCGCCCCACCACGCGGACGACGTGGTGTCGTGCTCGCCCGGCGCACGCCTGGTGGTGGGCTGCGCGGCGGGCTGCAACGCGGGGGCGTGCGTAGGCCGCGGAGGCATCCGCGTGTGCGACGGCGGCATCACCGCGGCGGAGTGCCGCACCACGACGACGCGCCTCGGCGACTCGTTCGGCAGCTCCTCGTGCGACGACGCGTGCCCGGAGACGGTGGTGGTCTGCCCCGCGTCCGGCGCGCTCACCGTGGTGTCCGGCGCGAGCTTCTCGAGCGCCGACCCGGCCGAGGGGTTCGCGTGCGACTGGGTCGTGCGCGCGGCCGGCCTCGGCGAATAGGAGCGCGTCGCCGGCTCACGCCTCGCGGGGCCGCGAGGCGACCCCACGGTCCTGCCGCTCGTCGCGCCGTCGGCGGCGCCGGTACCCGCGATGAACGAACCCGCCCTCCCCGCCGGTCCCGGCGAACGCGAAGAACCACGCGATCACGCAGAGCACCGGGTTGGTGTCCCAGTAGACGCTCGTCGCCAGGATCGCCACGAGCAGGTGCGGGCAGAAGATCCAGCCCAGCCACGAGAGGACGCCGAAGGGCCCGCCCACGAAGAGCAGCGTGATCCGCGGGAACACCACCAGCCCGACGAGGATCAGCCAGCCCCACTCGGCGTGGGCGGCGAAGAAGTCGGCGTGGTGCATGACTGCGGGTGCCTACGCACACGGGCCTCGGTCGCCACGCGCGCCTCGCTCAGCGTCCCCAGCTAGCCTGCACGCGCCCGATCGCCAGCGCGTGCTGTCGCAGCATGAAGCGCGCGAGCGCGCCGGTCCCGCCCGCCGGCACGCCGAGCGTCGCCGTGTCCAGCGCGTACACGGTGATCTCGTAGCGGTGCGCAGGCCCGGGGGGCGGGCACGGACCGCCGTAGCCGTTGGCGCCGAAGTCCGTGTAGGCCTGCACGGTGCCGGCGGGCATCCCACCCTCCGCGCTCGAAGCGCCCTCCACGAGCGAGGTCGTGGTCGTCGGGATGTCGGTGACGATCCAGTGGAAGAACCCGACGCCCGTGGGCGCGTCCGGGTCGTGCATGACGATCGCGTAGCTCAACGTCCCAGCGGGGCCCGCGGTCCACGTGAGCGCCGGGCTCTGGTTGCCGCCGGTGCAGCCGAAGCCGTCGAACACCTGCGCGGCGGCGAACCGGCCCTCGGTCGTGCCGCCGAGGGTGACGGTGATCGACTCCGGCGCGGTGATCGGCTCGCGCAGCATGTCGCCGCCCGAGGTGGCCGCGGCGCTCGACGCCGCGCTCGAGTCCGGACAGCTCGAGCCGCACGCGGACAGGATGAGGAGGAGGATACCGACCGAGATCGCCTTCTGCATGCGCGCGATGGTGCGCGCGCCGCGCGAAAAGGGGAAGGCGCTGCGCGGGCTGGATCTCGACGCGGGAGCGCGTAGACCCGGACGCAGGTCACCGGCCGCATGAGCCTCACGCGCGAGATCACCCTCTGCTTCCCGAGCCTGACCGAGGCCCAGCAGACGCGCCTCGCGCCCTATCTCGAGCGGGTGTCGGTGGCCGAGGGGCAGACCCTGGTCCGCGAGGGCGCGCACGACTGCGACGCGTTCTTCGTGGTCGAGGGCCGCGCGCGCATCTCGCGCGCCGGGCTGGAGGTGTCCGTGCTGGAGGCGGGCGATCACTTCGGCGAGCTCGCGCTGCTGGCCGGCCGGCCCCGCGGCGCCACCGTGCACGCGAGCAGTGGCCTGATTCTCCTGCGCCTGCGCGCGGAGCGCTACGCCGCGCTGTCTCGCGAGGAGCCGGACCTGGCGATCGCGCTCGTCCACGCGCTCGTGGACGGGCTCGGCGACACGCTCTCCGAGATGACCGAGCGCGTGAACGTGCTCGTGCGCGAGCGCTCGCTGCCGCGCCGCTCGAGCGTCGAGGTGACCGTCGACGGCAAGCGGGTGCGCGCCGCGACGGGGACGCCCGTCGGCGATCTGCTCCCCCGCGAGGTCGAGGGGGCGCAGGTCGTGGCGGCCCTCGTCGATCGACGCATCGTGGGCCTCGACACGCCCCTCGCGTCGGACGCGACCGTGGTGTCCCTGGACACGCGGCACCTCGAGGGCGAGCGCATCCGGCGCGCGACCCTCGGTCTCGTGCTGCTCGCCGCCGCGCGCGCGGTCGTGCCAGGCGCGGTCGAGCGCCTCGGCCCCTCGCTCGGGGCGGCCCAGCTCGTGGAGCTGTCCCCCGGCCCGCACGACACGGCAGCGCTGGCCGCGCAGCTCACGGCGGAGATGCGGCGCATCGTCCTCTCGGGCATGCCGCTCCTGCGCGAGTGGTGGACGGTCGAGGAGGCGCGCGCGCACTTCGCGGAGCTCGGGGACGTCGCCGCCGCCGACCTGCTCGACGTATCGCGGGAGCCGATGGTGCCGCTCGTCTCGCTCGACGGCGCGTACGCCATCGGCTTCGGGCCGCTGCTCCCGAGCGCCTCGCGTGCCGGCGAGTTCGAGGTCCGCGCCGACGACGGGCGCCTCCTGCTCGTCACCGGCGACGCGAACGACGACGCGCCTCGCTCGGCTCGGCCGGCCGCCGAGGCGATGACGGACGAGCACGCCCTCTGGCTGCGCTCGCTCGGCATCACGAGCGTCGGCGCCTTCGGACGCGCCTGCATCGCGGGCGACGTCGCGCAGATCATCCGCATCTCGGAGGGCTTCCACGAGAAGCGCCTGTCCCGCATCGCCGACGAGATCGTGCAGCGCGAGGATCGCGTGCGCGTCATCTGCGTCGCCGGACCGAGCTCGTCCGGCAAGACGACCTTCATCAAGCGCCTGCACGTCCAGCTCGAGGTGGTGGGGCTGCGCCCGATCGGGATCTCTCTGGACGACTACTACGTCGATCGCGCCCGCACCCCGCGCGACGAGAACGGAGAGTACGACTTCGAGGCATTCGACGCGCTCGACGCGGGCCTGCTCCAGGACGAGCTCGCGCGCGTCCTGCGGGGCGAGACCGTGCGCCTCGCGCACTACGACTTCGTCCACGGCAAGAGCGTCCCCGGCGGTGGTCCCGAGGTGACCCTCGGCCCGAACGACGTGCTCGTCATCGAGGGCATCCACGGCCTCAACCCCGCGCTGCTCGCCGATCACGTCCCCGAGCGTGCGCTCTACCGGATCTTCCTCTGTCCGCTCACCGGCCTGCCGCTCGACGCGCTCACCCGCGTGTCCGTCTCGGACCTGCGGCTCTTGCGCCGCATCGTGCGCGACCGGCACGGCCGGTCCCAGACGGCCGAGGGCACGATCCGCCGCTGGGCGTCGGTGCGCGCGGGCGAGCGCAGACACATCTTCCCGCACTTCGATCGCGCGGACACCGTCTTCGACAGCGCGCTGGTGTACGAGCCCTCGGTGCTCAAGGTCTACGCCGAGCGCTATCTGCTGGAGGTGCCGCCGGGCAGTGACGCGTTCCCGACCGCGTTCCGCCTGCTCCAGCTGCTCGAGCGGTTCGTGTCGATCTACCCCGAGCACGTGCCGACGACGTCGATCCTGCGGGAGTTCATCGGCGGCTCGAGCTTCCCCGGCTGACAGGAGTGCTCGCCGCGGAGGACCCGGACGGGAGCGGGCGCAGCCCGCGGACGGAAGGGGCCGGAGAGGCGAGCCGACGCGATCGGCGCGGCTCCGGCCTCAGGTGCCGGCGCCGATGGCGTCCTGCACGCGCGCGAATCCCTCGGCGCGCGCGCGGACGAGCAGCCCGCGCGCGATCCGTCCCGGCGTGTCGGGTCCTCCGTAGACGAAGCCCGTGTAGAGCTGCACGAGGCTCGCGCCCGCCAGGATCCGCTGCCACGCGTCGTGGTCGCTCTCGATGCCGCCGACCGACACCAGCGTGAGGCGATCGCCCACGCGCCCACGCAAGAGGCGCAGAACCTCGAGAGAGCGCTCCTTCAGCGGCGCGCCGCTCAGGCCTCCGACGCCCGCGCGCTCGACCGCGTCCTTCGCGCTCGTCAGGCCGCTCCGCGCGATGGTCGTGTTCGTCGCGACGATGCCCGCGAGGCCCAGCTTCTCGGCGAGGTCGGCGACCGCGAGCACGTCGTCGTCCGCGAGGTCCGGCGCGATCTTCACGCAGAGCGGCGGGCGGTGCGCGCTCTCGGCCGTGCTCTCGTCGATCGCCTCGCCCACGGCGCGCAAGAGCGGCCCGAGCTTCTCGACCGACTGCAGGTCGCGCAGCCCGGGCGTGTTGGGCGAGCTCACGTTCACCACGACGTAGTCGGCGTGCGGCGCGAGCAAGCGCGCGCTCTTGACGTAGTCGGCGATCGCGCCCGTCTCGGGCACGAGCTTGGTCTTGCCGATGTTCACACCGACGACGCCGCGCCTACGGTCCCGGACGCGCAGGCGCGGCAGCGCGCCGGCCGCGCCGCCGTTGTTGAACCCGAGCCGGTTCACGAGCGCCCGATCGGCCGGGAGGCGGAACATCCGCGGCTGCGGGTTGCCGGGCTGCGCCTCGCCCGTCAGCGTGCCGACCTCGACGAACCCGAAGCCGAGCGCGAGCAGCGCGTCGAACCCGACCGCGTCCTTGTCGAAGCCGGCCGCGAGCCCGACCGGCGTCGGGAACGTCAGCCCCATCGCCTCGACGCGCAGCGCCGGCTCGCGCGGTGGCCCGTAAAGCGCGGAGAGCATCGCGCCCCCGAAGGGCATCGCCTCCGCGAAGCGCAGGGCGCCGAACGCGATGTGATGGGCGCGCTCGGGCGGAAGAGAGAAGAGGAGCGGACGCGCGATCGAGTACAGCAACGCGCGCGGAAGCTAGCGCGCGAGCGGCGCGATCGCGAGGGCCGCGATCAGGCCAGCGTCCGGAGGAGCGCCTCGCGCTCCGTGGCGTCCGGGAGCCCGAGCGCCCCGCGCGTGTCCGCGTCCGCGTCGTCATCGCCGACGCGCCACGCCTCGAGCACCGCCTGCCGCTGGGCCTCCGTGTCGCGCGCGGCGCCGGGCGGGAGCGCCTCGAGCGCCCAGTCGTGGATGGCGAAAGAGAGCAGCGCGTGCCGCGCCTCGTCGGCCGCGATCTCGGCGTAGGCGGCGCGGACGTCGGCATCGCGCGCCCAGCGCGCCTGCCGCGCGGCGACGAGGGCCGCGTAGGCCTCGCGCACGCAGCCCTCGACCGCGTTGTCGGCGGCCATGGCCCGCAGATCACGAAGCGCCGCCCGCGCACGGCGCACCTCCGGCACCGCGCCGCCCCGGCGAGCCGCCAGCCCGGCGACGGTCCGAGCGTGGCGGCGCTCGTCTTGCGCGGCGCGCGCCGCGGCGCGAACGAGCCGCGCAGGCGCGCCGTGCAGGGCGAGCTCGATCCCCAGCTCGTCGAAGGCCGGCACGCTCGCACGCTCGAGGTAGGCGGCGCGCGCGAGCCACCCCGCGACGCCGCCGCCCGCGTCCGCGAACGCGAGGCCCGAGGGCGCCCGGCCGCCGACGCAGAGGTGCGCGTACGAGCAGGTCAGCGTGTCGACGCCGCCCGCGCTCGCGACGCTGCACGTCACGTTCGCGTACTGCGCGCCGGCGATCCCGCCGTCGCTCCCGCTCCCGTCGAGCCCGCCGTCGGCCGGGCCGTACCCGTCGAGCCCCAGACAGACCACGCGACACGAGCTGCTGAAGTCGCCCGCGTCGTTCGCGAGCGCGGCGCGCTGCGTCGCGTCGATCGCGTGCGTGGTCATCGCGAACGGCTGACCGCACGAGCCGCCGGTGCACGTGCACGCGGACGAGGACACGAGCAGCACGAGCCCACCCGCAGGGGCCGCGAGGATCGGCAGCCCGAGCGCGATGCGGCGCAGGAGAAGACGCGCGTGTCGACCACCCATGCAGACCTCCGCCCGCCATCGTACCGGAGTCGTGCGGGCTCAGGAGGCGGACCGGTGGGGTCAGGGCGGACCGGTGGGGTCACTCCAGGGGGTCGTAACTACCGAGAACCACTGCGAACTGGCGGCAAGGTGCGCGATTCGTCGGATCGTCTTCCGACACAGGGCGATTCCGTGAACTGCGCACCTTGCCGCAGGAGCGCTGTCGTTTCGCGGGATTGGATGGGCCTGGAGTGACCCCACTCGACACCCACTCGGTCCGAAGCTCACCCCCGACCTTCGGTCGTGGCTGACTCACGCCAGACGGCGAGGGGTCGTAACTGCCGAGAACCGCGGCGAACCGGCGGCCAGGTGCGCATTTCGTCGGATCAGGCCTCAGAGCGCGCCGGTCAGCTCACGCACTCGGGGTCGCTTCGTCGGATCGCCGGACAGAGCGGCGAGCACGAGGGCCCGGAGCGCCGCCGTCCCGCGCGCGTCGTCGATCGCCGGCGGGATCGGGATGGGCTGCTCGGCCATGGCGAGCACGAATGCCGGCACGGCGAACGGCGCCCTCCCGGTGAGCATCTCGTACGCGATGATCCCGAAGGCGAACACGTCCGCCGATGCGTCGAGCGCGCGCGCCGAGCGTGCGCCCTCGGGCGCCATGTAGAGCGGCGTGCCCATCACGACGCCGGTGCCGGTCAGCTCCGCGCTCTTCTTCGGCGTCGCGGCCATCGTCGCGGCGCCGGGATCGATCGACGGGGCGTCCTCGATCGCGCCGAATCGCGAGATGCCGAAGTCCGAGATCTTCGCGCCGGTCTCGGCGAGCAGCACGTTCGCCGGCTTGAGGTCCCGGTGCACCACGCCCGCGTCGTGCAGCGCGGCGAGCCCCTCGGCGATCTGCCGCAGGATCGGCAGCGCCCACGCCACCTCGCCGAACCTCGCGCGCTGCGCCTCGAGCGAGCCGCCCCGCACGAGCTCCATCGCGAGGTACGGCACGCCGCTCGCGACGCCCACGTCGACGATCGAGATGAGGTTCGAATGGCGGACGCGCGCGCCGATCTCCGCCTCTCGCGCGAACCGCGCCGCCGACGCGCCGCTCACCTCGCCGCTCACCGCCTTCAGCGCGAGCTTCGCGCCGTCGGTCACGCGCTCGACCTCGTAGACCGCGCCCATGCCGCCCGCGCCGAGCGCCGCGACGATCTTGTAGCGCTCCGCGAAGCGCTCCCCGATCGCGAGCCGCCGCACGTCGAGCGTGACGTCGCTCTTCGCGAGCACCGCGCCGAGCTCGCGCGATCGCTCGGCCACCTGATACGAGAGCTCCTTCTGGAGCGCCGACTCCGCACGCGCGATGCGCTCTCGCTGAGATTCGATGATGCGCTCCTGCCGGTATGCGACGTGTGCGGCGCGGTCCGAGTTGAGGGCGACGATCAACCCGACGCCGAAACAGGCCCACAACATCGCTGTCTCGTAGGCGAGGCCCACCCCGCTCAGCTCCCCACAGAGCCACGACCTCGAGCGCAGCACCTGCGCACCTGCGGCGAGCACGACTCCGCATGGGGTGCCGTACCGAGCTCCGTCGGTACAGGCCGCCACCACGATGCCCGCCGTCGTGCCGGTGATGACCACGATGCCGCCGCGATCGATCTCTGGGTATTCAGCGGCTGCCCAGCCAGCGATGAGCGCCCAACACGGAGCTCCGAAGACCCAGTAGGCGCGCCACATCGCCAGCCGACGGCGCCACAGGCCGATCACTCCGACGAGGATGGCCGTGTACACGATCGAGCCGAGCGCCGCGAACCGCGTCCACGTGACTACCCCGCCGAGGACGAGCGTCAGCGGCATGACGATCCAGAAACTCAACACCGCGCCGATGAGCACCCGGAGCTGAGGCATCGTCCGCGCGAACTGCCACTCTGCGAACGCGCGCTCCGCCGCCGACGACGCGAAGCGCGTTCCCCATCTCTCGAGATCCAGCTCGTCCATTCGCGGCCGAGCTTAGCGCCCGCTCACGCCGCGGAGAACGCCTCGGTCGGGATGTCGATGGCGCTCTTGTCGCCGCTCTGGAGCATCTTCGCCTTCGCGACCACGTCGGGCAGGACGTTGTTCGCGAAGAAGATCGCCGCCTGCTTCTTGCCCTCGTAGAAGTTCCAGTCGCGCGTGCCCTTCTCGAGCTTGCCCTGCTTGTCGTGCGCGATGGCGGCGCCCTCGAGCAAGAGCCAGCCGACCGCGGTCTCGCTCATCATCTCGAGGAAGCGGTTCGCGTTCAGCGGGACCTTCTCCATCTCGCCGCCCTTGAACCAGCCGAGGAACTGGAACGCCGCGCCGCCGACCGCCTCCTGCGCCTTGCCGAGCTGCTTCACGGCGCCGCCGAGCACGGCGTGCTCGCCGTTGGCCGCGATGAACTTGCCGAGGTCGGCGAAGAACTCCTGCGCGTGCTTGCCGCCGCCCTGCCCGAGCTTGCGGCCGACGAGGTCGAGCGACTGGATGTGCGTCGTGCCCTCGTAGATCGTGAAGATCTTCGCGTCGCGCAGGTACTGCTCCACCGGATAGTCGCGCGTGAAGCCCGCGCCGCCGTGCACCTGCACCGCGAGCTCGCAGATCTTGAACGCCTGCTCCGACGAGTACGCCTTCACGAGCGGCGTCAGCAGCTCGACCTGGCCGTGGTGGTACGCGGCCTGCTCGTCGCTCTTGCCCGCGAGCGCCGTGACGCGGTCCTGGTGCATCGAGAGCTTCACGATGAGCGCGCGGATGCCCTCCACCTTCGCCTTCATCTCGAGGAGCATCCGCCGCACGTCCGGGTGCTCGATGATCGGCACACGCGGCGCGTTCGGATCCTTCCACTGCGCGATGCTCGATCCCTGCTTGCGGTCCTTGGCGTAGTCGAGCGCCGCCTGGTACGCGGCCCCGCCGATCGCCACGCCCTGGATGCCCACGCCGATGCGCGCGTAGTTCATCATCATGAACATCTGCTTCATGCCCTGGTGCGGCACGCCGCCGACGAGCTGGCCGACGCAGCCGTCGTCCTCGCCGAACGTCATCACGCACGTGGCCGAGCCGTTGATGCCGAGCTTGTGCTCGATGCTCGCGACCTTCACGTCGTTGAGCTGCCCGAGCTTGCCGGCGGCGTCGACGCGGATGCGCGGCACGATGAAGAGCGAGAGCCCCTTCGTGCCCGGCTCGGCGCCGTCGATCCGGGCCAGCACGAGGTGGACCATGTTCTCCGCCATGTCGTGGTCGCCGCCCGAGATGAAGATCTTGGTGCCCTTGATGGCGTAGTTCCCGTCGCCGAGATCCTTGGCCGTCGTCTTGGCCGCGCCCACGTCGCTGCCCGCGTGCGGCTCGGTGAGGCACATCGTGCCGCCCCACTTGCCCGCGAACATCTGCGTGCAGAAGAGCTTGCGCTGCTCGGGCGTCGCGCAGTGCTCGAGCAGCTCCGCCGCGCCGAGCGCGAGGCCCGGGTACATCATGAACGCGCAGTTCGCGCCGCTGAACATCTCCTCGACGATCACCTGCAGCGTGCGCGGCGCGCCCTGCCCGCCGTACTCCTCGCTGCCCGAGAGCTGGCGCCAGCCGGCCTCGTAGAGCTTCTTCCACGCGCCCTTGAAGCCGGTCGGCGTGATCACGCGCCCGTCGACGATCTTGCAGCCCTCGCGGTCGCCGACCGCGTTGAGCGGCCCGAGCTCCTTCGTGGCGAACTCGTAGACCTGATCGAGGACCATGCGGACCTCGTCCTCGCCCCAGGCCGCGTAGGGCTCCTTGCCGAGGATGTCGCGCATCCCGAACTGCTCGAAGAGCAAGAACGAGAGCTCGCGGAGATCGGTCTTGTAGCGATTCTGGGCCTGGGACATCGGGGTACTACTCCGGTGCGGGAGGACGAGCGGGGCGCCGCGGGTGAATCGCGGTTCATTCGGAAATGTGCGTCGGCGACGCGTCGCGTCAAGCGCTCATCCGCGCGGCGGCATGCGGACCGGAATCACGGCGCGTCCGTTCCGCCTATACACGCGGAAATCCCCGTCCAGGGTGAGGATCGGCGCGGCCGGACGCTGCTCGCTCATCCGGACCAAGCACGCGTCCGCGAGGTCCATCCGGGGCGCGTAGCGCCGCATCAGCGCACGCACGGAGTCGACCTCGGCGGCGAGATCGAAGGAGACGGCGAGCACGCCGCGGGCGACGAGGTCGAGCACCGGGTCGGCGTCCACGCGGGCGCTCCGGAGCAGGTAGACCGCCTCGGCCAGCACGGCCTCGCACGTGTGCACGGGAGGCCGGACCTCGGCGAATCGCGCGCGCGTCCATTCGTGCGCTCGCTCGCTTCGATCGACCAGCGCGACGAGCGGTCCCGTGTCGACGATGAGCGTCGTCACGGGGTGGTGCGACGAGCCGCTCGCGGCTTCTTCGCGCCGAAGCCTCGGAGGTGCCGCTTGTCGGAGCCGAGATCGCGCCGGCCGCTCTTGACGCTCCCGACGGCATCGCCCGCGGCGTCGAGCGCGGACCCGCCCGCCGTGTCGCCGCGGAGCCGAGCGATCGCGTCACGGACGATGGCCGACTTCGAGCGCGAGGTCTTGCGCGCCTCTTCTTCGAGCCACCGCGTCGTCTCGGCCGGCACCTTCAACGTCAGCGTCGACATCGGGGGACGGTAACACCCGTCTGACAGACGAGCAATACCGCCGCTCAGGCGAGCGTGAACGTCTGGTCGTGGAGGCTCGTCCCGTCGTCCTTGATCCACTGCACGCGGATCGTCCCCGCGGCGGGGTCGAGGTCGAGGACCGCGTAGTTGTTCGAGGTGGACCCGAAGTCGAACTGCGGACCGGTGAGCGTCGCGGCGAGCGCGTTGCCCGTCTGTGCTCCGGGCCCGACGAGGATCTCCGTCTGCCCGCTGCCCATGCCGCTGCGCGCCACGCGCTGCGCGCTCGCGAGGTGGAAGTCGCCCGAGACCCAGAGCAGCCCCGTGATCCCCGAGTCGTCGACGTGCTGGAGGATCTCGGCGCGCTGCGCGTCGTAGCCCTCCCAGCGGTCGACCTGCTGGACGTCGAACGCGAGCGGGAAGTCCGTGATGGGCACCGAGTTCATGACGAGCTTGAACGTCGCCGTGCTCGCGACGAGCGCGGCCTTGAGCCAGTCCATCTGCGCGCGGCTGATGTACTGGGCGCCGGGCGTGCTGCGCGTGGAGGGCAGGCGCTCGAGGCGGCAGTCGAGCACGAAGATCTCGGCCGTCCGGCCCCAGCGCATGCTCTTCCAGATGCGCTCGGGGAACTCGGCGTCGCGGCGTACCGGTTGGTTGTCGAAGAAGCTCTGCACCGCGGCCGCGCGGCGCGCCGCGTCGTAGCGCTCGGGATCGAGATCGTTCTCGTGCTCGTGATCGTCCCAGGTCGCGAGCACGCCGGTCGACGCACGCAGCGCCCGCATCTCCGGGCGATCGGTGTTCATCCGATACTTCGCGCGGTACTCCGCGAGCGTGATCGCCTCCGTCATGCCGTCGGCGGTGTCGTCGGTGTAGACGAAGTCACCGAGGAACAGGAACAGGTCGAGGTCGCCGCGCGCACCCGCGTGGCCGATGGTGTCGATGGGACGGCGCTGGCTGATGCAGGACACGGCCCCGATGCGCAGCGGCTCCATCGCGTCGTCGGCGACCGCCGCACGCACCGAGCCGATCGTGCTGCGCGACATCCGTGCGCCCGAAGCGTCGAGCTCGAAGAACGCGTAGCGATAGCGCTGGCCGGCCGCGAGCGTGCCGACGTCTTCCCGGACGTAGCCGCCGTCGCCGGGCACGACGGGCCCCAGGTGCACGACCGGCCCGTAGGCCGCCCCGTCCATCTGCCACACGACGAGCTGGAGCGGGGCGCTGCCCGTATGGAGCGTCCAGAAGAGCGCGCTCGTGGTCGTCGCGTCGCCGCACGCGACCGCGGACGGAAAGGATGCGAGCGACTCGGCCGTCGCCTCGGGCGGCTCGACGACCACCGCGGCGTCCGGCGGCATCGGGGCGTCGGCGCCCGTCGTCGCGTCACCCGCGTGCCCCGCGTCGTCGCCGGCCGCGGAGGCGCCCGTCCCGCAGCCGAGCGCAGCGGTCGCGAGCACACCCGCCGTCCCGACGAGCAGGCCCCTGCGAGAGAGGAGGTGGCCCTCGCCCTCGCCCTCGCCATCGCCCTCGCCCTCGCCCTCGCTCTCGGTCACGTGCCGATCTTACCATCGCCGCGTGATCGCCTACCTCACCGACGTCGAGGGCCGCTGGGACAAGCTCGAGACGTTCGCGTCGGGCAATCCGCTGGTATCGCTCGAGGGCGAGACGCTGCGCCTCGCCGACGGCGTGACGTTCGTGTTCGGCGGCGACGCGATCGATCGCGGGCCGCACGGGCGACGCGTCGTCCGGACGCTGCTCGCCGCGCGTCGCGCGTATGGCGAGCGCGTGGTGCTCCTCGCCGGAAACCGCGACATCAACAAGCTGCGCCTCGCGCGCGAGCTCGAGCGCGGGCCCGGCGCGGCGGAGCGCCTGCGCTGGATCCTCGAGAAGACGATGGGCGCGAAGGAGGCGTTCGCGCACCGGCAGACGGAGCTGGCAGCCGAGGGACGGCCCGCGGGCGACGACGACGTGGTCGAGAGCTTCCTCGCGGACGTGGCGGAGGGCGGCGAGCTGCGCCGCTACCTCGCGGCGTGCACGCTCGGCTACCGCGCGGGCGCGACGCTCTTCGTCCACGGCGCCGTCACCCCCGAGAGCTTCGGCGTCGTGCCGGGACGCGACGCGCGCGCCATGGACGTCGATGGCTGGGTGCGCGAGCTCGGCGCGTTCTACGCGGAGCAGATCGACGGGTTCGTCCGCGGACGCGAGCCCGTTGCGCTCGTCGCGTACCAGGCGCCCATCCCCGGGACCCGCGCGCACCCGGCCAGCGTGGTCTACGGCCGGTTGGCCGACGACCACGCGAACCCACTGCTGCCCGACGCAGCGCTGATCTCGAGGCTGCGCGAGAGCGGCGTCTCGCGCCTCGTCGTGGGCCATACGCCGAGCGGCGACTGTCCCGCGATCGTGAGGGACGGCGACTTCGAGGTCGTCCTGGCCGACAACGCGTACGGCCGCGTCGAGCATGGCTCGCAGATCGCGATCACCGACGCCGAGACGTCCGTCGTCGGGACGACGAGGCTCGACGACGGACGCGAGGCCCTGGTGCGCTTCACGAGCGTGCGCGGCGAGCGCGAGTCGCCGCTCGGCCGGCGCGTGGCCGCGACGGGTCATCTGGTGAAGTCGCGCCTCGCGAGCGGCGAGTGGCTGCTCTTCCGGGGCCGGCCCGGGTACGTGGTGGAGCAGCTCGCGGCGGGCGAGGTCGGCGAGGTCGTACCGGCGCGCGACGCGTGACGTCTACGGCGCGAGCGCGTCGGCGAGCGCCTGGGCCGTCGGGCGCGCCGCCGGCGGCTCGGAGAGGCAGGCCGCCAGGAGGGCACGGAGGCGCGCGTCGAGCCCTGCGACGTCGAGCGGCGCCGGGGCCGGCAGCGACTGGCCGACGAGCGCGAGAAGCACTGGCGGCGTCGCGAAGGGGAGCTTGCCCGTGAGCAGCTCGTGCGCGACGAGGCCGAACGCGAACACGTCCACCGCCGGTCCGACCTCGCGGCCGCCGCGCGCCGCCTCGGGCGCCATGTAGAGAGGCGTCCCGATCCACGCGCCCGTGCCCGTGAGCGCGCTCCCTCGTGCCGGGGCTGCCGTCGGCGCATCGGGGTCCACCGCGCCCATCGGGATGGCGCCCATCCGCGCGATGCCGAAGTCCGAGAGCTTCGCCGTCCCCGCGCCGTCGAGCAGGACGTTCGCCGGCTTGAGGTCGCGGTGCACGACGCCGCGCGCGTGCGCGCGACGAGGCCCGCCGCCATCTGCCGCAGGACCGAGAGCGCCCAGGGCACCTCGCCGAAGCGCGCCCGCTGGCCCTCGAGCGAGCCTCCGGTCGCGAGCTCCATCACGAGGAAGGGCGCGCCGCCCACCGCGGCGCCGATGTCGACGATCGCGACGAGGTTCGGATGGTGCACGCGGGCGCCGATCTCCGCCTCGCGCGCGAAGCGCGCCGCCTGATCGCGCGTGACCTCGCCCGTCATCACCTTGAGCGCGAGCAGCGCGCCGTCGGTCACGCGCTCGACCTCGACCACCGCGCCCATGCCGCCCTCGCCGAGCGGGCGCACGACCTTGTAGCGAGCGCCGAAGCGCGTCGAGCCCGTCGCCGAGGGCGACGCGGGACCGCCGCCCGGCCTCGCGAGCGCCGAGCCCAGCTCGCGCGAGCGCTCGGCCACCTGGTGCGCGACCTCGCGCTTGAGGACCGACTCCGTCCTCTTCCGCTCCTCGACCAGCTCGTCCTCGACGCGCTCGATCTCCGCGGCTGCGCTGTTGCTGAAGAACACGAGCACGGCGATCCCGAGGACCACGTTGCCGACCGCGATCGAGTACGGGTCGAACCCGGGCAGCTGCGGCGGATCCGGCGCACGCTCGAGGACGATCCGCATCGCGGCGGCCGCGACGATGGAGAGGACGGCGAAGAAGACCGAGAGCCTCCGCAGCCGGCGCGGAAACAGGAAGAACGCGACCACCGCCGTGCTGAACAGGATCCCGATGTGCTCGGTCGCGAGCGGCTCGCAGATCCCGATGTAGAAGAACACCACGATCATCGAGGTCTGCAGGAAGATCGACGCGAGGGTGTGCCGCCGCAGGCCGTTGAGCCCGATCGACAGGGCGCCGCAGAGCGCACCGAGGGCCAGCGCTGCTCGGACGTCGTAGCGCAGCGCGCTGGCCGCCGACCACGCGAGCGCCCAGAGCTGCACCATCGCGCCGAAGGCCGCGTACGCGTTCGTCAGCACGACGTGCTTCGTCTCGCGCCGCGGCAGCGCCGGATCGACACCGACGTGCGTCAGGCGATGCAAGAAGCCGCGGACGCCGGCGGGCGGGGACGACACGGCTCGCGAGTCTACGCGCCTACTCGAGCACGGGGTGGAGCAACACCGTGAGCACCCACGCGATGCCACCGGCGATCGGGAGCGTGAGCACCCACGCGGTCGCGATGTTCGCGGCGACCCCCCAGCGCACCGCGCTCACGCGATTGCTCGCGCCGACGCCCATGATCGCGGCGCTGATGCAGTGCGTGGTCGAGACCGGCACGCCGAGACGGCTCGCGGCGAGGATCGTGAGCGTCCCGGCGGTCTCGGCGGCGAAGCCCTGGAGCGGACTGATGCGGATGATCTTGGCGCCCATCGTCTTGATGATGCGCTCGCCGCCGGCGATCGTTCCGAGCGCGATCGCCGCCGCGCACGCGCTGATGACCCAGGTGGGGATCTCGGTGCCGTGCGGGAGCATCCCCTGCGGGATGCCCGTGCCGCCGGCGGCGACGAACGAGATCAAGGCCAGCGTGATGATGCCCATCGACTTCTGCGCGTCGTTGCTGCCGTGCGAGAAGGCCATCATGCACGCGCTCAGGAGCTGGAGGCGCCGCGAGCCGCGGTGAACGCTCGCCGGCTTCATGCGGCGCACGGCCCACGTGAGCCCGACCATCACGAAGAACGCCGTGACGAAGCCGAGGGTCGGCGAGACGACGAGCGGCACGAGCACACGCATGCCGAGCGTGGTCCAGTGGAACGCGCCCTGGCCTGCGTGGGCGACGACCGCACCGCAGAGCCCGCCGATGAGCGCGTGCGAGCTCGACGAGGGGATGCCGAACCACCACGTGATGATGTTCCAGGTGCACGCGCCCAGGAGCGCGCAGAGCACCACGGTCTGCGTGACGTCCCCCGCGTCGGCGAAGCCGGTCGCGATGGTGGTGGCGACGGCCGTTCCGGTGACCGCGCCGATGAAGTTGAACGCGCCCGCCACCAAGACCGCCGTGCGCAGCGGCAGGACCCCGGTCGAGACGACGGTGGCGATCGCGTTCGCGGCGTCGTGGAAGCCGTTGATGTAGTCGAAGACGATCGCCGTCACGACGACGAGGACGAGGAGGCTCGCCATCGCTCAGCCGTGCTTCACCGAGAGGTTCGCGAGCGTGTGGGCCACGCGCTCGCAGCGGTCGATCGCGTGCTCGAGGTTCTCGAGCACCTCCTTCTCGCGGAGCAGCTCCTTCGCGTCGACCTTCGCGTCGTTGAAGAGGCGCGAGAGCGCGCTTCGGAAGATCCCGTCGGCGTCCTTCTCGAGGGCGCGGACGGTGCGGCTGGTCCGCATGAGGCCCGCGTAGTCGTGCTTCGAGAGCAGCGGCAGCGCGGTCTCGAGCTCGGCCGTGCAGCGCACCAGGAGATCGATCAGCTGCGTCATCGGCGTCGTCGGCTCGCTCACGCCGAACAGAGCGCACGCGCGCGCGGCGCTGTTCGTGAGGTCGAGCACGTCGTCGAGCTCCGCGGAGAGCTGCTGCAGATCCTCGCGGTCGATCGGCGTGACGAACGTCTTCTGCAGCGCCTCCTCGAGCTCGTGGACGACCTTGTCGCCCTCGTGCTCGAGGATCTGCACGGCGGACTGCACGTCCTCGATCGGCTTGCCGGGCTTGAACTCCGAGAGCGCCCTCGCGCCCTTGTGTGCGGTGACCGCCTGCCGCTCGAGGAAGCGGAAGAAGTGGTCTTCTTTCGGCAACAACCAGCGAACCACGTCCTGCAGCGCCATGCGATCGCCTCCGACCCGGCCGCGACGTAATGCGGCAGGAAGGGCCACGTCAAGCGCCGGCGTGAGTTCGGTGAGAGGCGCCGCGCCCGGCGTCGGCGTCAGGACGGCGGCGTCGCTCCGCGCAGGTGGCCGGCGATCGCGCGGAGCAAGCTCACGCCGAGCCGGCGGTAGCCGGTCTCCGTGAAGTGGATCCGGTCCTCGCGCTCGAGCGCGGGGAGCGCGGGCACCCATCGCTCGACCGCGCCCGGCCCGCCCTGCCACGCCATCGTGTCGAAGAACGCGCACCCCTGCTCGGCGGCGATGCGCCGCTGCGCCTCGCGCAGCACTCCGATGAGCGGCGGCGTCACGAGCGCACCCGTGCCCGCGTCGGGCAGCTGCCGATCGGCCGGCCCGATGACCAGGCAGCTCGCGCGCGGGAAGTCCTCGCGGATGCGCGCGAGCATCTGCTCGAAGTGCGCGACGTGCTCGACGTCGCTCAGGTGGAAGTCGTCGCCTTCGTTGTTGCCGTACGACACGCTGATCAGGTCCGGATGTCGCGTCTCGAGAAGCGTCCGCCAGAGCGCGCGGTCCCAGAAGAGCTGATGCCGTGCCTTGCTCCCCGCGAGTCCGAGCTGATCGACGACGACGCCGTGATCGGTCTCGCGCTCGAGGACGAAGCCGAAGACCCGCACCGGCGGCTCGCCCGAGGCCTCGATCTCGATGCGGTGCGCGCCGTCCGGCACGGCGTACGTGTGCAGACCTGCGAGCACCTCCTCGCTCGCCGTGTCGATCGTCTCGATCGCCTGCTCGTCGACCCGCACCTCGAAGCGCCCGCCGCCCGGCTGCTGGAGATAGAGCACCTCGAGGTGCGAGGCCGTCGAGTAGTCCGTGCGCGCCGCCGCCCATGCGTGCACGTGCGCGTCGAACGCGATGCCCGCGAGGCCGTACGTGTCGACGCCGAAGTGCTTGAAGTCGGGGTAGCTCGAGTCCCAGCCCTCGCCGTCGTCGATCTGCGCGCCCGCCTGCCAGTAGTCCGTGATGGGCATCGCGGCGAGGATGAAGCCGTGCCCCGCGCTGCCGAGCCGGCGCTGCAGGCGCGTGCGGATCTCGGCGGTGTAGAGGTCGCTCGCGGTGTGCGAGCCGCCGTAGAAGACGAGGCGCGCGACGCCCTCGTGACGCGCGGCGCGCAGGAGCGCCTCGCCGAGCCGGTCGAGCGCGTGGCCGCCGGGGTCCTCGAGCGCGGTCTCCTGCGTCAGGCCGTCGGTGGGGACGGCGGGAAGGTCGTCGAGGATGCGCTCCGCGAGCGCTGCGAGCGTCGTCGGGGGCGGGAGATCCGCGGCGGGATCGGCGCCCGGGTCCCGGCCGGAGTCGGGGCCACACGCGGCGACGGTCGCGCCGAGCACGAGCCATGCGACACGCGGCGTCCTCACGCGATTTCGTGTCGCGGGCTGGCCATCGCGCGCAGCGCGTGGTCGGCGAGCGTGATCGCGACCATCGCCTCGCCGATGGGCGGAAACCGGAGCGCGATGCAGGGATCGTGGCGCCCGCGCGCGCGCAGGATGGCGGCCTGTCCGTCGCGGTCCACGGTGCGCAGCTCGCGCGGGATGGTGCTGGTCGGCTTGACGGCGACGCGCAGGAGCAGCGGCATCCCGCTCGAGATCCCGCCGAGCGTGCCGCCGTGGTGGTTCGTCTCGGTGTGGAGCGCGCCGGGGTGGCCGGGCATGAAGACGTCGTCGTGCTCGCTGCCCCGCATCGCGCCGGCGCGGAAGCCGCTCCCGAGCTCGACACCCATGACGCCGGGGATCGAGAGCAGCGCCTTGCCGAGGTCGGCCTTGAGCTTGTCGAAGACCGGCTCGCCCAGGCCGGGCGGCACGCCGTGCGCGACGATCTCGCAGATCCCACCGATCGAGTCCTGCTCCTTGCGGACGCGCTCGACCAGCTCCGTGATCCGCTCCGCCGCCAGGACGTCGGGGCAGCGCGTGGGCGTCCGCTCGACGTCCTCTTGCGTGACCGCCGCGCGATCCGGGATGGACGCGACGACGTCGCCGACCTGTGCCACCCAGCCGAGCACGCGGACGCCCCGCCGGGCGAGCAGCTTCTTCGCGACGGATCCCGCCACCACCCGGGAGACCGTCTCGCGCGCGCTCGCGCGACCGCCACCGCGTGGATCGCGGTGCCCGTACTTCACGTCGTACGTGTAGTCGGCGTGCCCGGGCCGGAAGAGACCGGCGAGGTCGTCGTAGTCCCGGCTCTTGGCGTCGACGTTGCGGACGAGCACCGCGATGGGCGCTCCCGTCGTGAGCCCCTCGTGAACGCCCGACAGGATCTCCGGCTCGTCCGGCTCCCCCCGCTGGCTGACGAGGTGGCTCTGACCCGGCCGGCGGCGGGCGAGGTCGGGGCGCAGGTCGTCGAGCGAGAGCGGAAGGCCCGCCGGACACCCGTCGATGACGACCACGTTCGCCGGCCCGTGCGACTCGCCCGCCGTCGTCACGCGGAACAGCACCCCGAACGTCGAGCCCGCCATGGGCGCGCAGCCTACGCCATCGCGCCGTCGACGACGATGGTGTCGCCGCCCGGAGTTGGCGCTACCATTCGAGCGATGAGCTCTCACACGAGTCGCATCTACGAGCAGGAGCTCAGCGACCTGAAGACTCGGATCCTGGCGATGGGCGGGCGCTGCGAGCAGCTCATCCAGATGGCGAGCCGCGCGCTCGACAAGGGCGACGTGGATCTCGCGCACCGGGTCGAGGCGACCGACCGCGCGATCAACGTCGAAGAGATGAACATCGATCAGATGACGGTGCGCATCCTGGCGCTGCGTCAGCCCGTCGGGCGCGATCTGCGCTTCCTCGTGACCGCACTGAAGGTCGTCACGGACCTCGAGCGCATCGGTGACGAGGCGGTCAACATCGCGGAGCGCGCCGCGGAGCTGGCGGCCGAGGCCCCGATCCCCGCGCTGCAGTCGAAGCTGCGCGAGCTGGCGGACGCGGCGGGGTCCATGGTGCGGCGGGCGCTCGACTCGTTCGTCGCAGAGGACCCGGCGAAGGCGACCGAGGTGCTCCGCGCGGACGACGAGGTCGACGCGATGTACGGCCTCGTGCTGCGCGAGAGCATGGAGTTCATCCGGCAGAACCCGGAGCGAGTGAACGACGGCTGGCGCTACGCCTCGTGCGCGAAGTACCTGGAGCGCGTGGCGGACCACGCCACGAACATCGCCGAGATGGTCGTGTTCATGGTGTCGGGCGAGGACGTGCGCCACCACGCGTCCGCGGCCGGAGGCACTGGATCGGTCGCGGGGAACGTCGAGGCGGAGGCGTCGAAGGAGTAGCGCGGCGGCCATGGACCTGCTCGACACGACGCGCGCGCCCGTGCGAGCGTGGTCGCCATGTCGATCGAGCTCGCCCCGGATGCGCCCGTCCCGCGCGTCGCCGGCTTCCGCTTCGCGGCGGTGGCGGCCGGGATCAAGAAGAACGGCAACCCCGACCTCGGGCTCATCGTCGCCGACGCCCCCGCGGCTGCGGCCGCCGTCCTCACGCGCAACCTCGTGCGCGCGGCGCCCGTCGAGATCACACGCGAGCGGCTCGCGCGCGCGCGCGGACGAGTCTCGGCGATCCTCGTGAACAGCGGCAACGCGAACGCGTGCACGGGCGCGGCCGGCAGGGCAGAGGCGATCCGCGCGTGCGCGGCCGTCGCGGACGCGCTGGGGATCGACGCGCGCGCGATGCTCCCGGCGTCGACCGGGGTGATCGGCGCCATCCTCCCCGGCGACAAGATCGTCGCGGCCGCTCCTGGGCTCGTCGCCGCGCTCCGCGACGACGGGGCCGCCGACTTCGCGCGCGCGATCATGACGACCGACCAGTGGCGAAAGGTGGCGGTCGCGACGTTCACCGCGCGCGGCAAGACCGCCACGGTGCTCGGCATCGCCAAGGGCGCGGGGATGATCCACCCGGACATGGCCACCACGCTGGGCTTCGTCGTCACGGACGCCGCCGCGAGCGCGGCCGAGCTACGACGCGCGCTCGTCCGCGCCACAGACGCCACGTTCAACGCCATCAGCGTCGACGGCGACACGAGCACCAACGACACCATCGTCCTCGCGGCGTCGGGCGCGAGCGGCGTGCGCGATCCGGGCAAGCTCGAGCGCGCGCTGACCGACGTGCTCGGCGCGCTCGGGGAGAGCATCGTGCGCGACGGAGAGGGCGCTCGGCACGTGGTCCGGATCGAGGTGTCGGGCCTCGCGACGGCCGCGGACGCGCGGCGGGCGGCGCGCAGCATCGCCACCTCGCCGCTCGTGAAGACGGCGATCCACGGCCGCGACGCCAACTGGGGCCGGATCCTCGCGGCGGCAGGGCGTTCGGGCGCCCGCTTCGACCCGAGCAAGGCGCGCATCGAGATCGGCGGCGTGCGGATCGTCGATCGCGGCATGCCCGTGGGCAAGGAGGCCGAGGCCCGCGCTGCGGCCGTGATGGCGGGACCTCGCTACACACTCCGGGCGTCCCTGGGCCGCGGCCGCGGCGCTGCCCACTACCTGACCTGCGACCTCGGGCCCGACTACGTCGCGGTGAACGCGAACTACCGGAGCTGATCGACAGCGCGCGGGACCGGCGCGCTCGCGGGGCATCTCGCCTTGTGAGGGCCAAGGCGCTCACGTACGATTCGGTCCGACCCCCAGATGAGCAACGGCACGAGCGACGGCGAGCGCCGAGACGACTCGTTCGTCGAGCGGCTCGGCGACCGCATCAGCCAGGCCCCGCCGGTCGCGGGGCAAGGACCGGCGCGCCCACGGCTCGGAGGGATCGCGAGCCCGAAGGACTTCGGCGACGACTCGACCTCTCTCTCGCACGAGAGCGAGCCGCCGCCGCCGATGGCCACTGGCACGCTCCCGCCGCCCGCCGAGGAGAGCGGCCTCTACGACGCGCCCCCGATCGTCCAGCCCCCTCCGTCCCGACCCGACGACGCGTTCGCCGAGTTCGAGGCCAGCGAGATGCCCGGCGAGTCCACGCGCATCGAGGAGAGCGAGATCATCGCCGACCAGAGCACGGCGATCCTCGACGAGGGCCCGAAGATGCCCTTCCTCTTCGTCGAGTCCGGCAAGGACAAGGGCAAGGAGTACGTCCTGCAGGAGGGCGAGACCGGCGTCGGACGCGGCATCGACAACGACGTGATCCTCACCGACGTCTCGGTGTCCCGCAAGCACCTGCGCGTGATGCGCGACGGCGCGACCCTCGTCCTGCGCGATCTCGGCAGCGGCAACGGCACCACCGTGAACGGGCAGCGGGTCCACCAGATCCCGCTGAACGAGGGAGACCGAATCGAGCTGGGTGAGACGGTGCTGGTCGTGCGCTACCCGGGCGAGGGCGGAGGGTCGGCCGCTCCGGCGGGCTCGACCCACGAGACCGCGGTGCCCGACGTCGGCGTCGGCCCACCACCGACGATCCCCGCGTGGGGCTCGCCTCAGCCACCGCCGATCTCGGCGTCGGCGGAGAGCGTCGCCCCGCGCGACGGGCACACCGCTACCGTGCGGCTTCCGCGACGGACCCTCGCGCTCGCGGTGGCAGGCATCGCCGCCGTGGCGCTCATGATCGGCGTCGGCGTCGGCGCCATCCTCCTGGTCGCCGGGCGAAGCGACACGCCGGTGGCCATCGCGACGGTGCCGATCACGTCGGTGCCCGTCCTCGCCGCGCCGCCCGCGACGGCAGCGGTCCCCACGACCGTCGCGGTGGTCCCCACGACCGTCGCGGTGGTCCCCACGACCGTCGCGGCGGTCCCCACGACCGTCGCGGCGTCGAGCACTGCGCCCGCCACGACGGTGGCGATGGCCCCACCCGCGACCGGGACCCCGGTCCTCGCACCGGCGCCCTCCGCGGTCGCCCCGCCGCCTCCGTCGACGCTCGTCGCGGCTCCCTCGCCGGACCCCGCGCCGGCGCAGGACCCACACCACGCGCCGCCCAGCCGCGGCGCGCACACACCGCGCGCGCGCGCCGGCCGGGAGGCGACCACGTCCGTCATGGCGAGCGCGCTCGCGCGCGCGACCACCGCGTACAACGGCGGCGACTTCGACGGCGCGGCGGCGATCGCGCGCGACGCCGCGCGGCATACGACGGGGACCGAGCAGCACACGCTCGAGGCGATGGCCAACAACATCGACTCGTTCGCCGGGCTCTACCCGCGCATCCGCAGCGCTGGCGACGCGCTCGGGCCGGTAGCCTCGACGGTGCCGATCGCGCTCCGCCTCGACCGTCAGATCGTCGCGGGCGGCCACTATGCGCGGGAGATCCAGCCGCGCTACGTGCGCTACCTCGTCTCCCAGGCGCGCACGCAGATCAGCTCGGCCCCGCAGACCGCCTGCCCCCGCGTCCGCGACGCGCTCGACCTGGACGCCGGCAACGCCGACGCGCAAGGCCTGGCCCGGCAGTGCGAGACCGCTGCCGCCCGGATGCTCTCGGACGCGCAGTCACGCGAGCACACCGACGCCGCCGGCGCCCAGCGCTCCTACCAGGCGATCCAGCAGATGGTCCCCCGCACGAGCGCGACCTACCGCACCGCCGGTGAGCGGCTCGCGGGTATGCGCCGCACGACCGCGCGAAGGGTCGACGAGGACGAGTGAGGAGCCGTCCCGGGTGGCCCCGGGACCTCCGCAGCGAGCGCCCCGGTCGACCGAGGCGGCGAGCTCGCGGGCTACTTCCGCGGCCCGCGCGCGAGCAAGGCCTGGATGCGCTCGCCGAGCTCGTCGAAGTCGAACGGCTTGTCGAGGTGATCGTCGGCTCCGTAGAGCGGCGACGTCATCTCGTTCAGCCGCTCGCCGATCCCGGTGAGCATCAGCACGGGCGTCGCGGCGATCGATGCGTCCTCGCGGATCGCCCGACACACCTCCCAGCCGCTCATCCCGGGCATCATGACGTCGAGGACGATCAGATCGGGCTTCTCGCGCCGCGCGATCTTGAGCGCTTCCTCGCCGTCGTTGGCCTCGAGGACGTTCGCGTCCAGCCGCTTGAGCTGGCGCACGACGAGCGTGAGGATCTCGACGTCGTCGTCGGCCGCGAGAATGGTCGGCTTCTTGGTGGGCATGGTGCTCCGAACGACCGCGCACGAATCCCGCGGCGGGGCGAATCCTCGGAGACGCCAGCCCTGCCTGTCAACCGGGATCGGCCGGACGTGCGTGGTGCGTGACCCTTGACCTCGCGACGGGGCGCCGGTGTACGGTGCGACCATGGGCCGCTCGCGCTCCGCTTGCTTGGTGTCGCTCTGCGTCCTCGCGTCCGCGTGCAGTCCCCGGGTCGGCCACGACTGCGACGAGACCGCCGCGAGGACGATCGTGTACGACGTCGGCGGCTCGCCCGCGTACGCCGGCCAGTCGATCCTGATCACCTCGTGCGCGAGCGGCGGCTCGTTCTGCCACACCGACACCGCCATGCACCGCTACGGCGCGCCGTTCGGCATGAACTTCGACCCGATGCTCGCCGACCGCGGGCTCGACGAGGCGGCCGGGGCGCGGCACCTCTACGAGGCGCAGGTCGCCTCGCACCACTTCCGCGACAGCATCTTCGGACAGGTCTCGAGCGGCGCCATGCCGCCTCGCGGCATCGGCGATACCGTCGCCCTGCCCGCGTACCGGACTTACACCGGCCCGGCCGACGCCGTGGGGACGCCGGTCCCGAGCATCCGGAGCGCCGAGGGGCGGGAGATCCTCCGCAACTGGCTCGCCTGCGGCTCGCCCGTGGTCGAGTCGACGACGCTACCGATCGCGACGCCCTGCGCGTCCGACGCGCAGTGCACCACCACGCACCGCTGTGACACCGCGCGCGGCTTCTGCGAGGACGTGGGCGCGATCGTCGACCTGCGTGCGACCACGACGATGCCGACGTGGGGGAGCATCTACGCGACCGTCCTCTCGCCCACGTGCGCGCTCTCGGTCTGTCACGGCACGCTCGGCGCGGCAGCCTCCGGCAACCTCGATCTCTCCTCGCCCGCGCTCGCATACACGGCCCTGGTCGGGACGGCGTCGTCGGTCGCGGCGTGCGGGACGCGTGTGGTCGCGGGCGACCCGGGCACTTCGTTCCTCGTGCAGAAGGTCGAGGGCACGCAGGACCCCGGGATGTGCGGGGACCCCATGCCGATCGGAGGAACGCTCTCCCCCGGGCAGATCGCCGCGATCCGCGACTGGATCACGGCGGGCGCCCTGATGAACTGATCGGCGGTCCGGGCGCTGCCGCGAGGACCCGGGCCGAGCGACGCGACCCTGTTAGGCTAGGCCCATGCGTGGATGGCGTGTCGCGTGTTCACTGATGGCGGTCGCGGCGTGGCTCGCGGCCCTGCCCGCCTCGGCGCAGGACGGCTGGCGCGCCGCGCGCGGCCTCTACGGCGCCGCGATCCCCGGGCGCCAGGGCGCGACCGCCGAGCAGATCGCGCGCGAGGTGCTCCGGCTCCACGGGCCCACGCTCGGCCTGGCCGACCGAGCGCTCCGTGTCGTCCGCGTGACCCCGGCGCACGGCTACGTCGTGGTCGAGCTCGCGGCGGTGGTCCACGACGAGCCGGTGCGGGGAGCGCCCATCGTCGTGCGCCTGCGCCCCGACCGCGCCGTCGACACGATCGAGGTCTCCCCCACGCCCGAGGCGAGCGCACCCTGGCCGCAGGTGGCTCCGCTGGCCGAGGCGTCGGAGGTCGCGATCACGGAGGCGCCCTTCCCGAGCGCGCGCGTGCTCGACGCGGCGCTCGTGCCGCTCGTCCACGGCGACGCGATCGTCCCCGCCGTGGCGGTCGAGCTCGCCGGCGTGCGGCCCGCGGAGCGCGCCCGGCTCTACGTGGACGCGAGCTCGCTGGCGCTGATCTGGCTCGAGCCGCGCACGCTCGACGCCCTCGGTCGCGTGTACCCGCGCAACCCGACGTCCGACGCGATGACCACGATGGACCTGACGCTCGCGGATCTCACGTCCACGACGAACCTCGACGGCACCCACGTCCGGGTCTCGAGCTGCGACCAGCTCACGCCGAACTGCAACACGATCACGCGCGCGACCGCCGACGTCGACGGCAACTTCCTCTACGACCCGGATCCGCGCGCCTTCGACGACGCGTTCGCGGAGGTCTCGGCCTACTACCACGCGAGCCTGGTGATGGACTACTTCCGCACGGCGCACGGCTTCACGTGGACGTGCATGGGCGGCACGCAGCTCGACGTGGTCGTCAACTACACCGAGGCGCCGCACGTCGGGTACGAGAACGCGTTCTTCTCCCCCGGCTCGCGCTCGAGCTGCGGCAACCTGGTCTTCGGGCAGGGCACGCTGCACGACTACGCGTACGACGGGGACGTCGTCTATCACGAGTTCGGCCACGCCGTGACCGACCAGATGAGCTCGCTCGGGTTCTTCGCGACCGGTCCTTCGAACAACTACCAGCCGCTCGGGATCAACGAGGGGACGAGCGACTACTGGGCCGCCGCGGTCCAGGGCGACCCGCACATCGGCGAGTCCATCGGCAGCGTCGAGGGCTTCATGCACTCGCTGCGGGGCCTGGACGACGTCGTCTCGTGCCCGGCCGATCTGATGGGCGAGGGCCACGCGGACGGGCGCATCTGGTCGACGTTCGGGTGGGCGATGCGCGGTGTGCTCGGCGCGACGCGCGCGGACGCCATCTGGTTCACGGCGATGGCCTCGATGAGCGGAGGCGTGACGCTCGCGCAGGCGACCAACCTCGTGCTCTCCACGATCGCGAGCGAGGTCGCGCTGGGCCACGTCACCACCGCCGAGCAGGCGATGATCATGGACGCCGCGACGATGCGCGGTCTGACGGACTGCACGATGTTCGTCCCCGTCGACGACGGCCTCGGCCGCAACGGCTACTCCGGCAACGCCTTCGTCACCGGGGGGCTCTCGCACGGCCTCGCCCCGCTTCAGTACACGGTCCAGATCCCGCCCGACGTCGTCGACGTCGAGGTGGACATCGGTCACGGCACGCTCGGCGGGCTGACGAACGTGCACTTCATGACCGGCGGGCCCGTCCGCGCGAGCGGGTCGCGGGTCACCTCGCAGCTCTCCGTCCCCGTCGGTCGAATCGGGACGGCACGCTTCACACGGGCGCAAGGCCTCGAGCCCTGCACGACGCTCTACATCGGCGTCGAGACGACGGACCTCCGGGCGGCTGGCGAGACGCTCTTCCAGATCCTCGCGCGCGTGAACACCACGCACGAGACGCGGGCGTGCCCGCCACCGCGACCCGACGCGGGCCCCGCCAGGCCCGACGCCGGGCATGACTCGGGTCCGCTGGCCGACGCCGGGGCCGACGCGTCGACGGCCCCGCCCGCGGCGAGCGGCTGCGCCTGCCGCGCCGGAGCGAGCCGCGCGAGCGTCAGCTGGATCGTACTCGTCGCGGCGCTGCTCGGCGCGGCGCGACGTCGCCGCTGAGCGAAGCGCCCGTCACATGCCGCCGCCGATCCCGATCCGCCGCGACACGAAGCCGGCGCGACGGCTGCCGATCTCGACGTCGAGCGAGCCGCGCCCGCGGACGACCCAGCGCAGCGTCCGCGTGGCGTCGCTGCCGGGGCTCATCGCGTAGAAGATCCCCTGCTCGAACGCCCCGAGCCCCCTGCCCCAGCCCTCGAGGTGGCCGAGCACGACGCGCGCGCGCCCGGGCTCCTCGAGCGTGCACCCCTCGGTCCGCACCGACGCCGAGAGCGGCTCGTTGACGGGCTCGCTCTTGCGTCCGCGCATCCCGTACGTGGGCAGGTAGCCCTGGTTCTCGACGGTGACCGACACCGCCGTCACGTCCTCGCGCAGCGGCGTGAGCTCGACGCGCGCGATGACGACCCGCGGAACGAGCGAGGCCACGCGCATCATCAGCGACGACTGGGCCTCGCAGACGCCCGGCAGCTCCTCGTAGGGTGGGTTCGTGATGCCCACGCGGCGGTCGAGCCCGCCGACCTCGACCTCGCCGAGCTGGGGGTGCGTCACGCGCACCCAGGGCACGAAGAGCCGCGATCGGTTCTGCGCAGCGTCCCACCGGGCCAGGGCGATCATGTCGTCCCGCCGCAGCGACGTGTACCGATCGACGAACTTCTTCGGCAGCTTCATCCCGAGGCGCGGGAAGAGGTCCCAGAGCTCGCAGACGTAGCTGAGCGCACCGCGGTGCTCGTACGCCCACTCCGAGAGCGCGCCGTAGAGGGGCTTGCCCGGCTCGTAGAGGAATTCGTCGTAGCCGCTGACCATCGGGTAGCCCGTGATCTGCTCGGCCCACTCGCCGACCTGCTTGTACACGCCGAGGTCGAAGGGGCACATCTGATCGTCGGGCGCATCTCCCGGCGGCCGGATGAAGCAGCCGCCGAACGTGTGGAGGTTCAGCCAGACGAACACGTTGGGGCGGGCGACCGCGGCCTCGAGGATCGCGCGGGCCTCGGGCTCGCTGCCTGGATAGTCGCCGGCCCCGATCTGATCGCTCGCCGTCCGCCAGTGGAACGGGAAGTTCCGGTTGAGGTCGGGGTAGTTGTCGCCGAGGTAGCCCGGCGCGGGGATCGTCTCCCCGTCGAAGTGCTCGACGTGCCCCTCGGGGAAGAGCCGGTAGTAGGGCGGCGGGTCGTCGATCGTGCGCGGCACCATGACGCCCGGAGCGCCCGGGCACACGACGTAGTCGCCCGTCGGGTCCTCCTTGCGCATCGAGAGCGCGAGGCCGTCACCGTCCACGTCGCGGGCGATCCAGCGCGGCGCGCCGCCGTGCAGCCGCGTGTCCCGGGGCACGGAGCGCACGTAGCGCCCCGTCGTCAGCACGGCCTCGGCGCCGTCGGGCGAGATCCGCGGCACCACGTAGAAGAGGGCCCCGGCGAGGATGCGGCGCAGGTGCGGTGCGAGCGTCTGCGCCGACGGCTCGTCGAGGTGGACTGCGAGCGCGTCCTCGGCGATGGCGAGCGCGACCGAGGACCCGGCGAGCTCGCTCGCGTGCATGTTCGCGTCGACCCAGATCGCGGGGCGCGCGCGGTCCGGCTCCGCGCCGATCGTCAGCATCCAGACGTCGCGCCCCTCGGGCGTCTTGCCGAGCGAGCCGAGGTGCGCGATCGACGGGAACGCGCCGGCCCACGCGTGGAGCTGCGCGGTCAGGGTGGTGTAGTCGAGGTAGCTCTTGCGGAAGCCGCGCGAGAGCGAGGCGAGGGACGGCGTGGCCATGCGCGACGCGAGGATAGCCTCTGCGCGCCGAGCGCGGCCATCCGCCCTGCGGGCGACGCCGCGGCCACGGTCCCCTCAGTCGCAGTAGCCGTACTCCGCATACGACTGCGAGAACGCCTCCGCGCCGCCCTCGTACCACGCGCGCACGACCCAGAACCCCTGCCAGCAGTCGTGCGAGTAGTGGATGGGGAACGTCGTGTGAACGCGGACGCGCCAGCCGGCCAGGCCGCCGACGTCGGCCGGCCGCGCGTCCACGCTGCCGGCCGGGAGCGCGAGCGCGACCACGGCGCCGGTCCCGACGGGGACACCGTCGACCGACACGGTCGCGCTCGGCGCGAGCCGCAACGTCGCGACGGGTGCCGCCTCGCGCGGGCCGAAGCGCGCGTAGCCCAGCACCCCCGCGATCGAGAGGACGAACAGCGTCAGCCCCACGAGCCCAAAGCGGCGCCCATCCGCTCGCGGTGGTGAGGTGACCGTCGGGCCGGGGGCGGCCTCGTCGAGGGCGCCCGACGACGCCTGCCCCGCGGCATCGGCTCCACGATCGAGGCGCCGCTGCGGCGTCGTGGCCAGGCCGCTGCGCCGCCGTCGTCCCGTGGAGGGCGGGCCCGAGACGGGCGGCGGTCGAACGGACTGGGTCTGGATCTGGCCGGAGAGCGCCGGCCGCCAGACCTCCACGGCTCGCGGCGACGCGAACGGCAGGAGCGCCAGTCCGAGCGCCTCCACGGTCGGGAAGCGGTCCTCGCGCGCGCCCGAGAGCGCGCGCATCACCACGCTCTCGAGATCCTCGGGGATCCACGACTTGAACGCGCGGAGCGGTGGCACCTCGCCGCGCGCGACCTCGTGGATCAGCTGCACGGCGGTCTGCCCCTCGTACGGAAGGCGGCCGACGAGCGCCTCGTAGAGGATGATGGCCAGAGAGAACTGATCACTGAGCGCGTCGACGTCGTGCTCGCCACGCGCCTGCTCCGGCGACATGTAGTCGGGTGTACCGAGCACCGAGCCCAGCTCGGTCACGCGCTCGTCGTCCGCGCCGTCCACGATGTGCGAGATGCCGAAGTCGAGCACCTTGGGGAACGCCCGGCCGCTCGGGTCGCGCGCGAGGAAGATGTTCTCGGGCTTGAGGTCGCGGTGAACGACCCCGCGCCGGTGCGCGGCGCCCAGCGCGGCGACGACCGGGACGAGGTAGTCGACGATGCGCTCCGGGGCGAGGATGATCTCGCGGTCGAGCACGGTGGCGAGGGTCTCGCCCTCCAGGAGCTCCATCACGAGGTACACGTAGTCGCCGTCGGCTCCGACGTCGGTGATGTCCACGACGTGCGGGTGGTGCACCCGTGCAGCGGCGCGGCCCTCGCGCAGGAACCGGCGTCGGATCTCCTCGTTCTCGGCGAGCTCCGGCTTGAGGACCTTGATCGCGACGCGCTTGTCGAGCTGGCGGTGGCGGGCGACGAACACGACGGCCATCCCACCGCGGCCGAGGAACGACTCGATCTCGTACGGACCGACCGTGTGACCCACGGCGAAGGGCAGGCTCGGTCCGCGCGAGGTCGGGTCGGTGCTCATCGTCACAACGTCAGCGAGAGCGAGAACATCAGCGACCGGCCGGGCTGGGGCATCGTCCGCGAAGGGAAAGGCAGGACGGGCAGTGGATACTGCCAGTCGAACAGGTTGTAGACGCCGAGCGAGTAACGCAGGCCCAGCTCGCTCGCGGCGCCGCTCAGGACGACGTCGGCGACTGCGGCCCAGCCCGTCTCCGCGTCGGAGCTCAGGTCGATGCGCCGCTGGCCCTCGGCGCTCACGCGGACGGCGGCCTGCAGGTAGCGCTCGACGACGGGTGCGATCAGCCGGATCGAGCCGGTGAGCGGCGGTACGTTCGGGACGCGGTCGTTGCTCGTTCCCGCAGGGGTCGCGAGGTAGCGAGCGTCCAGGGCACCCGCCTGGACGTCGAGCATCCACCCGTTGCGCAGCTCGCGGCGCACCTGGACGTCGACGCCGTAGATCGCCACGTCCCCCTGGATGTTCCCGTAGTACGCCGCGTCGGGATACATCATCGCGACGTCCGCGGGCGGGGGCAGCGTGTCGACGAGCCGCTGCGCGAGCTGGAAGTGAGCGGATGCCAGCGCGGACCAGTCGTCGTCGAAGTGGTGCGTGTACTCGAGCTCGCCCGCGTACAGCGTCTCGGGCTGCAGCGTCCGGCCGCAGCAGGTCGAGGTGAGCTGCGTGGCTCCGCCGTCCGTGTAGTAGTTCTCGTAGACGCTCGGGGCCCGGAACGCGCGCCCGCCGATCAGCTTGAGGTTGTCCGCCGGCGAGAGCCGGAAGATCAGCGCGAGGCGAGGGTTGACGGTGAAGAAGTCGGGGACGTCGGTCGCGGTGCCCGGCTGGGGGTTGTCCCAGTAGTCGAAGCGCACGCCGGTGCTCACGTGCAGCTCGTGGACGGGCTCCCAGTCGCCGAGCGCGTACGCCGAGAAGACGTCGTAGGGGCGGCGGACGTCCATGATCGACTCGGTGGCGAACGTGCCCGTCGCGTCGTCGAGCGTCTGCTGGCTGCCGCGCATCTGCACGAGCGGGTGGACCACCGCCTCGCCGCCCGCCGTCAGCCTGAGCTGTGGCACGACCTGGAACACGCCGCGGAGCTCTCCCCCCGCCCAGACCCCGTCGTACGTCTCCTGATAGGGCTGCTCGTACGCGCGCATCGTCCGCGGGTCCGTCTGCGTCGTGCCGTACAGGTAGTCGAGGTGGAAGTACGTGTAGTTCACGTACGCCCGGGACAGGATCTGCACCTCGGTCGTGACGCGCGGCTCGAAGCGCACCTCGAGCAGGCCGCGCTGATCGTCGTAGTGATCGTAGTCGCCCCGGTCGAAGAGCGTGGCGAACGAGCCCGTCGGGACGCGCTGCTGCCGCGCGCCGAAGTACCACTGGATCGTGAGGGCCTCGTGGAAGAACCGGCCGGTCGTCGTGACCGCGTCGAAGTAGTCCGCCGCGTGAGCGACGTTCCGATCGACGACGCCGTCGCCGTCGGCGTCGAAGAGCATCGTGATGTCCCGCCCCTCCGAGTGCGCGCCCGACACCGAGAGCCGAAGGCCCGTGTCCACGCCGAGGCGGAGCGTGAGCGCAGCCCGGGCGCGCCCGACGGTTCCGAAGCCGGAGATCTGGGCCTCGACGTGCGTCGGCTCGTCGCGTCCCCGCGGGACCAGGTTCACGACGCCGCTCATCGCGCCGGTGCCGTAGAGCACCGACCCCGCGCCGCGCACGATCTCGATGCGCTCGACGTCGCCGAGGTCGACGCGGCCGTCGAACCCGATGAAGGGCTGGTAGAGGATGTCCTCGTTCAGGATCGCCCCGTCCGAGAGGATGAGGAGGCGGTTCGAGTAGTCGTTCGGCTGACCGAGACCGCGGACCGACGCGTTGGAGTAGATGCTGTCGGTCGTCAGCGCGAAGCCCCGGACCCCGCGAAGGGCCTCGTAGATGGTCGGGTACCCGAACGCCTCGATCTCCTGCGCAGAGAGGATCGAGACCGACGCGGGCGCATCGTCGACGCTCTCCACCCGCCGGCTCGCCGCCGCGATCTCGTGGCGCGCGACGAGGTGCACGTCGCGCAGCTCTGCCTGCGCGCCCTCCTCGATCGTCACGTCCGCCTCGACCGGCTGGAAGCCGGAGGCGCTGACCCGGACGTGGTGCACGCCGACCGAGAGCGACTGCACGACGGACGGCGTGAAGCCGACCGTGCGCTCGTCCACCTCGATGCGCGCGTTCGTCTCGTCGGCGGTCACCAGGAGCGAGCCGGTGAGGGCGCTCAGGGACGCGAGGATCGTCTGCGCCTCGTCGCGCACGACGGTGAGATAGAGGACGTGCTGGCCCGGGGGCAGCGAGATCTCGCAGGGGCTCGTGCACGCGGCCTCGCCGTCCTCGCGGTCGACCCGGACGGTCGCACCTTCGCCGGCGATGGCGACGGTGCCCTCGATCCTCGGCAGCTCGAGGCGCACCGTGACCCGGTCGCCGACGCGCGCCTCGAACGCATCGGAGGTCGTCAGGACGTGCCCCTCGAGCTCGGCGAGGATGCGGTGAGAGCCGGCGGGGAGCGCGAGCGATCGCGGCGCGACGCCGACCGAGCCGAGATCGCGCCGGTCCACGAAGAGCGAAGCGCCGCTCGGTGTCGTCTCCACGACGACGAGCGCCAGCTGCGGAGCGAGCGAGGCGAGCGAGGCCTCGATCTGACGGCGCGTCTCCGGGTCGGGCTCCCCCGCGAGGGCGTCCTCGTAGTAGCGATAGGCGTCGGCCGGGCGATCGAGGCGCTCGTACGCCCGCGCGATGTCGTAGACGACGTTGTGGTTGGGCACGAGCCGGTTGCTCGCGAGGAAGTGCTCGAGCGCGCGCAGGAAGTCGCCGTCGCGGTACGCCTCGATCCCGAGCTGGAAGTGCAGGTCGGCCTCGTCGGCGACCCCGTCCGCGACGGCGCTCGCCGGTACGAGCGAGAGGCACGCGCAGCCGAGCAAGAGGATCGTCGGGCAGCCTGCGCGCTTCGGGAGCATCGAGATCATGGGGTCGAATCGCCGGCGCGGCGGCAAGCCGACCGGGCGATTCGACGCCCGCCGAGCACGCCGCGTGCCCGTCACGGGGCCCCTGCGGCTCCGCCCGATCGCGCCGGCCGGGAACCGAGCTGTGGGGCGCGACCTACGACCCTCGTCGGCTGCCCCCGACGACTCCCCGGCGCGCGGCCGACCGAGAGGCCGTCACGCCGCGAGCGCGACGACGCCGGCGGCGACGAGCGCGTCGATCTCGGAGGGGGAGAGCCCGAGCTCCTCGAGCACCTCGCGTCCGTGCTCACCGACGGCCGGCGGTGGGTGGCGGTACGTCGGCGGCGTCGCGGACGCGTGGATGGGGCTGCCGATCAGCGGGACCTGGCCTCGCTCGACGTGGGGCGTCGCCATCTCGATCCGCATCGCGCGTGCCCCCGTGTGCGGGTCCTCGAACACCTCGTCGAGCGTGCGCACCGGCGAGCACGGGACCCCGACGGGTCCGAGCAGCGCGAGCCACGCGTCCGTCGTGCGCGCGCGGACGATGCCTCCGACCTCGTCGTCGCACGCAGCGCGGTTGCGGACGCGTGCGTCGTTCGTCGCGAAGCGCGGGTCGAGCGCGAGCCCGGGCCGCCCCACCACCTCGGCGAAGCGCGCGAACTGCAGGTCGTTGCCGATGGCCAGGACGACGAAGCCGTCGGCGGTCGGGAACACGCGGTACGGGACGATCGTCGCGTGCGTGTTGCCACGCCGCCGAGGGCGCTCGCCCGTGACGAGCCAGCTCTGCCCCTCGTTCGCGAGCCACGCGATCTGCGTGTCGTAGAGCGAGAGGTCGAGGTGCTGCCCCTCGCCATGGCGGTCGCGGTGGCGCAGCGCCGCGAGGATGGCGGTCGCGGCGTACATGCCGCACATGAGGTCGGCGATGCCGACGCCGACCTTCACCGGCTCGCCCTCGGGCGCGCCCGTCAGGCTCATGATCCCACCGAGCGCCTGCGCGACGAAGTCGTAGCCCACCTCGCTCGCGCGCGGGCCGGTCTGGCCGAAGCCGGTGATCGAGCAGTACACCAGGCGCGGGCACTCGGCGCGGAGCGACGCCCAGTCGAGGCCGCGGCGCGCCAGGTCGCCGACCTTGTAGTTCTCGACGAGCACGTCCGCGGAGCGCGCCATGCGCCGGACGAGCGCCGCGCCCTCGTCGCTCGCGAGGTCGATCGCGATCGAGCGCTTGTTGCGGTTCGCCGCGAGGAAGTACGCGCTCGGCCCCCGCCCGCCGTCCGGCGCGCGTGCGTAGGGAGGCCCCCAGCCGCGCGTGTCGTCGCCGCGGCCCGGCCGCTCGACCTTGATCACGTCGGCGCCGAGATCCCCGAGGAGCTGCGTCGCGCTCGGGCCCGCGAGGACGCGAGAGAGATCGAGGACGCGGAGCCCGTCGAGCGCGCCGGCCACCTCAGGGCCCCAGGACGCGGACGGGCACGCTCTGCGCGACGGCGCCGGTCGCGCCGCAGCTGCCCTCGCGGTTGCGCCCCCAGCACCATACGGCGCCGGCCGCGTCCAGCGCGCAGGCGTGGGCGTCGCCGAGCGCGAGCGACACGACGCCCGAGAGCCCGCTCACCGAGACGGGGACCACGCTGCCGCTCGTCCCGCCGTTGCCGAGCTGGCCCTCGTTGCCGGCGCCCCAGCAGCGCACGGCGCCGCCGCTCACGAGGGCACAGCTGAAGTGCTGGCCGACGGCGATCGCGGTCGCGCCCTCCACGCCGGCCACGCGCCCCGGCGTCGGGCGCGACGCCGCCGCGTTGCCGACCTGCCCCTCGTTGCCGCGGCCCCAGCACCAGACGCCGCCCGACGCGTCGCGCGCGCACGCGTGCGTACGACGGCTGACCGCGACCTCGACCGCGCCTTCGACGGCGACGCGTCCGGGGACGCTGGCGTTCGCCATGCTGCCCGTGCCGAGCGCGCCGTCGAAGCCGCGCCCCCAGCACGAGAGGCCGCTCGCGTCGATCGCGCACGTCGTCGAGCCGCCGCTCGAGACCGAGCGCACCTCGCGCAGGCCCGTGACCGCGACGAGGTCGGCGGAGGCCTCGCCCTCCAGGCCGGCGCCGAGCTGCCCGTACTGGTTCGCGCCGCGGCACCGGAGCGCGCCCGAGGCGAGCGCGCAGAGGACGGAGCCGTCGGCGCTCGGGACGAGCGTGGTGCCCGTCGTCACGCCGTCGATCACGAGCGCGTCGGCGGTCCAGTCCTCGGGCGAGTGCGCGACGTGTCCGAGCGGCTGCACGTCCCAGGTGCCATAGCTCACGAGCTGCGTGTCGCCGATGCGGACGACGGGCTGGCTGCCCTGCATCATGAGCGCCGTCGCGCCGCCGCTCCGGACGAGCTCGGTCGGCGTGGTGCGCTGGCCGAGGATCGCGGTCCGGGGCGCGAGGAGCGTGAGGATGTCGTCGAAGCCCCAGCAGAACGCGCGGTGGTCGGCGGTGAGGGCGCACGAGTGGTTCCCCCCGACGCCGATCGCGATCGCGCGTCCCGGTGGCTGTCCGGAGATCGCGGGAGCCGGTGTCGGGGGCAGGGTGGTGGTCGGGGGCGGGTGCGCGCGGCGACGGTGTGGCCCGCGTCTGCCGTCCTGCGCGGCGCCGAGCGCGGCCCACGCGACCACGATGCCGATCCCGACGGCGACGCCGATGGTCTTCATGCCCGCAATCTACGCCGGAGACGTCCGTGCGCGCACTCGTCCTCGAGAGCTCGGGGGCCGTGGGCCTTCAACCGAGCTCGACGGCGCGCCTGGTGATGGCCTCCGCGGCCCACGCGGCGGCGTCGCGTACGACCGGGCTCGCGTGCGTCGCCGCCGTCTCGCGCAGCACGGGCAGGTGGCGCCGGTCGCCGCGGTTTCCGAGCACGATGGCCGCGTTGCGCGCCAGCCCCTCCCGCCCCGGACGCTGCAGCGGCGAGGCGAGCGTGAGCGCGGCGTGCGCGTCGTCGCTCATCGCCAGGAGCGCGGCGGCGTCGACGGCGAGCCAGCGGGGGTCGGGCGCGAAGGGCGCCGTCGCGCCGGCGTCGGGCGGCTGGGTCCGGTTGAACGGGCACGCGTCCTGGCAGAGATCGCAGCCGAACAGGCGGTCCCCCATCGGTGCGCGCAGCGCGGGATCGATCGCCCCCGCATGCTCGATGGTGAGGTAGGAGATGCAGCGCCGCGCGTCGAGCTCGCGCGCTCCGACGAACGCGCGCGTCGGGCAGGCGTCGAGGCACGCGCGGCACTCGCCGCAGCGCTCGCGGAGCGGCTCGCTGGGCGGCAGCTCGGCCGAGGTCACGAGCGTGCAGAGCAGCACGTGCGAGCCGAGCCCCGGGACGATGAGGCAGCTGTTCTTGCCGACGAACCCGACGCCTGCGCGCTCGGCCCAGGCGCGCTCGAGGACCGGCATCGAGTCGACGGAGTGCCGCGTCGAGAAGCCGCGCGCGCGCAGCAGCGAGGCGAGCTTCTTCAGGCGCTTGCCGAGCACGTTGTGGTAGTCGCGGCCGCGCGCGTAGCGGGCGATGACGCCTGGCGCGGGCCCGAGGTCGCCCTCGTCGCGCGCGAAGGGCGTCGCCAGCACGACGATCGTCCGCGCGCTCCGGAGCATCTTCTCGTGCCGCGGATCGACGCGGACGTCCGCGGTGTCGGCGAGCCACTGCATCGTGCCGTGGCGCCCCGCCGCGAGGAACGCGCGCAGGCGATCGGCCTCGACCCCGAGCGGCTCGGCGCGCGCGAAGCCGATCCTCGCGAAGCCGAGCTCGCGGGCGCGCGTCGTCAGGGCGGCGACCAGTTCGGACATCGGCGCGGAGTGTGGGCGAGCTCGGGCGCTCGGGCGAGCTACGACGGCGCGGGCGGGTCCGCGGGGTCTCGGGCCGACACCCCGGCCCGCCACATCACGATGCCCCACGCCAACCCCACGGTCTGGAACAGGACGAATCCGGTCCCCATCAGCGGGAAGGTCCAGGCCGTCTCGGCGCGGTCGACGTAGGTGAGGACCAGCAGCGCCGAGAAGGGGACGCACGAGAGCCAGCCGAGCAGCTTCAGCCACCAGGCGAAGCCCGGGTACGTGTTGATGAGGGAGATCGCCATCACCATCACGAAGATCCCCGAGCAGAACGCGAAGAGCCACTGGCCGTCGAGCACGTCCGCCGCGAGCGTCGGGAGCGTCGCGTAGAAGATGCCGTTCGCGATCGCGAGGATGTAGAAGCCGGACGACGGAACGTCCCAGCCCTCGCGGCCCAGCTTGGCCGCGGACAGCGTGTTCGCGCACATGAACGACGCGGCGCCGACGAGCCAGATGGAAATCTGTGCGGGCGAGCCGCGTGAGAAGGCGGACCCGACGAGCCCGCAGATCGAGTTGGCGAGGTAGAAGAACGCGTTGAGATGAACGACGCGATGGATGGCGTGCGCCCGGCCCGTCACCGCGAGAATCTATCACGCGCGGATCCGTCGCGAGGGCGACGGGCGAGGGCATGCGCCCGGGAAGTCAGGGCAGTGCCATCGACGGCACGGTCGGGGCGCTCGGGACCATCTCGATCGGGCTCCCTTCGCTCTGCTCCGGCGGCAGATCGGCGTCGCTCACCGCGTCCGTCGTCGTCTCGGGCGGGCGCTCGCCGTTGTCGAGCAGGAAGGGGTGCGCGTTCCACGTGCCGCACTGGCCCGGGCCGCGGTCGAAGCGCCAGCGCAGCCACGCGTGTCCGTCGCCCGAGAGGATGATCGAGGGCGGGTGAGGGAAGGGCTGCGCCCGATAGAACGCCGTGAACACGCCGAGGTCGAAGAGCGTCTGCCCGCTCGTCTCGACGATGCCGACCTGGAACACCGATCCGTCGGGGTTGAGCGCGATCTCGAGCGTCGCGTGCAGGTTCATGTCGTTCAGCGCGTCCTCCGGGTCCATCGGCAGCGTGCTGAGGTAGTGCTGCGCGTACTGCGGGTGGATGCGCACGTGCATGTCGTAGATGAAGTGCGCGAAGGGCGAGGCCGCGGCGTTGAGCGCGGTCTGGTTCCCGGGGCGGATCCCGGCGATGTAGTTCTCGGACGCGGCGCGGAAGCGATCGAACATCTCGGCCGACGCGGAGCCGCGCGCGTGCGAGCGGCGACGCTCGAGGCGGGCGACGCGCTCGTGCTCGAGGCGCTCCTCGCCGTAGACGGCCTCGAGCTGCGAGTACGTGACGCCGAGCTGTGGACCCTCGCGCTCGCCCTCCGCGTGCTCGTGCGGCGCGCCGCCCTCGCGGCCGACGTGGCCGGCGTACACGCCGTGGCCGGTCGTGCCGCGTCCGGTGCCCTCGCGGTGGTGGCCGCCGGTCTCGCCGCCGCCGTCGCCTCGCGCGGCGGACCGCGGGACGAGCACCGTGTACGAGCCGAAGCCGTCGCTGATCATCACCTCGCTCATCGGCTGCCCGCCGAGCGCACGCGTCCCGCCCTCGTCGCCGAGCGAGGGGGTGCCGCTCTCGACCTGCTCCTCGTGCGCGCTCGTCGCGTCGGTGCCCTGCATGGACGCCGTGGGCGTCGGCGAGTGCGAGGGGTCGCTGGTGGCTTCTTCGGGGTCGTCGCGCTCGGCCTCCTCGGGCGTCGGCAGCCGCTCGTCCGAGCCCTCGCTGTCCCGCATGTCGGCGACGACGCTCTCGTCGGACTCGCCGGGCGTGTCGGCCGTCGATGCTTCCTCCGGCGGGCCTGCCGACGGGATCGGATCGTCGTGGGTCGCGGACGTGATCTGCGCCACCGTCTCGTCCTCGACGTGGCTGTTCTCGTCCGAGATGTACTCGGCGTCCTCGGGGGCCGGCTCGTCGGGGTTCTGGCTGTGCTGCCGGATCGACGCGCGCGCGCGCTCCTCGGGCGGAGGGGGCGACGGCGCAGGAGCGGGGGACGCCTCGGCGGGCGTGGGCGCCGGCGGCGGCGGTGTCTCGGGGGGCGGCGCCGGTGGGGGCGGCCGGACCGCGCGCGGGTGCGGGCGCTCCGGATGGCGCGGCCTCGGGTGGCGCTCGCGGTGCTCGGGCGGCGGCGCCTCCGGCTCGGTCGGCAGCGGCTCGGGCTCGGTCAGGACGTCTTCGGCCTCGGGCGTCTGCGGCGGATCGGTGAGCACGAACTCGATCTCGGACGACGTCGCGCCGTCGTGGGACGCGGAGGCCAGCAGCGCGCGCAGGTCGCCGAGCACGCCGTAGGCCTGCATGTGCGCACCGACCGACGCCACGAGCGCTACCACCAGCACCACGGCGCTGGGGACGAACACGCGGGACGACGGGGGCGGCGGCGGCAACGGGCTCCTTGCGATCAGGGACTAGGACTCCGTGATCGTACGGGCAATCCGACCCCGGGGGCAGCGCCCCGGTTTGGGGCGAAACACCC
>JBGAQA010000130.1:0-16104 GCA_044220955.1 Sandaracinaceae bacterium
TGCGCTTCTTCGTCATCGCGGACTCCCTGCCGGTAGGTTACCCGGCCATCAGGAAGTCGCGTTCCAGCTAGATTTGGGGCCAGACATGCCCTCGCCGTCCCAGGATGCAGATCTACGACCACGACGCGCAACCGCTCGCCGATCTCGTGAAGGCGGCCGCCTCCGAGCAGGGTGCGGCCCTCCTCGTTCCTGACCTTCAGCGGCCGTACGTCTGGACGCCGAGCCAGGTCACCCTCCTCGTGGACTCGATGCTGCGCGGCTGGCCGTTCGGCACGCTGCTCCTCTGGGATGTGCGACGTGATGACCTCGCGTCGTCCCGTCCCACCCGTTCTGGAAGGTCGTGGACCGGACCGGCAACGACGACCACGACGCCGAGCGGGTCAGCAACCAGGCCTATGGGACACCGCGCGACGCCGCCGGTACTCACCTCGGAAACACCGCGCTTCGGGGGGCGGCACCTGGGTTGCAACGAGGCGCCAGCATGACCCTCCGGATCGCCTCCATGTTCTTGCTGATCATCAGCGGCTCGCTGGTCGTCGGCTGCGCCCGCCGAGCCTCGCTCGAGACGGGCTACGCGACGCTGCGACTCCACTCCGACGACTCGTACCTCTGGGTCTCGGCCGGCGGCGAGGAGACCTTCTGCGGGCACACGTGCGAGCAGGAGCTCCCGCGGGGCCCCGTGCGAATCGGCGTCTCCGCGCACCCCGACCGAGGGCCCCAGCAGCACGTGCGGATGCGCCTGACCGAGTCGAGCTCGGCTCGCGTGAGCCGCGTGGACCACAGCGGCGTCCGGGCGGGTGGAGGTGTCCTGCTCGGCGTCGGCGTGCTGTCGATCGCCGGCGAGCTCGGCGTGATGATCCCCGCGCTCCAGCATGCCGAGGGATGGGACGGCGTGGGGCTGATGTTCGCGACGTTGGGCTGGTCGGTCATCAGCGCCGCGCTCAGCATCGCCGGCGTCGTGCTCCTCGCGAGGGGAGACGGGGTCGAGCTCGACACGGAGCCCACCGTCGTCCCCTGGGGCGTCGCCACGGAGGACGGCGCCGTGCTCGGCCTCGCCGGGACCTTCTGAGCCCCGAGGCGGGTTCTCAGATCCGTTCGCCCTGCGGCGAGTGACGCTCTCGCTCCGAGCGCGCGATGTTCCGAGTCGCCTCATCCGCCCGAGGCGGTCACAGTGCCCAGAGTTGACTGACCCCGGGGTAGGCCCGAATCGCCGTTTCCGCGTGCACGAGAACGAGGCCCATCTCGCGCGCCTGACAGACGAGCATCCGATCGAACGGGTCGGGATGGCCCCAGTCGAGCGAGCCCGCAATCTCCGCGTGCTCGACCGATATCGGCAGAGGCCCGAAGCCGTTCGCGGTGATCAACTTCGAGGGTGAGCCGCGGAACGCCAGCTTGCCCTTCCGCCGCTTGATGGCGATCTCCCACGAAGACGCGGCGCTCACGAAGACGTCGTTCTCTGGGTCGGCGATGACGTCGCGCGCGGCCTGACCGAGACGAGGGTCGCTGCCGTCCCACCACAAGAGCACGTGCGTATCGAGCAGGACTCGCATCAGTCGCCCGTACCCTCGAACAGCGCCGCGATCTCGGGGTCGATGGCATCGAAGTCGTCGCCGATCCGCGTGATCTTCAGCGCGTTGGCGGGCTTGCGGCGGCGCTTGCGCGAACCGACCGCGACGAGCATCGCGCGGGGCACGCCGTTCTTCGCGATGACGATCCTTGCGCCATCGGCGGCCTCGTCGACGAGCTTGGAGAGCTGTGTCTTCGCCTCGTACAGGTTGACCGACTTCGTGCTCATGCGGAGATCGTGGGCTCGGTTGGTCAGCCTGGTCAAGGCGCCGACGGGGACTCGTCGTCGCAGGTCACGGGAATGAGACCCGGATGAACGTCGCAGAAACCTTCCAGCGGTGCCTGGCGGTCCTCGTCTCTGGAAGGAGCGAGCTGCCCGGAGAAAGGTTGATCACCAGCCGGAAGCAAGTCTTGCGCGAGTCCGCCCGCGAGGACGGCCGCGAAGCGTAGACAGCGAGTGCGCGGGCTGCGCCATCGAGCCCCGAAAGGTCATTCTGTGGTGGAAGCCGACGCCGTCGCGATTGCGGAAGGCAGCACCGGAGGACCCAACGATCAGGGGTCCCGAGGATCCACCGGGGTCTGACAGAACGGAGCACGCGCACGGAGGCACCACAGGAACCTGGGAGATCTCGCCGCCTCCTCACGAGAAGCGGAACACGGGCGAGTCGCCCACGAAGCCCGAGGCCTGCGCGAGCCGCGCGTCGAGCGCGCAGGAGCCCACGCGGAACACGAACACGACGCGCACGAGAGGCACCGCCGAGCGAAGGAAACGAAGCTCGAAGCAGCACCGCGGCACAAGCGACGAGAAGTCGGAGACGCTCATGGTACCGACGGCGCCGGAGAACTCGCGCCACGAGGATCCGGTCAGGGACGGGGCGTCCGGTTGATGGAACCGAACGAGGGAACGATGTCGGAGTCACTGAACTCCGGGAGCATCTCCACGAGACTCGCGCGGATACGTGTGGCTCCGACTCCGAACGCTCCGCGTGAAGAGGAAGGGCCGCCACCTGCGTCCGGGTGAAGCGAATCGCTGGGACCGCGACTATTTCCACGGCCTCGGGCTCCACCGTCTGCGAGGCACCGTCCAGTATCCGGAGGCTGCGTAATGCCGCGACACGAACGACCATCGGTAAGCCGTGTGCGGGAAATCCGCACGCACGGTTTGAAAGGGAGTCCTGCCCTTTCGTCGATGAACTTCATCAACTGAAAGGGCAGGATTTACCAATGAGCTCCTCCTGCTCTCGCGCGATATGCGCCGCAGGGTCGCGCGCGTTGAGGAAACGCAGAGCGCGGTAGAGTCGCTCCGTGAGGGTGGGTGTTCGCGGCGTGCTTCGTCCTGGCGTGCGCGAGCGCGTCCTCGCTGGCGCGCCACGCGAGCGTGATCCCGCGCATCGGCGATCCCAGTGCGCTCGACGCCGAGACGCGCTCACTCGTCGAAGGGTCGCTCGGCGGCGAGCCGTCGAGAGCGCGCGTTGCTCGTCGGCTCGCGCTGATCGAAGCGGCGCCGGAGGTGCTCTCGTTCGACGAGGCGCGGGCACTGCTCGAGAGCGCGCTCGCGTGGGTGGAGGTGCTGCGCCGCGGCGGCGTCCCCGACTGGGTCGAGCCGGCCCGGGTCCTGGCTGGCGTCGATCCGCTCGGTCTCGATCTGATAGGTCAGCTCCCGGGCGCGCCGCCGCAGACGGCGATGGACCGGACGGTCGCGGCGATCCGCGGGACGCGCGCGCTCGTCGAGCGGGTCGGGCGCGGCCCGGAGGCGGCGCGCGCGTGGCGGGCGGCGATGATTGCGCTGCACGGCGCGAGCGACGAGTGCGGCGAGGATGGCGAAGAAGGCGCGATCGCGGCGGCGGTCCGCGCATGGCGCGACACGGAGGCGCGGCCAATCCGCGCGGAGGCAGACGAGGAGAACCTCTTCGACGCGGCCGACTTTGGAGTAAGGATCCCCCAATGACCATCCGAATCGTCGCGCTGAGGGAAGGGCAGGACGAGCTCGAGACCACGACGGAGGCCGAGCTACCTGCACTGCTCGCGAACCCGAAGAACGTCGTGTGGGTCGACATGTGGGACCCCGGCGAGCCGGAGAAGAAGCTCCTCGCCTCGACCTTCGACATCCACCCCATCCTGATCGAGGACATGATCGCAGACGCGCCGACCCCGAAGGTCGAGCGCTTCGAGAAGTACCTCTACGTGGTCTTCCACGCCCTCTCGCCGGGCTGCGAGAAGAAGGGCGTCATCGACACCGTCGACTTCGACTTCTTCATCGGCGCGAACTGGCTGGTCTCGAGCCACCCACCCGACAACCACGCGGTGCAGTCCGCGCTGGAGACCGTGAGGCGCAGGCCCGCCGAGCTCCGCAAGGGCGCCGCCTACGTCGCGTACCTGATGGTCGAGGACATCACGGAGCGCTTTCTGCCGCTCATGGACCGGCTCGACTCGGACATCGACCGGCTCGAGACCGAGATCCTCCACGGGACGGGGCCGCAGTTGCTCGAGCAGGTCTTCGCGATGAAGAAGACGCTCCAACGCCTGCGCCGCGTGGGCCTCCACCAGAAGGAGATCCTCAACCGCCTCGGTCGCGGCGACTTCGCGCTCATCCCCGAGGAGACCCGTCCCTTCTTCCGCGACGCCTACGACCACTTCGTGCGCGTGGTCGATCTCGGCGACAGTTTCCGCGAGATCGTGAACGGCGCGATGGAGGCCTACATCTCGATCAACGGGCACAAGATGAACGAGGTGATGAAGGTGCTCACGCTCTCGAGCACCATCATGCTGCCGCTCACGTTCATCGCGGGCCTCTACGGCATGAACTTCGACGTCATGCCCGAGCTGCACTGGCGCTACGGCTACTTCGTCGCCATCGGGACGATGCTCTTGACGGCGGTGGGGCTCGTCGCGTTCTTCCGGCGTCGGCGATGGCTCTGATCCGCCGGAGCGGGCGCCGTCTCCGGCTGATCGGCGGTCTGCGCTCGTAGAGGCCGAACGCCGCGCCCTGCGCGTCGTCGCGCGGGGCGACGCGGGCGCGCGTGCGCAGCTCGTACAGTGCGAACGGCGGCACGTCAGGCCGAGAGCGTCATCTCCACGAGCAGGTCGCCCGCCTTGAGCACGTCGCTCTTGGCAACCGCGATCCGCGACACCGCGCCGTCGACCGGCGAGGCGACGACGGTCTCCATCTTCATCGCCGAGAGCACGCAGAGCGGCTCGCCCTTCTTCACGGCGGCGCCGCGCTTCACGCGCACGTCGACGACCGTGCCCGGCATCGGCGCCCCGATCGAGCCGGGATCGCCGACCTTCGCGCGCTCGCGCGTCTTGACGGTCGTCTTCGCCTTCTTGTCGGCGACCGTGATCGCGCGCGGCTGCCCGTTCAGGTCGAAGAACACGCGCCGGTTCCCCTCCTCGTCGAGCTCGCCGATCGCGCGCAGCGTGACGACGAGCGTCTTGCCGCGCTCGATGTCGAACATGAGCTCCTCGCCCTTGTTGAGGCCCACGAGGAACTCGCGCGTCGGCAGCCGCGACACGTCGCCGCGCTCGCTGCGGAACGTGCGGTACTCGCGGAACACGTCGGGGTACATCGCCGCGCTCATCACGTCGTGATCGTGGATGGTCACGCCGGGGTGCTCGGCGATCAGGTCCGCCTTCAGCTTGCCGAGATCGAGCGGCGCGAGCTCCACGCCAGGGCGGCCGGTGATGGGCTTCTTGCCGCGCAGCACACGCGTGCGGAGCGGCTCGGGGAAGCCGCCGTGCGGCTGGCCGAGCCGGCCCTCGAAGAACTCGACCACCGACGACGGGAACGAGAGCGTGTCGGCCTTCTCGACCACGCCCTTCGCGTCGAGATCGTTCTGCACCATGAACTGCGCGAGGTCGCCCACCGTCTTGCTCGAGGGCGTCACCTTGATGATGTCGCCGAGCACGAAGTTCGCCTCGCGGTAGGCGCGCTTGATGGCCGACCAGCGATCGCCCAGGCCGTTCTGCTGCGCTTGGAAGAGCAGGTTCGTGTACTGCCCGCCCGGCATCTCGTGCTCGTGCAGGTCGGGCGCGTAGCCGGTCATCCCCGTCTCGAAGGGCGCGTAGAGCGCGCGCGCCTCCTCCCAGTACCCGTTGAGCAGCCGGATCGCCTCGGGATCGATCGACGTGTCGCGCGGGCTGCCGCGCAGCGCGGTGACGACGGCGCTCATGGTCGGCTGCGACGTGAGGCCGGCCATCGCGGGGAGCGCGAGGTCGACCGCGTCCGCGTCGGCCTCGGCGCACGCGAGCATCGACGCGACGCCCGTGCCGGCGGTGTCGTGCGTGTGCACGTGGATGGGCAGATCGGGGAATGCCCGGCGGAGCGACGAGACGAGCATCGTGGCCGCGCGCGGCTTCAAGAGGCCCGCCATGTCCTTCACGGCGAGCACGTGGATGCCGAGCTTGCTCAGCTGCCCTGCCAGATCGACGTAGTACTGGAGCGAGTACTTCGTGCGCGACGCGTCGCTGACGTCGCCCGTGTAGCAGATCGCCGCCTCGATCACGCCGCCGGCCTCGCCGACCGCGTCGATGCCGAGCTTCAGGTTCTCGACGTAGTTGAGCGAGTCGAAGATGCGGAAGACGTCGACGCCCCTGTCCTTGGCCATCTTCGCGAACGCCACGACGACGTTGTCGGGATAGCTCGTGTACCCGACGGCGTTGGCGCCGCGGAAGAGCATCTGGAACGGGACGTTCGGCACGAGCGCGCGCAGGCGCTCGAGACGGTCCCAGGGGCACTCGTGCAGGAAGCGCAGCGCGACGTCGAAGGTGGCGCCGCCCCAGCACTCGAGCGAATAGAGAGAAGGCATCAGGCGCGCCGTGTGCGGCGCGATCTTCTCGAGATCGAGCGTGCGCACGCGCGTGGCGAGCAGCGACTGGTGCGCGTCGCGCCACGTCGTGTCGGTCACGAGCAGCCCGCGGTGCTGGCGCACCGACTTCGCGAACGCGGCCGGGCCGAGGTTCACCAGGATGTCGCGGAAGCCTTGCGGCGGCGGCGCCTTCGGCTGCGTCCACTGCGGCGGGATCACCGGCGGCATCGGCGTGATCTTCGCGGGCATCGGAGTCGTGGCGCCCATGCCGGGCACCTCCGGCCCGTTCACCGCGAGCTCGGCGAGGTGGCGCAGGATGCGCTGCGCGCGGTTCTTCCGGTTGGGGAAGTCGAAGAGCTCGCGCGTCGCGTCGACCCACGCCGTGTACGTGTTCGCGGCCGCGAAGTCGGGGTGGCGCAGCACGTTCTCTAGGAACGGGATGTTCGTGCTCACGCCGCGCACGCGGAACTCGGCGAGCGAGCGGTGCAGCTTGTGGATCGCGCTGTCGAACGTGAGCGCGCGCGCCGTGACCTTCACGAGGAGCGAGTCGTAGTCGGGCGCGATCTGCGCGCCGGCGTAGCCGCTGCCCGCGTCCAGCCGGATGCCCATGCCCTCGCCGGCGCGGAACGCCTCGATGCGGCCCGTGTCGGGCTGGAAGCTCTTGCGCGGATCTTCCGTCGTCACACGGCACTGGATCGCGACGCCGCGCACGGCGACGGCGTCCTGCGAGAGACCGAGCTCCGCGAACGTCGCGCCGCCCGCGATGCGGATCTGCGACTGCACGAGGTCGATGCCGGTCACCTCCTCGGTGACGGTGTGCTCGACCTGGATGCGCGGGTTGACCTCGATGAAGTAGTGCTTGGCGCCGACGCGACCGCCGCGGTCGACGAGGAACTCGACCGTGCCCGCGTTGCGATAGCCGGCGGCCCGGCAGAGCTTCACGGCATCGGCGCAGAGCGCGGCGCGCACGTCGGGGTCGAGCGCCTGTGCGGGCGCCATCTCGACGACCTTCTGGTGGCGGCGCTGAACCGAGCAGTCGCGCTCGAACAGGTGCATCACCTCACCGGCCGCGTCTGCGAGGATCTGTACCTCGATGTGGCGCGGGCGCTCGACGTAGCGCTCGAGGAAGACGGTGCCATCGCCGAACGCCGCGAGCGCCTCGGACTTGCAGCGCTCGAAGGACTCCGCGAGCTCGCCCGCCTCGCGCACGACGCGCATGCCGCGCCCGCCGCCGCCCATCGCCGCCTTGATGATGACGGGCAGGCCGCTCGTCTCGACGAACGCGCGCGCCTGGTCGAGCGTGCCGACGGCGCCGTCCGTGCCGGGCACGGTGGGCACGCCGATCTCGGCGGCGAGCCTGCGCGCGGAGGTCTTGTCGCCGAAGCGACGGAGCACGGCGGCCGAGGGACCGACGAACGCGATGCCCGCATCGGCGCACGCCTGCGCGAGCCCGGCGTTCTCGGCGAGGAAGCCGTAGCCAGGGTGGATCGCGTCGACGTTCGCCGCCTTGGCGATCTCGAGGATCTCGTCGATGCCGAGGTACGCCGCGACCGCGCTCTTGCGCTTGCCGCCTGGGAGCGCGCCCACGAGGTAGGCCTCGTCCGCCTTGTAGCGGTGCAGGTGCACACGGTCCTCGTGCGAGTAGACGGCGACGGTCGAGAGCCCGAGCTCCGTCGCGGCGCGGAACACGCGGATCGCGATCTCGCCGCGGTTGGCGCAGAGGATCTTCTCGATGGGATGAGCCTTCGGGGTCGCCGTCACGGGCGCGACGATAGCGCGGTGCGTCATGCGAGCCAGCGAACGCGAGCGGGTGCGAGAGCGGTCAGCCGGCGACGGCTTGCTTCACCCGATCGACGTCGACCCAGAGATCCTCGACCGCCAGCGTCGCGTCGATCGACCGGAGCGCGAAGCTGCCGGTGCGCCGGACGGTCATCAGCCACGTGTCGCCGTCGCCCTGGCGCTCGTGGTGCTCGACCAGGCGCGCGGACTCGTCGACGACGACGTACTCGCGCAGCGTCTCGAGCGAGCGGTAGTGGACGAACTTCCCTCCGCGGTCGTAGTCGGCCGTGGTGGGTGAGAGGACCTCGACGAGCACCGTGGGGTTCACGAACGCGTTCTCGTCACGCGAGTCCCGGATCGGATCGCCGCAGATCACGCTGGCGTCCGGGTAGTGGTAGGCAGCCGTGCGCGGCGTCGCGATCTTCTGTGCCTCGTTGAGCGCGAGGCAGGGCTTGCCCCGGAGCGTGCCTCGCAGCGCGGCGTACACGTTCCCGGTCACGACGGCATGTTCAGGGCGTCCCCCCGCCATCGCGAACGCCTCGCCGTTCACGTACTCGTGTCGCTCCTCGCTCGCGCGGTCGAGCGCGACGTACTCGTCGATCGTCAACCGCCGGAGGTCGCGCGCTTCCATTCCGAGCAGTGTAGCGGATCGCCGTGGCTCACGAGAGGCGCTACCCCGTCGCGGCTTCTCTCGGCCGCGGCGCCGCCAGCCGCCAGCTCGTGGCGAGCGAGCCGCCGAGCAGCGCGAAGCCGAGGCCGATGGCCCAGACGCCGTACTCCGCGGCGCCGCGCGGCACGTGGAGCCACCCGATGGTGATCGCGACGTGCGCGCCGAGCGCGGCGGCGGGCGCGAGCGCGTACGGGCGGCGGGCGCGCCAGGACATCGCCGCGAGCACGACGACGAGCACGAGGTCGAGCCACACGACGTGCGTGCGCCAGAGACCTCCGGTCGTGAGAACGGTCCACGCGGAGAGGTGCGCGCTCGCGAGCGCGCCGGCGAAGAGGCGCTCGCGGGCGGCGCGCTCTGCGAAGACGAACACCGTCTCGGGCATCTCTCGGTTCGTCTCCGGCGTCGGATCCTCCGGCGGCGCGCCGCGGTAGGGCGCGGGGGTGCCGGCGCTCTCGGGCGTGGGGGTGGGCAAGCACATGGGCACGCGGAGGGCGCGGAGCGTCAGGACCAGCGCGACCAGCGCCGCGCTGACCCAGAAGGACTGCGGGAGGATCAGCGCGGTGAGCGCGAGCGTCGCGAGCGAGGTGATCCACACGGTGCGCTCCCGGCGCGCCCAGCGCGTCGTCAGCAGCAATGCGCCGGGCGCCAGCGCGAGAAGGTCCACGTGCATCGCGACGCTCGTGTAGACGACGTGCGCGAGCGCGAGGCCGGCCCACATCAGCCAGGTGCCGCGGATCGCCCGCCGCCCGCGGTAGTCGTAGCCGGCCGCGCTCTCGATCGCGCGCTCCGTCCAGAGCCCGAGCGCGCCGAGACCGAAGACGAAGAGCGCGACGAGCCACGATCGCGCGTCCGTCGGGAGATCGCGCAGCGCGTGCGGCAAGAGCGAGAGGCCGAGCGCTCCGATCGAGGGCACGGCGAGCGCCGACCGAGACGGGGTGAGCTCGAGGGCGCGGGCGAGCAGGCGCAGCTTCACGTGGAAGAGAGCGGCCCAGCCGAGCGCGAGCGCCCAGCCGAGACCGCCGAGGTACGCGCAGGTCTCGACGTGCAGGGTGAGGTCGCACTGATAGAGCGCCGCGAGCAGCCCGACCATCACCGCGACCCGCCGCTGGCCGAGCCGGACGAGCAGCGCGGCGCCGCCGATGAGCGCGAGCGCGTAGGTCTCGGCGACGGCGGTCACCGCGAGCCCGGCGAGCGCGCCCTCGTCGGCGAGGTCGCACGAGACCAGCGTGAGCCCGGCGAGCACCAGTGCGGCGCTGAAGAGGTACGTCGGGTTGTACTCGACGAACCAGCGATGGAGGAGCGCGCGGACCGGGAAGGGCGGGGTGTCCATGCGAGAACGACGAGCACGGACGATGCCAGCGCGGAATTCGCGACGCAGCGGGCGCCGACGAGCCGAGCCAGCGACAAAACGGCGAACGGTCGCCGCGACGGCGACGGTGTGGCGAGAGCGAGAGCTAGAGTGGGGGCGAGGGCGAGGGCGAGGGCGAGGGCGAGAGCGAGAGCGAGAGCGAGAGCGAGAGCGAGAGCGAGAGCGAGAGCGAGAGCGAGAGCGAGAGCGAGAGCGAGGTATCCTCGCTCGCCGTGCCCGACCCCGTGATCCGCCCGATCGAGCCCCGCGATGACGCCGCCGTCGCCGCGATCATCCGCGCCGTGATGACCCGCTTCGGCGCCAGCGGGCCGGGCTTCGCGATCCACGACCCCGAGGTCGCCGCGATGAGCGCAGCCTACGCTCGTCCGCGCGCCGCGTACTTCGTCGTCGAGAAGGACGGTGCGGTGGTCGGCGGCGGCGGCGTCGCACCCCTCGACGGCGGCGACGCCCACACGTGCGAGCTGCGCAAGATGTACTTCCTCCCGGAGGCGCGAGGGCTCGGGCTCGGGCGCGCCGTGCTCGAGCGCTGCCTCGACTCCGCGCGCGCGTTCGGCTACCGGCGCTGCTACCTCGAGACGCTCACGGGGATGGACGCTGCGCAGGCTCTCTACGCGAAGATGGGCTTCGAGCGTGTCTCCGGGCCGCGCGGCTGCACCGGCCACACCGGCTGCGACCGCTTCTTCGAGCGCCTCCTCTGACGCCTCGCGTCGACGGCCGGCGCGAAACATGAGACACAGCGCCGATGAACGGGAACAACACCGGGCCCAAGGTCGCGATCGGGTGCGGCGGCATCCTGCTCTTCTTCGCCTTCTGCGCCGCGGCGTTCGGTGCGTTCCACGTCTTCGTCGACCCACACGGGCACATCAGCGCCGACGAGGCGATGCCGGCGTTGATCGGGGGCGTGCTCTGCATGCTCGTCGACTTCCTGATCATCGTCGCCGGTATCGCGCTGCTCATGCGCGGCGGGTCCGGTGCGGCGCAGGGTGCCGTGGCGTCCGGCGGCGGAGGCGGCGCTGTCCAGGGACCCGGCGCGCCCGCCGCTCAGGGCGGGGCGCCCTGGCACTTCGCGACCGGCTGCGGAGCGCTCTTCTTCCTCGTCACCTCATGCCTCTCGCTCTCCGGTGCCGTGTACTCGTACTCGGAGGTCGAGCGCTGGGAGAGCATGCGCAGCTCCGACATCGCGGCGGGCGAGGATCCACTCATCCTGATGATCGACGACCACGCCGTCGAGGAGAACACCGAGTACACCGGCGCGGGGGCCTGCTGCTGCGGGCTCTCGTTCCTGCTGCTGCTCGCTTGCGCGGGCGGCACCGCCGTCCTGGTCCGGCGCCGCGGCTCGAGCAGCTGACCCCCCTCGGGCGCGCGGGATCGATCCCCGGTGCCAGGTCCGCGGCGCTGCGCACCGGTCGCGCGCCCGGCTCAGCCGGCGAGGAGCGCGCGCAGCTCGTCGTGGATCACGCCGTTCGTGGCGAGCCCGCTGCCCCCGTGGATCGTCTCCTCGCCCGACAGGCTCGTGAGCCGTCCTCCGGCCTCGCGCACGAGCACGGCGGGAGCGCACAGGTCCCAGGGCTTCACGCCGGGGTCCACCATCGCGTCCACGCGCCCGCGCAGCAGGTTGCGGTAGCCGTCGAAGTCGGAGAGCCCGCGCGCGCTCGTCTTCTCCGCCAGCCTCGGGAGCAGGTGCGCGAGCCCGCTCTCCGTGAACTGCGCGATCACGCCGTGCGTGATGGTCGCGTCCGCGAGCGTGGCGACGCGCGACACGCGGCAGGGCCGTCCGTCCGCGTACGCGCCACCGCCGCGGAAGCCGACGAAGAGCTCGCGTGCCGCCGGCATGTACGCGACGCCGAGCGCCGGGGCTCCATCGGCCTCCAGGCCGAGCAGCACGCTCCACGTGTCGAGCCCGCGCACGAACGCGCGCGTGCCGTCGATCGGATCGAGCACGAAGCGCAGCGTGGAGGTCGGGCCGCTGGCGCCGGTCTCCTCGCCGAGGAAGCCGGCGCTCGCGTGCTCGCGCGCGAGGAACGCGCGGAGCCGATCCTCGACCATCTTGTCGGCGAGCGTCACCGGCGTCCGGTCGGGCTTGGTCTCGACGTGCGCCTGGCCGCGCTCGAACATGCGGCGCGCCTCGTCGCCGGCCTCGACGACGGTGTCGACCAGCGCGTCGAGCGCGCGGCGCCCGCCGATGCGATCCAGATCGAACGCACTCATTCCGAGCGAGAGGATCGACGCGCGCGACCGGCCGTGTCCAGCGCCTCGTCGGGGTGCGGCGCGAGGGGGGCCTCGGCTGGGCGATCGGCGTCGGTGACCGGACGTGGCGGAGGCACCGCGCCGTGCTCGGCGGCGCGCGCGCCGAGGCGCTCGATGTAGGGCGGGCCTCCGTCGAAGAGCGCCGCGGGATCGATCGCATGGCCGCGGTCCCAGAGCTCGAAGTGCACGTGCGGGCCGTGCGCGATGCCGGTCGAGCCGACGAGCGCGATGCGCTCGCCGCGCCGGACTCGGTAGCCGGCCTGGACCGTCGTGCGCGAGTTGTGTGCGTAGAGGGTCATCCAGCCGTTGCGGTGCACGATCAGGACGACGTTGCCGTAGCCGTGCAGGCCGTTGTCGGAGTACGCCACGATGCCGTCGGCTGCGGCACGAACCGTCGCGCCCGTCTCGCCGGCGATGTCGGCGCCGCGGTGGATCAGGTCGGGCCTCGTACGGCGAACGTAGCCGAAGCCGCGCACCCAGCGTCCGTCGTCGACGGGCCAGAGCAGACGGGAGGGAGTGCGGCCTCGCGCGGCGGCGACCCAGCGCGGGTCGGGCGCGCCGCGGAGCAGCGCATGCGCGCACGCGATCGTGCCGAGCCCGAGCGCGGTGGCCCGGGCGAGCGATGCGCCGCGCGCGGTCGCGACCCGGCGGGGGCCGTCGGACCAGCGAAAGACGTGGGCCGGACGCTCCTCCTCGCCCTCGTCCTCCTCCTCGCCCTCGCCCTCGGGCGTGCTCTCGCTCCCGCCGACGATGCTCGTGGGCGCCCCCTCCGTCGGGTCGGGCGTCGCTCTCGCCCGGGCTCCTGCCAGGCCGAAGAGCACGACTGCGAGGAACGCGACGCGGCGCATGCCCGACTCGAACACCCTGCCGTGCGGCGGGGTCAAGAAACTCGCCCGCTCGCATTCCGCGCGGCCCGTGGTACCAGGGCGCCCGCGATGGATCTCTCCCTCGTCCAGGCCAACACCTACGAGCTCCCCACCTCGCGACGCGTCGGCGTCATCGTCCACGATGGCACCACCGACCTGCGCCTCTGGCCAGGCCCCGGCCCGGATCGCGAACTGCTCCAGGCCTACGGCCCGGACCTGCCGCGCGTGCTCGACACGGAGCGCACCCGCGCCGGCGGGGCGATCGCCGAGGGAGCGCTGCTGCGGATGATCCCGGGGCGCCTCCACTGCGACTTCATGCTCTGGGTCGCCACGCGGCCGCCCGAGGATCGCGGCACGCAGGCGCCGGCGCCCTCGCGCGAGGCGATCGAGCGCGCCGTCACGGCCGCCCTCGAGTACGTGCGCGAGCGCAACGTCATCCGCATCGCCTTCCCGGCGCTGGGCGCCGGCCCCGGCCAGCTCGACGACGCCGAGCGTCTCGCGATCATCGCCCGCGCGTGTACCAAGCACTACGAGGCCAACCTCGCGAGCGGGCGCAGCACGACGGTCGAGGAGGTGGTCCTCTCCGATCCGCGCCTCTCGGTCGTGACCACGGCGCGCCGCATGGTCGGCCAGATCGCCAAGCTCGCCGTCGAGGCGCCGGCGCGTGTGCCGCCGGGCTCGCCTCCGCCCCGCGGCGTCGCGGGCAGCGGCTCGCGCGCCAAGGCGAGCGGCGAGCGTTCTCCCTCGGCCGCCAGGCGCGGCCAGCCGCGCCTCGATCCCGGCGAAGTCCAGCGCGCGCGCGCAGTCGCTCGCCCCTGGGATCGCGCCGTCCGCTACCGCGAGACCGACTTCTTCATCCACGCGAAATTCGGCGTCGGGAAGGTCGTTCAGGTCACGCCGGACGGCTTCATCGTCTGCCTCTTCGAGGACGGCGAGACCCGCAAGCTCATCCACGCGCGGCCCTGACGCGATGCGCCTCGAGATCAACGCCGAGCACCCCGAGCCGCGCAAGATCGCCAAGGCGATCGAGATCCTCAAGGACGACGGCGTCATCGCGTACCCGACCGACACCGTGTACGGGCTCGGCTGTGACTTCACGAGCAAGAAGGCGGTCGAGCGCATCTACCGCATGAAGGCGATGAAGCCCGATCAGCCGCTCGCGTTCATCTGCGCGGACCTCGGCGAGATCGCGAAGTACGGCGTGGTGTCGAACCACACGTACCGCACCATGCGCCGCCTCACTCCGGGTCCCTACTGCTTCATCCTCGAGGCGACGCGCGAGGCGCCGCGCATGCTCCACATCGGCAAGCGCAAGACCGTCGGCATCCGCGTCCCGCACCACGAGGTCGCGCTCGCGCTCGTGCGGGCGCTGGGAAAGCCGATCGTGTCCAGCACCTGTTCGAAGGAAGGCGAGACGCTCAACGATCCGGCCGACATCGACGAGGCGTACCCGGGCGTCGACCTCATCCTCGACGCCGGCTACGGCGGTCTCGTGCCGAGCACGATCCTCGACGTGAGCGGCCCCGACATCGTCGTCGTGCGCGAGGGCGCCGGCCCGGTGGACACGCTCTGAGCGCTGCGATAGACAACCGGTCCAGCAAGGATCCTTAGCTCAGCTGGATAGAGCGACGGCCTCCGGAGCCGTAGGTCGTGGGTTCGAATCCCCCAGGATCCGTCAGAGGCCCGTCGAGGCCGCCTTCACGCGAGCGCGGCGCTCAGGTCTTCCCAGAGGTCGTCCCGGTCCTCGATCCCCACGCTCATCCGCATCAGCCCGTCGGTGATCCCCGCGCGCAGCCGGTCCTCGCGCGGCATCGAGGCGCTCGTCGTCGAGGCGGGGTGGGTCATCAGCGAGCGCACGTCGCCGAGGCTCACCGCCCGCGCGATCACCTCGAGCCGGTCGTAGCAGCGCTTGCCCGCGGGCAGGCCTCCGCGCACCTCGAAGCTGACCATCGCGCCGAAACCGTTCCGCATCTGCCTCCTCGCGAGCGCGTGGTGTGGATGCGTGGCGAGCCCAGGATAGTGCACGGCCTCGATGCGCGCGTCGCCGGCGAGGCGCTCCGCGAGCCACGCGGCCGTCGCGCTCGCGCGCTCCATCCTGAGCCAGAGCGTCCGCGCTCCGCGAGCGACGAGCATCGCCGTCATCGGCGCCATCGGCGCGCCCGAGGTCCGGACGCCCGTCTCGCGCAGCGCCTTCATCACGTCCTTCGCGCCCGACGCGACGCCTCCGATCGTGTCGCCGTGCCCGGAGATCGACTTCGTCGCCGAGTGCAGCACCACGTCCGCGCCGAGCGCGAGCGGCTGCTGGTGGTACGGAGTGCCGAAGGTGCCGTCGACGACGAGCTTCGCGCCGCCCTCGTGCGCGATCCCCGCGAGCGCGGCGAGGTCGCTGATCGCGAGCGTCGGGTTCGCGGGCGTCTCCACGTAGAGGATCCGCGTGCGGGGTCGCATCGCCGCGCGCACCGCCGCGAGGTCCGTCGTGTCGACGAACGAGGTCTCGATCCCGAAGCGCGGGAGCTGCTCGCGGAGCAGGCGCGCCGACTCCGCGTAGAGGCTCGCCGAGGCCACGACGTGGTCGCCCGTCACAGAGAGCGCGTGGAACGCGGCCGCCACCGCCGCCATCCCGCTCGCGAACGCGACCGACGCCTCCGCCCCCTCCAGCGCCGCCATCTTGTCCTCGAGGGCGCGCACCGTCGGGTTCGACCAGCGCGTGTAGATGTGTCCCGCCGCCTCGCCGCGGAACTGCGCGGCGGCGTCGTCCGCCGAGTCGAACGCGTACGCGCTGGCGAGCACGACGGGCGGCTC
>JBGAQA010000131.1:0-15863 GCA_044220955.1 Sandaracinaceae bacterium
GGCACGCGCAGCTCCGGGCTCACCTCGGCGAGCGCGCGCCGAGCGCCGCGGATCGCCAGGCGGATCTCTTCCGTCTGGCGGAACGTCTCGAGGATCAGCAGATCGGGCTCCGCGGAGAGCAGCGCGATCGCCTGGTGTCGGAACGCGCTCTCGAGGTTCGGGTGCTCGCTGGCGACGACGCTCTTCAGGAGCCGCCCCGTCGGTCCGATCGACGCCGCGACGTAGGCCTTCGCCCCGCCCGCCTCTCGCGCGATGCGCACGCCAGCGCGGTTGATCGCGTCGAGCTGCCCCTCGAGGTTGTGGGGCGCGAGGCGGTAGCGGTTCGCGCCGAAGGTGTTGGTCTGGAGCACCTGCGCGCCCGCCGCGAGGTAGGCCTGGTGAACCGAGCGCACGAGGTCGTCGCGCGTCATGCACAGGGCGTCGAAGTTCTGCGTGTAGAGCTGTCCGCGCTCGTAGAGCATCGTCCCCATCGCGCCGTCGAACACGAGCGGGCCCTCGCGCAGCGCTTCGAGGAAGGGACGGGAAGGGCGTTCGATGGCCGCGGCGCTCATGGAGTCACCCGTTCATGGCCCCGGAGCGCGCGATCGTCGAGGGTCAGCGCTCGCGCGGCTTGGCGATGCCGTCGAGCACCAGCCGGATGAGCGTGGCCACGATGTCGACGGGCTGCGCATCGAGGCGCCCCGACAGGACGCTGAACGCCAGGCGCTCGATCGCGCCGACCACGGCGAGCGCCGAGATGCGCGGATCGGAGACGTCGAGCAGGCCGCGCTCGACCGCGATCGTGGTCAGTCGGATGGCGCCCTCGTCGATGCGGACGCCGAGCTGGACGAGAGGGGCGCGGGCGCCGGTCGCGGCGCCGCGGCTCTCCTGCAGGTAGAGGCGCACCACGTCGAGGCGGTGCAGCGCGAGCGGGACGAGCGCGAGCGCCAGCTCCTGGTAGGCGGCGAAGAGCGTCCCGCGGTCGGAGGCCTCGCCGAGGCGCTCGGCACAGCGGCAGAGCGCCGCGTCGACGTCGGCGGCGGCCGGCGCGACGATCGCGGCGACCAGGGCGTCCTTGCTGCTGAAGTACCTATAGAAGCTGCCCTTGGCGGCCTTCGCCGCCCGCGTGATGTCGTCGATCGTCACCGCCTCCACGCCGCGCGCGAGGAACAGCGGCAGCGCCGCGGCCATGAGCCCGTCGGTCTTCGCCCGGCGGTTCTCGTCGCGCTTACCGCCCGGCAATCCGGGCCGCCTCGCCATCACCGCGACCGGATGGTCAGCATTCGGCGTCGCGTTCGCAGCCGTCTTCACGATTTCCCTGGACAACCGGGCCGACCTCCTCTACTAAATGATGACCGTTTGGTCACGTTTTGTCGGCCTAGAAAAGGAAGGCGCCATGCTCGGGATTCCGCTCGGTCTCTTGTACGCCAATGCCGGCGAGTGGCTCATCCACAAGTACGTCCTGCACGGGCCCGACTCCAAGAAGCCGGGCGGCATGTGGAGCTTCCACTTTCTCGAGCACCACCGCCAGGCTCGCCTCAAGGAGATGCGCGACAAGGACTACGAGCGCTCGGTGTTCGGCTGGCACGCGCAGGGCAAGGAGGCCGCCGGGCTGCTCGCCGCGGCGCTCGTGCACGCGCCCCTGTTCCCGATCGCGCCCTTCTTCACCGGCACGGTCCTCTACTCGATCGCCAACTACTACCGCGTCCACAAGAAGTCCCACGAGGATCCGCAGTGGGCGCGCGAGCACCTGCCCTGGCACTACGACCACCACATGGGGCCGGACCAGCACAAGAACTGGTGCGTCACCCGCCCCTGGTTCGACCACGTCATGGGCACGCGGGTCCCCTACGTCGGCACCGAGCTCGAGAAGCAGGACCGTGAGCGCCGCGAGAAGTCCCGGGCGCGTCGCGAGGCCTCGAAGACCGAGGCGGCTGCGGCGCCGTCGACCGAGCGCGAAGCCGCCTGACGCGCGCCCCGCGCCGTGTTACGCCCGGCGCATGCGTAGAACGAGCTTCTGGGGATCGCTCCTCGCGCTGACCACCCTCGCGTGCGGGACGCCTGCGCCGGCCGTCGTCGACGCCGGATCGGACGCCGCTGCGCCTCCGACGGACGCCAACACGAACGACGCCTTCCGTCCGGGCCGCGACGCCGGGCCGCAGTTCGACCTCGGCACCGCGGCGCGTCCTGCGCCGGTCATCATCCCGTCGAGCTTCGACGGGACGACGCCGATGCCCCTGATCATCCTGCTCCACGGCGACGGCGTGACGGGGCCGGTCGAGGAGATGTACCTGCACCTCGGGACTGCCGCGCGCGCGAGCGGGGTGATGCTGGCGCTCCCGACGGGGACGCGGGGCTCGGACGGCTTCCTCACGTGGAACGACGGGGTCATCGGTCACACCACCGCGAACGACATCGCGTATCTCGGGACCGTCATCGATCAGGCCGAGGCGATGCTCCCGCTCGATACGAGTCGCGTCTACTTCGTCGGCCACGCCAGCGGCGGCTTCATGGCCTACGTCATGGCGTGCGCGGAGGCGAGCAGGATCGCGGGCATCGCGTCGATCGCCGCGGGGGAGCCGCAGACGTTCTGCGCGCCCTCGCGCCCCGTCTCGATCCTCGACCTGAACGGGACGGCCGACACGGTGATCCCCTACGACGGCGTGGCCGGTTCGTTCTTCGGTGCGATCGAGGCCACGCAGCGCTGGGCGGGCTTCGCGTCGTGCGACATCACGATGGCGCGCAGCCCGGCATCCCTCGATCTCGACGGCGCCGTTCCTGGAGCCGAGACGATGCCGACGGACTACGTGGTCGGCTGCACGGGCGCGCGCGTCTCGCTCTTCACCATGACCCGCTCGGGCCACATCCCGACGTTCTCGGACGCGAGCGCGCAGGTGATCGTGGACTGGCTGCTGGCGCAGTCCTCGCCTCCGTGAGCGTGCGCGTCGGGCTGGCGGCGCTCGCCGCCCTCTGGCTGGCGGCTTGCTCGTGCGAGGGCGAGAGCGAGGTCGAGAGCGAGGTCGAGAGCGAGAGCGAGGTCGAGAGCGAGAGCGAGAGCGAGGTCGAGCCCCGTCAGCCGAGCTTCAGCACCCGGTGTCCCCACGAGTCGACCCAGAGCAGGCGGTCGAGCACCTGCGCGGCGTCGAGCGGCACCTGCCCGTGGCCCCGCGCGAGCGCGATCAGCTGCGGCTCGGCCTCGATCACCGCGCCCGCGAACGCGTCGAGCGTCGGAACGAAGAGCGCGGCAGGCGCCCTCGGATCGTCGGCGGTCGCGGGCATCGGGACGGCGCCCGTGAGGAAGGCGATGGCCGCGTCGTCCATCAGCGGCACCGTCTCGGGGACGAGCAGCGCCAGCGCCTTGCTGATCGCGCACGGGCCCTGTCCGTCGATCGAGAGCGCGGCGACCGCCTCCTCGACGGCGGCCCGGCTCGACTCGGGTGCGGCGAGCCACGCCTCGGGCCCACCCGCGGTCTGCTGGATGAGCGTGCGCCAGTGGTCGACGAGCGGCGGCGCGAGCCAGCGCTGGAACACGCGCGACTGCGCGCGCGCGTTGACCATCCAGCTCGCCGGCAGCGCGGGCGCGAGGAAGAGCTCGCGCGGGAGCGTCGCGGCGGCGCGCCGGAACGCGGCCGCCGCGCGATCCCAGCCGTTGGCCCCCGGCAGCGCGTCGCGCGCCGCGAGCTTCTCGGCGGCGCGCTCGATGCGCCAGGTCCCGCGCGGCAGCGCGACGTCGAAGGCGTCCATCGGCGAGAGGGTGCACGACAGCGAGGTCGAGGTCGAGGTCGAGCGCGAGCGCGAGGTCGAGGTCGAGGTCGAGAGCGAGAGCGAGAGCGAGAGCGAGAGCGAGGTCGAGAGCGAGGTCGAGGTCGAGAGCGAGAGCGAGGTCGAGAGCGAGAGCGAGAGCGAGAGCGAGAGCGAGAGCGAGTATCCTCGCGCCCCGATGGCCCGCATCTTCGTCCCGCTGCCCGATCGCGACTTCGACGTCACCGAGGTCGCCGTGCCCTGGAAGCTCTGGACCGAGGCCGGCCACGACGTGCTCTTCGCGACCGAGTCGGGCGCGGTCGCTGCCGCCGACCCGCTCCTCTTGACGGGGGTGCTCTTCGGCCAGCTCGGCGCCGCGCCGGAGCCCCGGCGCTTCTACGAGGAGATGATCGACTCACCCTCGTTCCGCGCGCCCCTCCGCTTCGAGGACGTCGGCCCCGAGCGTGCCGAGGCGCTCCACCTCGCCGGCGGGCACGCCAAGGGGATGCGCCAGTACATCGCGTCGCCGGTCTTGCACGCGCGCGTCGTCGCCTTCGTGCGCTCGGGCAAGCCTATCGGCGCGATCTGCCACGGCACGCTGGTCCTCGCGCGCGCGATCGATCCGGCCACCGGCAAGAGCGTGCTCCACGGACTGCGCACCACGTGTCTGCCGAAGTACATGGAGCGCACCGCGTGGATGCTCACCGCGTGGAAGCTCGGCGACTACTACCGGACCTATCCCAAGTACGTCGAGGACGAGGTGCGCGCCGCGCTCGCGCGTCCGGAAGACTTCGAGCGCGGCCCGCGCGTGCTCACCGCGCGTGGCACGAGGGACGACGGTCGCGCCGCGTTCGTGGTCGAGGACGGCCGCTACGTCTCCGCGCGCTGGCCGGGCGACTCGTACCTGTACGCGAAGAGGCTCGCGGCGCGCTTCCCTCGGCGCTCGCGCGTGTAGAGCCAGCCGACCCACGGGCCGAGCCCTGCTACTGTCGGCCTCGATGGCGATCCTCGCGTACCGCGGCGGCACGCTCGAGCTCTCGGACGCTCCGAGCGGGCTCGCGCTGCCCGAGTGGCTGGCCTGGGACGGGCGCAGCCATCTGCACCGCGCGCCTGGTCGCTACTACGCGGAGCTCGTCCTGTTCTTCCGCGACTCCGGAGCGCCCCTCGAGGATCGCGCGCGCGCCTACGAGGAGCTGCCCACCGGCGTGCTCGTGCACCGCACTCCGCGCCCCTACCAGGACGAGGCGCTCGCCGCCTGGCGCAAGGCGCGGGGGCGCGGCGTCGTCGTGCTCCCGACCGGAGCCGGAAAGACGCACGTCGCCGTCATGGCGATCGATCAGCGGCGCCGCTCGACGCTCGTCGTCGCGCCGACGCTCGACCTCGTGCGGCAGTGGTACGACCTCTTGCGCTCGACCTTCGGCGTCCCGATCGGCATCGTCGGCGGCGGCTCTCACGACGTCCGCCCGATCACGGTCACGACCTACGACTCCGCGTACATCCACGCCGAGCATCTCGGCCACCGCTTCGGGATGATCGTGTTCGACGAGGTCCACCATCTGCCGGGAGCGACCTACGCGCTCTCGGCCGAGCTCACGATCGCGCCCTTCCGCCTCGGTCTGACGGCGACGCCCGAGCGCACCGACGGCCGCGAGACCCTCTTGGAGCAGCTCGTCGGCCCGGTCGTCTACCGCCGCGACATCGTCGACCTCGAGGGGGACTTCCTCTCGGACTACGAGACCATTCGCGTGTCGGTCGAGCTCTCGCCCGAGGAGCGTCGCGAGCACGACGCCGAGCGCGCGATCTATCGCTCGTTCCTCTCCCGCGCCGGCATCCAGATGAGCAGCGAGCACGGCTGGAGCGACTTCATCATCCGCAGCTCACGCAGCGCCGAGGGACGGCGCGCGATGCAGGCGTATCGCCGACAGCGCGAGCTCGCGTTCTCCGCGCCCGCGAAGCTCGACTACGTCGAGCGTCTGCTCGACGAGCACAAGGACGACCGTGTCCTGCTCTTCACGCAGGACAACGCGACCTGCTACGCGCTCTCGCGGCGCTTCCTCGTCCCCGCCATCACGCACCAGACGAAGATCAAGGAGCGGAGCGAGATCCTCGCGGGCTTGTCCTCGAAGAAATACGGCGCGATCGTGACGAGCAAGGTGCTCAACGAGGGTGTGGACGTGCCCGACGCCAACGTCGCGATCGTCGTCTCGGGCTCCGGCTCGGTGCGCGAGCACGTGCAGCGGCTCGGGCGCGTGCTGCGCAAGCGCGAGGGCAAGCACGCCTTGCTCTACGAGATCGTGACGGCCCAGACGACGGAGACCTTCACGAGCGAGCGCCGGCGCGAGCACAGCGCCTACGACCGGTGACAGGAGTGCTCGCCACGGAGGGCCGGACGGAAGCGCGCGTCGAGCGCGCGGACGGGAGGGACCGGAGGGGCGAGCCGAGCAATTGATCGGGGAGGCAGCGCCCGGCACGCTTGCCCGGTGCTGACTGCCGATCTCGTCCACACGCGCCGCAAGGGAGACCAGCTCTTCGTGGTGCCCCTCGGCGCCCGGCGCGAGCGCGCCGTCGATCTCGCCGCCTCCGTGCTCGGCGTGGCCGAGGGGCACGAGGGCATGCGTCGCGAGGAGCTCGACCTCGCGCTCGGCGCCATCGAGGTCGAGCCGCGCGACGACAAGCTCAAGCAGGGCCTCTTCAAGCTGGTCGAGGACGCGCTCACCTTCGAGGTCGAGGCGCCGGCCGATCCGGTGGCGCTCCGCGCCGAGGTCTTCGAGCGCGCCGCCACGACGCGGAGGGACGGGCGCTTCGATCGCGCCGCGCTCCTCGCGGAGGTGGCCGCGGCGCGGGGCACGGACCCCGGGCGAATCGAGTCCGCGATGTACGCGGACCTGAAGGCCCAGCACGTGGTGCGCTTCGAGTCGCGCGCCGTGCTCGACGCCGGCCCCGAGGCGCTCGTGCGCCGCTACGAGCTCGCGCAGCCGCAGGCCGTGCTCCTTCGCGCGACGAGCGTGGTGGCCACGGTCACGCCGCGCGACCCGGCGGCCATGCGGGCGCTCTTCCGCAAGCTGAAGTTCCTCGGCCTGCTCCACACGATCACGCGCGAGGGCTCACGCGTCCGCATCGTCATCGACGGTCCCTTCGCGCTCTTCGCGCAGACCACGAAGTACGGCATCGCGCTCGCACGCGCGCTGCCGGCGCTCACGGCCGCGGGCCCTCACGAGATCGTCGCCGACGTGCGCTGGGGCAAGGAGCGGGTGCCCCTGCGCTTCGAGATCCGCTCCGACGCGCCGAGCGCGGACGACGCCGACCTCGACGTGCGCCTGGGCGACGACGCGCAGAGCCTGCTCGACCGCTTCCGGGCGCGCGAGAGCGACTGGGAGGCGCGCGCGGCGAGCGAGATCGTGGATGCCGAGGGGCGCGGAGTGGTCGTGCCCGATCTCGCCTTCACGCACCGGAGCGGGACGCGCGTGCTCGTCGAGGTGATGGGCTTCTCGGCGCGCGACTCCGTCTTCGCGCGCGTCGAGCTGGCCGAGGCGGGCGCGCTCCCTCCGATGATCTTCTGCGCGAGCGAGCGCTTGCGCGTCTCCGAGGCGCTCTTGCCGGAGGACGCCTCGTCGAGCCTGCTCGTCTACAAGGGCGTCATCGCGCTCGGCGCCATCGAGGAGAAGCTCGAGGCCATCCGCCGGGGGAGAGGTGGCGCGCGCCGCTGATTTCCCTATGCTGCGCCCGCCATGACGTCTCCTCCGCGCGACATCGAGCTCTTCTTCGACATCGGGTCGTCGTACTCGTACCTCGCGTTCACGCAGATCGAGGCGATCGAGAGGCGCACCGGCTGGACCGTTCGCGCTCGCCCGTTCCTGCTCGGCGGCGTGTTCAAGTCCACGGGGAACGAGATGCCGGCGCGCGTGGCGGCCAAGGCTCGCTACATGATCGTCGACATGCAGCGCTGGGCGAGCGAGTACGGCGTCGGGTTCGAGCTGCCGGCGGCGTTTCCCGTCGTCACGATCTCCACCCAGCGCGCGCTCGTCACGACGGACCGGCTCTTCGGTCAGGCGGCGCTCCGCACGCTGGCTCGCGCGCTCTTCGACGCGTACTGGGTGCAGGGCCGTGATCCCTCCGACAGGGCGGTGATCACCGACGTCGCGGCGAAGGCGGGGCTCGATGCCGCGGCCATCGTGGCTGGAATCGACGCGCAGGAGACCAAGGATCGGCTGCGCGCCGACACCGAAGAGGCCGTGGCGCGTGGTGCGTTCGGAGCGCCGACCTTCTTCGTCGGAGACGAGATGTTCTTCGGCAACGACCGCATCGCGCACCTCGAGCGGCACGTGTCTCACGTCGGGGCTCGCTGAACCACCATGCGTTATCTCTGTCTCAACTGTGAAGAGCGCTTCGAGCACGATCCCGAGAGCAAGGGCAAGCTCCGCTGTCCCAAGTGCCTCCGCGTCACCGGCCTCGAGAAGGTCGGCGACCCCAAGAAGGTCGCGCCGCCGCAGAGCCCGTGGCTCGTCCCGGGGATCGTGGCCGGGATCCTCGCGGCGCTGATCGCGGGCTGGGCCGTGTGGCGCTCGAACGGGCCGGTCACGGTCGGCGACGAGGTCCCGGAGGGTCCGCTCGATCAGGAGGTGCTCGAGGCTCACCTGCACCGCGAGCACGTGGACGCGCGCCCGCTCACTCGATTCCTCGTGGCCGACGAAGGGATCGACGCGCTCGGGGAGTCGGCGCACGGGAGCGGCGCGCAGGCCCTGGCCCAAGGGGTGTTCGAGGCGATCCGCGCGCGCGTCGAGGCCGGCGCCATGACGAGCTGGTCGATGGGCGTGCCGCGCGAGACGCCGATCGAGAACGCGTCGGCGGCGTGGGCCTGGCTCGACGAGGATGGGGCGCACCGGCGCCTCTATCCGCTCGAGGTCGCCGCCATCATGGCGTCGGCGCTCCGGACGCGGGGCGTGAACGCGATGATCGCCGAAGCGTTCGCGTTCCCCGGCGATCACGCGCCCCCGGACCCCTCCGGGCACTTCGGCTACTTCGTCGTCGCGGTCTACGACGGCGAGGTGGGTGAGGGCGACCCTCGCTACTACGATCCCTACGGCGGCCACGACGAGCCGCCCGAGGCCCGCGACGTGCGCGAGCTGAACGACCTGCAGGTCATGGGCGCCGCGCTGAGCCTGCGCGCGATCCACATGCTCGTCCGCGAGAGCGACGCCGAGCGCGCGCTGAGCGTGTCCGAGGACGCGATCGGCCTCTACCCTCGCTCACCGACGGTCCGCTCGGTGCGCGGGGCCATCCTGCTCGCAGCGGGCAACGCGCCCGAGGCGCTGCAGGAGTTCCGCGCCGCGGCGGACATCCGCGAGGACGCGCCGCGTCGCAACCTGCTCGCGAGCATGTACCTGGCGCAGGGCGAGACCGACGACGCCAACCGGGAGGTGTCCGCCGCGCTCGAGGAGTCGCCGGACTACGCCGCGGCCCACGGGACGCTCGCGGCCATCCACATGGCGAGCGCCGAGCCCGACGAGGCGCTGCACGAGCTGCAGACGGCCGAGCGGCTCGACCCGGATCTGCACCTCTTGCCCGCGCTCTGGGCCAACTACTACGCGAGCAGCGGCGAGCTCGACCGGGCCGTCGAGTACGCGCGGCGCGCGGTCGACGCCAGCGCGGGCGATCCGCAGACGCGCCTGATGGCGGCGCGCATCTACCGCATGGCGAGCCGCTTCGACGACATGCGCCGCGAGGCGCGCGCGGTGCTGGACGCGACGCCGAGCGGTCGCCGCGACCAGATGACCCAGCTGATCCGCCAGCTGCTCGGGCCGACCGCGCTCGACACGCCCACCGACGAGGAAGAGCTCGACGACGAGGAGCTTCTCGACGAGGAGGACGGCGAGGGAGGCGACCTCACCCTCGACGGCACGGGCTTCCAGCTCGGCGCCCCGACGCTCGGAGGCAGCGGCGCGCCCGACCTCACGCTGCACGACGGGGAGGGCGACGCCGAGGGCGAGGCGGACGAAGGCGAGGACGAGGGCGACGGCCCGGCGCTCATGCTCGGCGACCGCAGCCACTTCCACCTCGGTGGCGGCGGGACGACGGGCGGCGGCGACTCGCTCCACCTCGATCTGCAGCACTGACGGGGCTGCGGCACCGAGGCTGCGGCAGCCGATCAGCAGTCGTCCAGGGAGCAGCCGGCCGTGCCGAAGTCCTCCGTCGCGTAGCCTGCCACGCGGTAGGAGCCGTCGCGCGCATCGCACGCGTACCCGCGCAGCTCGCGCCCGGGCGCCAAGCTCTCGCTCGCGTCTCGGCTGCACGTTCCGTCCGCCCGGCGGATGCGGATCCACGCGCTGACCGCGAAGTCACAGTCGTTCCGGACGAAGACCTCGAGGCTACCCGGCGTCCCGCAGGCCGCGCCGCTCACGGCACGCACGACCGTCAAGCATGCGTCGTGGCTCGTGCAGCCACCCGGCGTGCCGCCGCCGTCGCAGAGGCCGTCGACGCAGGCGGCGCCACCCGAGCAATTGCCGCACGAGCCGTCGCCGCAGCTGTTCGGCCCGCATTCGAGGCCGCGGCACGAGCAGCCGGGCGGCGTCCACGGCACGCACTCGGAGCCGAGCCAGGCCCACGCGTCGCAGCCGGCGCCGTCGCGGGGGCCGTCGTAGTCGCCGCCGGCGCAGCGCCCGTCGGTCCAGCAGAAGCCGCAGCCGTCCCCGGCGACGCACGCGTCGCAGGACGTGCGCGCGGAGCAGGGGACGCCGACGCTGGGGTTCGGGTAGCACTGTCCGGTGGCGCGGTTGCAGAGGTGGTTCACCGGGCAGAGGCCGCAGTCGCCGACGTCGCAGCTCGATCCGTCCGGGCGGCGCAGTGGCCCGCAGCCGACGTTCTCGCACCCGCACGAGCGGTCGCAGGTGACCGCCGTTCCGTCGCTGCAGCCGTCCCAGCCCCGGGTGTAGACGTCCCGGCACGTACCGGTCTGCCAGCACCAGCCACACCACTGGTGCGAGAGGCACTCGTCGCACGTGGTCGCGCTCGCGCAGGCGTCCGGAATCACGCACCAGCCGTGCTCGTCGCAGGTGGCCGTCGGGGCGCTGCAGGCGCCGCATGCGCCCGCAGCGCCGCAGGAATTGGGCCCACAGTCTCTGCTCGTCGCAGCGGGTGTGCTGGCGGCTGATCTCGGCGTAGTCCTGCCAGCATCCGTCGTCCCACACGGCGCCGCTCGGGAACGCCGGCTCTGGCGCCACGCAGATGCCACCGCAGCCGTCGGGGCCGCACTGCCGGCCTTCGCAGTTGGGTGTGCAGCGCTGGCACGACCACCCCGACGAGGGACAGGAAGCCCACCGACCGTCGGGGCGCCAGCCACACCCTGCGCCGCTGCAGTCGGTGGGGACGAAGCCGTCGTCGCAGACGCACCCCGCGTCCGACGTGCACGTGCTGTGGGCCGGGCACGCGCCGCCGCCCGGGCAGAACACCGTCGGATCGGAGCCGCAGGAGGGTGGCCCGCAGGCACCGTCGAGACAGGACGAGCCGGCCGCGCATGCGCCGCAGCTGCCGCCGCAGCCGTCGTCACCGCACTCTCGACCGCCGCACGACGGCGTGCAGACGCACTCACCCGAGGCGCCGCAGCGCGCGCGCGCCCCGTGCGCTTCGCGACAGGCAGGGTCGCCCGTGCAAGTGCAGCGGCCGGTCGCCGTGTCGCAGAGGAGTCCCGTCACGCCACACGATGCGTCGTCCGTGCAGCGCGCCGCGCACGCACCGCGCGACGGGTCGGTCGCGAGCGGCGCGCAGATCGACCCGGCTTGGCAGGTCGCGGCGCCGTCCGGGTCGCACGCGCGACGGCACGCGACGGGCCAGAGCCCGGCGGCCTCGGCGAGCTCGGACTCGGGTCCTGAGCGGCTGGGCTGCGCCGGGTGGGGGACGGGCACGCACTCGTACCCGGGCGCACAGGTGCCGGGCGTACAGTGGCTGTCGCAACGCCGGAAGCCGGGCTGCCCGACACAGGCGCCCGGCGGCGCCGCGGCGTCGATGCCGCCGTCGTGGCCGCCGCCCGGATCGATCGTGTCCACGCACGCGGCCAGGGCGAGCACGAGGAGCGGGGCGGCTCGCCGCCCGGGGGTACGACTGCGCATGGCGTGGTGGTGCCACACGCGACGTCGCCCTCCGTGTCGGCGATCAACCGCACGCGCGCCCGCGGCGCGGCGGCGGCGAGCACGCGTCGGCGGCCACGGTGTGCCGAGCGCGCCGTGCGCGGCGCCGAGGCTCGTGGTCCACGCGCGACCGCCGCGGTCAGCCGATCCCGAGCTTCTTGAGGCGATCGATCATCGTGGGCCGCGAGAGGCCGAGCTGGCGCGCGGCCTCGCTCTGGTTGCCGCCGCTCGCCTCGAGGGCCTCGAGCAGCAGCGCCTTCTCGAAGCTCGCGACCTTCTCGCGGAAGGTGCCGCCACACCCGCGCGCGTCGCTCCGCGGCTCCGGCTCCAGGTCCCGCGCGGAGAGGACGCCGTCCTCGCTCGTCGCGACCAGGCGCGCGATCGTCCCCTCGAGCTCGCGTACGTTGCCCGGCCAGGCGCGCGCCGCGAGCGCGTCGAGCAGCGCCGGCTCGAGCCGGACGCGCTCGATCGCGAAGCGCTCGGCGAAGCGGGCGGCGAAGAAGCGCGCGAGCGGGGCCACGTCCTCGCGTCGCTCGCGCAGGGGCGGCACGCGTACCTCGACCACCGCCAGCCGGTAGTAGAGATCTTCGCGGAACCGGCCGGCGCTCACCTCGGCGCGCAGATCCCGGTTCGTGCAGGCGACGATGCGGACGTCGACCTTCTCCACGCTGCCTTTGCCCACGGGCTGGATCTCCCCCGACTGCACGGCCCGCAGCATCTTCGCTTGCAGCCCGAGGGGGAGCTCGCCGACCTCGTCGAGCACGAGCGTCCCGCCGTCGGCCTGGGCGAAGAAGCCACGGCGCGCCGCGGCGGCGCCGGTGTACGCGCCCTTGGTGTGCCCGAAGAGCTCGGCCTCGGCGAGCTCGGCCGGGATGGCCGCGCAGTTGAAGCGCACGAGCGGCCCGGCGGCGCGCGAGCTCGCGGCGTGGAGCAGGCTCGCGACGAGCTCCTTGCCCGACCCCGTCTCGCCGGCGACGAGCACGGGCACCTCACGCCTGGCGAGGCGCTCGACCGTGGCCCAGAGCCGCTCCATCGCCGCCGAGCGGCCCACGACCTGCTCGCCGAGGAGGCGCTCGGCGGCGCTGCGACGATCTCGCGCGCGGAGCGCCGCCACCTCCGCGGCGCGGTCGATCACGCTGGCGAGCTCGTCGACGTCGAAGGGCTTCGTCAGGTAGTCGAACGCGCCGCCCTTGAGCGCGGCGACGGCGGTGCGCTCGGTCCCGCGCGCGGTCAGGAGCACCACGGGCAGCTGCGGTGAGCGCGCGCGGATCGCGGCGAGGAGCGCTAGACCGTCCATCCCGGGCATCACGAGGTCCGTGATCACGACGTCGGCGTCGTCGAGCCGCTCCAGCGCGGCGGCTCCGCTCTCGGCCTCGACCGTCTCGTGGCCTCGCTCCGAGAGGAGCTCGCCGACCGCGAAGCGGATCGCGGCCTCGTCATCGACGATCAGGACGTTCGCCATCGCGCGGCTCCTCGGGCTCGGGCACGGCCTCGTCGGGCGGGGCCCGGGGCAGATCCAGCACGGCGCACGTCCCGCGGCCAGGCGCGCTCTCGAACGTCAACGATCCGCCGTGCTGTGCAGCCACGCCCCGCGCGAGCAGGACGCCGAGGCCGACGCCGCCCGCGCGGCCGCTCGCCAGCGGCTGGCCGAGCTTCGCGAGCGCGTCGGGCTCGAGGCCGGGGCCCGTGTCCGTGACGGTGATGCGTGCTCCGCTGCCCCGCGGGGTTGCGTGCAGCACGAGCTCGCGCCGCGCCGCGGCGCGCATCGCCTGGATCGCGTTCGAGCCGAGGTTCAAGAGCGCCTCGCGCAGTCGCCGGGGGTCGGCGACGATGGGCGCCGCCTCGCCCTCGACGCGCAGCGTGACCTCCGCGTCGCGCGCCGTTCCTTCGAGCACCGCCGCCACGCCCTGGGCGACCGCGAGCGCGTCGCAGGATCTTGGCGCCAGCGCCTCGAGGGGGCGGGCGAGCGAGAGGTAGTCGGACACGAGCGCCTCGATCCGACCGATCTCCCCGAGCGCGACCTCGAGGCGCTTCGCGCTGCGCGGCTCGACCTCCGCGCGCGCCACCAGCGCCACCAGGGCCTTGATCGAGGTGAGCGGGTTCCGGATCTCGTGGGCGATGCGCAGCCCCGTCGTCTCGGCGAGGCGCGCCCGCTCGAGCGCGTCGTCGAGCAACCCCGCCCGCGTCCGCTCGAGGGCGAGGCCGGCGCGACGATGGGCGTCCGCGAGCCGGGAGACGCCGAGGGTCACGAGGGTGATCGAGACGATGGCTCCGACGAGCGTCATTCGCTCGGCCGCCGGTGCCGGGAGCGGCGCGAACGGCAGCGGGATCACCCCGGCGGCGGCCGCGACCAGCGTGCCGAGGACCAGCACGGCGACCGCCAGCACGACGCGCGCGCCCCCGTCGGCACCGAACGCGGCGAGCGCGATGGCGACGGGCGCGAAGAAGATCGGCAGGAGCGGGCTCGTCGCCCCCCCGGACGCGGCACATGCGAGCCCGAGCACGAGCGTGGTGAGGGCGAGCGACGTCGTGAGCCAGCGCGCGTCGGGGTCGCGACGGCGGAGCGCCAGCGCCTCGAGGCCGAACGCCACGATCAGGCCAGCGGTCGCGAGGCCGAGCGTCGCGCGCTGCGCGAGCGGCGCGCCCGACGACGCGAGGATCACCACGTTCGTGGCGGCGCCCAGCCCGGTGACGAGCGGGCGAGCCCGCAGGAAGCTCCCGCCCACCGCCGAGATCTGCGCCCGCCGGATCGCATCGTAGCCCGCCACGCGCGCCGCATCAGCAACGCGCGGGCCAGCGGGGAAACGTCGCGCCGCCGACGAGGATCGTCGGGATTCCGACGCCGCCGCCCTGCCGCGCGGGCGAACCCGCACGGCATGGGACGCGCAACGCCGCACGCGACCTCACGAAAGGAGGCCTCCCATGGATCGCTCGCTCGCCGCCTCGCTCCTCGCCGTGCCCGCCCGCCCGGCGCTCTACGCCATCGCCGCCTGGCTCGCGCTCGCCCTCGTCGTCGCGCTCTCGGAGGCGATCACGATGGAGCGTCGCTTCGCCGTGCCCATCGTGCTCGCCTCGCTGGTGGCGCTGCTGGTCGCGCTCTACCGCCGCGGCGGCGCGCTGCGTGCGCTCGCCGACGGGCTCGACGCGCGGACGCTCGTGCTGTTCCACGTCGTCCGCGCGCCGATCGGCGTCGCGTTCCTCGTGCTGATGGGCCAGGGGCTCGACGGCACGTTCGCGCGGATCGCCGGCGTCGGCGACCTGATCAGCGGCGGGCTCGCGCTCGCGGTGGGGCTCTTCGCGGTGCGCTCGCGCGGCCTCGTCCTCGCGTGGAACGCGATCGGGCTCGCGGACATCCTGCTCGTGGTCTTCACGGCGCAGCGCATCCTGATCTTCTCGGATCACCCGGGGACGATGGCGATCCTCGTGCACTTCCCCGGGATGCTGCTCCCGACGTTCCTCGTGCCGCTCGTCATCGCGACTCACGTCCTCCTCTTCGCTCGACTGCGGACTGCCGCTCCAGCAGGAAGCGCGTGATCGCCGCGCGCACCTCGGGGCTCTGCTCGAGCAGAACGAAGTGCGTGCCGTCGAGCTCGACGTAGCGCACGCGCGCGCGGTGCCGGTCGCGGTAGGCGCGCGCGACGGACGCGGGCGTCATGCCGTCGTGGTCGCCCTGGAGCACCAGCGTGGGGACGCCGGGGTCGCCGGCCGTGGCGGAGGCGCCCGAGATCAGCACCAACCCGTCGATCTCGGGACCGAGATCGGGCGCGCGCCGGCGCGCGCCGCGGCCGCCCTGCGAGAGCCCGGCGAGGATGGTGACGTCGCCCCGGCGCGCGTACGCGAGGGCGGCGCGCGCGATGCGCTCGCCGTGCGGGTCGGACCAGCGTGCGGAGAACGACGTCGAGGGGCAGACGGTGCGCATGCCCGCGGCGCGCGCGGCGACGGCGACCTGCCAGCACTGGAGGACGAAGTTGCCCGCGTAGCCGTGCAGGAACACGACGCTGCCGCGCGGCGTGTCGTCGGGCT
>JBGAQA010000132.1:0-15821 GCA_044220955.1 Sandaracinaceae bacterium
GGCGCAGAGGAGCCGCCGAGCGTCGTCGTCGTCGCGTCTCCGCCGACGGCCATCGCGCTCCCGAACCCGCTGGCGCCGCCGCCGCCGCCGGCCACCGCGAGCGGCGTCGCGACGCCGCGCACGACAAAGGTGCCGCCGCCCCCGCTCGCCCCGCAGCCGTCGTTGCCGTAGGGGGCCTGTGCCGGCTCTCGACCGACCAGGATCGTGAGCGTCTCACCCGCCGAGACGGTGACGATCGTCGAGACGTGCGCGCCGTGCCCGCCGGCGTACGCGGTCGACCCCGGGCCCGCCGCTGCGCCGCCGCTCGCACCGTCGATCACGAGCTGCACGCGGGTCACGCCGGCGGGCACGACGTAGGTGGCGAGCGCCCCCGTCGGGCCGAACGTCACGGCCGGGGGTGGCCCCGCGTCGCTGCCCGCGTCTGCGCGCCAGGCGTCGGGCGCGACCCACGCGTCGATCGGCATCACCCACGCGTCGGGCAGGGCGAACGCGTCGGGCAGGGCGAACGCGTCCGGCGCCGCGAACGCGTCCGGCGCGGCGAACGCGTCGGGCAGGGCGAACGCGTCCACGCCGAGGAGGAACGCGTCGTCGCTCGCCGACGCGTCCGCGGCGAACGCATCCTGGCCCGCCATCGCGTCGAGGCCTCCCCCGTCGTCCGCGTCGAGGCCCCCGTCCTGGCCCCCGTCTTCGCTCGAGGCAGCGGCATCGCGGCCACCACCGGTGTCGCGCGCCCCGTGCGTGGTGTTGCCGGTCGCGCAGCCCGCGAGCACGGGCAGGACGGCAAGGGCCTGGGCGAGCCGACTCGCGCGCATGCGACCAGCGTCCGCCCCGCGCGGTGCGGCGTCAACACGACGCACGCTCCGACGCCACGCGGGACGGAAGTACGTTCGCGCGCCGATACCCTCAGGGCACGTGCGTGCACGTGCACACGAGGTCCGTGTATCCCGTCGTCGTGCAGCTCAGGTTCCCGGCCCAGCTGCAGTTGCCCAGGAACCCGTTGTTCGTCGCCCTGACGCACGCGGCGCCGAGCGAGCCGCAGAGCGTGTTGCAGCTGGCGTCGTTGATCGTCACGAAGAACTCGCACTCGGTCGCCGACTCGCTGCAGCGCTGGTAGCCGGTGACGCCCCCGAAGACGGCGTCGCAGCTGCGCGGAGCCATGTAGGCATCGGGCGCGACGTACGCGTCCGGTGACACGTACGCGTCCGGTGACACGTACGCGTCCGGTGACACGTACGCGTCGTCCGCGACGTACGCATCCGGAGACACGTACGCGTCCGGCGGCACGTACGCGTCCGGCGGCACGTAGCCATCCGGAGACACGTACGCGTCCGACGTCCCGGCGTCGGGGGGGCGTGCGGCGTCGGTGCCCGCGTCGCGCCGCGGCCCGACGTCGAGACCGCTCGCGTCGAGCCCGGACCCCACGTCGACGCCCGAGGTGCCAGGCGTCACCGAGCGCGGGAGCGAGCACGCAGGCACGAGCGCCAACGCGCCCGCGAGAAGCACCCACGACGAACGACGGGTGAGCACGCGCCGATCGTAGCAAGCCCCGGCGCGCCTGTCGCCAGCCCGTTCCGCGAGCCCTCGGCCCGAGCCGCGGCGACGAGGCCGCGAGCCCGCGCCTCAGAGCCCCGGCGCCGGGAACGTCCGGGTGAGCTCGAGCACCTCACCCTTCACGCGGTGGAGCACCTTCTCGTCGCCGGGCGCGTCGATGACGTCGGCCATCCAGTGGGCGATCTTGCGCATCTCGCTCGCGCCCATGCCGCGCGAGGTGACCGCGGGCGTGCCGATGCGGATGCCGCTCGGATCGAAGGGCTTGCGCTTGTCGAAGGGGACCGAGTTGTAGTTCGTCACGATCCCGGCGTGCTCGAGCGCGACCGCGGCGACCTTGCCCGGCACGTTCTTGCTGGTGAGATCGCAGAGCACGAGGTGCGTGTCGGTCCCGCCGGTGACCAGCGTGACGCCGCGCGCGAGCAGGCCCTCGGCCAGGACCTTCGCGTTCGACACGACGTTCGCCGCGTAGGTCGCGAAGCCGGGCTCGAGCGCCTCCTTGGCCGCGACCGCGAGCGCCGCGATCGCACTCCCGTGCGGACCGCCCTGCAGGCCCGGGAAGACGGCCTTGTCGATCGCCGCCGCGTGCTTCTCGTCGCAGAGGATCATGCCGCCGCGCGGGCCGCGGAGCGTCTTGTGCGTCGTGCTCGTCACGATCTCGGCCAGCCCCACGGGCGAGGGATGCGCCTTGCCGGCGATGAGGCCCGAGACGTGCGCGACGTCGGCGACGAGGATGGCCCCGGTCTCCCTGGCGATCTCGGCGAACGCGCCGTAGTCGATGTGCCGCGGATACGCCGTCGTGCCGCACCAGAGCAGCTTCGGCTTGTGCTCGCGGCAGAGCGCGCGCACCTGGTCGATGTCGATGCGGTGGTCGCTCTGACGTACGCCGTACTGGTGGGCCTCGAAGTAGCTGCCGGTGATCGACACCTTCCAGCCGTGGGTGAGGTGACCGCCGGCCGGCAGCGCGAGGCCGACGGTCTTGTCCCCCGGCTTGCAGAACGCGTAGTGCACCGCGAGGTTCGCCGGCGAGCCCGAGTAGGGCTGCACGTTCACGTGGTCCGCGCCGAACAGGCGCTTGAGCCGCACCACGGCCATCGACTCGATGGCGTCGACGTTGTGCTGGCCCTGGTAGTAGCGCTTGCCCGGATAGCCCTCCGAGTACTTGTTGTTCAGCACGCTGCCGCCCGCCTCGAGCACGGCCTTCGACGCGTAGTTCTCGCTCGCGATCAGGCGGATGACCTCCCGCTGCCGCTGCTCTTCGTGCTGGATCAGGCCAGCGATCTCGGGGTCGACCTGTGCGAGCGTGGGCTCCATCTTCAGCGCCTCCGGGCGGCTTCATAGCAGAGAACGGCGGGGGGCCACTCGCGCTCGCCCTCGCCCTCGCCTCTCGCCCTCGCCCTCGCCCTCGCCTCTCGCCCTCGCCCTCGCCCTCGCCCTCGCCCTCGCCCTCGCCCTCGCCCTCGCCCTCGCCTCTCGCCTCTCGCCCTCGCCCTCGCCCTCGCCTCTCGCTCAGCTCAACACCCGCAGCGATCCCTTCACGACCCCGTACCCACCGCAGGTCCGCAGCGCGCGCAGGGCATCGCTCGCGCTCCGCGTGCCGAGGATGAGCGCGCGGTAGGTGTGCACGAGCTCGCCGACCTGGGCCGCGTCCTCGCGCACGAGCTCGATGCGGAAGCGACGTACGCCCGAGCGGACCAGCCCCGGCACGAGGGACGCCGCGCTCTGGGCGGCGGCGTGGAACACCGTGTTGCGGCAGCCGACGTCGGCCTCGAGCGGGTGATCCATGCCCGCGCGATCGCGCAGAGCGAGGCGGTGCCGTTCGCAGGGGCGGCCGCACGTGCGGTGATCCGTGCCCGTGCTGAGCGTCGCGGCGATCACGCAGTGCTCCATGTGGAAGAGCGGCATCGGGTGGTGCACCACCACCTCGGCCCAGGGCGCGAAGGGGCCCTCGAGCAGCGCGCGCAGCTGTGCCTCGTCGAGGTCGAACGAGGGCGTGAAGGCCGCGAGGCCGTGGCGCAGGATCTCGGCGGCGGCGAGCCGGTTGGTGACGTTGAGAGAGAAGTCGCCGATCGCAGGCGGCGCATCGGGCGTGGCCGCGACCTCGTGGAGCGCGCCGAGGCTGCGCACGAGCATCGCCGAGGGAGACAGGCCGCGCAGGTAGCGGTCGATCTTCTCCTCCCCCGGCTTGCGGATGCGCGGCGGCGCCGTGGTCACGTGCGCACCGGCCGCGAGCAGCTCGCGCGCCGCCTCGCCCGTGCCGACGAGCTCGAGGACGTCGAGCACCACGCCCGACGCGCCCGCCGCGATCGCCGCGCGGGCCTGCGCCACGTTCCGGCACAGCACGAAGAGCCCCGCCGCGGGCGGCGCCCGCCGCGGCGGCAGCGCGGCGGCCACGAGGTCGTCCGCGTGGACGTCCGTCGTCGGGTGCGTCACGCCCCGCATCTGCCGCTCGAGCGAGGCCACCAGCTCGCGCCGCGCGCGGTTGAGCGCCGCGGGCGCGATACGAGCGGCGCCCTCGACGCCGAGCGACACGTCGCCGAGCGCGAAGGGCGTCTCGCCGAGCCGGTCGAGCTTCTCGCGCAGCATCGGGGCGTCCAGCGGCGTGCGATCGGCCGGCAGCAGCTCCGCGTCGAGCACGACCCGCGCGCTCAGCCCGCGATCGGTGCTCGCGTGCATCGTCGGCCGCTGCCCGATCGCGCCCGCGAGCCGGACGTCGATGGGGATGCGCCGCCGCGAGAGGTCGAGCGCGGCCTTCGTGGCCCGAGGATCGCTCGTGCGGAAGACCCGCCGCCCCGCGGGCACCTCGCCGATGTCCTTCTCGGGCCCGAGCCAGAGGAGAAGCCGCTCGCTCTCGGCAATTGCCGAAGCAGCTCGTCGCCGCCCGGCCACGCCTCGAGGGCCTTCGCGTCGCGCCGCGCCGCCGATGTTGCCCGCGGCGCCCTCGCTCTCGCTCTCGCTCTCGCTCTCGACCTCCCTCTCGACCTCGCTCTCGCTCTCGCTCTCGCTCTCGCTCTCGCTCTCGACCTCCCTCTCGATCCCCCACACCCGCCCGCCGACCTCGCCCTCCCCGCCGAACCCGCCCTCGACGAGCACGCCGTCGCCCCGCGCGATCTCGCGGCTCGCGCGGACCTCCACGTACGCTCGCCCGCCGATCACCCGTCGCCCCACGGACGAACCGACCTCGAGGCCGTGGTGATCGCACGTGCGCCCGTCGACGAGGCGCTGGTGATCCACGCCCCCGAAGAAGCCGGTCCCGGAGCCGCGCGTGAAGGCCTGCAGCGCCACCTCGCGCAGCGCGGGCGTGACGGCCGCGTCGATCGCCGCGCGGTACAGCTTCGTCGTCGCGGCGACGTACGCCGGTCCCTTCAGGCGGCCCTCGATCTTCAGCGACGAGACGCCGAGACGCACCAGCTCCGGCACCACCGCGCTCGCCTCGAGGTCTTGTGGCGAGAGCAGGTAGGCCTTGTCTCCCAGGTCACACAGCACGCCGTCGACGACGAGCTCGTAGGGCAGCCGGCACGCCTGCGCGCACGCGCCGCGGTTGGCGCTCCGCCCGCCGATCGCCTCGCTGGTGAGGCACTGGCCCGAGTACGCGATGCAGAGCGCCCCGTGAACGAAGACCTCGAGCTCCACACCGCTCGCGCCCCGGATGGCGGCGATGTCCTCGAGCGAGAGCTCGCGGGCGAGGATCACGCGGCTGGCGCCGAGCGCGTGCGCCAGCTCCACGCTGGCCGCATCCGTGCACGTCATCTGCGTGGAGGCGTGGACCGGCAGCGACGGGGCGACGTCGCGGACCACGCGCAGCACGCCGAGGTCCTGCACGATGACCGCGTCCGCTCCCGCCGCAGCACAGGCGCGCACGGCCGCCTCGAGCCTCGGCAGCTCGTCGTCGACGACGAGCGTGTTGAGCGTCACGTAGCCGCGGACGCCGTGTCCGTGCAGGTACGCGAGCGTGTCCGTCAGCGCGTCGAGCTCGAAGTTCGCCGCCCGCGCGCGCGCGTTCAGCCCGGGGATGCCGAAGTACACGGCGTCCGCGCCCGCCTCGACGGCGGCCTCCATCGACGCGCGGTCACCCGCGGGAGCCAGGACCTCGGGGCGACGCACGCGCGAGTCGTAGCAGCGCGGGGCTCACCGAGCCCGGGGCGCCACGCAGCGGCCGAGACGGGGCGTGATCCGCCATCGCGCGATACGCTCGGCCCGCGTGCTCTTCCACATCACCACCGATGGCTCCTGGACCACCGCTGCCCGCGACGGCACCTACCGCGCGCCCTCGCTCGAGACCGAGGGATTCGTCCATCTCTCCACGCACGAGCAGTGGCCGCGGACGGCCGCCCGGTTCTTCCGCGGACGGCGCGGCCTGGTGCTGCTGGTGATCGATCCGGCGCGCCTGGTCCACGAGGTCCGCTACGAGGCGGCGGACGGCGAGTCCTTCCCGCACCTCTACGGCCCCCTCCCCGTCGAGGCCGTGGTCGCCGTCGACGCGCTCGTGCCCGACCCGCAGGGCTTGCTCCGGCGGGCGCCGCGGGCGACGATGGGTCGATGAGCGCGCACGAGCGGGATCTGTTCAAGGCGATCGTGGTCGCGGGCGCGGCCCTGGTGAGCGCCGCGCCCGGCTGCGGCGCGAGCACGACGGCGAACGACGCGGCGAGCGCGACGGCCGACGTGGGCGCCGACACCGGCTCGGCCGCCGTGGACGCAGGAACGGACGGCGGGGTGCTCGTGGCCGACGCGGGCGAAGACGCCGCGGGCGGCGGCGTCGACGGCGGTCCCGACGCGAACGAAGACGCGTTCGTCATCATCCTCTGATGCGCTCGCTCGCGGAGTCGCTCCGCGCTCCCGAGTACGTCGAGGATCCCGCGCTCGGCGCCCTCGACCCCGAGAGCCGCCGGCGGGTCGGCGAGATCTGGCGCCATCGCGCGCGGAGCGAGCTCCGGGCTGGATCGGGCTTCTCGCAGGCGATCGTCGGCCTCTACGCGATCGGGGCGGCCCCGGAGGTGCTCGCGCTCGCCACGCAGGCGGCGCACGAGGAGATCGAGCACGCCCGGGCCTGCCACGCGCTCGCAGAGCTCTACCTCGCGGCTCCCGTCCCGATGCCCGCTCCCGAGCTCGCGCCCATGCCGCGGCACCGCGGCGCGACGGAGAGCCTGCGCGCGACGCTGCACCTCGTCGGCCTCTCGTGCATCAACGAGACGATCGCGTGCGAGTTCGTGGCGCGCTGCCTCGACGCCAGCGAGGCCCGGGCCGTCCGCGAGGTGTGTGGGCGGCACCTGCGCGACGAGATCGGGCACGCGCGCACGGGGTGGGCCCACCTCGCCAGCGGCGTCCTCGACGCGCGAGATCGCGCGCGGCTCGCCGCGTGGCTGCCGCGGCTCGTCGCCGCCAACGGCGCCCATTGGCTGAGGCGTATGCGCACGCTGCCCGCCGAGGGCGTCGCCGGACACGGCTACCCACCGCTCCCGCGGCTCGACGACGCGGTGCGGAGCGCGCTGCGCGACGTGGTCCTGCCTGGCTTCGCGCACGTGGGAGTCGACGTCAGCGCTGCGGCGCGCGCGGCGGCGAGCCTCGGCTGAGCGCGTCGCTTCGGGCGCTCGTGAGTCGTTGACGCGCGTCGCGCGACCGTGGATTCTCGCGAGGCATGCCCGGGTTGACTGCATTGCTCCTGGCCACTCCCATGTTCGGGATGTCGCTCACGCCTCCCGCGGTCGACGGCGCGATGCTCGGCACGCCGTCGGCGGTCGTCGACTTCGCGGCGACGCTCCCGATGCCGGGGCTGCTCCAGGTCGACGACGCGACCGCCGCCGAGAGCGGCGCCGTCGCGTCGCCGGACGCCGCCGCGCAAGCCGAGGCCGACCGACGCTACACGGAGGACGTCGTCCGCCGCCGCGACCTCGGGCAGATCCACCGTGCGATGGGCATCGCGACCTGGATCGCGATGACCGGCAACCTCGTGATCGGCATGATGCAGTACTCCGATCTCTACGGCTTCGGGGCCGGTCAGGACGCCAACCCCTGCGCGAGCGGCCAGGGCCTGGTGCTGAACCAGTGCTACGGCGACCCGTGGGCGCACATCGTCTCGGCGACGCTGACGACGACCCTCTACTCGGGCACGTTCATCCTGTCGCTCGTGATGCCCGATCCGAACGAGGCGGACCAGGGCCCGGGCGTGTTCGCCGAGCACCTGCGCATCCACGAGGTGCTGCGCTGGATCCACGCGATCGGGATGGTCTACCAGGTCGTGATCGGGGCCTTGCTGAGCAACGGCGTGTTCGGAGACCGCGCGAACAACTACGACGTGCTCCAGGCGATGGCCGCGGTGCACCAGACGATCGGCTGGGTGACCTGGGGCGCGCTGACGGGCGCCGCCGCGGTGATGTTGTTCTGAGCCGGAGCGCGCGGCGCGATGGGCCGTTCCGGCCCGGCTACCCCTGCGTCGTGACCGGCCCCGGTCCGATCTCCGGCACGCTCGGGCGCGCCGGCGGCTGCGGTGCGGGCGCGACCTCGACGGTCGAGCGGAACGCGTACGCGTCGGCGTCGTGTCGAATGCGGAACTCGACCGTGCACGTGCCCGCGCGCGGAAACGTGTAGGTGATCGAGAAGGTGCGACCGGCCCCCGTCGCCACGGCAGGGATCGGCCCGCCGAGCCGCCGGCCGCCCTCGATCACCACGAAGCGCGGGTCCAGGAGCGGCAGGCCGTCGTCGAGGGTGGTCGCCGTGATCATCACGGGCTGACCGGCGATCGGTGCCGGCGAGATCGTGATGGTCTCCGCCGCGGGCGCGGCGCCGCCCCCGAGGCCGGCGAGCCGGCTCTCTGCGCCCGTCCCCTCCACGAGCAAGGCGAGCGCGGCGTCGTAGCGGGCTCGCGCCTCGTCCGGGTGGCCGGCCGCGCGCTCGTGATCACCCTCCTCCACGAGCAGCGTGGCCGCCGCGCGTCGGATCCGCAGGGCGTCCGGGTCGTCCGAGCGCTCGGCGAGCAGCGCGCCCGTCGTCGCGCCGACACCCTCGGGACCCTCCCACCGGCGCTCCGCGAGCGCCTCCTCGGCGCGCTTCACGGCCTCGGCGCGCACCTGCGTCGGCGCCGGATCGCTCGAGCCGTGAGGCCAGACGACGTAGATCCCGACCACCAGGAGCACGCCGACCAAGAACGCCACGCCGAGCACGAGCCGCGACGGCGGAGGCGCATCGAGGGGTCCGACGTCATCGAGGGGCAAGGAGGTCCGCTCGGGGGCCGGCGTGGGGGCGGACGGCGACGCGGGCCTCGTCGCCAGCGAGAAGCGGCCGGTCTTCGGGCGGCCCCACTCGACGTCCGCGGCGAACGCCGCGTCGCGCAGCGCCTGGGCGAAGTCGTTCGCGTCCGCGTAGCGCTCGGCCGGGCTCTTGGCGAGCGCGCGCATCACCACCAGCGCGATCGGCGCCGGGATGGGCGGCGTGCCTCGGGGCGCGACCAGGGGCGGGGGCGGCTGCTGCAGGTGCTTGATCAAGAGGCCGGCCGGCGAGGTGGCGTCGAAGGGGACCACGCCCGCCAGCATCCGGTACGCCAGCACGCCGAGGGAGTAGACGTCGCTGCGCGCGTCCGTCGCGACGCCGGCGGCGGCCTCCGGCGAGATGTACAGCGCCGTGCCCAGCACCACCCCCGCCGCCGTCAGCGCGATCGCCTCGTCCGGTCCGAAGCGTCGCGCGATGCCGAAGTCGAGCACCTTCACCGCGTCGGGGTCGCGGCCCCGCGTGACCAGGTACACGTTCTCCGGCTTCACGTCGCGGTGCACGACGTCTTGCTCGTGGGCGGCGCCGACGCCCTCGGCGGTCTGGACCAGGATGTGCAGCGCGCGAGACAGCGGCAGGGTCGGCTCGACACGCAGCAGGTCGGCGAGCGAGCGCCCCTCGAGCAGCTCCATCACGAGGTACAGGCTCCCGTCCGGGAGCTGCCCCGAGAGGAATGCCCGCACCACGTTCGGGTGATCGAGCGCGCCCGAGATGCGCGCCTCGCGCTCGAAGCGCCGGACGGCGTCGGGGCTCATCGCGAGCTCCGGGTGGACGACCTTGATCGCGACGTCGCGGCCGACGCTCACCTGTCGCGCCCGGTACACCGCGCCCATCCCGCCGCTGCCGATCAGCTGGTCGATCCGGAACTGACCGAGCAGCACCTGCCCGACCAGCGGATCACCGGCGAGCGGCGTGAGCGCCGCGCCGTCCCGGGCGCAGAAGGTCGCATCCCGCTCGTAGCGGGTGCCGCAGCGCGGACATACCTTCGTGGGCGCGGGAGCCGTCACGAGCCTGAGGTTAGTACGTCGCCCGTCCGCTGGCGCGCTACTACACTGCGGAGCCGATGACGCTGCCCGAAGATCTGCGCGAGATGCTCTTCCGCTTCGCCGAGGCCGCCGAGCCAGACCCCGGCCGCCGCCGGATCGTGCAGCGCGGCGTCCGCGCGGCGATGCGCGCCTCCACGCTCGAGACCCGCTGGCTCGGCTCCCGCCGCGTCTTCGGAGAGCTGCGCGCCGTCGCCCTGGCCTGGGCGGGCTTCCGGGCCGAGCGGCTCGCGCGGGCGCTCGACGTCCGGCGGGAGGATGTGCGCGACCTCGGGCGTATCCAGGACTGGGAAGATCGGCTCCTCGGCGTGACGGGACACTGGACCATCGAGTCGGCGCGCTGCGCCACCAAGCACGAGACGACGTGTCCGTACGCCGACCTCGCCGCGCACGACACGCGCATCTGCACGGATCTGGTCCACGCGCTCGAGACGGAGACGTTCGCCCGGCTCGCGCCGGGCTACCGCCTCGTACCGCTCGGGCGCCTGCTCTCGCGCGGCGACGGGGCGTGCGAGTTCCGCCACGAGCTGCCGGCGGAGCCGGCCTGATGGCGCGAGCGAGGCCGCGAGACGACGAGGACGACGAGGGCGGGCCGATCCGGGCGCGCGGGCGCCGCACCGCGCCCGAGGAGCGCGTCTCGGACCCGCCGCTGACGACCAGCCCGCTGAGCCGGTTCGGGATCGGCTGCGCGATCACCGCGGCCCTCGCGTTCGTGGGAATGGGAGTCCTCGGGCTGCTCGTCGTCAGCTGGCAGCGCTTCGCCGCGCCCGCGATCGAGGAGGCACGCGAGGACGGCAGCGAGAGCGGGGGCACGAGCGCGAGCACGAGCGCGGCAGGCGGCACGGGCGGGAGCGCGAACGGCACCAGCGCGTCGACGGCGTCGGGCACCGATCCGCTCGCCGAGATGCGGCGGCGCTACATCCCTGGGCGCTACGTCCACGTCGAGGGGATGATCCCGAGCGATCGCGCCTACCTCCGCACCGGAGCCCTGAGCCCCTGGCAGTCCGGCCGCGGCGCCGACACTCCCTGGCTCGTGCTCGGCGCGACCTACGACCGAGGCGGGCCGCCCACGGCCGCGAGCGGTGGCCCACGGATCGAGCACGCGCGAGGGGAGGCGACGGATCGGCCGCTCGACGTCATCGCCGGCGTGCCGGCCGAGGCACGCGTGAGCGCGACCGACGCGAGCGGCGGCACCGACGTCACGGAGTACCTCGTCTCGTTCGAGGGCTACCCGGGCACGTTCCACCTCGCGACGACCGTGCAGACCGAGCTCGGCGTCGTGCAGGCGGCCGGGTCCGACGGGGCCACGGTGCGCTTCACCATCGGCGCGCCGATGCTGCCCGACCGCACGTACGCCCCGCCTGGCAGGCCCTTCCGCGCGTTCATGCTCGTGTCGGCCGTCGACGGCAGCGGGCACGCCAGCGCGCCGGTCCGCCGGGAGCTGAGCGTGCTGCCCGTCGGCACGGGCGACGTCGAGGTCGCGATGACGATGAGCACCCCGACCGATCTCGACCTCTACGTGACGGATCCGAGCGGGTCGACGGTCTACTTCGGCAGCACGAGCGTGTTCAGCGGAGGCCACCTCGACCTCGACGCGAACGCGGCGTGCAGCGGCCACATGGGCGTGAACAGCGAGCACGTGTTCTGGCCCGAGCACGGCGCGCCGGCCGGGAACTACACGGTGCGCGTCGCGCACTACGAGAGCTGCATCGGCGGAGCGCCCGTGGACTATCGCGTGACGGTCCGCGCATGTGGCGAGACGGTGGTGCTCACCGGGCGCTTCGACGGCGACGCGCGCAGCACGACGTGCATGAGCACGCAGCCCGACGGGAGCTGGTGCCAGGACGTCGTGACCTTCCAGGCGCCGAGCTGCCAGTAGCGCTCGCCCTCGCCCTCGCCCTCGCCCTCGCCCTCGACCTCGCCCTCGACCTGCCCTCGCCCTCGACCTCGCCCTCGCCCTCGCCCTCGACCCGGTCCGCGATCGCGAGCCCGAGCCCCGCGTCGCCCGGGAGCTCGATCACGATCACCTCCACGCCCTCCGCGTCGAGCGCGCGAAGCGTCGCGTACAGGGTCCGCGCACGCTCGCGGTCGTCGGGGCTCGCTTGCACGAAGCGGGCGCCGGGCACCGCCTCCCGCCCCACGAACGCGACCCGCCCCGTCGCGCCCCCGATCCGCGCGCGCGCCTCGTCCGCGTCCGCGACCGCGATCACGGTGGCCCGCGGCGCGTAGTGCGACGCGAGCATCCCGGGCGCGCGCGCCTCCCCGCCCCGCCCGTCCGCGACCGGCGCGCCGAGCACCCCCTCGATCGTCTCGCGCGGGATCCCGCCCGGCCGCAGCAGCGAGGGGACCGGCGCCGTGACGTCGACGATCGTCGACTCGAGCCCCACCTCGCAGGTGCCACCGTCGAGCACGGCGACCTCGCGGGCGAAGGGCTCCGCGAGCACGTGGGCGGCCGTCGTCGGGCTCACGCGGCCGAACACGTTCGCGCTCGGGGCCGCGAGGCCCACGCCGACCCGACGGATCACCTCGAGCGCCAGCGCGTGCCTCGGGACGCGGAGCGCGACCGTGTCGCGCCCACCGGTCACCGGGTCGAGCACGTGCGCGGCGCGTCTCACGACGAGCGTCAGCGGGCCCGGCCAGAGCACGTCGGCGAGGCGCCGCGCGGCCGGCGGGATCTCGTGCGCCCACGACGCGAGCTCGGCGGCGTCGGCGAGATGCACGATCAGCGGGTGGGCGCGCGGGCGTCCCTTCGCCTCGAAGATGCCCGCCACGGCGGCCGGGTCGTCCGCGCGCGCCGCCAGCCCGTACACGGTCTCGGTCGGGATCGCGACGAGCCCGCCGCCGCGCAAGAGCGCGACCGCCTCGTCCAGGCCGACGAGCCGCGCCCTCACTGCGCGACCCAGAGCCACACGACGCCGCCCAGCGCCAGGACCGCCGCGACCCCGAGCGCGAGCATCACCACCCGCCAGACGAGCTTCATCCAGAGCCGCGCCGCGAGCAGGCCGAAGATCGCGAGCCCGATGACGATCGCGAGCACCGACGCGGCGAGCAGAGCCATCGGCGACTGCTATATCTCGCCGCTCCGCGCCCAGCCACGCGGAGCGAAGAGACCATGAGCACGTTCCGAGGATCCTGGGCGCTGGTCACCGGCGCGAGCGGCGGCATCGGCGAGGCGCTGGCGCGAGAGCTCGCGCGGCGAGGGGCGAGCCTGATCCTCACCGCGCGAAGCGGCGACAAGCTCGCGGCGCTGGCCACGGAGCTCCGCGCCGCCCACGGCACCGAGACGCGCGTGCTCGTCGCGGACCTCTCGATGGAGGCGGGGATCTGGCAGCTGCTCGGGATGCTCGACGCGCTCGGCGTCACGGTGGACCACGTCGTCGCGAACGCTGGGTTCGGCGGCTTCAGCGAGCTCGCGGCCCAGCCGGAGCGCGAGCTGCTCGAGATGGTCACGCTCAACTGCGGCGCCCTCACCGTACTGGTGCGGCATTTCCTGCCCGGGCAGCTCGAGCGCAAGCGCGGCGGGGCGATCCTCGTCGCGTCGACGGCGTCGTTCCAGCCGACCCCGCTCTACACCGTGTACGGCGCCACGAAGCACTACGTGCGCGCGATGGGCGAGGGCCTCGCCGCCGAGATCGCCGGCCGCGGCGTGACCGTCAGCGTGCTCTGCCCGGGGCCCGTGCCCACCGGCTTCCAGTCTCGCGCGCGGACGAGCATCGCGAAGGCGCAGGAGCGCTCCGTGCTGAGCGCCGAGGACACGGCGCGCATCGGCATCGACGGCTACGAGCGCGGACGCGTCGTGGTCGTGCCCGGCCGGATGAACAAGCTGCTCGCCGCGGCCGCGACGGCGCTGCCGAACCGGGTGGTCGTGCCGGCGACCCTGCGCATGTTGCGCACGAAGGACCGGCCGTGACGCGGTGGCTGCTCGCGCTCGGGACGCCGCTCGGGCTCGGCCTGGCGATCACGGGCTGCGGGTCGTGGGATCCGTCCATCCGGGCGCGCGAGCGCGCCGCGGAGGACTTCGCGTGCGAGAGCACGACGGTGACGCAGACCGAGGAGAGCCGCTGGCACGCGAGCGGCTGCGGCCACGAGGGCGACTTCGCGTGCACCGCCGGCGCGCTCGAGCCGGTCTGCATCCAGGTGCGTACGGCGGGCGGCGAGGCGCCTGCGGACGAGCGCGAGACGCACGACACGCCCACGATCGCGGAGAGCGAGGCCGCGCTCTACGCGGACGCGGCGCGCGCGGATCCCGACGTGGACGCCAGCGCCGACGAGTCGGCGGCGGAGGCCGGAGACGGCGCCGTACAGGGCCGCGTCGAGGCGGCCATCCGGGCGGGGATCGAGGCGCACCGCGCGGACGTGTACGCATGCACGCAGCGCGATCCGACGGTGGTGCGCGCGACGTACGCGGCCGACGGCAGCCTCGAGCTGCGCCTCGGCGGCGGGCTCGAGGGCAGTCCGGAGGAAGGCTGCGTGCGAGCCGCGCTCGACGGCGCTCACGCCCCCGCGGGCGCGAGCGGGACGGTGCTCCACCTCGTGCACGGGATCTGAGCGGTCTCGCTCCTCGCTTCGCCGTCAAGGGCCCATCGGGCACGACGCCGGGTTCGTCGAGTACGCGACCGTGCGCATGCCGTCGGGATCGCTGAGCTCGTAGCACTGGATGAACCGGGGTCCGCAGCGCTCGGTGGACCACGAGTTGCCGGTCGACATCAGGCAGCCGGCCATGATGCAGGGCGTCCCGATGCCGATCGCGTTCGGCTTCGTCGTGAACTCCGTGCAGCCCTGGTCGCCGGCGCTGTCCGCGGGCCCGACGCAGGAGCCGACGAACACCGCGGGGTCGTCGAGCCCCTCGAGCGTCCCGCACATGTCGGAGACGCTGACGTCGCCGAGCGACGCGTCGTCGGGGACGCGCCCGCCGCCGCCGCCGCGGCAAGCGACGAGAGCGAGCGCGGACAGGGCGAGGGCGAGGTGCATGGTACGCATCGCGTTCCTTCCGACCTCTGCTTACCCACCGCGTCCGCGCGCACAAGACCGCCGGGGTCGGGCGTCCGCCGAGCGCGCGCGCGGCGCCCAGCGCACGCGGCCGCGACGCCCAGAGGAACGGGTCGCCCAGGAAGGGCACGACGGTCCTGGAGCGCTTCTCTCGACGTCGACCTCGACCTCGCTCTCGCTCTCGCTCTCGCTCTCGCTCTCGCTCTCGCTCTCGACCTCGCTCTCGCTCTCGCTCTCGCTCTCGCTCTCGCTCTCGCTCTCGCCCTCGCCCTCGCCCTCGCCCTCGCCCTCGCCCTCGCCCTCGCCCTCGCCCTCGCTCTCTCCGGCCTTCGGCCGGACTCGCCGCTTGGATGGGGACGAGAAGTACGGTTGCCCGCTCGAGGAAGCACTCCAGCTGGTTCGCGAGATGCGCGAGACGGCCACGAGGATCGCGCAGCACGACGCAGACCTCGGCAAGCAACTGCGCCGCGCGCTGACGAGCCTCCCGCTCGACATCGCCGATCGGACGCGATGCGATACGTGGCCGCGGACGCCGAGCACGTCGACGCGCTCGACCGGATCGCGCGGACGCTGCACACGCTCGTGGAGGACGGTCGAGGCCCGCTGCTGTCGCCGCGGGCCTCGTGGTTCTCCTAGCGCGTCAGCTTCACCAGGACGCCGATCACGTGGTCGAGCCGGCTCCTCACGCCGGCGTCGACGCGCGCGTACCCGAGCGCCTCGGCCACGTCGAGGCAGGCGCCGACCTCCCTGGCCGAGCCGAGCGCCGTGAGCCGCCGCTGACGCCGGTTGCCGCCCTGCGCCCCGTCGCTCTCCGCCAGGTTGAGCGGCACGCTGGTCACCGCGCGCCGGAGCTGGTCGAGCAAGTTCCGATCGAACCGCGCAACCTGTTCGCCGATCGCCCGGACATCGCGGCAGAGCTGAATCGAGACGAGATAGATGTCGAGCATGAGCGTCTTCTCCGTGCAGGTGCCCCGACCTGCT
>JBGAQA010000133.1:0-15411 GCA_044220955.1 Sandaracinaceae bacterium
CCGCCGCCCTGGCCTTCGTCTCGGTGGTGGGGGGGGCGCTCGCCCTGGTGGGGGGCGACCCCGCCCGCGCTTTGGAGGCCGCGGAGCGCTCGGTCGCGCACTACCGGAGGCGCTCGCGCGACTACGAGGCCGCGCGCGCGCGGCTGGTCCTCGCCGCGGCCTACCTCGCGCGCGGCCGTCGCGCCGACCTCGCGCTCGCCGCCCCGACGATCGCCGAGGCCCGCGCGATCGCCGATCGGGGTGAGCTGCGTGCCATGCAGGTCGGCCTCTCGGTCCTCGCGGCGGCCCTCGCGCGGCGCTCCGATCGCGCGGCGGACGCGCAGGCGCTGCTCGTGGGGGCGCTGCGCGAGCTCGACCCGGACCGCGCCAGCGTCTATGCCGGTGTGCTGCTGGCCGCGATCGAGGGCGGGCTGCTCCGCGCGGCGGCGCCGGGCGTCGCCGCGCTGCTCGCGCACCTCGGCTTCTCGGACGTCGTCGAGTGCTACCTCGTCGACCGCGCCTCGCGACGCGCGGCCAGCTGGGTGGAGGCCGAGCGCGAGCGGAGCGCGCGCGAGCTCTTCGTCGACGAGGCGCGCGCCCTCGTCGCGTGCCGCCGCGGCGAGGTCGAGGTGCGCGGTCGTCCGATGCAGAGCGCCATCCTCTCGATCCTCGTCCAGGCGCGCGGGGAGGAGGTCTCCGCGGAGGCGCTCCACGGGCGCGTGTGGGGCGGCACGTACCACCCGCTCCACCACCGGAACGCGATCTACGTCGCGCTCAACCGCCTCCGCTCGAGCCTCGCCGAGGCGATGCCCGGCCGCGAGGTCGTCGTCCGCGGCCCGAGAGGCTGGCGGCTGGCCGACGACGTCGATGCCTGCGTCGCCATCCCGGCGCGCAGCGCGAAAGACGATGTAAGATCGCCGGGCTGATCGCGGCCGCTACGCTGCGCGGCCATGGGCATCGAACTCGCGCGTCCCGCCGCTCGCCCCCGCTCGCCAGCGTCGCGAGCGCCGCTGGCCTCGATCGCCCTCGGGCTCAGCCTCGCGTGTACTCCGGCGCGCTCGTCGTCGCGGCCACCCGACGCCGCCGAGGACGACGCGACGGCGAGCCCGGGCGACGCGGCGTCCACCGCGCGCGACGCGCTCGCGGACCCCGACGCCTCCGGCGACCTCGACGGCGGCCCGGGCGACGACGCGGCGGCGAGCTCCGACGCGACGGGCGCCGATCTCGACGCGAGCGTCGATCGTGACGCAGGCCACGACGGCGACGCCGGATCGGCGAGCGCCTGCGCCTGGCTCGATCGCGCGGCGATCCTCGACTCGCCGCTCCGGGCCACCTCGGGCCGTGCCGAGACCGTGCGCACCGGCTCGTTCACCGACGAGTACCTCTACGACTCGACCGGGGCCAACAAGATCGCGATCCGGCGCGAGTGGGGCGGCAGCATCGTCTTCTTCGGGCAGGCGGGGCGCGGCCCCGGCATCAACACGACCAACACCATCGACTCGCAGGACACCGGGCGCGAGGTGCAGATCGCGCTCTACGACCCCGACCGCCAGCTGCAGGGCTGTGCCTGGAGCGCGAGCTGCGCGTCGGGCGGCGGCTGCACGGAGGCGATTCGCTACCTCGGCTGGAACCCGGTGCAGGGCGGGAACCGGTGTAACCAGGGCTCGCCGACGGAGAGCGTCACGATCACCGCAGGGAGCCTCTTGGCGTCGGTCGTCCCCTTGCAGTGGAACCCCGACTGGGACGCGCGCGACTGCTCGGCCGACAGCTGCCGAGGCTCCGGCAGCCGGCGCGCGAGCGACGTCCGCGTCCGGCAGGGGGTGCGCTTCGTCGGCGAGCGCATCGTCGAGCTGGCCTACACGATCGACAACCTCTCCGACCTCGCGCACGGCGCGACGGGGCACGAGCTGCCCACGATGTACACGTCGAACGGGCGGGGCGGGACGCAGGATCTCTTTCGCCTCGTCGACCCCGCGGGCGCCGACGTCGCGATCGACACGCCCACGGGCGGTGACGGCTTCTTCTACGAGAACTTCACGGCGAGCGCGCCCTGGATCTCCTTCCAGAACGAGCGCCGCGACTACGGCATCGCGATCCTGTACGAGAACGGGCTCAGCGACTTCCAGGCGTGGCAGCTCCGCTCGCTCCCGTTCAACAACGTGCGCTCGCGTGTCGTGTTCGCGCTCGGGCCGCACGCGACCGTGCGCGCGCGGGCGTACCTCCTGCTCGGCTCGTTCGAGACGATCCGGGCGGAGGCGACGGCGCTGCTCGCACGACTCCCGCCCTTCGGCTGGCTCGACGTGCCCGGCGAGACCGTGAGCTCCGGGGCGGTCGAGCTCGCGGGCTGGGCGCTCGACAACCGCCGCGTGACCAGCGTCGAGGCCCGCATCGACGAGCGCGTGACGGTGCCGCTCTCGTACGGTGGCGCGCGGCGCGACGTCTGCGACGTGTGGCCCGGCTACCCGGCGTGCGACCGGGCCGCGCTCGGCTTCTCGGGGACGTACGACTTCGGGCCGCCGACGACGTGTCCGCACCTCGTGGAGATCGTCGCGACCGACTCCGACGGAAACCGTCGCACCATCGCCGAGCGCCTCGTCACGGTTCGCTGACACGGACGTCGTCGGCACCGACCGACCCGCGGGACGGCCGTGCGATCAGGTGCGGGCGGCCGGCTCCGGTGCGGGGCGCGTGACGATCGTGATGCCGGTCACGATGACGAGCGCGGCGACGAAGAGGCGCGCGCTCGGCTCCTCGCCGAGGTAGCGCCACGCGAGCAGCGCGGCGATCGTCGGCTGGATGAAGATCCAGATCGCGACCGTCGACGAGGTCGCGAAGCGGAGCGCCCACGCGTTGGCGAGATACGTGAAGATGGTCGGGATCGCGACGACGTAGAGCACCCAGCCCCACGTCTCGGCCGGCACCGCCGACGCCGCCGTCGCGAGCTGCGGCACGCCGAGCGGGAGCGAGAAGAGGGCGCCGCAGAAGAAGCCCCACGTCACCACCGGAAGGCCGCCGTGCTTGCCCGTGTAGTCCCGCACGAGCACCAGGTAGAACGAGTATGCGACCGCGTTGAGCGTGACGAGGAGATCACCGACGAGGTGCGCGCCGCCGAGATCGATCGCGTCGAGCCCGACCAGGTACACGATGCCGCCGAAGGCGATCCCGATGCCGATCAGCACGCGCGGCCGCGGCGGCTCGCGGCGGAGGAGCATCGACGCGAGCGCCGTGAAGACGGGGATCGTGGCGACCAGCACGGTCGCGTTGGTCGCCGTCGTGCGCGCGAGGCCGCTGAGGAAGAGCACCTGGTTGCCGAAGATCCCGAGCGCCGCGCAGCCGGCGATGGCCAGCCGGTCGCGCGCCGGCATCGCCCCCCGCGTGAAGGTGCGCGGCGAGACGAGCGCGAACGCCAGGCCCGCGCCCACGAGCCGGATCATGGCGAACGCCATCGGAGGCACGTCGCGCAGCACGATGCGTCCGACGACGGAGAGCGTGGCGAACGCGACCTGCACGGCGATCAGCGTGGCGTGGACCCGCGGCGCGCTCGGCGGCTTCATCCCGGTCGTCGATCGAAGCGCGAGAGCGCGCGCGGCGCGCCGGACCCGGGCCAGCGGTAGTCGCGGCGCACGACCGGCTCCGCGCTCGACGGGACCTCGTCGGGCGTGGTGAGCACGAGCACCGAGGGCGCGAGCGCGAGCCCGGTCGGGAGCCAGTCGGCGGGCGCGAAGGTCGCGCGGGCGCACGCGACGTCCGCGGCGACGGGCGCTCTGGGCTCGGCGAGATCGATCCGGCCGTCGATCGCCGAGACGCGGCCGGCGAGCCCCAGCGATCCGATCGCAGTGCGCAGGAAGGCCACGCGCTTGCCCAGCGGCTCGAGCATCGTCACGCGCAGATCCGGGCGCACGAGCGCGAGCGGGATGGCCGGCCCGCCGGCGCCCGATCCCACGTCGAGCACGTGCGCGCTCCGAGGGACGAGCCTCTCGTCGGCCATCACGAGCGCGTCGGCGAGCATCACGTCCGCGAGCGCCGACGGGGTCCGGGCGGCGGTGAGGTCGAGCTTGCGGTTCCACGTCTCGACGAGCCGCAAGAAGCGGCCGAGGTCGGCGGCGTAGACCTCGGAGGCCGGACAGAGCGCCGCCACCACCCGCTCGATCGCGGCCTCGAGCTTCACGCGAGCGCCTTCGCGAGCACGTCCACGACGCGCGCTCGGAAGGCCGGCGTGACGGCGAGATCCTGCCGTACCTCGACCTCGACCGCGCGCAGGTCCCTCGCCGCCGCGTGGGTCGCCGCGGAGTGGATGAGCCCGGCCTTGCCCGAGTAGGGCTCGTTGGGCGCGACGTGCAAGCCCGCCTTCGCGAACGCCTCGACGAGCATCGCGCCGAGCGCGTCCTCGCGGTCGAAGAGGATGCCCACCTCCAGGGTTCGCGGCCTTCCCTCGTAGAGGTTGGTGAACGAGTGAACGGAGAGGAGCGTCCTCGCTCGCGTGATCGCGACCTCTCGATCGATCGCGGCGTGGAACGGTCGGTAGTAGCCCGCGAGGCGCGCCTCCCGCTCGTCGGCCGTCAGCGCCTCGTTCAGCGCGACCGGCTTGCCCTCCGCGCGGTCGCGGAAGAGCGAGGGCTCGTCCTCGCCGCGGTTGGCGTCCACGAGCAGCCGCGAGAAGCGGGAGAGCACGCCCACGCACGCGGTGCGCGCCGCGAGCTCGCGCGTGAGCTCGGCGGCCCCGAGGTCGAACGCCCAGTGCGTCCCGACCAGGCGCAGGTCGCGCTCGGGCCAGCGCCAGGGCTCGGGCATGCGCTCGGACGCGTGCTCGCAGGTGAGGATCAGCGGGGCGAGCTCACCGCCGCGTACGATCTCGAACGCCTCCGCGAGCTCGGTCGTCGTCACGGCGCGCGAACGTAGCGCACGCTGCCGCGCTGCGCTGGCCGGAAGAGGTGGTCAAACGCGCGCGCATGGCGGACCATCCCGCGGGGACACGGGAGCGCCCGTGCGGAAGGCCAGCACGATGCTCTTCGTCAACGCCTCGCTGATGATGTTCCTGCCCGTCGTCGTGGCGCTCGCCGTGCGGCGGGCCACCGGCGCTCGCTGGACGATCTGGGTGGGGGGCGCGGCCGCGTGGATCGGGTCGCAGCTCGTCCACGTGCCGATCCTCTGGGGCTGGTCGGCCGCCACGCGCGCGGGCGCCCTGCCGGCGTTCGGCAACACCGCGGACTCGATCGTGCTCGGCCTGCTGGCGGCGGCGTGCGAGGAGCCGGCGCGCGCGCTGGCGCTGACCTACCTCTTTCGAAAGGAGCGCGGTCGAGACGCCGCGCTGATGCTCGGCGCCGGTCACGGCGGGATCGAGGCGATCCTGTTCGGCGCGCTCGCGATGTTCGGCGCCGTCAACGTGATGCTCACGCGCGACTTCACGGCGGCCGACTTCGTCGCGCAGGGCGTGGCGCCGGACGCCGCCGCGACCGCGGTCGAGCAGGTGCGGGAGGCGCTCGCGCTGCCCTGGTACGAGTCGCTCGGAGGCGCCTTCGAGCGCGGCTTCGCCGTCCCCTTCCACCTCGCGCTTTCGCTCCTCGTGACCGCGGCCGTGCGTCGGCGGAGCGCCTGGCCCTTCGCGGTCGCTTTCGCGGCGCACGCGGCGAGCGACGGATCGATCGGCCTCTTGCGCGAGGCGGGGGCGAGCGCCTGGACGCTCGAGCTGGCGCTCGTGGGCTTCGCGGTCCCCTTCACGATCGGCGCGTTCTGGTGGGCGTTTCGCACCGAGCCGCGCAGCGCGGCGCCGCGGTCCGCGGACCCGCGTCACGCCCGCTGACGCGCACCGGCCCAAGCCAGCGGCGCGAGCAGCAGAGGTCGAGCACCGATGCGTCGCCGACAGCGCTTCCGACCGCGTCGCGGTAGAGCGTGAACGGCGGCGTCGGGAACGCGACCGGCAGGAGCACGCCCAGCAGCGCGAAGAAGAGGCAGACCGCCTCGAGCCAGCGCGCGTGGCGCTCGAGCGGCGTCATGCCAGCAGCACTGGCTCGCGCTCGAGCGTCACGCCCCACGCCTCCCGTACGCGCGCGATCACCTCGCCCTCGAGCGCGAGCAGCTCGCGGGTCGTGCCCCCGCCGTGGTTCACGAGCGCCAGCGCGTGCTTGTCGGAGATGCCCACCGCGCCGCGGCGCATGCCCTTGGCGATCCCTGCGCGCTCGATGAGCCACCCCGCGGCGAGCTTCGTGCGGCCGTCGCCCTGCGGGTAGGTCGGGACGTCGGCGAGTCCGCGCTCTCGAGCCCGCGCGATGACGTCGTCACGGGTCGCCGCGTCGACGATGGGGTTCGTGAAGAACGACCCCGCGCTCCGCGTGCTCGGGTCGGCGGGATCGACGACCATCGCCTTGCCGCGGCGCAGCGCGATCACGGTCTCGCGCACCTCCACGAGGGAAGCGCGGCGATCGCCGAGCTTCTTCGCGAGCTCCGCGTACGCGATCGTGGGCGCGCCGCCCGGCGCGAGCGAGAACGTCACGTCCGTGACGACGAACGCGTCCGGCGCGTGCTTGAACCGGCTGTCGCGGTACGCGAACGCGCAGTCCTCGGGGCGCAGCGTCACGAACCGCTCGTGGGCGCGATCGTAGGCCCGAACCTCCGCGATCGTGCTCGCGACCTCCTGCCCGTACGCGCCGACGTTCTGGATCGGGGTCGCGCCGACGTGACCCGGGAGGCCGCTCAGGCACTCGAGGCCCGCGAGGTCGGCGGCGACGGAGCGGGCGACGAGCGCGTCCCAGGGCTCGCCCGCGCGCGCACGCACCCGTCCGCCGTCCTGCTCGACGCCGCGCGTCGCGATCGCGAGCACGAGCCCGCCGAAGCCCTCGTCGGGCACCACGAGGTTCGAGCCGCCCCCGATCGCGACGGCGCGCACCCCGCGCGAGCGCGCCCAGCCGAGCGCCTCCACCAGGTCGTCGTCGCTCGCGATCTCGGCGAGGTAGCGCGCGCTCCCACCGAGTCCGAGCGTGGTGCGCGGCGCGAGCGGCTCGTTCTCCCGGACGATCACCGGGCGAGCATACACGCGGCTGGCAAGGGCGAGCGCGGGTGGCCCAGAGCGCCGTCGGTCCGCGCTCGGTTTGCCCCCGCGCCCCCGCAGCGCAGACTTGCCCGGGACGGAGGGGACGATGGCGCAGCGTGATCACGGTACGAGGGCGGCCGCGTGGGTCCTGTTCGCGGCGGGCGCGCTCCCAGGCTGCTACACGGCGCAGCTCGTTCGCACCGACACGATCGTCACCTACGATCTGATCGAGGCGCCGACGGCACCGCCGCCGGTGCCGGCCGACGCCGTGGTCGCCGCGCCCTCGTCGCCGCCGTCGGGGATGATCTGGATGGAGCCGTACTGGCAGTGGTACGGCGGGCAGTACGCCTGGGTCGTGGGCCGCTGGATCCCCGTGCTCGCGGGGTACACGTTCGTGCAGCCGCGTTGGCACGCCGTCCGCGATCGATGGGCGATGTCCGGCGGCGGCTGGGCAGACCCGAGCGGCCGCGTGGTCGCGACGCCACCGCCCGCGTCGACGCGGTTCGGAGCGCGGCAGTGCGGGGACGTCTCGCCGCAGGCGAGCACGGCAGCACCCGTGGTGGCCCCACCCGTCGTCGCCGACGTGGACGTGGCGCCCGGGCCGCCCGCCGCGCCCGCGCCGAGCGGCCTGCCGGTGCGCCGCACCGTGACGCTCGGCCACCTCTACTACGGCAGCGCCCGGCGCGACCGCGACGACCACGACGACGACGCGCCGCGCGCGTCGCGCGCGGACGCGAGCAGCACGCCGAGCGCGTCCCCTGGACCGTCGTCGTCGAGCCCGCGCATCACGACCAGCCCGCGCACGACACCGACGCACGCCTCGTCGTCGTCCGGGTCGTCGAGCACCACGAGCGACTCGTCGAGCTCGTCGCGCACGGGCTACCCGACGAGCAGCAGCAGCGCGGCTCCCTCGTCGTCCGGCTCGACGTCGTTCGGCAGCCGCACCGGCTACGCGTCGCCGGACCCGAGCACGGGGAGCGGCACCCGCAGCGTCCGTCCCTGACGCCCGCATGTGAGCGAGCACGAGCGTGCGGTGCTCGCGAGGCTCGAGGAGATCGCGAAGCGGGCAACGCGATGGCTGATGTCGGCGCTCGTCGTCGAGCAGTCGTCGGTCGCTTGCGCAGGTCTGCGTCTACGGGGTCACGCTCAACCTCGTGCTGCACATCCCGCGCGCGTCCGCTCCCTCAGGGCCGTGACCAGATCGGCGGGCGCTCCGGCCCCAGGGGGTCGGGGATCGCGAGCACGTCGATGACGCGGGCGTCGCCGTCGATCGGCTCGGTGAGATGCAGGTGATCAGCCCCGCGATCGAGCACGTCGCGCCGGTCGATTCCGATGATCCACGGGATGCCGACGGCGCGACGTAGATCGTCGGTGATGCGCGCCATCACGTACTCGCCATCGACGAGCACGCCGATCGCGCGGTAGCGCGCGAGCGCCTCGCGTCGCGCCGGCAGGTCGCGCGCACAGGCGGCGTCGTCCTGCGTGGGACCGAGGTCGTAGTGGTCGTCGGAGAACCAGAGCGCGGGATCGATCGGCTGCGCCCGCACCCAGGCGACGTCGTCGTCGAGAGCGCGGACGTCGGTGAAGTGCGGGTCCTCGGTGCCCAGTGCCTTCACGACGATGTCGCGATACTCGGTTCGTACGGCCAGCCTCCGCTGGAGCACGGCCGGCGCGCACGTCGTCGGCCAGAGCGCGTCGAGCGGCAAGCTCTCGCTGGTCCCGGCGAGCGCGGTCGCCACGCCCGGACTGCGGTCCTGTCGGTACGCACCGTAGAGGACGAGGCGAGGGACCTCGGCGTCCCACGCGCGCAGCGCGCGGAGGTCCACGTTGCGCGGACTCAGCATGCCCTGCGCGAGCACGACGACGCTCAGGAGGATCTCGATCGTGCCCAGCACGATCACGCGTCGTCGCGCTCGGACCCACGTCTCCGCCACCACCGGCGCGATGGTGATCGTGAACGGAACCAGCCAGCTCAGCGCGTAGCGCCACTGGTTCGACCCCACCGACTGGAACGCGCTGGCGAAGAGCGCGACGAAGGCGAGGGCGTGCAGCTGGAGAGGCCCGTGAGCACGCCACGCGCGCGCGCCGGCGATCCACGCGAGCTTCGCGGGAACGAAGGGCGGGTTGAGCAGGAACGCGACGACGACGTAGGCGGCGACGTGGCCCACCGTCAGGACGTGGGCGCGGTACGCGACCAGCCCCGGCAGGTGACTCGGACCGGAGGCGAGCTGGTGGGCCAGCACGGCGAAAGGTGGGATGGCCGCGAGGACGAGCCCCTCGCGCGTTCGACCGCGCTCGCGACCGCGGTGAGCGATCGCGACCGCGAAGAGCGGGGCCAGGAGCTGGAGCTCGTCCTTGAGCGCCGCCGCGAGCACGAGCAGCGCCGAGGCCGGCACCACCGCGAGACGGGCTGCGCCACCGCGCTCGACCGCGACGAGGCCCGCCCAGAGCGCGGCGGCGTAGAGCGTCGCCGCCGGCAGCTCGGCGCTGGGTGTCGCCGAGAACGCGATCGCGAAGGGCGACGCCAGCACCATCCCCGCGGCCACGCGCGCGTGCCGCGGCTCGCCCAGCCAGCGTCGTGCGACCGCGTACGCGACGACGGGGAGCATCGCGCCGAGCGCACGCAGGGGAGCGACGACCGCGTCGTCGCCGCGGCCGAGCACCGGCACGAGCGAGCCGAGGATCGCCTCGAGCGCCGGTGTCGGCTCCGCCGTCCCGCCGATCCCCGTCAGGTCGAGCCCGCGCACGACCGCCACGAGCCGGACGTCGTCGGCGTCGGTCTGGAGGAAGGACGTCGGCACCAGCGCACGCGTGAGCGCGGAGGCAGCGGCGAGCCACGCGAGCGCTCGCCACTCCTCGCGTGGGGTGTCGGCGACCACGAGCAAGGTCGTGAGCACCGTCGCGCCGACGACGATCGCGAGCACCCACGCGAGCGAGACGGGGACGTTCGCCACCGCGGGGTGGAATGCCGGATCCATCGCCGCGCGCAGGATCACGCGCGCGCGTCGACCCGTCCAGCTGCACTCATCTCATTCGTGGCAACATCGAGCGATGAGCGTCGACCTCTCGGTCGTGTGTCCCGCGTACGACGAAGAAGACTGCATCGCGGACAGCATCCGGACGCTCTCCGAGGCGCTCGCGGGCAGCGGGCGCACGTGGCAGCTCGTCGTCGTCGACGACGGAAGCAGCGACGACACGCTCGCTCGCGCCCGGGCCGCGCGCCGCCCGGGCGTGGAGGTGCTCACCCACCGACCCAACCGCGGTCGTGGCTTCGCCCTCCGGCGCGGCATCGAGGCCGCCATCGGGCGACTCGTCGTCACCACCGAGGCCGATCTGACGTGGGGCACCGAGTCGGTGCTCGCGCTCGCGCGCACGCTCGACGAGCTGGGCTGCGACGTCTCGGTCGCCTCTCCCTGGCTGCCCGGAGGCGCGATGCGCGGCGTGCCGCCGCACCGGGTGCTGCTCAGTCGCGTGGGCAACCTCGCGCTCTCGTATCGCTTCGGTGTCCGCATGAGCACGGGAATGACGCGCGGCTACCGGCGACAGGCTCTCGAGCAGATGAGGCTCACACGCGACGACAAGGATCTGCACCTCGAGATCCTCGCGGAGGCGCAGCGGCTCGGGCTCAGCGTGCGGGAGGTCCCGGCCACCCTGCGCTGGCCGGACGAGCGCCGCACGCGACCCAGCTCCTTGCGCGCGCGTCACGTGGTGCACCACCTCGCATGGGCCTTCGGTCTCGAGTGAGCGCGTCCGGCGAGGTCGGCAAGGTCCGTGCGTGCGTGTCGATCGACGTCGATCCGCTCGGCGGCGACGCGCTCTGGGAGCGCGCGATCCCGCGCCATCTCGCGCTCCTCGCGGCCGCCGACCTCCGCGCTACGTTCTTCGTCGTCGCGTCGGAGTGCGCACGTCCGATCCCGCGCGCGTGGGTGCGACGCATCGCGGACGCACGCCACGAGATCGCCAACCACACGCTCGACCATCCACGTGGCTTCGGCCGCCTCGCGCGCTCGGCGCTCGTTCGTCAGGTCGCGGACGCCGAGCAGATGCTGCAGGACGCCGGCGGAGCGCGCGTCGTCGGGTTCCGCGCACCGGCGTGGGACGCGACGCCGGAGCTCTTCGACGTCCTCGAGCAGCGCGGCTACGTGTACGACTCGTCGGTGTGCCCGACCTGGGTCGCTCCCGCCGCGCGCATCGTCGGGCGTCCCCGTCGCGTACGCCCCTTCGGCGCGCTGCGCTTCGGGCTCGCCCCGCGCGTTCCGTATCGTCCCGACGCGCGTGCGCCGTGGCGTCGCGGCACCATGAGCCTGGTCGAGGTGCCCACGTCGATCGGGGCGCTGCGCTTGCCGGTCTGGCTCACGCCCGTGCTCGCGACGGGGCCCCGCCTCGATCCGGCGTGGCGCGCTCTGCTGCGAGGCACACCGGCGCCGCAGTGGCTCTTCCACGCGGCCGATCTGCTCGACTTCGATCGCGAGGTATCGCCCTCGCTCGCCTACCGGCCCGGCCTGCGACGCCCGCTGGCGCAGAAGGAGCAGCTGATCGGTCGCGCGCTGGCGGACCTGTCGCGCCTCGGGCCCGCCGCCGGCACCGTCCTCGAGGTGGCGCGTGCGCTCGCATGACGACCCCTGGGGCGCGGCGCTCGACGCTGCGATCCCCGCCCTGCTCTCGCACGCCGATCGCGACGCGCGCTCGCCGACGTACGGCCTCTTCGATCGTCGCTACTGGGCGTGGAGCTTCAGCGACATGCCGGCGCCGCGTGCGCAGGAAGCCGTGCTTCCGCTCGCGGTCGCGTACCAGGGCGGCGCCTACCGGGGACGCGCGGAGCTGCGTGCGTGGATCGGTGCAGGCATCGACGCGTGGGCGCGCCTCGCCCACGCCGACGGCTCGCTCGACGAGGCCTATCCCTCCGAGCGGAGCTGGGGCGCGACCGCGTTCACCGCGTGCGCGGTGGCCGAGACCCTCGAGCTCGTCGGCGCGGAGCTCGAGCCCGCGGTGCGCGCGCGTGGGATCGAGGCGCTGGCGCGCGCGGCGCGCTTCCTGGCCGACCACGAGGAGACGCATGGCACGCTCTCGAACCACCTCGCCGCAGGCGCTGCGGCGCTCGCGCTGGCGCGACGTCTGACCGGAGAGACGGCGTTCGACGCGGCTGCGGACCTGCTCTTCGATCGCATCTCACGCGCGGCGTCGCCCGAGGGCGGACTGCGCGAGTACGCGGGCGTCGATCCCGGCTACCAGTCCCACGCGCTCGGCTACCTGGCGATCTACGCGGGGGAACGAGCACCCTCCCACACCACGCCGCTGCTCTCGCGCGCCGTGGAACTGCTCGCCTGGACGATGGGGCCCGACGGTGCGCTCGCGGGCGAGATCGGCAGTCGCGACACGGCGTTCTTCTTTCCTTCGGGCGTCGAGCGCCTCGCGGCATCGCTGCCGCTCGCGGGCGCGCTGGCGTCGCGCGCCCGAGCGGCCGTTCGTGGCAGGCGCGTCCCCGGCCTCGGCGAGATGGACGCGCCCAACTGGATCCCGATGCTCGCCAGCTACGCGCGAGCGCACCGAGCCTGGCGCGTGCTCGACGACGTCTCCGCGCTCCCGGCCGACGGCGAGGGCGAGCGGTGGATGCCGGGCGCCGGTCTCCTCGCGCGGAACACCGCGCGCTACCACGCGCTGGTGGCGGCCGACAAAGGCGGCGTCGTGAGCGCGCTCGGTCGAGACGGCACGAGCTTCGTCGCGAGCGGCTGGGCGACGGGCGACGCCACGAGCCAGTGGATGGGCGCCGAGGTCGAGGCCCCGCAGGACGGCGTGATCCGCGTCGTCACGCCCTTCCGCGTGCGCCGCGATCGCGCGCCCGGCGTCGGCGAGCACCTCGGCCTCCGACTGGCGTCCACGACGCTCGGGCGCACGGCGCTGGGGGCGCGCGCGATCAAGGGCCTCCTCGTCCATCGGCTCGTCGATCGAGAGGTCCGCGCGCCGCTCCGTCTCGATCGCACGATCCTCCTGTCGCGCGACGCCATCGAGATCCGCGATCGTGTCACCTGGGAGGACGAGCGCCCCGCCGACCTCGCTCCAGTCGAGCGGATCACGTCCATCCACATGGGCTCGGCGCGCTATTTCCAGCCACGCGAGCTCGCCCCGCGCGCACCCACGACGACGGCCGAGCGCGAGGGGCCGGGCTGGCTCGAGCGCACGACACGTGCCGCGTTCTCGGGTTAGTCCGAGGCCGAGATGGAACCGATCGACGTCTGCGTGATCGGAGAAGCGACCGGGCGCGCGATGGAAGACGGCGACAGGAGGCGAGGTGATCACGATGCGAGCACACCTGCTGAGCGACCGCTGGTGCCGGGCGAGCGACATCGCGCTCCACGACCCGGGACCGGATATCCGTGCCGCATGATCACCAACGGCGCGCTCCGTCCATCGGGTCGCCATCAGCCGACGGTCACCTTCGGGAAGCGCTGCTCCAGGAGCTTCCCCAACGCGTCGTGAGCGACCACCTTGCCCGCGCCGGCTTGTTCCAGCCCCTCGCGTACCGCCTCGACGAACCGTGCCTGGTAGGTCAGTCGATCGAACTCCTCCGGGGAGAGCAACACCGCCGCCGCCCTGCCATTCTGGGTGACGATCAGAGGACGCCCCCCTTCGCGCAGCAGTCGAAGTCGCTCGGACAGGTGGGCCTTCAGCTCTCCGACCGGCACGATGTCTTCAGCGACCTGCAGCAGAGCACCAGATACCGACCTGTTCATGGGTCTGATTTCGGACCTCTATTGGGACCCGAGCAAGCTCTGGATGCGCGGGGCGGCGGCGGCGGCGGGAGATTGATCCACCGGGGCGGTCGCGGTCGGCGGCCGATTCCCGGCACAGGAATCATCGCCCACCTCGAGGAGAGCGTGGCGGCCTCCGCTCTCGAAGCGCTTCGTCAACCTCGACGCGGAGTGACGGCCGACGGTGTATTGAGCTCAGGATCCTAGGTTCGCGCGCGCGATGGTCTCGGCGAGCGCCGGGTTGGTCTTCGCGGCCTCCGCGATCTGCGCGAGCGACCGATCGCGGAGGGGCTTGGCGTCGTACGGCCCGACCGCCCTCTTCAGCCGCTCGACGTCCAGCACGTCTCGGAGCGTGGCGAGCACTGCGTCGGTGGCCGCGAGATCGAGCATGGGCAAGACGACATCGAGCGTCATGTTCATGGTGTTGACGGGAATGCTGCTGTCGGTGAGCCGCGTGATGAAGATCCGCTCGCGACGATCGAGAGGGATGGCTTGCATGATCTCGCGCGTGACGGCTAGCGGGGCGCCGAACCGCAGGACGCCGTCGTACTTCGCGTCGAGGTTCTCGCCCTTGGCCAGTGACCGCACGATCGCGAGGAGCGCCACCTTGCCGACCGCAGGCCCGAGGCCCGGCTTCAGCCCGCGCGACGCGATCTCGTCCGCGAACGGGCGCGCCCAGGAGGCGGCCTCCGCGCCGACGACCCCGAGTAGTTCGAAGAGGCGATCCGGCAGAGTGGCCGCGCAGCCGTAGGTGTTCTGCGCGAGCTCCGCGAGCGTGGCGAGGAGCTCGAGCGGCGACAGTGCCTCGGCGAGGCGCGCCTCGACCTGCGGCTGCGTCTCCCTCGCCGCCTGGAGCAGGAGCAGCGAACGCCAGAGCGGCAAGCGCTTCTCCTCGCCGCCGATGGTCATCGGCAAGACGCGCTCGAGCGGGCCCGGCGGATCGATCCCCAGCAGCCGCCGCCTGTCACGCGCACCGTCGGGCACCCCGAACGAGCGGAACACCGTACGCACGTCGAAGCGCGACAGATCCCCGAGCACGGCGCGCTGCACGTCGTTCAAATGGTCCGGCAAGCGCGGCTGGCCGTTCTCCTCGATCACGAGGCGCATCGCCTCGCGCGCCCAGTCACCTTGCTTGGCCCACTCGACGTGCATAGGCGGGCCCGCATCCACGACTGCACCAGAGAGAGCGCGCGCGCCGACCGACTTGCCGACCTCGCCGAGCCGCGAGAGCACGCTCGACACGAGCTCCGCGAGCCTTCCGTACGCCCAGGGGAACGCGTCCCGTCCGGCGTTCGAGCGGACGAAGCCGCGCAGCGGGGCGATCCAAGCTTCGTCGGCGACGTCCGCGATCGACGCGGCCGCGAGCGCGGCGGCGCCGCGTACGAGCGCGTCCGGCGACGAGAGATCCGCGGCCTCCGGGCCCACGGGCTTGCCCGCGTAGCGCGACGTGAACGCGACCGCGAGGATGATACTGGCCCGCGCCGCGGCGTCCTTCTCCTTCGCGAGCTGTGCACGCAGCTCCGAGAGCGAATCCGCAGATGCCTCGGAGAGGAACGAGAGGAGGAACGCCGCGCCCGCGCGGACTTTCGCGTCGTCGTCGGCGAGGAGCTGGATGGCGCCGCCCTTCGCGGCGAGGACCGTCTTCGCGACGTCCTT
>JBGAQA010000134.1:0-15278 GCA_044220955.1 Sandaracinaceae bacterium
GGGCGAGGGCGAGGTCGCGGGCGGGGGCGAGGGCGAGGGCGAGGTCGCGGGCGGGGGCGAGGGCGAGGGCGAGGGCGAGGGCGGGGACGAGCCCCGCCTGAACGGATCGAGCGCCATCCCGATACCGACGGCGGCCGCCAGCGCGACGAGGGCCAGCACTCCGGCCACCACCGCGCCGGTCCGGCGTGTCGGCTCCGCGTGCGCGGCGGGCTCGGGCGTCGGCGCGATCGCCGTCTGCGCGTAGGCCATCGGCGTCGAGACCGGCGCGCGCGCGGCGCCGGCCGCGTCGAGCGCCCGCGCGAACGCCTCGGCGGAGGCGAACCGGGCGCCCGGGGCTTTCTGGATCGCCGTCTCGATCGCGAGCCCGACGGCCGGCGGAACGCTCCCCGTGATCGTGTCGAGCCTGGGCGGCGTGGTCTCGAGCACCTGCGCGACGATCCCGGCCATGCTCTGGGCGTCGAAGGGCGGGCGCCCGGTCAGCGCCGCGTGCAGGACCAGGCCCACGGCGTAGACGTCGGTCCGGGCGTCGCAGGGCTCGCCCCGCGCCTGCTCGGGCGCCATGTAGCGCGGCGTCCCCAGGATCGCCCCCGTCTGCGTGAGCCGCGTGTACGCGGTGCCCGACTTGATCTGGGCCAGCCCGAAGTCGAGGAGCTTCGCGTGGAGGTGCCCGTCCGCCCCTCGCGAGATCACGACGTTCTCGGGCTTCAGGTCGCGGTGCACGATGCCCGCCGAGTGTGCGGCGCCGAGCGCGGCCAAGATCTCGCGCGCGATCCCGAGCGTCTCGTCGAGCGAGAGCGGGCCACGCTGCATCCTCCGCGCGAGCGTCTCGCCCTCGGCCAGCTCCATCACGAGGTAGCTCGCCATCCCACGACCCGACGGGGCCGGCGTCGCGCCGAAGTCGTGGATCTGCACGATCCCGGGGTGCGTGAGCCGCGCGGTGGCACGCGCCTCGCGCTCGAAGCGCGCGATCGCCTCGGTGTCGCCCGCCAGCTCGGGCAAGAGCAGCTTGATCGCGACGGGTCGGCCGAGCCGCTCGTCCGTTCCGCGGAAGACGCTCCCCATACCGCCTTCGCCGAGCGGCGCGTCGAGCCGATAGCGATCCGCGATGCGCGTCCCGATCACCCGACCGGAGACTACGCCAAGGGAGGCACGCTCGGGGCGGTCGGCGGAAGAGAGACCCGGTTTCGCCCTTCCTTCTTCGCGACGTAGACGGCGCGGTCCGCGCGCTGCACGAGGGCTGCGCCGTCCTCGCCCTCCTCCAGCTGAGCGACCCCGATGCTCACCGAGAGGTGGCCCAGGGGCTGGCCCGCCGCCGAGGGCAGACCGATGTTCGCCACGCCCTCGCGCAGCTTCTCGCCCACCTTGATCGCGTCGGGCTCGGCGGTGCGCGACAGGATCACCACGAACTCCTCGCCGCCGTAGCGGGCGACCATGTCGACCTCGCGCAGCGACGCCTTGAGCACGCGGCTCACCTCGACGAGCGCCTCGTCGCCCGCGGCGTGACCCTCGCGGTCGTTCAGCTTCTTGAAGTGATCGACGTCGATCACCATCACGCTCAGCGGATGACCGTAGCGCTTGGCGTCGGCCATCTCGCGCGCGAGCCGGTCCTTGAACGAGCGACGGTTCGGGAGCGTCGTCAGCTCGTCGTGCGTCGACAGCTCCTCGAGCTTCGCGAAGAGGCGCGCGTTCTCGATCGCGAGCGCGGCCTGGTCGGCGAGCGCGCCCACCAGGCGCGTCTCGTGCTCGGACATGCGGTCGCTCGGCGGCCGCGTGAGCGCGAGCATCCCGATCATCTTGCCGCCCGCGCGGATCGGTACCGACATGAACGAGCCGGTCCGCTGCACCTCACCCCAGAACGCGAGGTAGCTCGGCGCGTCGCCCACGTCCGAGATGAGGACGGACTTGCCCGTCTTGAGCGCCTCGCCGGTCGTCCCCTCGCCGGGCTCGACCTCGCGCCCGAGCACCTTCTCGGGCGCCTCGAACCCCGACACGGCGCGGATGGTGAAGCGCCCTTCCTCGTTCTCGAGCAGGATGGCCACCTCCCGGAAGCGCATCACCGCGCCGAGACGGCTCGCGAGCATCGAGAGGACGCTGTCGAGGTCGTGCGTCTTGCTGCTCTCGCGCAGGACGTCGAAGAGCATCTGTCGCTCGCGCAGGCGCTGCTCGAGCTCGCTCGTCACGCGGGTCAGATCCTGCGAGAGCACGAGCTCGCGCGTGCTGTGATCGGGCGAGCTGCGGCTCGCGTCGCGGTCGAGCGACACGGTCCGCAGCAAGCGGTTGATCGCGAGCGTGACGCGGTCGAGCTCCTCGTCCTCGACCGGGATCGCGGTCGTCGAGCGCTCGGCCGCGCGCTGCTCGATCAGCTCCGCGACGCGCGAGAGCCGCCGCGCGAACACCCTCCGCACCACCACGAACGCCGCGATGCCGGACGCGAGCGCCGCGGCGAGCACGCCGAAGAGGGCGCGCGGGTCGGTGACCCCGCCTGCGAAGAGGGCCACCGCCACGGCTCCGCCCGCGACGAGCCCCCAGACGAGGGCCGCCACGCCCACCCGCCCCGCCACGCGGCTCCCGAGCGAGATCTCGGGCGGCGTCACGGCGGGCGGCCGCGTGATGCGTCGCGCCGTCGGCGTGGGGTCGCGACGCGCTGGGCGAGACGGAGGTGTGGAGGTGGGCACGTGCGGCCGGGAGGCGACGGAAGAAGAAGAAAGGGACGGAGCCGAGGGCTTCATCATGCCGGTTCGGGCCCGCGCATGCACGCCCGCGCCGCCTTGTACGCCCCGGAGGGGCGCCCTGTTCCTCGCCATTGACAGAACGGCGCGATGGGAAATACTCGCGGCCCTTTCGGCGACGTAGCTCAGCTGGTTAGAGCGGGCGTTTCATACGCGCTAGGTCAGTGGTTCGATTCCACTCGTCGCCATCCGAAAGCTCCACGGGAACGTGCCCCGCCAGCGAATCGCTCCGGTCGCCGCCCTCGCAGGTCTCGGGGTCCTCGCGGTGGCGCTCGCGCTGCTCGCTCGGAGCACGGGCGAGGGGCTCGAGGAGCGTCGCGCGGCGGTCCTCGACGCAGGGACGTGGGCCGGCGACGGCGGCGGCCCCCCCGAGGCGTCCGGCCTCGACGCTGCGATCGCGCACGGCGCGGGGGAAGACGCCGCCCCGCGCGGCGAACGGTACGCGTGCGCCCTGCCGGACCTGCCCGTCACCCGCGATGCTCGCTGCGATGCGGGCGCGCCCTACCCCGCGTGTCGCTGGCAGCTCCCGGACACCGCGGCGGCGGGCGGGCTCTACGTCGTGTGGCGCAGCACGACCCCGGAGCACCGCTGGGCGCGCCCCGGCCTCGTCACGCTCGTGCTCGCGGCGGCCCGCGAGTACCAAGGCCGCTGGCCGGGCGAGCATCTGACGATCGGCGATCTCGATGCCGCGGGCCCACGACACCAGACCCACGACCGCGGCGTCGACGTCGACCTCTACCTCGAGCACGCGATGCTCGACGTCAACGAGGGCCCGCACCGCTACGTCGACAACTACGCGAGCCGCACGCCGGCCGAGGTGGCCTCCCTGCGCGAGCGCGTCACCGACCTCGCGCGCATCCTCGCGACGTGCAGCCGCGGGCGGCTGCGGATCTACTACAACGACCCCGAGGTCCTCGAGCCCTTCGTGGCCTGGTTCGCCGAGCAGGGCTTCGTCAGCGACGTCGGCCCCGCGATGACGATGCACAACCGCCTGCACCGCTTCCACTTCCACATGACCGTCCCCGAGGACCTTCCGCCCCTCGGCGGACCCGGATGACGCCGAGGCCCGAAACCAAGTAGGTTGTCGCTCGTCCAAGCGGGGGACGGGCGGGATCGCCCCTCCATCGCGTCACGGCGAGCCGTCGAGGAACGAACTCATGATCGAACGATCGAAGCTCTGGCTGCTCTTCTCCGCGTTCTGCCTCGTCCCTGCGTCCGCGCTCGCCCAGGGCGCCGTCGAGGAAGGCGCGCACGTCGGCTACGAGATCGCGCTCTCGGGCAATCCCTCGTCCGAGCGCGGCGCGGATCTCGTCCTGACGGGCATCGCCTACGAGGTCGAGGGACTCGCGACCCTGCGGCCGACGGCGGGGCTCGAGGTCGAGGCGCGCCTCTACGCGTACCAGCCCTCGGACGGATCGCAGTACGCGGTCGTCACCAGGACCTCCCGCAGCACGGCGGGTGGACAGTTCGACGTGACCCTTCGGCTCCCCGAGGAGACCCTGTCGAGCCCCTACCTCGAGCTGCGCGTACATCGGGTCGGGCAGCCTGGGCGCACGTTCCAGTACCCGCTCTCGCAGCTCGCGAGCCGCACCGCGACGGTGATGACCGACCGTACGCGCTACGAGCCGGGCGAGACGGTGCACGTGCTCGCGCTCGTGCGCGCGGTGCGAGACCTCGCGCCCGTCGCGCAGCGGTCGATCCAGCTCGACGTGCTCGACCCCTCGTACACGACGTTCCTCGAGCGTGAGCTCCAGACGGGCTCGTCCGGCGCCGTGCACACCGAGGTGGAGATCCCCGAGTCGGCCGTGCCCGGCACCTACCAGATCCGCGTCTCGTTCGACCCAGCCAGCGCGCCCGTCGTGCGCAACATCGAGGTCTTCCAGCGCACCGTCGAGCGCGTGATGGCCTCGATGACCATCGATCAGGACGTCGTCGCGCCGGGCGAGCACATCACGGGCAGCGTTCACGTCACGACGCCCTCGGGCGCCGCCGTTCGCGGAGCGGAGGTCGAGCTCCACATCGGGCGCGGCTCGGGCGAGATCACGCGGCTCGTGACGGACGCGGCCGGCATCGCCCGCATCGACGGCACCGCGCCGAGCTTCCTCAGCGGCGAGGTGTCGATCGAGACGGCCTGGGCGCGCATCTCGCACCCGGCGTACGGGACGATCACGGCGAGCGCCTCGTTCACGCTCTCGCGCACGCGCTGGCTCGTCTCCGCGATGCCGGAGGCGGGCGGCCTCGTGCCCGAGGTGGACTCGCAGCTCTTCTTGACGGTCAACGACGCGCGTGGTCGCCCGATCACGGCCGGTGCGACGATCGACATCGTCGGCCTCGGCCTCGCCGGTGGACGGCAGCACCTCACCGTCGACGCGCACGGCGTCGCGATCGCCACGGTCCGCCTGCCCCGCGGCGCCGCGGCGCGCCTCTCGGGCGGCGACTGCGCCGGGCGCGGCGTGTCCACCACGTTCGAGGTGGAGGTGGGCACCGTCCCGCCGATCTCGGCATCGATCTGCGCCGGCGTCGCGCTCGACGCCCAGGTGCTCGCGCGCGTGCGCGCGCCGATCGCGGCGCCGGGAGCGCGGGTCGAGGTGGATCTGCTCCGTCGGCCCTCGGCCTCCGGGCGCGTGGTGCTGCTCGAGGCTCTCTACGGATCGCGGGCGGTGGCGTCCGCGTGGGTGGCCGGCGGCGCGTCGAGCGGCGCGCTGACCATGCCCGCGGGCCTGCAGGGCGTGATCTCCATCCGCGCGCGCCCGATCGCGGCCCCCGACGCGCGCCAGCCCGTCGACCAGCCCGGGGCGACGCTCTTCGGGGTCGGCTCGTCGGCGGCCGTGCTGCTGCGCCCCGCGGACGCGTTCTCGCTCTCGGTCACGCCCGACCGCCCGCTCCACGGCGTGCGGGAGCACGCGCAGGTGGCGGTGGCGACGAGCGGCCCGCCGACGCAGACCTGGATCACGCTCGTCGCGCGCGACGAGGCGCAGCTCGACGGAGAGGGCGACTACGCCATCGAGTGGATCCTGGGCGAGCTGCGCGAGGCCGTGCGCGCGGGGCCGGGCACCGCGCACGACCGCTTCGTCCGGACGGCGCTCGCGGCCGGGCTCTCGGCCGACGTCCAGGAGACGCACGCGCCGCCGCTCGTGACCGAGCCCTGGGACGACGCGAGCCGCTACTACGGATCGGGGGAGGGCGTGCTCCGCGACCCGGTCGCGATCCGCGAGGAGCTCGTCCGCCGCGGGATCGGGCAGGCCATGGGCGCGCTCGAGGGGCAGGTGTCGCAGCTCGGCAGCGATCACGAGCTGCGCGATCAGATCACGCGCGCGGCCGGGCGCCGCGTCGAGTTCGCTCCGGACGTGCTCGCCTGGATGGTCTCGCAGGGGACGATCGACCCGGGCTCGGTGACCACGCTGGGCGGGCAGCCCATGACGGCGGCGATGCTCACGCAGGCCGATCCGAGCTTCAGCTTCGACAGCGTCGCGCGCCGCGTGGCGCGCTCGCGGCTGGTCCGGCTCCTGGTCGCGCTCTCGTCGCTGACCAACGCCGACGACGCGGCGGCGCTGCGCGCCTCGCAGGGCGCGCCGCCGGATCGCTGGCTCTCGCTGCTCGTGCAGCTCGGGATGCTCGAGCCGGACGCGCTGGTCGATCCCTGGGGCCACGCGTTCGTCCTGCGCCGCGTCACCGGGCGGCACCCTGCCGTGGTCGTCAGCGAGCGGGCGATCGACTGGGAGCTGAGCTCGCCGGGCCCCGACGGCGTGGCGGGCAACGCCGACGACGTACGCGATCCCTTCGCCCGCGCGGTGCCGCGCGGGACGCCCTACGCGGTGGTCTCGGGCGAGGACGCCCTCATGGTCCAGCTCTCGCAGATCGCCCCGGGCGAGCAGGTGCTCTCGGCGATGGCGCGGGCCTACCAGCGCATCGGCCTGGCGGCGCAGGAGGAGATGCGCGGAGGCATCGTGACCGCGACGGGGAGCGAGGCCTACGCCACGCCGATGGCGCCGATGGCGATGGAAGCACAGATGATGGAGGACGACGCGTCCGGCGCGGCCGCGTACGATGGCGAGGGGTACGGCATGGGCGGCCTCGCGTCGCGCTCGATGGCCATGGAAGCGCCCGCGCCGCCGCCCCAGACGGTGTCTCCTTCGACGCCGCCCGCCGACACGGATCACGATGGCATCCTCGACCAGGCCGACGTGATGCCCGCGATGGGCTCGCTCATCCGCGAGGACTTCCCGGCCACGCTCTTCTACCTGGGTGAGCTCGCCCTCGACGCCCAGGGCCACGCGAACATCGACGTCCCGCTGGCGGACGCGATCACCACGTATCGGATCGAGGCGATCGCCTGGACACAGTCCGGCTGGATCACGTCGGGCCGCGGCGCCGTGCGCGTGGATCAGCAGGCCACGGTCGATGCGCCGGTGCCCGAGGCGGCGACGATCGGCGATCACATCCGCATCCCCGTCCGCGTCCAGAACCGAACGGGCGCGCCGCTGCGCGCGCGGATCGAGATCGCGGTCGAGGGAGAGATCACCGTGCAGGTCGGCGCGACCGGCGTGGTGGAGGCGCCTGCGCACGAGGCCGCCGAGCAGATCGTGGAGCTCACGCTCACCGGTCCGGGTCAGGGCGCGCTCGTGGTCCGCGCGACGACCGAGGACGGAGAGGCGCTCGACGCGGTGCGCAGGCCGATGCACGTGTACGAGGACGCGCGCCTGGTCCGACAGCACCTCGAGACCCTCGTGCAGGACGGCGCCAGCGTGACGCTGACGCTCCCGTCGCGCGCGCTCGACCGCGGCGCGGCGGAGCTACGCCTCTCGGTGGCTGGCGCCATCTTCGGCGACCCGGCGGCGCTCGCGTCGGCCGATCCCTTCTGGGGAGGCTTCGCGTACGCGATGGACGGCGAGACCCTGCCGGACGCGCTCGCGCAGCAGCTCTCCCAGTGGTGCCACTACCAAGAAGACTACGGCATCTCGCCCGATCAGTACTTCGCCGGGCGGGATCCGTTGCAGCTCGCGCTCGCGGTCGGCGCCCTGTACACGAACGACGCGCTCGACGCTCAGTCGCTCGCGGGCGCGCTGCGCGCGATCGCGGTCGCCTTCCCCGCGTCCGACACGGCCGCGACCGACGATGCGTCGCGCTACGGCTATCCCCCGGCGCGTTCGCCCGCGAGCCTCACCTTGCTGGCGCTCGCGCCCGCGGCTCGCTCGACCGCCCGCGCCGACGGGCGCGCGCAGCTGGACGAAGTGCTCACGCTGCTGCGACGCGCCGCCGGTGCGGAGGGCGCGCAGGCGGTGGAGTCGCCCGAGGCCTGGGCGCGCGTGGCCGCGGCGCTCCTTCTGACGCGACGCCCCGGCGACGACGGCGCTCGCGCCGACGAGATGATCCGCCGCGCGGAGCGCTCGGTGATCACGGTCGGGGACATCGCCTGGCTCGAGCCGGACGCCGAGGACGGCTCGGTCGAGCCGCGCGTCGCGCCCACGGCGCTGCTCGCGCTCGCCCGCATCGCGCGCGGCGATCGCGTCGGCGCGCTCGCGCTCGTGCGGAGCCTCGCGGAGGTCACGCGCGGCGCACCGCACTGGCCGACGGCGCCACGCGCGTTCGCGAGCGCCGCGGCCTCGTTGCTCGCGACGGGCGTGGGCACGGGGCCACTCTCCATCACGCTCGACGGCGCGCCCGTCGAGGTCGGCAGCGACGGCGCCGTCGTCGTCGCCTCGCTGACCGAGGCCTCGCGGCCGGGCGCGCACGAGCTGCACTTCCAGCTGCCCGACGGGGCCCTGGCGCTGATGCGCCTCGACCTGCGATACGGCCTTCCGTGGGACGTGGAGCCCGATCGCGCAGCCCCGGTGGAGATCGAGTGGTCGGGCGAGACCGGTGCGCGCGACACGCGCTCCGGCATGTCCGTGACCGTCTTCAACCGCGGCACCCGCGTGCTCACCCGGCCGACGATCGACATCGAGATGCCCGCCGGCACCGAGCTGGACGAGCCCACGCGCGAGGCGTTCGCGGCGCTCCTGGCCGAGCCGGCGACGATCGAGGGCACGACGCTGCACCTGGTGCTCCGCCCCATGGCGCCCGCCGCCGTGACCCGCATCCCCGTGCGCGCACGCTGGTCGCTGGCCGGCTCGCTGCGCGGGCTCGGCGTGAGCTTCGTCGACGAGGCAGGGCCGAGCGTGGACGGCATGCACCCGACGGCGATCCTGGTGTCGCGCACGGTGGAGATCGCCGACCGCGGGCCCGAGGTGACGTCGCAGCCGGCCGACATCGCGCCCGAGCCGCAACCGCCACCGCCACCCCCCATGCCCCGTCCCCTCGCGGAGGTGCTCCGATGAAGCGCGCGATGTCGAAACGCGGAATGCCGAACCGCGCGCTGCTTGGCGTCCTGGCCAGGGCCGCGCTCGTCGTCTGCTCCGTCGTCTCCGTGGGCCATGCCTCGGCGCAGGCCGCGGGCCACGTCGCGCTCCGCGGGGAGGTCCACGGCGTGGAGCTCTCGCTCGAGGGCGGGATGACCGTCACTCGCGGCGGAACGCTCCGCTGGCTCACGACGGTCTACGAGGTCGTCGGCCTGAGCGAGCTGCGTCTGGCGCCGCACGCGGAGATCCAGGTCACGACCCAGCTCGATCCGACGGCGCCGCCGGCGGTGTTCCACGTGGACGCGCACGGGCGCGCGACGGTGGACGTTCCCGTCCCGGCGGACGCGCCGGAGTCGTTCGGCGTGGTCATCCGGGTGCTGAGCGGGCCTGCGCAGCGGCGCTTCGAGCTCTCCGTGCACACGCAGGATCCCCGCGACCTCCGCCTCTGGGTCGCGCGCACCTCCGTGCCCGTCGGCGGCACGATCCAGGCTTTCGGCCGGCTGAGCGACCGGCAGTCCGGGCGGCCGATCGCGGACGAGGTGGTGCGTCTGGTGCTGCTCGACGACGCGCAGCGCCCCGTCGGCGCGCCCGTGCCCGTGACGACCGACGCGGCGGGCCTGTTCGCCAACGTGTTCGGCGTCCCGAGCGACATCCAGGGATCCATGTCGATCACGGCGACCGTCGGCGTGCGGGGCACCCGCGCCTCGGCCACCGCGTCGCTCGGCGTCGAGGCAGCGCGGGACACGCCGATGCTCGTCAGCCTCGCCCCGGAGCGGAGCATCCTCGAGCCCGAGTCCACCATCTCCGTCGAGGCCGTCGTCCGCACCGGCGACGGGCGGCCCGTCGAGGGCGCTCGCATCGAGTTCCCGCCCGTCACGCCGGGCGCTCGATCGGGCATCGTCACCACCGACGCGCGCGGCCACGCGAGCTTCCGCTGGCGTGCGCCGGCGATCGGCGGTGCGTTCATGGACACCTCCATCGGCGTCTCGGTCAGCCGCGAGGGGCTCGGAGCGCTCGGCGCCGACGCGCCCGTCCGGATCGCGCGGGTCGAGCGTGCGGTCTCGTTCGGCGTCGAGGGCGGTGCGCTCGTCCCCTCCATCGGCGGGCGTGTCTTCGCGCGCGTCGTCGAGATCGACGGGACGGCGGCGCCCGCGGGCGTCTCCGTAGAGCTCGCCGGCCCGCGCCTGACGTCGCGCACCGCCACCACGGACGCGAGCGGCATCGCCGTGTTCGACGTCACGCTCGGCGCGCTCGCCGCCGGGGTGCAGGACCGGTGCGGCGGAGACGCGGCGACGGCGCTGACCCTCGATGCAGCCGGCGCGACGCCCCTCGAGGGCTGCATCCCGCTCGACCCCGACGGCACCGCGCGCATCCGCGCGTCGAGCGCGGTCGTGCGTGCGGGCGCCACGGTTCACTTCGACCTCGCGCGAGCGCCCTCGGTCGCGCGGCTCCCGATCGCGATCACGGTCGTCGGCCTCGACGGGACCCCGCGCTCGTTCGTCGACCTGGTCGTTCCCGGCAGCGCCAGCGGGGCGGACGTGACGATCCCCGAGGGGTTCTCGGGCATCCTGGTCGTGCGCGCGCGACCGCTCCACGGCGCGACCGAGCGGCCACTGCGCGGCGGCTCGACGAGCGTCTGGGCCGTCCCGGGCGATCTCTACGCGCTCACCGGCCAGCTCGGGGCGAGCGGCGCCGACATCCAGGCGCGCGAGGACACCCGGGCGTACGTCGCGGCGCTCCCCGTCGACGACGCCCACGCGCTCGCGGCGCGCCTGCGCGGCGAGCTGCTGCGCACGTTCGGCGATCTTCGCGTCGATCCGGGCGCGGCGAGCGGATCGCTGCTCGCCGCCACGCTCTCGGTGATGACCCCGCTCGACGTGGCCGCCCCCTGGGTCCTGCGCGGCTCGAGCGTGGAGGCGGTGCCGGCGCCCGAGAGCCCGGAGTCGCTCGCCGTGCTCCGCGATCCGTGGCGCTCGCAGGCGCGCTTCGTCGAGGGCCGTCTCGCGCTCGTGTTCCAGGCGATCGAGCGCTACGTCGCGGCCGCGGTCCCCGAGCGCATCGAGGACGTCGCCGTGCAGACCGGCAACCACTGGGACTTCAACGCGCAGATCCTCGCGGCCGTCGCCGACGGAGGCGAGCTCGGTGCCGAGGGCGCGACGGGCCTCGGCGGCGAGGATCTCACGGTGGCGGGGCTGCGCGGCTTCGACCCGGCGTTCACCTACGACTCGGTGGCGCGCCGCATCACGCGCGAGCGCCTCTTCCGGCTGCTCGTCGCGCTCCGCACGTACGTCCGGCAGCAAGGCTTCGATCTGCCCTGGGCGCGCCTCGGTGATCCGACGACCTGGCTCGTGCACACGACCGAGGTCTACGTGCAGCCCTTCGGCTCGGTGCAGGCGCGAGAGCTGGTCGACGGCTGGGGCCGGCCCTTCGTGCTGCGCCCGACGAACGGGCATCCGCGCTTCGGCTCGTGGTCGCCGCTCGACGGCTGGGAGATCACCTCCGCCGGTCCGGATGGAACGGCCGGCAACGGCGACGACGTGTTCGATCCGACCGCGCGCGTGCTGCCGACGACGAGCACCTACGGCCGCGCGGTCGGCGAGGACGCGCTCGTCGCGCGGCTCGCGGGCGTGGAGCTCGGCCGCGCGGCGGTCGAGCTGCTCGGGCAGTACGAGGGGCAGTACGCGAGCGGCGTCCCGGCCAGCCCCGACGCGGCCGCCGTGTCGCGCGGCCTCGCCGTCTGGCAGGACGTGCCCAGCGTGTTCGAGCCCGACCCGACGCCCCTCGCGCTGCGTCGGCCGAACGTGCCGACGCTCGCCGCGGGCGGCGCGATCGCGTCGCTCGACGGAACGTCGATCCCGCTCACGTTCGACGAGGAGCCGCGCACCTGGGGCCTCGTGGCTCTGGCGTACTCGGCGGCGGGAATCCCCGCGGTCGTCGAGGCGCGCGCGCTCCGCGGCTCGCCGCTGATCGTGTCCTCGCGCTTCCCGACCCGCCTGCACGAGGCGGAGCCGGTGACGGTCACCCTCGCCGTGACCAACGCCAGCGACACCGACCGGACGCTGGCGATCACGGTGACGGGCGAGGGCGCCCTGACGGGAGACGGCGTGCAGAGCCTGCGCGTGGCCGCGGGCACGGCGGAGCTCACCCACGTCACGCTGCGCCCGAGCGGCGTCGGCCACGCGCGCGCGCTGGTCGCGTTCCGCGAGGGTGGCACGGCGCTTCGCACGCTGCGCTACGAGCTCTCGCTCGAGTCGGGGATGCATCCGCTCCGCTCGCGGATCGCGGGCGTCACGAGCGGTGGGACGTGGTCGGGCACGCTCGACGTCGAGGGTGGAGCCCAGCGTGCGACCGGGCGCGTCGTCGTGCTCGCGCCGAGCGGGCTGTATCGCGATCCCGACCTGGCCGAGGTGCGCGACCGCGACCCGGCGCTTCTCGCGTGGTCGGCCACGCTCTCGGGCGCCGGGCTCGACGAGGCGTTCCGCGCGGATCTGCTTCGGGCACAGAGCAGCGACGGCCACCTCGACGGGGACGAGCCGGTGCTCTCGACGGCGTGCGCGCTCGTCGCGTGGTCCGCGGCCGACGCCGAGGACGAGGGCGCCGCGGCCGCGCGCCAGCGCGCCATGGGCGCGCTCGACAACGTGCGCTTCGGCGACACCGACGGGAGCGCGGGCGAGCTACGCGCGCAGGCGGCGCTGCTTGGCGCGCTCGCGCCGAGCGGCATCGCCGACGTCGCGGACGCCCTCGAGGGCGCCGTCGATCCGCTGGCGCGGCTGACCGCGCAGTATCGTGGCGCGCTGCGGCGGGCGCTGCGGCGCTATCCCGACGAGCCGACGCTCCTCGCGCGCGCGGCCGCCGCGCTGCTGCTCGCGAGCCCCGACGACGCGTACGGGCGGGTGATGTTCGAGCGTGCGACGCAGCACCTCCACGACGAGGGCGCGGGCCGGCTCGTCGCTGCGTCCGCGGGACGCGCGGGGCTCGGCGAGGAGATCGCTGCCTCGCTCGCGCTCGCGGTCGGAGCCCATCAGCTGGGCCAGGACGCGCTCGCGCGCTCGCTCGTCGCGGGCGCGGTCGCGCACGACAACCTCATCACGCGCGACGGGGGCGAGGCCCTCTTCTGGCTCCTCGCGACGGGCGCGTACGGCGTGCTCGGGAGCGACGCGGGCACGAGCGTGCGCATCTCCGCGGGTGGCCGGGCCACCGAGGCGAGCTTCGACCACGGCGTCGCCATCGCCGCGATCGATCACCCGGCGGGCGGCGTGGGGGTGTCGGTGAGCGCGAGCGGCGACGCGGTCGTGCTCGTGCGCGCGGAGGCGGCGTACGCCGTTCCGTTCGCGGCCGAGACACACGCGCCGATGACCTTGGCGCTCGAGGGCGATCCTGGCGCGGGCGAGGGCCTCTCCGCGCTGGAGCTGGTCGTCCACGCGAGCCGCGAGGTCGCGCATCCGGTCGTGCTGATCGAGCTCCCGGCCGGGATCGACCTCGAGGACGAGGGCCTGCTCGCGCAGCTCGCGCGCGCGGGCGGGGTGCTCCACGTCGAGGCGCGCTTCCCGGGCTTCGTGCGGCTCGAGCTGAGCTCGATGGCTTCGGGTGTGGACGTCCGCATCCCGCTCGCGCTTCGCTGGACCCTCGGGGGCAGCATCCGCGGCCTCGCGGCCGTGGCCTACGAGGCGGACGACCCGGATCACCGGACCGTGATCGCTCCCATCACCGTCGAGCGTGGCGCGAACTGAACGGGCCCCTCACCCCACGCGATCCCCGTCGGCGGGGAGAGGGCTCGAGCTCCGGTAGAGTGGGGGGGCGGTGTTCTTCTTCTTCCTGCCCTGGGGTCACGACCAGCCGGTCTACGAGCGGCCCTGGCTGACGTACACGCTCGTCGGGCTGTGCGCGCTCGTGTTCGCGTTCACCTGGTCCATGGAGGAGCGGGCCGAGGTGCAGCTCGAGGAGGCGGTCGTGCAGATCGACTCCGTGCTCGAGACGCACCCGGACGCGCGCGTGCACCTGACGATCTCGGGACTGCCGCGGCGCATCGAGGAGATCCTCGCGCCCCTGATCACGAGCGACGCCCGGCGGCCCGCCAAGGCGGGGGATGCCGAGCTGGAGGTGGCCGTGCGTCAGCTCGTGGTGGCGCTCAACCACATGCCGGCGTTCGCGTACGGGTTCCAGCCCGGCGCGCCGCGGCTCGGGCGGGTCTTCTCGCACATGTTCGTGCACGGAGGCCTCGGGCACCTGCTCGGCAACATGCTCTTCCTGTGGCTCGCGGGCGGCGTGCTGGAGTGCTTCTGGCGGCGCTGGGCGTACCTCGCGCTCTACTTCGCCTCGGGTCTCGCCGGGCTGGCCGCGCACTTCGCGTCGGGGCCGGACAGCCTCGTTCCGGTCGTGGGGGCGTCCGGCGCGATCGCGGGGCTGCTCGGGGCGTTCGTCGTGGGCTATCCGCGCACGCGCATCAAGGTGGTCTGGTTCGGGTTCCTCTTCGTCCAGCCGCTCTTCGGCAACTGGAAGGTCCCGGCGTGGGTGCTCATCCCGCTCTGGGCGCTCATCGAGGTCGCCAACGCGTACCTCGGCGGGCAGGACGAGGGCGTCGCGCACTGGGCCCACGTGGGCGGGTTCGCGTGCGGGGCGCTGGTCGCGCTCGCCGCGCGGCGCATGAACCTCGTCGCCACGGACGCGGGGCACGAGGTCGCCGCGGGTGTGCCGGCCGAGCGCGGGGCAGCGCCTGCCGCGCCACGGGCCCCGCTCGCCGAGCTCCCGCTCCCCGAGCCACGCGTCACCGCTCCGTCTCGTCCGCTCGAGATCGACGCCAGCGAGCTGCCGGCACACGAGGACGACGTGATCGAGCGTTGAGGGGGACAGCCCTCAGATCCCCTCGGGGCGCCGCGCGTCCGGCGCGCCGTCGAGGGCGAACGGATAGTGCACGGCGACGCTCCCACCCTCGGGCGGTGGGAAGCGGAGGTGGCTCATCACGTGCGTGAAGCAGCGCGTGACTGTGTCGTCGTGGAGCGCGTCCTCGAGCACGGAGGCGTCCGCGACGCTGCCGTCCTCTTGGATCGTGAACTGCATCGTGACGCGCCCCGCCAGGTCGGGGTGCGCGTCGAGCTCCCACTCGAAGCAGAAGCGGATCTCGGGCAGGGCGTCGCGGACGACGTCGCGGACGGCGATCGCGTCGAGGGTGCCGCGGTGCACCGGCTCGGACGAGGGCGAGGGCGAGGGCGAG
>JBGAQA010000135.1:0-15225 GCA_044220955.1 Sandaracinaceae bacterium
GAGCGCGAGCGCCTGGCGGCTCGACCGACCGGACGACGCGATCGAGGAGAGCAGCCGGCGCGAAGCGCTGACGGCCAACGACTCGCTGATCACGATCGCGTCGTCGAGGTGGTCCTGGGCGACGTCCCTCGGGTCGAAGAGCACCCAGCCGGACTGGGGCGAGACCGGGCCCCCGACGTAGACCGGCACGCGCGTGCCGCGGGCCATCGACATGCCCAGGGCCGTCGCCACCTCGGAGAAGCGCACCGGCGAGGGTCGGTTCACGATGAAGCCCAGCGAGCCGCTCTCGCCGTGCTCGACGACGAGGATGACGGTTCGCACGAAGCTCGGGTCGCGGAGCGCGGGCGCTGCCACGAGGAAGCCGGGTGCGAGCGCGCTCGTCACAGAGAGATGGTGCCAGAGGCCTCCGCCGACCGCGAGGGGTTCGTCAATCCGGAGCCTGCCGGACGCGCGACGGATCCCGCCGGAACAGGACGACGTACCAGTACGCCGGCCCGTAGCGGACGACCTCGGCGACCTCGAACGTGCGCACGAGCCGCTCGTCGGCCGCGAGCTCGCGCTCGACGCGGAAGCCGCCGAGCGAGCGGAGCACCCCGCCCTCCACGCGCGGCTCGGTCACCGAGTGCAGCACGATCGCATCGACCTCGCGCTGCGCGAGCAAGGAGAACGGGACCGGCTTCTCTCCGTGCCGGCCCTCGAGGTGTCCGATCGAAGGATCGGTCACGCCCGCCAGATCGACCACGGGCAGATCGGACGCGTACCCGAGGTACCCGATGTCCACCAGCGCCACGCGGTGGGCGCGCGCGCGCAGCGTGTCTGCGAGCCGCCGACCGACCGACTCGCGCGTCGCACCGGCCTCTCTCGCCGCCGGGATCTCCACGAAGAGGTCGAGGGCCGGGATCGCGCACGCGAGGACCGCGATCGCGAGCGCGCCCCGGGCGCCGATCCGCGGACGGCGCGCGAGATCCGAGACGCCCACGCCCACGAGCCACGCGTAGGCAGGGAGCACCGGCGTGAGCAGCCGGAAGCCGGGCATCCAGTCGCCGCCCGCGAGCAGCACGCACGCGAGGTGCACGACCACCAGCGTGGCCGGGACGCGGAGCGAGTAGGACTGCCGCACCGCGACGAACGCGGGCGCGATCCCGACGACGCCGAGGGCGACGAGCGTGCCGTGCCCGAGGTAGTACGCGCCGTTCGCGAGGTCCGAGGGCTTGGCCGAGACGGAGAGCGGGAGCGCAGTGCCGAAGAGCGCGAGCCGGAACGCGGCGACGGAGGCGAGCCCCACGAGCGCCAGCACGAGCGCCAGCGCACCGGCGCGCCGATCGCGGCGCATCGCCAGGCCGGCCAGCGTGATCACCCCGGGCACGGCCTCGGGGCGGAGCCAGGCGACGCTCGCGGCGGCGATGCCGAGCAGGAGCCCGTTCGGCTCGGGCCGCCGCATCGTCGCGAGGAGCGCGACGGTCACCGCGAGGATGGCCGCGCCCGTCTCGAGCCCCGCGACCGCCCAGATGCCGAGCGACGACGACGACGCGAGGAACGCCGTGGCCGTCCACACCGCGCGCGAGCCGACGGCGCGCTGCCGCACCTGCGCGACGAGCAGTCCCACCGCGAGCGCCGCGCACACGAGCCCGACGAGCTTGGCGACGGAGACCGGATCCCCCCCGGCCAGGCGCGCCAGATACCCGGGCACGATGCAGAGCGGCCCGGTCAGCCCGTCGGTCGCGGGCCCGTCGTTCATCGTGTACCCGCGTCCCGCCGAAAGGCGCGTCGCGTAGCGCGCGACGATGAAGGCATCGTCGACCGTGTACGGCCAGCTCGCCACCCCCGCCGCGAGCGTCGCGAGCGCCGCGAGCCAGGGTGCGAGGCGCGAGGTCGATTCGAGGCGCATCCGCACGAGCCCGGGTATTCTGCGTCGCGGAGCCGCCGCGCACCACGATGGAGAACGGATCGCGCATCGGAAAGTACGCGCTCGAGGAGAAGCTCGGCGAAGGAGGCAACGGGCAGGTGTACGCGGCGCGCGACACCGTCCTCGGGCGCCGCGTGGCGCTGAAGCTGCTCCACGGCCAGCTCATCACCGACGCGACGGTCGCAGGGCGCTTCCGGCAGGAGGCGCAAGCGATGGCGCAGCTCAGCCATCCCAACGTCGTCGTCATGCACGACTTCGTCTCCGAGGGACCACGCTGGGCGATCGTGATGGAGCTGGTCGAGAGCGGCGAGACGCTCGGGAGCATCATCAAGCGCGAAGGCCGGCTCTCGCCTGCGCGGGCGCTGCGCATCGCGAGCGGCGTCGCCTCCGCGCTCGGCCACGCGCACGCGCGCGGTATCGTGCATCGCGACGTGAAGCCGGCGAACGTGCTCGTGGTGCGCGATCACGGCCAGGAGACGGCGAAGCTGACCGACTTCGGCATCGCGCGGGTGATGCACGGCGAGCGACGCACGGGCGCGCAGCTGACGCTCGGGACCCTCTGGTACATCGCCCCCGAGCAGGCGCAGAGCTCGGGCGTCGACGCGCGGGCGGACGTCTACTCCCTCGGCGCCACGCTCTACGAGGCGATCACCGGGCGGGTGGTCTTTCCTTACGACAACGTCGCGCGCGTGCTCGCGGCGCACATCGGGGAGATCCCACCGCGCCCGGCGCAGCTCGTGCCCGGGATCCCCGCCTCCCTCGACCGGCTGGTGATGCGCTGCATCGCGAAGAGCCCCGACGAGCGGCCGCCCAATGGCGATGCGCTGCGCGCCCTGCTCGACGAGTGCCGGGCGGAGATCGAGGGGAGCAGCCCCGGCGCGATCCCGTCGACCCGGCCGATGGGCGAGATGCAGGCGAGCCTCGACGCGGCGCGCGCCGCGGCGAGCCCGTCGTATCGTCCGCCGGCGGGCACGACGCCGCCGGTGCTGCCGCTGAACGTCACGCCCACGACCGCGGCGCCGAGCGGCGGCATGAGCGCCGAGTCGGGTCGGCTCGGCCTCTACATCGGCCTCGGAGCGCTGACGCTGGTCACGAGCGCGTGCCTGCTCGGCAGCCTCCTCTTCGTGATCAGCCTCGTGCTGCGCTGAGCGCGCCCGGAGGCCGGATCAGCGCGCGTACGCGGCGACCCGCGCGCAGTCGAGCAGCGGGCGGCCGCTCGGGTTGCGGTACGGCGCGACACAGGTGCCGAGCAGCAGCGCGAGATCCTTGACGTCGATCCCCGGGCCGTTCGGCTCGATCGCGTAGTCCCCGTCAGGGGTGCCGGCCTCGAACACGTGCCACTCGTCCCCGGACGTGTCGTATCCGGCGAAGGCCGCCTCGATCTGCGCGTGGACCCAGCGAACCTCGCGCGAGGTGAGCGGGACGCCGAGGTTGGCCGCCTCGACGATCAGCTGCACGACGTCCGACGGGTGCGCGTTGTCGGGCGCCGGCCCCGCCTCGAGAACGTCGAGCAACATCTCGATGCGCGTCGCGAGCCCGGCGAGCAGCTCGAGGGCGAGCGCGTCCTGCCCCGTGACGAGCGCCAAGGCTGCCGCCGCCTCGTGGTGCGAGCGCACGATCTGCATCGCCGAGTTGTTGAGCCCCATCGTCGGATCGGGGCTCGCTCCGGTCGGGGTGCCGCACCTGGCCCCGTAGGGATCGTTTCGAGACAGGAGCCGGATCGCGATCTGCGCGTGGCACTCGGCCACGGGCACGAAGTACGTCGCGAGCTGGCTCGTCGGCACGACGACGTTCAGATCGCGGTCGAGCGTCGCGATGTGGAAGTCGTCCCGCTCCACGCGCTGCGCCCACTCCTGATAGAGGCGCCGCGCTTCGACGATGTCGTCCTGGGCGCCGGGCTCGGTGAGCACGCCATCGCAGGCGTCGATCGCCGCGACGCCTCGCATGATGTGGCCCATGTCGTCCTTGCTGCGCTGCGCCTGGACGTAGAGGTCGCCCCAGCTCGGGTTGTCCGGGATGTGGATGAAGTACGAAGCGCCCCCGTCCACCCCGGGTCGGTTCGGGTCGTAGTCGATGTCCACGTCCCGATCGACGTCGTGCACCGACGCCGGATAGGCCGCGCGCGAAGTCAGCCCGATCTCGGGATCGGCCGCCCCGCGCCGCATCGAGAGCCGCCACGACGAGAGCCCGCGGACCAGCCTCCGGACCAGGTGCTGATCCTGGTCGTGGTGCCAGAGGAGCCACGCGTAGCAGGCCCCTTCCATGATCTGGGGCGTGCGCAGGCCGTTGTTCTCCGCGCCGACGTCGACGTGCACGAAGGTGACGTGGCCCGATCGGAGCGAGATGCCCGTGCCGCTCCACCACGTCGCGTACCAGTAGCGCCCGCCGGGCGCCGACTCGGGCCAGCCGTGCACGCGGTCCTCCATGTAGTCGAACCAGCGGGTGCGATCGAGCAGCGCGAGGTAGTGATCCGTCGCGTCACCGAGCTCGGTCGAGGTCAGGGGAGCGCCGACGTCGGGGCGGGAGTAGTCGAAGGGCAGCACGCGCGTGTGCGACGGGAACACCCCCGTGGGCGTCGGCGGTCGCGAGCCGCCGTCCCGGCCGGGCGTCGGCGCGTCCGAGGGCGCGAGCGCGTCGTCGGGCCCGCCGTCCCGAGGAGTCGGCGCGGCGCCTGGCGAGCACGCGAGCGTGAGGAGCATGGTGGCGAGGGCGGCGCGCGTCATCGGTGGGTCTCCGTTCGCCGACGTGCCCCGGCGCCCGTCTGGCCCGCCGTCGGTCACCGCGGAGGGTACCTCCACGGCGCGCGGAAGCCCGTGGTCGCGGGCCGAGTCGGGAGCACGAAGAGGGGATGCTCGTGGCACGGCTCTGGCATAACCTGGCGCCGATGACGTTCTCGCCCGACACGGGCCAGCCTGTCCGGCGCGGGTCCCGGGGGCTGGATTGAAGCGCCCCGAGATCCCCGCCGGCGAGGCGGCCCGACTCGATGCGCTGCGTTCGTACGGGGTGCTCGACACGGATCCCGAGCCCGCGTTCGACGCGCTGACGCGCCTCGCAGCCCACGTCGTCGGCGTGCCCGTCGCGCTCGTGTCGCTCGTGGACGCCGATCGTCAGTGGTTCAAGTCGCGCTACGGGCTCGAAGCGCCCGAGACACCCCGGGACGTGTCCTTCTGCGGACACGTGGTCGGCGCCGACGCAGCGTTGGTCGTCGCCGACGCCTGGGCCGATCCCCGCTTCGCCGACAACCCGCTGGTCACCGGCGAGCCGCGCGTCCGGTTCTACGTGGGCATGCCGCTCCGGACGGCCGACGGGCACGTGCTGGGCACCCTCTGCGCGATCGACCACGTCGCGCGCGAGGTGACCGACGCGCAGCGCGAGATGCTGCGCCTGCTCGCGGCGCAGGTCGTCGACCAGCTGGAGCTACGGCGCCGCAACCTGGCGCTGGCGCGCGCCACCGTCGAGCTCGACAAGTACCGCCGATTCTTCGACGTCGACATCGATCTGCTCGCGACCTTCGACGCCGAGCTCTTCTTCGTCGAGTTCAACCCGGCCTGGCAGCGCGTGGTGGGGTGGACGCCGGACGAGCTCCGAGCCGTGAGCGCCGCCGAGCGGATCCACCCGGAAGACCTGCCGGCCACGCTCCGGGAGGCCGGGCGGATGCTTCGCGAGTCCGGCTCCACCGTCGCGTTCGAGCACCGCTTCGCGCACAGAGGCGGCGGGTGGGTCACCCTCTCGTGGAACGCGACCGCGCGGGACGGATTGTACTTCGCGTCCGCGCGCGACATGACGGCGGTGCACGCCGCCCAGGCGGAGCTGCGGGCGTCGAACGCGCGCAGCGCCGAGCTCGCGGTGCGACTGAACGGGATCTTCGGGAGCGCGAACTACAGCATCATCGAGACGGACCCCGAGGGGACGATCCGGGAGTTCAACGCCGCGGCCGAGCGCATGCTCGGCTACCGGCGGGACGAGGTCGTGGGCAAGGTCACCCCGGCCGTCATCCACGACGTCGACGAGGTGACTCGCCGAGCGCAGGAGCTCACGACGGAGCTCGGAGTCCCCGTGGCGCCGGGCTTCGACGCGTTCGTCGCCAAGGCCCGGCGAGACGGCGCCGACGAGCGCGAGTGGACCTACGTCCGCAAGGACGGCTCGCGCTTCCCGGTCGAGCTGTCCGTGACCGTCCGCCGCGACCAGGCCGGCACCATCGTCGGTTACCTCGGGATCGCGAGCGACATCAGCGAGCGACACCGCGCTCGCGCGCTGCTCCAGCAGAGCGAGCGCAGGACGCGCGCGATCGTCGACGGCTCCCCCGACGCGATCGTGACGATCGACGAGGCCGGCACCATCCAGAGCGTCAATCCGTCGGTCGAGCGACTGCTCGGCTACGCGCGCGCGGAGCTCGTCGGGCAGAACGTCAAGGTGCTGATGCCGTCCCCACACCGCGAGGCCCACGATCATTACATCGAGCGCTTCATCCGGACGGGCGAGCGGAAGATCATCGGGATCGGGCGCGAGGTCGAGGCGATGCGCCGGGACGGGAGCACGTTCCCGGCGGACCTCACGATCACGGAGCTCCACTTCGACGGCCGCCGGCACTTCGCGGGCGTCCTTCGCGACATCTCCGATCGCAAGCGCGTGGACCTGCTGCAGTCCGAGTTCGTCTCCACCGTGAGCCACGAGCTGCGCACCCCCTTGACCTCCATCCGCGGCTCGCTGGGCCTCATCGCCGGCGGGATCACGGGCGAGCTCCCCGCAGAGGCGAAGGAGTACGTCGAGATCGCTCTCTCCAACAGCGATCGGCTCGTCCGTCTGATCAACGACCTCCTCGACATGGAGAAGATGCAGTCCGGCCACATGGAGTTCCGTCCGCGCGCGACGGATCTCGCGAGCGCCGTCCGAGCCGCGATCGAGCAGAACGAAGCGTTCGCCACGGCGCATCGTGTGCGCGTCGTCCTGGCTGCCCCCGTCCCCGCCGGTGAGGTCGTCGTCGATCCCGACCGCCTGGCGCAGGTGCTGACGAACCTCATCTCGAACGCCGCCAAGTTCTCCCCGCCGGACTCGCTCGTCGAGGTGACGGTGACCCGCATCGCGCGCCGCTTCCGGATCGCGATCCGCGATCACGGCCCCGGAATCCCGCCGGAGTTCCGCGACCGCATCTTCCAGCGTTTCGCCCAGGCCGACGCCTCCACCACGCGTGCCAAGGGCGGGACCGGGCTCGGCCTGGCGATCTCCAAGGCGATCGTCGAGAAGATGCACGGCCGGATGGGCTTCGAGCCCGCCGAGGGCGGCGGCACGGTGTTCTTCTTCGAGCTTCCGTACCTCGCGCCCCTCGACGCGCCGCCGCGCGATGCGCCGAGCGCTGGCAGGGTGCTGATCTGCGAGGACGACCCGGACGTCGGCGCGGCCCTCGAGCGGTTGCTCGCGAGCGCCGGCTACCTCACGCACACCGCGCCCACCGTCGAGCGCGCGCGGCGACTGCTCGATCGTTTCGCGTACGACGCCATCACGCTCGATCTCGTCCTGGCGGACGGCGAGGCGACCCCGCTGATCGCGGAGGTGCGCGGTTCCTCGAACAACCGATCGGCCCCCATCATCGTGGTGTCCGGCTCGAGCAGCCCGCTGGGCCGAGCCGTCGTGTGGGTGAGCGACGTGCTCGCCAAGCCGTTCGTCGAGGCGCGCCTGCTCGCTGCCCTGAAGACCGCGATCGCCACGTGTCGCAGCCGCGCGCCTCGACTCCTGCACGTCGAGGACGACGCCGACATCCGGCGCGTCGTCAAGCGGACGCTTCCGGACGCGTGGACGATCGTCGCGGCGCCGACCGCGCAGGCCGCGCGAAGCGCCCTGGCCGAGGGGGCTTTCGACGTCGTGCTGCTCGATCTGTCGCTCCCGGACGGCGCCGGCGACGACCTGCTGCAGCTCGTCGGCCGCGCACAGGTGATCGTCTTCTCCGCGTCGGACGCGCCCGAGGAGCTCGGGCGCCGCGTCGCTGCGGCGCTCGTGAAGTCGAAGGCGACGCCGGCCGACGTGCGCGACGCCATCGTGGCCGCCGTCGCGCACGCCGTGACGAACCGGCGAGGAGCGACGGAATGAAGATCCTGCTGATCGACGACGAGCCGGACATCCGCAAGATCGGGCGCCTCAGCCTGGAGGCCGTCGGAAAGTTCGAGGTCGTCCTGGCGGCCGGCGCCGCGGAGGGGCTGGCGCTCGCCCGGACGGAGCGGCCCGACGCGATCTTGCTGGACATGATGATGCCCGGCATGGACGGGCTCGCCGCGCTGGGCGAGCTCCGCGCCGCGCCCGATCTGGCGACGGTGCCTGTGATCTTCATGACGGCCCGCGTGCAGCGTCACGAGGTCGAGCGGTACCTGGGCCTCGGGGCGGCGGGCGTCATCCAGAAGCCGTTCGATCCGATGACGCTGCCGGACGAGGTCCGCCGTCTGCTGGCCACCCGCCGCTGACGCGCCGGCGCCGGACGACGGCACGGAGACTGCTGCACTCTCGCCATGCAGCCTCTCCTCGGCGTCCGATCCGTCTCCAGACGTGGCCCGCGCACCGCACGTCGTCGGCTCGAGCCCACAGCTCGACGCGGGAGCTGGGAGGTGCGCCTGGGCGAGCGGGCGGCGCACGTCGGCGGCCATGCGTCAGCGGAGGCCGTGACGCCGCAGCATGTCCCACAGATGCGAGCGGTCCATGTCCGCGTCCCGCGCCGCCTGCGAGACGTTGCCCCCGGCGCGCTCGAGGAGCCGCGGCAGGTACGCCGCCTCGAACTGGTTCAGCACGCGGAGCCGGGCCTCCTTGTAGGGCTGCTCCAGCGTGGGCTCGAGCGCGATGTGCAGGCCCGGGACCGCGACCTGCGCCGGCGTGCCGGCCGGGATGCCGGGAGACGAGTCTTCGAGGACGGGCGTCTCCCCCATGGCGAGCGTGGCGTCGACGACGTTGCGCAGCTCCCGCACGTTGCCCGGCCAGTAGTGCCGCAGGAACGTGCCCATCGTCTCGGGCGAGATCAACTGCTCGATCGGTCCCGTGTACCCGGCGTCGCGCGCGAAGTGCTCGATGAGCAGCGGGATGTCGTCGAGCCGCGCGCGCAGCGGTGGGATCTCGAGCCGTACGACCGCGACGCGATAGAAGAGGTCCAGGCGGAACTTGCCGGCGTTGACCTCGGCGCGAAGATCCCGGTTGGTCGCCGAGACGACGCGGACGTCGACCGCGATCTCGTCGCGCCCACCGAGCCTGCGGAACCGCCGCCGCTCGAGGGCGCCGAGCAGCGCGGGCTGGAGCGACTCCGGTAGCTCGCCGATCTCGTCGAGGAAGAGGGTCCCGCCGTCTGCGCGCTCGAAGGCGCCGACGTGCTTGCGGTCGGCACCGGTGAAGGCGCCGCGCTCGTGCCCGAAGAGCTCGCTCGCGACGAGCGTCGGCGAGAGCGATGCGCAGTCCACCGTCTCGAAGGCTCGCCCGGCCCGCGGCCCGAGCTCGTGCAGAGCGCGGGCGAAGCGCTCCTTCCCCGTCCCGGACTCGCCGGTCAGGAGCGTCGACACCTCGCTCTGCGCCGCGCGCTGCAGCTGGGCCAGGAGGCGTCGCATGATGGGCGAGCGTGCGAAGAGCCCGCCGAGGGCCTCGCCGCCGTGGATCTCGACGTCGACGTCCTCACCATCGCGGATGCGCAGCGTGGTGCGCCCGATCGTCAGGCCGGTGCCCGGCGGGACCAGCGCTCTCTCGACGCGGACCGCGCCGACGAACGTCCCGTTCGTCGACCCTCGGTCCTCGATCGACACGCCCTCGGGCTCCCGGCTGAGCTGCGCGTGAAACCGCGACACGGTCGGGTCCACGAGCACGACGTCGTTGCCGTGGGCCGTCCCGATCGACAGGCGATCGCTCGTCGCGACGCACGTGCGCCCGGCGTCGGGGCCGTCGGTGACGTCCACGCAGAGGGAACGGACGCTGACCCGTGTGGCCCCCTTGCCCGGCAGCGTGTGCGTCTCTCGTTCCATCCCCGCCACCTCGGCCCAGCCGCGCAGCGTAGGGGGCGCGTGACGTCCTGTAAACGGCCATGCGGCGGTCAGAGCCCTGCGGTCGGGTCGATCCAGCCGGCGCTCTTGCTCACGGCGGCGATGCGCGTGACCAGCGCGCCCAGCTCGACCGGCTTGCCGACGATGTCGCTCACGCCGAGGACCTCGAAGCGCCAGCGCTCGGCGGCGGGGAGGCGGCCCGTGATCACGATCACGCGCGCTTCGTTCCCGCCGGGGATGTCTCGCAGCGCGGTGAGCGTCGCGATCCCGTCGAGCCCGGGCAGCTCGTAGTCGAGGAGCACCAGGTCGGGCGGATGCGCGAGCGCGCTGCGCACCGCGTCCGTCCCGCTCTGCGCGCCGCGGACCTCGATGCCGACGCCGAGCAGGGCGAGCTGGGCCGCACGGACCGAGAGGCGACGAAACGCCGCGTCGTCCTCCACCACCAGGACGCGGAGCGGGCGCTCGCGGATCCTCGGGTAGATGAGCTCCTCGAACGTGTCTCCCAGGTCGCGGGGCGGGTGGCTCATCGCGGCGATCGCCGCCATCAGCGCGTGCTCGAGCTCGCGGCCGTTCGTGAACCGCTCGGCCGGCTCCCGCGCGAGGGCCCGCAGCAGCACGGGCTCGAGCGCCGCGAGATCGGGGCGCGTCGCGCCGAGGCGTGCCGGCACGTCGTCCACGCGGCGCCCTCCGGCCTTCTGAAAGGGCGCGAAGCCGGTGAGCATCTCGAACGCCATGCAGCCGAACGCGAAGACGTCTGCGGACGCCGACATCGGCGCGGCCTCCGCGAGCTGCTCGGGTGCCATGTAGCGGGGGGTCCCCATCTCCGCCCGCTCCGACTCGCTGCCCGCCTGCGTCACGAGCCCGAAGTCCACGATGACGGGCCGCCCCGTCCCCTCCTCGATGACGATGTTGGCGGGCTTGATGTCCCGATGAACGAGGCCGGCCGCGTGGACGTCGCCGAGCCCGGAGGCGAGCTGCCGGAGGATGGTCAAGGCGCGGGCGGTGGGCACCAGCGCCTGGTGCGCGGCGTGGGCGCGCTGGATCGCCGCGAGGTTCGGCCCCGCCACGTACTCCATCGCGATGAAGAACGAGGCGTCGCTGCGGCCGAACCCGTACACCTGGACGACGAAGGGGCTCCGGACCCGCGCGAGCGCCGCCGCCTCGGTCCGAAGGCGCTCGACGGCCCCGGGGATCTGCTGCTCGAGCTCCATCGTCTTGAGCGCGGCGATGCGGTCGAGGTCCAGATCGCGCGCGCGGTACACCGTGCCCATCCCACCCGAGCCCAGCCGCTCGAGCAGCTCGTAGCGCCCCACGATCTGGGCGGGCCGGCTCGCCGCCGCGGGCGCAGCGGGCCTGGTGACGTCGTCATCCACGCGCGCCTCCCGCATGGCGCTCGGCGGCGCTCGGTCGGATCGACGTGGGCCGGGTCGCGGGATCGGGCATCATGCGGCGATGACCGACGCGAGGAGCGCGCTGCTGCGGGAGGCCTTGCGCGCGCTGCGCGAGGAGCAGGGTCCGGGGCTGCGCGCGCGTGCCGCCGCCCTCGCCGACGCGCTGACACGGCTCGAGAGCGCGTCGGGCCCGGCGTTCGCCGAGGCCCGCGCCGAGGCCCACCGGCTGCGCGGCACCGCGGGCTCGTACGGCCTGGCGGCGATCTCCGCGTCGGCCGACGCGATCGAGGTGGCCATCGACGCGGCCGCCGAGACGGGCGCCCTGCCGGCCGAGCTCCCTGCGCTCGCCGCCGCCCTCGCCCGGGCGGCCGACGACGAATCGTGAACGGCGGAGTCGGGCCCTCATGCTCGCCGACTTCCAAGCACGCCGTGTGCCGGGATACCTTCACCCCCGTGGCTCCGAACGACGGCCAGGTCCTGCAGGCAGGCACCCTCATCGATGCTCGCTTCCGCGTGGAGCGCGAGCTCGCGTCCGGGGCGATGGGCGTCGTCTACCGAGCCCGGGACGTCTTGCTCGAGCGCGACACCGCGCTGAAGGTGCTGGTGGGCGCTTCGCGCAACGTCCGCGATCGCCTGCGGCGCGAGGCGGCGGCGCTCGCGACGCTGCGCCACGAGCACGTCGTCCAAGTGTACACGTTCGGCGATCACGAGGGGGCGCCCTATTTCGCGATGGAGTTCGTCGACGGCCGGGCGCTCTCCGACCTGATCGACGAGCACTACGTCCGGCACACGTCGCCGGTTCCGCTCTACCGCGCGGTCCAGATCCTCCGAGAGCTCGGCGAGGGGCTGACCGCCGTCCACGCGGCCGGGCTCGTGCATCGCGACGTCAAGCCGCACAACGTCGTCGTCGAGAACCGCACCGGCCGCTCCGTGCTCGTCGACTTCGGAGCCGCCAAGCTGGTCAGCGAGCCCTACGACGGCACGATCATCGGCACGCCACACTACCTGGCGCCGGAGGTCATCCAAGGCCAGCCCCCGACCCCGCGCGCCGACATCTACTCGCTCGGCTGCCTCGCGTTCGAGCTGCTGACGGGCCGCGTCCCCTTCGAGGCGACGACGCTCGGCCAGATCCTCAGCCTCCACCAGAGGGCCCCGATCCCCCGGCCGTCCTCGATCCGCGCCGAGCTCGCGCCGGTGGACGACCTGATCGAGCGCATGCTGCAGAAGAACCCCGCGGACCGCACCGCGAACGGCAGCCTCATCCGGCACGCGCTCGACGACCTCATCGCGGGCATGGCCCGCGAGCCGAAGCGCGACGAGCCGGTGAGCGAGTCGACCGTCCTGCCCGGCGAGCAGGGCCTCCGTGTTCTGGTCGTCGACGACGACCCGGCGTTCGCCCGCCTGGCCGCGCGCGCCGCGCAGATCGCCTTCGCCGAGGTGCAGGCGTCGGTCTCTCGCGCCGGGTCCGGTGAGGCCGCGCTCGCGAACGCCGCGCGAAAGCGGCCCGACATCATCGTGCTCGACTATCTCCTGCCCGACATGAACGGGGTCGAGATCCTGTCGCGGATCCGGTCGGGGTCCGAGGGGTTCCACCCCGAGATCCTGGTGGTGAGCAGCACGCTCGCGCGGGGCGAGCAGTGGCGCTTCTCGATCCTCGGTGTGCGCGACTTCCTCGCCAAGCCCATCGCGTTTCCCGACCTCGTCACGGCGATCCACGAGCTGGGCAAGCGGCGCGGCTGGTCGAGCCCGACGTGAGGGGTCGCTTCATCGGCTGCGGCCACCGCCCTGTCGGCTTCGACCGACGACCCGCGCGCCGTGGGCCCGAGACGGGCGAAAAGACGACGCGCTGGCGCTGGCACGCGACGAGCATCGAGGGCGGGGATGCCTCATCCGTGGAAATTCGTGCGCGCCGGCGGCTTCGACCAGGTCGAGATCACCTCCGGCGCGGATCTCGCGTCACTCTCGGAGCTCGATCAGAAGCTCTGGGTCGCCCTCGCATGCCCGACGACGGGCATCGACTTCGACAAGCGCACGCTCGCGCTCATCGACACGGACGGGGACGGCCGTATCCGCGCCCCCGAGCTTCTGCGCGCGGTGGAGTGGGCTTGCCGCGTCGTGCGCGATCCGGACGACCTCACCAAGAGTGAGGGCGCCCTCGCGCTGAGCTCGATCGACGCCGAGGACGACGAGGGCAGGCTCCTGCTCGCCACCGCGAAGGCCCTGCTGAAGAGCCTCGGCAAGGGGGACGCCAAGAAGATCTCGGTGGAAGAGACGGGGCGCGCCCTCGAGGCGTTCTCGAAGGAGCGGCTCAACGGTGACGGCGTCGTGCCCGAGACCGCGACGGACGACGCGGCGCTCGTCGCCGTGATCAAGGACGTCCTCGCTTGCTCCCCTTCGCCCGCCAAGGATCGGTCGGGGGCCGACGGCGTCAGCAAGGCCGCTCACGACGCGTTCTTCGAGGCCGTCGACGCGCACGCCGCCTGGCTCGCGAAGGGCGACGACGCGGCGGTTCGCGTGCTGGGCGCCGCCACCGACGACGCCCACGCGGCGTACGCGAAGGTCCGCGGGAAGCTCGCCGACTACTTCGCGCGTGCGAGGGTGGCCGCGTACGACCCGCGCGCGCTGGCGGCCGTGAACGGCGAGGAGAAGCAGTACCTCGAGCTCGCAGCCAAGGATCTGGACGTCACCGCAGCCGAGGTCGAGAGGCTTCCCATCGCGCAGGTGACGGGCGACCGTCCGCTCTCTCTCGCGCAGGGCGTGAACCCGGCCTGGACCGATCGGGTCGCCGACTTCCGGACGAAGGTCGTCGTGCCCTTGCTCGGAGAGAAGGCGTCGCTGACCGAGGCCGACCTGCGCGCCGTCGGGGCCAAGCTGGCCGCCTACTCGGACTGGCAAGCGACGAAGGCCGGCGCGTCGGTCGAGAAGCTCGGGGCGGCGCGCGTGCGCGAGCTCGCCACGGGCGATGCGCGCACCAAGCTCGCAGCGCTCATCGCCGCGGACCACGCGGAGGAGCCGAAGGCCAAGGCGATCGAGTCCGTCGAGAAGCTCGTCCGCCTCAACCGTGACCTCATGACGCTCGTGAACAACTTCGTGTCGTTCCGCGACTTCTACACGCGCAAGGGGCCCGCGATCTTCCAGATCGGCACCCTGTTCCTCGACACGCGCGCCTGCGAGCTCTGCGTCCGCGTCGCGGACGGCGCCCGGCACGCGACGATGGCGCCGCTCTCGAACAGCTACCTCGTGTACGCCGACGTGAAGAACGCCAAGGGCGAGACGATGCAGATCGCAGCCGCCATGACCGCCGGTGACGTGGACAACCTCATGGTGGGCCGCAACGGCGTGTTCTACGATCGCGCGGGCAACGACTGGGACGCGACCGTCACGCGCATCGTCGACAACCCGATCAGCATCCGCCAGGCCTTCTGGGCCCCGTACAAGAAAGCCCTGCGTGCCGTCGAGAGCGCGCTCAACAAGCGCGCCGCCGACGCGGCGGCGGCCAGCGACGCCCAGCTCACCAGCGGCGCCGAGAGCGTCGCGGCCGGCACGGCACCGACGACGCCCGCTCCCTCGCGCTTCGACATCGGGACGATCGCCGCCCTCGGCGTGGCGGTCGGCGGCATCACCGCGGCGCTCGGCGCGCTCCTCAGCGCGTTCTTCGGCCTCGGCCTGTGGATGCCGCTCGGCCTCATCGGCCTCATCGGCCTCGTCGGACTCGGCTTCGTCCGACTCGATGTCATCGGCGATGTCGCCGGCGGTGTCGTCCCCGGGCACCTGCGTGATGTCCTCGTCGGTCTCCTCGCAGTCCTCCGCACCCTGCTCGTCGGACACCTCGTCGTCGGGCTTGCCGTTGGCGGCGGCCATCGCCTTGAACATCGGATGGTCACCGACGGTGTGCGGCGGCACCTTGGCGACCGCGGGGGCGGCCTCC
>JBGAQA010000136.1:0-15066 GCA_044220955.1 Sandaracinaceae bacterium
TGAGGCTTCGACCGCGATGGAGCGCGAGCCGTAGTTCGCTCGTGCGACCGCGGGCGAAGGGTCACACCCCCCGGCCGCGACCTGGTGACCCTTCGAAGGGCGAAGTCAGCCGAGATAGTCGCTCGGGTCGACGATCCGCCCCGCGATGGCGCTCGCCGCGACCGTGAGCGGGCTCGCGAGGTACACCCGACCCGGGCCGCTCCGACCCGGGAAGTTCCTGTTGATCGCGCTCACCGTCACCTGGTCCTTCTTCTCGCTCGCGCCCGGACCCGCGTTGATGCACGCACCGCAGCTCGGCTCGATCATCTCGACGCCCACCTTCGCGAAGAGCTCGATGTAGCCCTGCTCCTCCGCGTACCTTCGGATGCGCTGGCTGCCGAACTGGATGTAGCAGCGCACACCCTCCTTCACGCGCTGCCCGCGCGCGAGCGCCTTGCGCATGACGAGCGCGTACATGTCCATGTCGACCTTCTTGCCGCCCGTGCAGCTGCCACCGTAGGCGATGTCGATCGCGACGTGGTCCTCGAACGTCGCCATCGCGACGCCGTTGCGCGGATCGCCCGGCGTCGCGAGCATCACGGGGACGGCCCCGAGATCGATCTCGAAGGTGTCGAGGTAGACCGCGTCGGGGTCGCTCCGCACGATGCGCCTCTCGAGCTCGGCCTTCGGGATCCCGCGCATCTCGTGCAGGTAGTCGACGATCCGCGCGCTCGGCTCGAGGATCCCCGTGAACCCACCCGCCTCGACCGCCATGTTCGTGAGCGTCGCCTGCTCGTCCATCGGCATCGTGGCGAGCCCCTCGCCGGTGAACTCGAGCACCTTGCCGATGCCCCGGCTCGTCCGGAAGAAGGGCTGCGAGAGGATGTGGAGCATCACGTCCTTCGCGCTGACGCCCGTGCGGAGCGCGCCCCGCAGCACGAAGCGCACGGTCTCGGGGACCTTCACGCGCACGTCGCGGGTGAACCACGCGTTCGCCATGTCCGTCGAGCCGACGCCGAACGCGAACGCACCCAGGGCGCCGCCCATGCAGGTGTGGCTGTCCGTGCCCGCGATCACCTGTCCGGGCAGGCCGAGATCCTCGATCACCGCGTTGTGACAGATGGCCTCGGAGCCGCGGACCTCGCCGCGCTCGCCTCGCACCTCGCCGTAGAGCTTGAGCGCGTGCTTGGTCGCGAACTTCTCCTGCGTGAGAGCGAGGCCGTTCGCCTTGTCGAGCAGGCCCATCTCGACCTTGTCCTTGGGCATCACGTCGCGCAGGAACGTCAGATGATCGCGGAACGTGAACACGCTCGCCGGCTCCGCGACCTCGGCGCTCGCGCCGAGGGCCGCGACGAAGAGCGCGTCGGCCATGGGTGTCACGTACTCGTGGCTGAAGCGCACGTCGGTGCGGATGAAGAGAGCGTCGCCGGGCGCGACCTCCGGCACACCGAGGGCGCCCGTCTTCGCGTCACGGACGGCGTGGGACGCGATGATCTTCTCGACCATCGTCATCGGCCTCGCCCGCCTCCCGGGCGGGGGCGTCGTGATCGCTGGCGGCGCGATCTCGCCGGCCATGCGCCGCTGGTTGTACGCGAAGAGGCCGCCCTCGCGGACGATGTCCGCCGAGATGGCGTCGAGGCCCGACGTGAACGCGGACGCGTCGATCGTCTCGCCGGCCAGGAGCCGCGGGATCAGGCCGAAGTCGCTCGAGGTGAGCAGGCCGATGTTCTGGCAGTTCTGCCCGTAGATCTTCTCGATCGAGCGCGCGATGACGAGCTTCACGCCCGCCGCGACCTCGCTGTAGGGCGCCTGCTCGCGGGAGCTGCCGCAGCCCTTGGACTCGCCGCTGACGACGACGGAGAAGCCGCCGTTCTTGAGCGTCCCCCGCGTGAAGAGGCCGCCGCGGAGGCCGTGGAGCGAGTACTCGCCGAGCGTCTCGTCGTAGTGGAAGCAGACCCAACCGGGCGCGATCTCGTCGGTCGAGATGTTGTCGATCAGCTTGGGGCCCTCGCCTCGCGCGATCGCGGCGACGGTCGCGGGCTCGAGGCTCTCGCCCGCGAGCTGGCGCACCAGGAGCTCCGTGTCTTCGGTGAGGAACAGGATGCGTCGACCGTCGAGCCGGAAGGAGCCGGAGCGCGCCATGAACACCTCGCGGCAGAGAATCTAAATGACCGATCACGATTCTGGGACAGAATCGTTGACGGGCAGTCAGCGGCGCGACGGGCGTCGCGACGGACAGGTGGGTGAGGCAGGCCGATTCACTCGGACTGCCGAGGGAGGACGGGGACGTCCTCCCTTCGCGATTCTCCGAATCGCGACCGGCTATCTGGCGCGGGGGCGCGCGCGCCCGAAGCATTTCCCCCCCTTCGGGAGAGGGAACTCTCAGGCAGCTCACTCCGCGCTGTGCAGGTGCGTACCGCCCGAGCTCGCGACCGCGTGACCCGGGGAGGGGGCGAGGATCCGCGGCCAGGCCGTCAGGATGACGACGACGCACTCGTAGCCGTCTTCGCCCGTCGCCGTGCCGATTCCGAGGTCGGTGAAGCGTCGGTCGATGAGCGCCGCGCGGTGCGAGGGGCTCTGGCCGAGGGCGTCGAGCGCGTGAGCGACGTCGATGCCTCGCGAGGCGACCTCGCCCACGTGGCGCGCGACGACGCCCTCCTCGCGCAGGCGCGCGCTCGGATCGCGGCCGGGCTCGAGCTCGTGCGCCGCCTCGCCCGCGGCGCAGATGGCCTCGGCGTGCGCGGCCGCGATGCGATCGAACATGCGGCTCGTGCGCAGAACGGGAGCGCCCGCGCCGTGCCGCATCTGCTCGACGCGCTCGCGCGGGTCGTCCGACGCGAGCCCGTCGACCTCGCGCACCCCGAGGACACGCTCGGCGACCGGCCGCGGCCCGTCGGGGCCTCGCGCGACCACCTGGACGCGCACCGCGTCGATCCCGGCGGGCAGGGACGTCGCGAACGTGGGCGACGTCAGCTCCATGACGTGCACCTCGCCGTCGGCGTCCTCGGCGTAGAGCAGCGGGTCGTGCCACCCGCTCGCGATGTGACCGCTCACGTGCGTTCCGTCGACCGCGAGCGTCGCCGCCGCCGGAGCGGCCACGATCACCCGCTGGGCGCCGGAGCGGGCCTCGCCGCACGCGAGCGGAGTCTCGCCGCGCTCCGTCAGCGTGGCGAGCCACTCGGCGACACGCGCCGTATCCGACTCGGCGACCGAGAGCGCGTGCGCCCGCGGCGCCTCCGAGCCCGACGCGCGCACGAGCGCCATGAGTGTCTCTTCGTCGGGCGCCGTCTCGAGCGCGAGCGCCGCCGCGGCCTCGGAGAGCCGGGCGTCGTCCGCGCACCCCTCGATCTGCGCGTGCACAGCGGTGACCGGAGCGAGCGCGAGGATCGTGGAGACGGAAAGCACGAGGCGCATGTCCGGAGCCTCGCCCGGAGATGCGCCTCGACCAAGAAAACGGGGACCGCGAGAGAACGGGGACCTGGGCCCCCGAGCCGACGCCTAGGGCGTGATCTCGACGCCCACCGCGGCGAAGTCCCCGACGAGCTGCCACGCGTTGCAGGGCGTCGCGCCCGTGCCGTCGTGGCTGCAGACCGAGCCGCTGCCATCGTCGAGCATGCACTGGCCGCTCGCGGGACAGAGCGAGTCGGGCTGGTTGGCCCACATCGCCTGCGGCTGGTCGCAATAGGGACCCCCGGTCTCGGTGAAGCCGGAGCTCGCCACCAGGGTGCAGAGCTGGGCATGGATCGGGTCGACGTTGATCATGGTGCCCTGCGACTCGGTCACGGTGATGTATGCCGTGAGCGTCGCCGCCGTGGTGAACATGGCGCGCGTCGAGAGGGCCCCGATGCAGCTGCGGTCCTCGCTGAACGTGCTCGTCACGACCGCGGGATTGTGCAGCGGGAGCTCGACCTGGAGCATCGTCCCGGTCGGATCGAAGATCGGCACGATCAGCGTCTGGTCGGTGGGCGCGGTGGTCACCACCTCGCCGGTGATCGTGCCCGTGAGCGTGACCGGCGCGTAGCGCGTCGTCGTGCTGAACGCGTACGTTCTCGCCGTCGCGTCGCGCGTGCCGTAGCCCGTGGTGATCGTGATGGGCCCATCGCCCGCGCCCGCCGCGCCGCGCACGAGCCAGTTGAACGTCTCGTTCGCGAGCGACGCGTTCAGCAGCATCCCGGTCGCGGCAGAGACGAGCGCCGAGCCCTCCGGAGCGCGCAAGCGCAGGAAGCGGAGGCGCAGCTCGGGCGCTTCCGGGTGAGCCGCCTGCGACTCGCGATAGCAGCACGCGCCCATCTGGTTCGTGGGGTCCGGGATCATGTTCGTCGGGCAGGTGAGGACCACCATGCCGGTGTCGACGATCGATCCGCTGTCCGGGAGGTTCGCGTCGTTGGCGGGCGGCGTCGTCGAGGGGTTGCAGCCCGAGACGGAAAGGACGCACGTCACGCCCAGAAGAGAAGCACCGAAGCTCGCTCGCATCCTGATTGACCTTTCTCCATCGCCGCCGGGCGGCCGGAAACCAAGCGCCCATCCTCGCACGAAGCGAGGGCGGAGATCGATGGTTCCGAGCCTACCGAAGCTCGGCGTCCGACGCGAAGTGCGCCAGGCGCGCGAAGGCCGCGAAGCGCGTCGCGATGTCGGCCTGCGTGACCGTGACCAGGCGGTCCACCGACACGCCCTCGACGGAGAACGACGCGAGGACCGAGCCGTAGATGACCGCGCGCTTGAGCGACACCGGGTCGACGTGCTCCTCGCGGGCGAGGTAGCCGAGCAGACCGCCCGCGAACGTGTCGCCGGCGCCCGTGGGGTCCGCGACGTCCTCGACGGGATACGCCGGGGCCGAGAACACGCTCTCACCGTCGAAGAGCAGCGCGCCGTACTCGCCGCGCTTGATGACGACCAGGCGCGGACCCATCTTGCGGAGCGCCGCCGCGGCCCTCGAGATGTTGTGCACGCCCGCGAGCTCGCGCGCCTCCTCCTCGTTGATCACGAGCAGGTCGATGCGCGCGAGCATCTTCGCGAGCTCTCTGGGCGTCCCGGAGATCCAGAAGTTCATCGTGTCCGCGATGACGAGCTTCGGGCGCTCGAGCTGATCGAGCACCTCGACCTGCAAGCTCGGGTGGATGTTGCCCAGCATCACGTAGGGCGTGGTCCGCTGCGCCGCCGGGATCTTCGGGTGGAAGTCCGCGAAGACGTTGAGCTCGGTCTTGAGCGACTCGCGGCGCGTGAGATCCGGCGAGTACCGGCCCTCCCAGTGGAACGTCTTGCCCTCGACGATCTCGAGGCCGCTCGTGTCGATCCCCTTCTTCTGCAGCAGCGCGACGGCGTCCTTCGGGAAGTCCGTCCCGACGACGCCGACGAGCTCCACCTTGGTGAAGAAGGACGCCGCGAGCGCCGCGAACACGGCCGAGCCGCCGAGCACGTACGGGTGCGAGCCGAGGTGGTTGTGAATCGTGTCCTGGGCGACGGAACCGACGACGAGCATCGACGACATGGAGACTCTCCGAGCGAGCGCTGGACTTCAGGGGAGGAGGTGGGCGAGCTTGACGCGGGCGGCCGCGGGGATCGCCTCCGGCGCCGTGAGCAGGGCGTGCTCGAGCGCGCGCGTGGCGGGGCTCGCCGCCGGATCCGGCAGGCGCGTGGCGAGCAGCGCCAGCGCGCGTCGGGCCACGTCGACGTTGCGATGCAGCACCGCGACCACGTCGGCGACGCTCACGCCTTCTTCTTCCGCGCGCCACGCGTCGTAGTCCGTGACGAGCGCGAGCGTCGCGTAGGGGAGCTGCGCCTCGCGCGCCAGCCGCGCCTCCGGCAGGTTCGTCATGCCGATGACGCTCGCGCCCCAGCCCTGGTACGTGCGCGACTCGGCGCGCGTGGAGAACTGAGGCCCGTCGATGCAGATGTACGCCCCACCCCGGTGCACGCGCCCGCCGGCCTCGCGCGCGGCGGCCTCGAGGACGTTCGCGAGCGCGTGGTCGACCGGGTCGGCGAAGGCGACGTGCGCGACGACGCCGACGCCCTCGAAGAAGGTGCTCGGGCGCGCGCGCGTGCGATCGATGAACTGGTCGACGACGACCACGTCGCCCGGATGCAGCTCCTCGCGGAGCGAGCCGACGGCCGAGATGCTGACGATCTGCTCGGCGCCGAGCATCTTCAGGGCCAGCACGTTGGCGCGGTAGTTGATCTCGTGGGGCGCGACGCGATGTCCGCGACCGTGGCGCGGGAGGAACAGGTAGCGCGTCGGGCCGATCCGGCCCTCCATGACGGAGTCCGACGGAGCGCCGAACGTCGTGTGGATGGTGTGTTCCTTGCGCTCGGTGAGCGCAGGGAGGTCGTAGAGGCCGCTGCCTCCGATCACTCCGACGACTCGGTCTGCCATGGCTGGGCTCCGCTCTGGACGGCCGCTTCTAGCACGCCCTCAGAGGAGGGAAAGCGCCAAGCCGAAGCGCACGCCGCCGTCGGAGATCCGCACCTCCGACGCGCCCGAGCGGTCGAGCACGTACCCGAGGATCGACGCGCCCGCCACGATGACGTCTTCCCGGCCGGCCTCGACGCCCACGGCTCGAGCGCGCCCCGCGCGGTCGGCGCGCGAGAGGCCCGCCACGGCGGCCCGGAGCCGGTCCGTGGCCACGATCTCGCCGTGAGGGGTCGGGGCGCCGCGCGCGAGATCGCGCCCGAGGGCGACCGCCGCCACGTTCGTCGCGGTACCGGCGAGCATCACGAGCGGCGGCAGGATCGGGATCTCGCGCATCGCCCTGGCCACGTCGTCCCGGATCGCGGCCAACTGGGCGGAGGTTGGCGCGGCGGCTCCGATCCGGTGACGCTCCGTGAGCCGTACGGAGCCGACGTCCACGCTGACACTCGAGGTCACGCGTCCCCCCTCGCCGCGGACGATCTCCGTGCTGCCGCCCCCGATGTCGACGACCGTGACGGGCCCTGGCGCCACGTCGAGACCGAAGAACGCGCCGCGAAAGGTCAGCTCGGCCTCGCGCGCGCCGTCGATCACGTCGAAGCGGTCCACCCTGTGTCGCGCCTCGGCGACGAAGACCTCCCGGTTGGCGGCGTCGCGGAGCGCGCTCGTGCCCACGCCCACCACCAGCCCGGCGCCCCGCTCGCGCGCCTCGGCGGCGAGCTCTCCGAGCGCGGCGAGCGTGCGCGCGATCGCGTCGTCGCGGAGCACGCCGGACGCGTCGACGCCGGCGCCGAGCCGCGTGACGCGCGACCCCTCCCATGCGAGGCGCGGCGGACCGGGGTCAGACGCGTCGAGCACCGATACGAGCACCGTGTTGGTGCCCACGTCGAGGGTCGCGACGCGGCGATGCGCCGGGCCGGGCGCCGGTGTGGGCCTCAGGAGCCGGAGCCCGACTCGGTGAGCGACGAGAGGTCGGGGAGCTCGTCGATGTTCGGCAGCAGCACGATCTCGATGCGGCGGTTGTTCTGGCGGCCGGCGTCGGTGTCGTTCGTGTCCACGGGCTGCGTGTCGGCGTAGCCGGCGGCCGAGAGGCGATCGGCGGGCATCCCGTTGTCGATCATGAAGCGCGCGACCGACACGGCGCGCGCGGTCGAGAGCTCCCAGTTGCTGGCCCAGCGGCGCGAGTGGATCGGCGTGCTGTCGGTGTGCCCCGCGATCTGGAACTGACGGCCCTCGATGCCGACGAGGATGGCCGTGATGTTCTGGATGATCGTCTGGCCCTCGGGCTTGAGCTGATCGTCGCCCGCGTCGAAGAGCACGCCCGCGGGCAGCTCGACGACCATGCGGTTGCGCACGACGCGCACGTGGAGCTGGCCCGAGTCGATCATCGCCCGGAAGCGCTCGAGCATCGCGCGGAACGCCGCCAGGCGCGCGCTCGCCGCGGCCTCGCGCGCGCGCAGCTCGTCGAGGGCGCGCTGCGTGTCGGAGAGCGACGTGGAGAGCGAGGTGCGCTCGGCGCGCAGGCCCTCGACGTCCTGACCGAGCGCCTCGAGGCGGTCGGCGAGCTGCTGGTTCTGCGCCTCGAGCTCGTGGATGCGCGCCTCGAGCTGCGTGCGCTGCTCCTCGGAGTCGTGCAGCTGTCCCTCGAGCTCGGCCACGCGCGCCACGGCGCGGCGCTCGGTCTCGGAGGGGCCGCAGCCGACCGCGAGATAGGCGAGCCCCACCACCAACACGAGTCCCGCCCATGCGCGGGTGTTTCGGAGTGTCGTCATGCGGGCGAAGCTCGCCCGGTTCAGTGGGGCTGTCAACGCCTTCGCCGGGTGACGGACGTCAAGTGCTCGCGACAGGCGCCGCGTCTCGCGCGGCCACCTGCTTGGCGGCCGCGACCCGCGAGAGGCGCACCCAGAGCCCGGCGCAGAGCGCGAGAAGCACGACGCCGATCCACTGCGAGGTCGTCAGGCCGGCGGCGCCGCCGCGGTCGTCGGCGCGGAAGTACTCGAGCACGAAGCGGAGCACCGCGTAGAGCGCGGTCGAGACGCAGAAGACCTGCCCGTCGAAGCGCTTGCGCGGATGGAGCCACTGGATCGCGAAGACGGAGATGAGCAGGCAGCCGCCCGCTTCCATCAGCTGCGTGGGGAGCACCGGGTGCGAGGCGTAGCTCGCGTCGGGCAGCTCGTGCAGGCGCCACTGCGCCTCGCTCGCCGGCGACCACGCCGGGAAGCTCACGCCCCACCACGCGTCGGTGCGCTGCCCGAAGCAACAGCCGCCGAACCAGCACCCGAGGCGCCCGAAGAAGAGGCCCAGCGGGAGCACGAGCCCGCCCATGTCGAGCGCCTTGAGCGGCGGGAACTTCTCCTTCCGGAGGAAGTGCATCGCGTAGATCGTCGCGAGGATCACGCCGCCGTACCACGTGAGGCCGCCCTGCCAGAAGCGGATCCACGCCCAGCAGTCCTGCTCGGTCGGGTGGCACACGCCCGCCGCGGCGTCCCAGCTGCCCTCCACCCACTCGCTCGCGCACTGCGCCTCGGTGATGTGCCAGTCGACGAGGTGGTAGTCCGTGCAGAGGTGCACGTAGTCCATCAGGAAGCCGTCGAAGAGCACGTGCGCGATGCGCGCGCCGGCCACGCCGGTGATCACCGAGGCGAGCGAGAGGTCGATGATGACCTCGTGGTCGAGCTTCTCCTGCTTGGCCCAGCGGACGCCGAACCAGGTGCACGCGGCGAACGCGCACGTGAGCATCACGAAGTAGGCAGGCAGATCCTCGTCGAGGAGCGGGACGTGGCCGAAGCTCGGGATCATGCGGCGCTGTCGGGCTTCGAGGTCTCGCTCTCGCTCTCGCTCTCGCTCTCGCTCTCGCTCTCGTCTTGCTCCGCGCTCGGCGCTGGCGCCGTGCGCTTGGTGCTCGCGTCCTGCCGCATGCCGTCGATCAGGAGCAGGATCACGCCGACCGTGATCGCGATGTCGGCGACGTTGAACGTCGGATAGTCGAACCGATCCATCCAGAGGATCGGGTGCTCGTAGTGGAAGTGGATGAAGTCGACCACGTACCCGTAGAGAAACCTGTCGAAGAAGTTCCCGATCGCCCCCGAGATCACCAGCGGGACGCTCACTGCGAAGAAGGGCCCGCCCCGCCCCTGGTAGAAGAGCCAGAGCAAGACGCAGGTCGCGGCGATCGCGGCGATGCCGAACACGACACGGCGGACGATCGTCGGGGCCTGTCGAAGGAGCCCGAACGCGGCCCCGCAGTTCTCCGCGTACTCGAACTCGAGCGTCTCGCCCACGATCGAGATCGTGTCCGACGGCACGCGCTGGTAGCGGACGAAGCCGCTCTCGTCCATCGCGCAGACCTCGGGGGGCTCACCGACGCGGGCGTGCGAGAGCGCCCCCTCGGCCCACGACTTGGACGCCAGGTCGGCCGCAGTGAGCGCCGCCGCCGCGACGACGCAGATCACGAGCGCGCGGGTCGAGCGCCGGACGGAGGGCGGCGGCGCCTCCGCTTTCCCCGCGTCGGAGGCGGACTTGTCGCCCTTGGTCACTGCTGCTGGCCGTCCACGATCGGACGCCCTTCCCCGGCGCCCCGTGTGAAGACCGGACAGCCACCGAGCGCGAGCGCGGCGAAGAGGACGAACAGGGTCAAGACGAGAGCGCGCATGTTCCCACCGGGCGCGGCGCGTCGGCCGCGAGCGGCAGGGTGTAGCAAGGGCGGGCCCGGGCGCGCCAGTGGAGAGGTGACGTCCCGGTGCTGCGGGGGCTCAGTCGATCCCCCAGGCCAGCCGCGCGCGCGCGCCGAGCGCGAACGGCACGACGCGGGGCAGCACCCAGTCGGTGGTCGTGAGCGGCATCGCGCCGGTCCGGCGCCCGGGGTCGACCGCGAGGGTGAACGTGCGGACGACCGAGCCGACCGTCCCCTCGATCGACACGCTCGCGCCGAGCCCCGAGGGCAGCGTCACGCACTGGCCGGTGGCGTCGCCGGCGACCGCAGCGCCGTCGACCCGGAAAGAGACCGGGCGCATCGCGCCGACGACGCGCGCGCCGCCCGATCGCAGGATGACGCAGACGGTGTCGCCGGCGCCGACGAGGGGCTGGCCCGCCATGTCCAGATTCAGCAGCGCCGAGACCAGCTCGAGGTCGTCGATCGCCCCCGCGGCCCGCGCCACGACGTCGAAGCTCGCGCCGCCCACGTGGACCGCCAGCGGCACGTCGGCCGCCCCGAGCGTCGCCTCGACCGTGTCCCACGACGGCGTGTTGATGCTCGCCGTGCTCGTGATCGTCATCTCGTCGTCGACCAGGCGCGACCCCCCGGCAGACAGCAGCGCGACGCCGACCCGCGCGGCGCCCGGGCCGAACACGACCGGCGCGTGCGCGTCGCTCTCGGCCAGAGCGACCAGGAGGTCGTCGGCCGCCACGACTTCGACCCGCGCGATCGGCGCCACCGTGACGGAGATCCGATCGATCAGGCGCGACTCGGTGTCGAGGACCCGCACGTCGGCGCTCCCGGCCGCGGCGCCCGTCAGGCTCGCGATCCCGGAGCCCGCCGAGTCGGCGCGCAGCACCGCCGGGTTGCTCGACGCCACGCGGTGCACAGGCAGGGGACGAAGGGAGTTCCCCGCGTCCTGGAAGTGAATGCCCTGGTGCCCCCCGATGGCCACCGGCGACGGAGCGGTCTCGAGCGTCCCCGCGAGCGAGGCCCCGAAGAAGCGCAGCCCGTCGGGCGTGTCCGGGTTGCAGACCTCGCCGGCCGGGCAGCCCTCGCGCGCGCGGGTGCCGAGGCCGCCGCAGGCCGTGGTGGCCAGCAGCGCGGGCGAGCCGAGGAGCAGACCGAGCCAGACGAGCAGGGGACGAGCCGAGCGAAGCATGCGCATGCCCCCCCATGGTGCAGGCCGGATGCCAGCGCGAAAAGGGCCGCGTTGCCGGACCCCGGCGCGGGGTGGCACGAACTTCCGTCCTCGGGCGTTGCCCGATGACCACACCACCCTCGTCGCCGTTCGACCCAGCCGCAGAATCGCTCGACACCGGGAGGCGTCCGATCCACGGAGGCGCCGCAAAGTGGCGCGCCCCCGCCCGCGTGGTGTCTCTTCGGATCATGCTTCGGTCGCTCGTACCTCTCTCTTTGGTGTTCCTGCTCGGCACGTGCCCCCCGGCGGCGGCCCAGGAGTCGATCGGCACGCTGCGCGAGCGGCTCACGGCCGCCCGCGCGGCCCACGGCGAGATCCCCGCCGGTGCCTACACCAGCATCGCGTACACGATCGACGTCGCCGAGCGGATCGAGGAGCGCTTCCCCGTCGCGTCCGAGTCCTGGCGGATGCGGGCGGGCCGCTTCCTGCACGCCACCGAGCAGGGGCGCGACCCCTACCTCGAGCAGCGCGGCGCCATCACCAACCGCGGCTACGACTCCCCCGCGTCGACCATCCTGCAGGGCTACGGCATCTACATCCCGCCCGACTACGACCCCTCGCGTCGCTATCCGCTGCTCGTCATCCTGCACGGGGGCTCGAGCAACGGGAACCTGTTCCTCGGCGTCGTGCTCGGGAACAACATGGACTGGCTGACCTACAACCAGCACCTCTGGGACGACTACGAGCCGCGCTGGTCGCCCGACTGGATCATCGTCACGCCCGACGGCTTCGGCCAGGTGCTCTGGCGCTGGATGGGCGAGGACGACGTCCTGCGCGTGATCGACGACGTCGAGCGGCACTACTCGATCGACACCGATCACGTGGTGCTCGGCGGCATCTCGAACGGCGGCGTGGGCACCTACGCGATCGGTACTCGCCACGCGTACCGCTTCAGCGTCGTCACCGCGATGGCCGGCGCGCCGAGCTGGGTGCAGTACACCGGCGGGCAGCCCACGGCCGACGAGACGACCGCGATGCTCATGCAGTCGGGCATGCACCTCGCGGAGAACACGCTCGACACCGACTTCCGCATGTACCACGGCACCGTGGACCCCGGCCCGATGCGGCCTGCGTACGTGCACGAGATGGAAGAGCACATGCGCGGCCTCGGCATCGAGCCGCAGATGACCTGGTACGAGATGGGGCACGACATCCTCTACGTCGTGCACCGCCACGGTCGCATCTACGACGTGCTGGCGCCGATCACGCGCGATCGGCGTCGCGCCGACGTGCGCCTGGTGACGGGCGACTACCGGGCCAGCCGCCAGCACTGGCTGACGGCCGAGCGCATCGTCGACTTCCCACGCCTCGCGCACGTCACGGGGCACGCCGAGGATCAGCTCGTCACGATCACGACCGAGCGCGTCTCGCAGCTCGCCATCGATCTGCGCGACGCGCCCGTCGGCACGGGCGAGCTCCTCGCGGTCGTCGTCGACGGGCAGGAGGCGTACCGCGGACCGCGCGCCTCGCTCGGCCACGTCCTGCACCTGCGCCGCGACGCGGACGGCTGGCACCCCGGCTTCCTCGAGCAGGAGCCCGGCACGCTCGCCAAGGTGCCCGGAGCGTCGGGCCCGATCACGGACGCGTACCGCGACGCGATGATCCACGTGTACGGGACGCAGGACCCGCGCGTGACCGACGACCTGCGCCGCGCGGCCGAGCGCGGCTCGCACGGCTGGGTCCAGGGCCTGTGGAACTACCACCAGCGCGTGGTCGCCGACACGGCGCTCACCGAGGAGGACGTGCGCGACAACCACGTCGTCCTCTACGGCACGCCGGGCTCGAACGCGGTGCTCGAGCGCATCGCCGACCGGCTACCGATCCGGGTGACCGCCGACGGCGTGCGCGTGGGGGACACCACGTACGACGATCGAGGCGTGGGCGTCCGCTTCGTGTACCCGTCGCCGCTCGTTCCCGAGGGCGGCGCGCCTCGCTACGTGATCGTGCAGGCGGCGCCGACCGCCGACGCGGTGATCGCGGGGAACAACCTCCCCGACTTCGTGCCCGACTGGATCGTGTACGACGCCGCGTGTACGCGGACCCGGCCGCGCCTGATCCTGGGGCGGAGCGCGCCGGCGATGGGGTTCTTCGACGACGCGTGGCAGGTGCGCACTTCCGTGAGCGCGGCCCGTTCGGGCGGCGACGACGGACCGCTCGCCGAGGCGGAGGGCGTCGTGCTGGTGCAGGGGGGGAGCGACGGGGGAACAGCCGCGGAGCCGCCCGCGGCGCCGGACGCCGGCCCTGCGCCCGAGTCGGACGAGGCCGCGCGCCTCGCCGAGCGCAACCGGATCCTGGGCGTCGGCCCGGACTACGTCCTGCCGCCCGACGTGCTCGCGCAGACGCCGCCGGTGACCCTGCCCTGGTTCACCCCGGTGCCGCCCGTGCCGCGCGTGCCACGCCACTTCGCGGTCCCCGAGGACGACCCCGCCGGCCCCATCGCGCGCCTGATCGCGCGCCGCATCCCGACCTTCCCGAACTACCGCGGCATCATCCCGGGCGGCGAGTGGCGCGTGCGCGACGACGCGCGCTGGAGCGTCCGTCCCGAGGCCGACTGCCTCGCCGCGCTCGCGACCGCCGGGATCACGGTCGCTCCGCTGCACGACCTCGACTCGCCGCTGGCCCGCCCGCTCCGCGTGGACTCCCCGATCGGGGGCGTGGAATTCGTGATGACGCCGGAGCACGCCGCCGAGGGCGTGGTCGTCGCGCTGAGCTGCGAATTCATCGACCGCCTGCAGCAGCTCACGACCGTGCTGCGCGCGCACCACGTCGCGCGCGTCGAGGTGCTCAGCGCGTACCGCACGGCGCCGCGCACGAGCTTCCACACGATGGGCCTCGCGCTCGACATGGCGAGCTTCACCACCGACGACGGCACCGTGCTCTCGGTCGAGCGCGACTTCGTCGAGACGCCGACGCGCCGAACGTGCGCGCGCCGCCGGCCGCGCGCGCCGGCCGCCCGCGAGCTGCGGGACATCGCGTGCGAGCTCGCCGACACGAGCGCGTTCTCGTCCGTGCTGACGCCGAACTACAACGACGGCCACCGCAACCACTTCCACGTGGACTGCCGGCCGGACGACCCGCGGGTGTTCGTGCGGTAGGCCTCTCGCTCTCGCTCTCGCTCTCGCTCTCGCTCTCGCTCTCGCTCTCGCTCTCGCTCTCGCTCTCGCCCTCGCTCTCGCTCTCGACCTCGACCTCGCTCTCGACCTCGCCCTCGCCCGGTGCGCTACGATCGCCATCGTCCCTCGATGCGCCTCGCCCTCCGCTGCTCGTTCGCGCTCGCGCTGCTCGCCGGCAGTCTCGCGGGCTGCGGCGGGCCGCCCGACCCGGGCCCGGCGGACGCGAGCTGCGACTTCTGCGACTCGCCCGTGTACCTCGTCGCGCGGATCGTCACCGAGACGGGCGTCACCGGTGAGGCGGGCAGAACGGAACGGACAACGTGGCACTGAAGACCTACACAGACTCTCTCCAGACGATTCGCGACATGAGGACGACACTCGACGCGATTGCCAAGCAGGACGCCGACCTGGCGCGGCAGACGCGCCGGGCGCTCGCCAGCATCACGCTCAACATCGCCGAGGGCGAGGGCCGACAGAACGGAAACGCCCGAGTGCGGTTCCAGACCGCGATGGGCAGCGCGAACGAGGTCCGTGCCTGCATCGAGACCGCGGATGCGCTCGGGTACATCACGGCGGCCGCGCGAATGGTCGACACGCTCGACCGGATCGCGCGGACAGTGAACCGGCTGCACTGAGACAGGCGAGGCCCCCGGGCCGGCGCCGCCGGGCGCCCCCG
>JBGAQA010000137.1:0-14882 GCA_044220955.1 Sandaracinaceae bacterium
CTCCGGCTCCGGCCGCAGGGGACGGAGGTGTGGTTGCCACCGCCGGCCCGGAACGAGGGCGGTGCGAGCGGCGCACCCGCGGAGGTCGCGGTGAACCACGTGACGCCGGAAGAGCCGAGGCCGCTCGTTCGCGCGGCAGAGCTCGACGCACGCGGTGCCGGTTCCCGATCAAGATGAGCCGTGTCGGACTTAGAAGTCGAGCCGCTGTACGACGAAGCTCGCCTGGGCCGCGCGCCGCCCCGTCGTGTGCGCCGTGACCGAGAACCGACCATGCCCAGGATCGGCGTCGGCGGCCTCGCAGCCTTGCGCGAGCGCGCTCTGGAGGACCGCTCGAAGAGCTCGGCGTCGGCGTGCGCACAAGGGCCAGCGACGAATACCCGGGTCGTCGCGCGCGCCGCTGTCTCGGTCGCGACGCGACCGAGCTGCCAACCAGGGCGCCTGCATCACCCTGGGTCGCCTCTCATGGCCGGCTCCCTTGCTCGTCGGTCTGCCGGCACGGAGGCGCGCTTCGCGCGCGAGGCGGAGATCGGGGCGCGCGTGCACCACCCGAACCTCGTCTCGATCGTCGACGTGGGCGTCTCGGCCGGCGTGCCCTACCTCGTGATGGAGAAGGTGGACGGTGGATCGCTCGAGGCTCGGCGCGCGCGTTTCGGCGACGTCCCCTGGGCGCTGCCCATCCTGGGGCAGATCGCGGAAGGGCTCGCCGCGCTTCACGAGGCGGGCGTGGTGCACCGCGATCTGAAGCCAGCCAACGTCCTGCTCGCCGACGGCGGCGTCGCGAAGATCAGCGACTTCGGCATCTCGCGCTTCGGCGCCATCGAGGAGCTGTCGGTCGACCCGGGGGCTCCCACGATGGCCGCGACACCGAGGAAGAGCGCCGATCTCACCGGGACCGGCGTCGTGATGGGCACGCCGCTCTACATGGCGCCGGAGGGCGCGCGGTCGGCGCGGGCGCTCGACGCGTCGGCGGACGTCTTCGCCCTCGGGATCCTCGCGTACGAGATGCTCACCGGGCGCACGCCGTTCGAGGTGCCGGCGTTCGTCCTCGCGATGGCGCAGCAGCCCGTACCGCCGCCGCCGCCGATCGCCGACGCGCGCGTGCCGACTGCGTTGCGCGCCTTCGTGACGTCGGCGCTCGCGGGGGACCCGACGAAGCGTCCGCGGGTGCGCGATCTCGTGGCGGCGTCGGGTCGGTAGACCGAGCGGCGGGCCCACGGTCGACACGCGTCGCTAGGAGGAGCGTGCTACGTTCGCGCCCGGCTCGAAGGAGGAGGAAGAAGAAGATGGCGCGACACGTGCGGATTCTCTCGTTGCTCGTGGGGGTGGGGCTCGCGGGTTGCGGCGGGGGCGGCTCGATGGGTGACGCGGGGCCGACGCCGACGGCGGCGGAGACCTCCGCGTGCTCTCACCTCTTCAGCATCGATCCGAGCGGTGGCTGCGCGACGGGATCGATGTCGGGCTGCACGAGCACCCTCGCCAACGTCCGCGCGCGCTACGCGTCGTCCTCGTGCATGGCGGAGTACACCGCCTTCGTGGCGTGCCTGCAGGGCCTGGCCATGTGCGACAGCGGCCAGCAGTGCCCGACGGAGTGGACGGCGTTCTCGGGCTGCTCCGGCGCGACGTTCTGACGGGCGCTCAGGGTCCGGCGCGCGGCGGCCGTCTCACTTCGGGGCAGCCGGCGACGGTGAAGAGCAGGACGGCGAGCAGAGCGGGGCGTTGCGTGCGCGCCATGGGGCCGGAGTGTACCCGTGGGGTGCCCGTGGAGGTCGAGTCGCTCTCACGGAGCGAGCGCGTCGCGCCCGATGCGATGCAGGCGCGTGACGCCACCGACGCGCGTGAGGGGGAGGGCGATCTCGTCGGCGGTGATCCATCCGATGCCCTCCTCGCTGGGTGCCGTCGCGTCGAAGTCGCGATGGCGGCGCTCGCCCGTGACGAGGTCGAACGTGGACAGGATCTGGCGACGGTACGGCATGAGGCCGTCGCCGCCGATCGTCGCGAGCACGGCGTCGCCCACGACGCCCTGGCGGACGAGCGCCGGATCGAAGTCCATCACGGGCGTCCACGTCGCGCTCGCGGCGTCGGTCGCGAACGGTGTCGCGCCGAGCACGTGTGACAAGAACGCCGGCATCGCCACCGATGGCCCGGGCGCCACGTGGACCAGGGTGCGCTCGCTCGCGAGGAAGCCCTCCAGCGGGGACGACGCCGCGAGCACGCGCGCGTCGGCGCCGGTCGCGACGTGCGTCCACACCTCGCGGTCGTCGTACGTGCCTGGCGAGATCGTCGGCGCGTAGAACATCGCCCCTCCCGCCGTCGCGAGCGGGCGACCTGCGACGGGCTCGGGCGGTGCGCTCGCGTCGACGCTGCGCCACGCGTAGACCTCGCCCGAGGCGAACGAGATCCACGCGAGGTCGCCGGTCGCATCGACCGCGATCACGAGGCCGGGGATGCGCTCGAGGCCGGTCGTGGAGAGCGGGTGGCCGAGCACGTCCTCGGGAGTCCCGACGAGCACGGCGAGCGCGGGCGAGGTGAGCGTCGGAGGTGACGGGTCCGTGATGGCGACGATCACGCGAGCGTCGGTCGCGCCGACGTCGACCACGCAGCGTCCCCGCGCGAGCGCCACGTGCACACGTCCATCGGTGGTCGCGATCGCGTCGAGCAGACCGTCGTCCGTCGTGAGGCGCACGATGCCCCGCGCCTGGTCGCGATCGTACGCGAGCGCGTGCACCCACACGCGTGCGCTGGAGAGGGTGCTCGTCGCCGCCGCCCGGGAGCACGAGGTGGGGTAGCCGGGCGGGCAGGCCTCCCACTCCAGCCGTGCGACGCGCTCGGGGTGCGAGGCACTCCGGATGCAGTCGGCGGACATCCCCGGGAGGGTCGTCCATCCCGGGTCGAGCGAGGCGGCGTCGGCGTCACCCTCGGCGGCATCGGGCGCCGACGCGGCGTCATCCGTGCTCGCGTCGTCGAGCGCCGTCGCGTCCCGCGCGGCGTCGTCCCGCGCGCTCGCGGCATCGCTCGCGCTCGCGTCGGTGGCCTCCGTGGCGGGTGCGCTGCAGGCCGCGAGCGCGAGCGCCAGCCCGATCCCGACCCCGCGTGCCGCTGCGCGCTCCACCCGCCGGAGGATACGGGATCGGCACGCCACGGCTCGTTCCACGCGGAATGGCCCCTCAGAACCGAAGCGTCGCGTCGCGGAGCCAGATATCGCGTCGATGTCCGGCGAGCACGAGCCCGCCGATCGTGAGCGCGACGCCGACCGAGACGGCGAACCACCCCCAGATGTCGGCCCAGAGCACCGCGGCCACGTCGACGTCATCGAGCAGTCGCCCGTTCGTGCTCGCCACGAAGCCGAGCAGACCGCCGCCCACGCCGCCACCGATCGCGACTCCGCCACCGATCAGCGTGCCGCCCAGGATCCGATCCGTGTCGCGATCATCGTAGTGCGCGACGACTCGCAGCGGACCGTCGATGGCCGGGCTCTCGACGGCGACCGGATCCGACGCGTCGAGCGCGAGCGCGAGCGAATGCGTGCCGAGCGTGAGGTCGACGGCGCACGGCGCGCTGCAGAGCGCGACCCACTGATCGTCCATCCACTGGTGCACGGTGAGCGCGCGAGCGTCGGTCGACGTGAAATGGACGAGCGCGCTCGGCAGTCGGGTCGGAGCGCGCGTGACGGGCGCGGGGGGCGCGACGAAGATCGCGTCGTCTCCCAGATCGGGCTGCTGCGCAGACGCCCTCGGCGCGACGGCGAGGCACGCGAGAGCGAGTCCGACGAACGCGCGCACCCCGTCAGCATGACGTATCGGGCGGGCGCCGCCACCGCAGGGATCACTCGGTCGTCAGTTTGATCCGCGGCCCGCGCGCGGGTGTGTCCGGCATGCCCACCGCGTGATCGCCGTCGGTCGCGGACACGATCACGAGCGGCCAGGGCCGGATGTGCCAGAAGGTGCGCCCGCTCGGGGACGCGATCGGGTGGGTCGGCGCGGCGCGGCGGGCCGCGTGGGTCCCCCTCGTGTCCGCGGCGTCCGAGGCTGCCGGACGTCGCCGGCTCCACGCGGCGGTGGGCGGGGGCGGAACCGCGGGGGAACCCTCGTCGCGCGCCGAGCGCGCGACGTACGACTTTCGGCGTTGCGAACGTACGTCGCCCGAAGCACGCTGGGGCATGACGAAGCGCATCCACGCGTCCGCTCTGCGACGCGACGTGTACCGGTTGCTCGACCAGGTGCTCGAGACCGGCGAGCCGGTCGAGATCGAGCGCCGGGGACGCGTGCTCCGCATCGTCACCGATCCGCCGAAGTCCAAGCTCGCGGCCCTCGTCTCGCGACCCGAGGCGATCTCGGGAGACCCGGGCGACCTCGTCGACGTGGAGTGGTCCGGCTCGTGGCGACCGTGACCCATCTCGATACGCACGTCGTCGTGTGGTTGTTCGCGAACGCCGTCGGCGAGATCCCGCCGCGGGTGAGGCGCCGCCTCGAGAGCGACACCTTGACGTGCTCGCCGGTGGTCGCGTTGGAGATCGACTTCCTGCGCGAGATCGGCCGGGTCAGCGAGTCGGGTCGCACGATCACCGATGATCTCGCCCGGCGGATCGGGCTCTCGCTCTTCCCTGCGCCGCTCGCTGCGATCGTCGCGGCTGCGAGCCCACTGAGTTGGACCCGGGACCCGTTCGACCGGCTCATCGTCGCGTCCGCCGCGGTCGACGGCTCGCGGCTGCTCACGCGCGACAAGCGGATCCGCAAGCACTACCGCCACGCGAGCTGGTGAACGGAGCGCGCGGCCGGCACAGCTCGATCACCGGGTGCACGCGTTCGCCGATCCCGCGGATCCATGCGTCCTCCGGCTGCCCGAGCTCGTAGCCGGCTTCCACGACCTCGACGAAGCGCGGGTCTCGCCCCACATCACCGGCGCGCCACCGCACGTCCATCGCCAGGGCGGACCCCGCGCAGCGCCTGCTCGCGAGGTTCGACGTCGAAGGTCGCGAGCAAGGCGGCGCCTGCGGCGTCGAAGAGCATCGGCCTCCTCGCGCGCAAGAAGGAATGGAAGAAGCCCGACGTGCTCGCCACGTTCGCGGAGCACGGGCGGGAGACCGTCTCCCGGCTCGCGCTGCTCGTCGGCGAGCGCGATCTCTCGAAGACGGGCGTCGCGTACCAGACGCTGAGCCATCTGCTCTTCGAGCTCGTGGTGAACCCGAAGCTCGACGCCGCGCCGCTCTTTCCCCTCCTCGAGCCCATCGTCCGCTCTCCGACCTACGACCCCGATCGGCTCCGCCAGTTCGAGCTCGTGCGCACGTACGCGATGCGCCTGCTCGCGCGCGCGAAGCACCCGGCGGCGCGCGCTCGGCTCGTGCAGGTGCTCGAGAGCTTCCCGGAGCCCTTCGATCAGCAGAGCGGCTCACGCTATCTCTACGCGCTCGCGGAGGTCGCCACGGACCTCGGCGACGGCTCGCTGGCACCGCTCTTCACACCCCTGCTCGAGAAGATGCTCCCGACCTACGACGCGCGGCAGCGAGAGAACGCGATCGGGCCCACGCGCGAGCTGGTGACGAAGCTCTCGAGGAAGAAGAAGTCGTAGTCGAGGGCTGCCGGCTGCGCGCGCGGACGGTACGCCCACACCCAGCGGCGGGCTCCGACGCGGCCAAGCAGTCACGAAAGAAGACGCCAACGCGCTCAGCGCCAACGAGAACGTGCGCATCCGCGTCTTCGCCGAGCTGGCCGCCAGAAGGGATTGGAACGAAGCGAGGCCTCGATCTCGGGAGTGACGTCCGGCGACCGGAGAACGGAGACCACGGAGCTTGCTCCTGCCTTCATGCCTTCCTCAGCAACCAACACGCTCGGAGCGGCGGTCGTCGTCCTGACAGTTGCTGAGGAATGCAGGAATGGGCGCGGGACGACGATCGAGATCGAGGTCCCGATCCCGGCGTAAGATGGCGCCGGATGCGGACCCTGGCTCCCTGGATCGCGGGCGCGGCGCTCGTGCTCGCGGCGAGCGCCAGCGCGCAGGCCGAGGGACCGACGCTCCTGTTCGGTGGGGACGTGATCTTCGACGATCCGGTCGACTACGCGCTGCGCCAGATGCACCGCTCCCGTGACGACGTCAGCGCATACGAGGCGCTCTTCGAGGAGCTCGACCTGGGCTCGGCGGACCTGACGGTCGTGAACCTCGAGACGCCCGTCGCGGAGCGGGTGCGCTCGCGCGAGGACGGCTTCGACGTCCCGCTCTTCGCCGCGCCCCCGGCCTTCCTCACCGCGCTCGCTCGGGCGGGCGTCGACCTGGTGACGCTGGCGAACAACCACGCGTACGACCAGGGCGCACGGGGGCTGGCCGAGACCATCGAGAACGCGCGGGCGGCGGGCGTGGCCACGATCGGCGCGGGCGCCGACCGGGAGGCGGCGTTCACGGCGCGGATCGCGACGGCGCGCGGGCGGCGGATCGCGCTCGTCTCGGCGACCGAGGGCGTGAACCTCGCGGCCCGCGACGCCGAGTCGCCGCGCGTCGCGCTTCTCGACGCGGAGATGCTCCGCGCCGCGGTCGGGACCGCGCGCGCGGCGTCCGACCTGACCGTCGTCGTGCTGCACTGGACGGACGCCGATCCGGGCGACGCGCTCCCGACCGACGACATGCGCGCCTGGTGCGAGCGCGCCGCCGAGGCGGGAGCGGACCTGGTGATCGGACACGGGCCGCACGTACCGGGGCCGCGGGCGCTGCTGCGCACGAGCGACGGCCGCGAGGTCCCGGTCCTCTACTCGCTGGGCAACCTCGTCGCGGTGATGCAAGCAGGCCACGACGAGGTCGAGCGCGCCGGACCCTCGGTGCGCGACGCGGTGCTCGCCGCCATCCACACCCGACCCGCTCCGGACGGCCGGCTCGCGATCGCGTCCATCGGAGCGCGCCCGTACTTCATCTCGACGTCGAGCCGCGCGCTCTTCGGGGACGCGCGCACGCGCTTCGTGCGGCCGCTCGCGATCGACCGGGAGATGGCGCGGGCCGAGCGCGCCGCGTGTGGCCGCGAGTGCCGCGAGCTGCGCGAGGCGTACGCGGCCCGGCGCGAGCGGATCGGGAGCCTGTTCGGCGCGGTCGTCGCCGTGCCGGTCTCGCCCGCGCCCGCGCCCGCGCCCGTGCCCGTGCCCGCGCCCGCGCCCGCGCCCGCGCCCTCGCCCTCGCCCGCGCCCGCGCTCTCGCCCGCGCCCGCGCCCTCGCCCTCGCCCTCGCCCGCGCCCTCGCCCTCGCCGGTCGACCTGGGCCTCGTCTTCGCCGACCACAGCGCCCGCGAGGTGGCCCACGACGACGCGCGCGTCGCCGCGCTCGCCGCGCGACTGCGCGCCGATCACCGCCTCAGGGTCTCGATCGTGGCGCACCCGGCGCCGGGCGAGAGCGAGCGCATCGCGGCCCGCCGCGCCCACCACGCGCGCGGCCTGCTCTCGGTGCTCGGTCCCTCTCGCTCTCGCTTCGATCTCTCGGTCGGCGCCCCCGATCCGTCGGCGCGCGTCGAGATCCGTGTCACTGCACCGTGATCGCGTCCGAAGCGGGCGAGACCTGCCCGAACTGATCGACCCAGGCGACGCGCGCCACGAGCGTTCCGTCGGGCGGCGCCGTCCAGCCCGTCGGTACGCCCGCGCAGCGAGCCGGCTCGGCGTAGAGCACGATCTCGCGCTGACCGACCGCCGCGCGCGCCCACGCGGCCGGCGAGGCGTCGGTGTTCCACGTGACCACCGACGCGAGGACGCCCTCGGGCACGGGGAAGTCGAGGTTGGCGCGCACCTCGATGCGCTGACCGCCCGCCGCACCGATCCCGGTCGCGGCGACGCGCCGGATCTCGCGCACCGCAGGGCGCACGGGCACGCCCGGCAGCACCGAGAAGCCGATCGTGAGGGGCGCGTCGGCCCCGAGGCCGTGCAGCGTCCAGATGCCGCGCGTCACGTGGGCGTCGAAGGGGACCCGGAACAGGCCAGGGGCGAGCGCGACCGGCGTCAGCGGCCAGGCGGTCCGACGGCCACGGGTGACGCTGATCGCAGGCAGCGCCGGGGCCGTGAGGGCACCGCTCGTCGCGTCGACGTCCATCGCGACGACGATGCCCGCGCCCGTCCGCGGGAACGTGGTCCCCACGGCGGTCAGCGGGTGCGCGGCCCAGCGCGGCGCAGCGCAGTCGTCTTGCGCGTGCGTGACGCGCGCACCCGCGCCGAGCCCGAGCACGAGCACCAGAGCCAGCGGCACCACGGGACGACGAGACCCCATGCGCGCAAGCCTCGCCGACGTGCCAGCCGGAGGCAAGCGATCCCACACACCCGGAACTCGCGACGCGCGCGGAACGTGGTTACCTTCGATCTCACGTGATGTTCGAGCCGTTTGCACGTATCGGTGACGAGCTGCTCCGGGCGCAGCTCAAGCTCGGCGGCTTCGAGAGCCGCTTCGTCCCGACCAAGGCCGGGCGCATGCACGCCATGGTGGCGCAGGGCGACGGCGATCTGCCGCCCTTCGTGCTCTTGCACGGCTTCGCGGCGGCCTCGCACTACTACGGCGGCGTCGCGTCGCGCATGCGCCCCCTCGTACGCCAGGTGATCGCGCCCGACCTCCCGGGCCACGGCGCGAGCGAGGGTGACGCCAGCGTGATCGACTGGACGATGCTCGAGGACGGCCTCCTCGAGACGCTCGACGCGCTGATCGAGCGGCCCGCGATCGTGTTCGGCAACTCGCTCGGCGGCGCCGCAGCGGTCCGCTACGCCGCGATGCGGCCCAAGAAGGTGCGCGGCCTGTTCCTCGTGGCGCCCGGCGGAGCGCCCATGGACGACGCGACGTTCCGATCGTTCCTCTCGCGCTTCGCCCTCGAGAGCCACGAGAAGGCGCTCGACTTCGTCGACCGCCTCTTCCACCGGCCGCCGCCGTACCGGCACCTCATCGCCTGGGGCACGCGCAAGCAGTTCGCGCGGCCCGCCATGCGCGCCCTGATGCAGCGCGGCCTGGCCATCAACCTGCTCACGCCCGCGGAGCTGAGCTCGCTGTCCATGCCGACGCACGTGGTCTGGGGTGGCGCGGACCGCATCCTGCTCCCGTCCCACCTCGCGTTCTTCCGCGAGCACCTCCCTGCGCACGCGACGCTCGAGGTGGTGCCGCGCTTCGGGCACACGCCGCACATGGACCAGCCGGAGGCGCTCCACACGATGCTCGTCGCCTTCGCGCGCGAGACGGCGCCCCGCCGCTCGTCGCCCGGCTCGATCCCGGCGCTCGCGCCCGCGGCAGCAGGCCGGCCGAACGGCGCCACCGCACGGGCGCGACCGTGACGCGGATCGAGCCCGTCGTCCGAGGCACCTCGCTCCACGAGCCGTGAGCGCCCGAGGTCGCCGGCGGCGGGTCTCTGCGCCCCGGTGACGTCCGCGCGCCGACGCGCCTGAGCGGGCCGCGACGCCGCGAGGCCTGCCGCGCCGACGGTGCGACCCGCGCGGTCGCAGGTCGGGCTCTGCCGGATCGCAGGCGCCCTCGATTCCCGCGTGAATCGCGGGGGTCCCGGGCGGCACGCGGGGTGCTGGAAGCACGGGCGGAGGTGCCGTCATGACCCGTCATTCTCGTTCGCTCGTCTCCTCGGCCTCGCTCGCATCGCTGGTTCTGTCGCTGCTCGCCGTCGCCGGCTGCGCGTCCGGTGGCGCGGGCAACTCGGCGATCGGCGACGCGCTGCACGCCGACCTCGCGACGTGTCCCGTGGACACGGCCGTCGGCGACGCGTGCGACCCCTCGTTCGCCGACTGCGCGTCGTCGACGGACTTCGCGGTCGCGTGCGCCTGCGCCGCGTCCGCGGACGGCTCCACGCACGTCGCGTGCGCGCCGCCGCTTCCCGTGCCGGCGATCGAGATCTGCGCCGCCGACGTGGCGCCCGGCGTGTCGTGCGACGACATCGCGTCCGACGGCGCGTGCGTCCTGCCCCGAGGCGGGCGCTGCGTCTGTCGCGAGGACACGAGCGACCCCCGCGTGCCTGCCGGCGCGCACCGGACGTGGGCGTGCGAGGTGCCGCCACCCGGGCCGACGGCCTGCGAGGGGCTCGCCACCGGCGCGGTCGACTGCAGCGGCTTCGAGGGCGAGGTCTGCCGCCTCGACGCGAGCACCCGGTGCACCTGCGCGAGCCTCGGCGCGCGCGCCGGCGCCTCGTGGATCTGCGACACGACGCCCACGGTGATCCCCTCGTGCAGCAGCACGACGCTCACCTGCGCGAGCGCCCCGTACTGCGCGCTCGACGACGGCCGCCTCTGCCGGTGCATCGCGGACGCGACCGACCCGACGGGCAGCCCCCGCTACGAGTGCGGACCGCCGCGCATCCCCACGCCCTCGTATTGCCCGGCGGAGATCACGCTCGGCACCGGCGCGCGCGTCGAGTGCTCGGACATCGGCGCGTCGTGCGACATCGGCCCGTCCGGCGGCCAGTGCCGCTGCGTGGACGATCCGAGCCGCGACCCCTCGCGCCCGGTCGGGGTGTGGCAGTGCGACGCGACCGCCAGCGGGGCGACCGACTCGGCCGCCTGAGGTCCCACGAGATCGCGACGGGCGCGCGGGGGCGGATCGAGCCCCACCGCGCGCCCGTGCGCCGGTAGGATGGAGGCTCCGATGATCGGGAGAACGTCGATTCTGCTCCTCGCGCTCCACGCCGCGCTCGGCGTGATCGCGGGGTGTGCCACGGACGCGGTCGCATCGCCCTGCGCGACGACGGCCGATTGTCCCCCGACCCGCACGTGCGACGACGGGCGCTGCCGCTTCGTCCCAGGGCTCGGCGACGCCAACGTGCGCGACGCGGGGGACGGCGGCCGCGACGCGGGCGACGCGGGCGCGCCCGACGCCGGGGCGATGGGCGGCGACGGCGGGCTCGACGCAGGCCGCGACGCGGGCGTGGACGCCGGCCGGGACGGGGGCATGGACGCGGGGAACGACGGCGGCGACGACGCGGGCCACGACGCCGGTGCCGACGCAGGGAACGACGCCGCGAGCGACGCGGGCACGGACGCCACGAACGACGGCGGCAGCGACGCAGCGGTCGACGGCGGGTGTGCGCTCGGGCCCTGCTGCATCACGACCGCCACCGACCCGTGCGGCGCGGGCTTCGTCTGCCGCCCTCCGCCGACGGGCGAGGACGTGGGCTCGTGCGTCGCGTGCGACGCGACCACCAGCGTCGTGTGCGGCACGTTCGGTGGCGGGGTCGTCGAGACCTTCTTCTCGGAGTGCGACGCGTTCGCGGCCGGCGCCGACGTCGCGGGGACGGGCGTCTGCCGATGCGGCGTCGGCGGCGTCACGTGCGGCGGCGGCCAGATCTGCGATCGCGGGGTTCGCCACCTGCGAGACTGCGCGACCGCCGCGCCGCAGGGAATCTGCGTCACGCCGTCGCCGGGCAGCTGCGACCCCACGCCGCGCCGCGAGCTCACCTGCGACGACGCCACGTCGTTCGACGACGAGTGCGCACGCCTCGGCACGGCGGGCGGGGGTGTGATGACGCGCTTCGCAATCTCGTGCGTCATGGTCCCTCCGGTGATGGGCTGCTTCGACGATCGCGACTGCACGCGCGCGGCCACCAGCTGCTACGGCGCGCGCGACTGCGCGATGGCCGGGACGTGCCAGCCCGATCCGGCCCCGGGCGACTGCATCGACCAGACGGACTGCGCGCCCTGGCAGGCGTGCACGACCGGCCACTGCGTCGACGTGCGGTGAACGGCGATGTCCCGCTATCGCCCGCGCTTCCTCATCGGCCGTGGCGCGATGGGAGAGATCTGGCTGGGCACCCTCGAGGGGCCCGAGGGCTTCCGCCGCCCGGTCGTCGTCAAGCGCGCGCGCGATGACGAGGCCGAGGCGCGGGCGGCGCTCGTCGCGGAGGCGCACGTCGCGAGCGTCGTGGCGCACCCGAACGTGGTGCACGTGCACGAGCTCGTGAAGACGGCCGACGGGCTCGTGCTCGCGATGGAGTACCTGAGCGGTCTTTCGGTGCGCGCGCTCCTCTCCCGCCTGCGGCTCGAGAGCGTGTGCGTGCCCTGGCCGATCGCGGCGCGGATCGCCTCCGACGCCGCGCGAGGCCTGCACGCGGCGCACGTCGCGACGAGCCTCGGGGGCGAGCCGATGGGGATCGTCCACCGCGATCTGAGCCCGGAGAACCTCGTCACGATCGAGCCCGGACTGACGAAGGTGCTCGACTTCGGGATCGCGCGGAGCCGCTTTCGCACGCCGACGGTCGTGCCGACGGTGAAGGGGAAGCTCGCCTACCTCTCGCCCGAGCAGGCGCGCGGCGAGCCGCTCGACCCCCGATCGGACGCGTTCGCGCTCGGCAGCGTGCTCGTCGAGCTCCTGACGGGGACGGCGCCCTTCCGGCGCGGCGATCCCCTGGCGACGGTCGAGGCGGTGCTCGCCGCGATCGTGCCGCCGCTTCCGCCCGACGTACCACCCGCGCTCGCGAGCGTCGTGCGGCGGCTGCTCGCGCGGACCCGCGACGATCGCCCCGCGGACCTCGGCGCGGTCGCCGACGAGCTCGACACGATCGCAGGGCCGCGGGGGCGGCACCGCGACGTGGCCCTCTTTCTCCGCGCGGAGGTGGGCGACGTGCTGGCCGCGAGCCGCGAGAGGCTACAGGCCCTGGGCAGCCCCGACACCGAGCCGCACGCCGCGATCCCGACGCGCGTGACGACGCTGCACGCGCTCGCGGGCACGATGGCGGCGCTCGACCCGACGGACGAGGGGACGGCGCCCGACGCGGACGAGCTCACGGAGATCGACGGCGTGGCGACCGCGCTCCTGCTCACCAAGAAGAAGAGGTCCGGCTGACGCATGGACGAGACGGAGCTGACCCAGGCCTCGACGCCTCTCACCGGCGCGCTCTCGATCACCGTCGTCGACGGTCCGGATCGGGGCAAGACCGTCGTGGTCGACGACGAGGTCCTCGTCGGTACCTCGGAGGCGTGCGACCTGGTGCTCACGGATCCGACGGTGAGCCGCCGCCACGCGAGCTTCGCGCCCAGCGGCGCGGGCCTCCGCGTCCTCGATCGCGGCAGCAAGAACGGGATCGTCGCCGGCGGCCTCGTGGTCGTCGACGCCGAGGCGACCCCGGGGACCGAGCTGGCGCTCGGCAACACCCGCATCGTCGTCTCCGCCGCCGGCGTCACGGCGCGCAGCCGCCCGACGTCCGCGCGGGACTCCTTCGGCCGCTTCGTCGGATCGGCGCCGGCGCTCGCGCGCGTGTACACGCAGCTCGAGCGCGCCGCGCGCTCCGACGCGACGATCCTGCTCGAGGGCGAGTCCGGGACGGGCAAGGAGCTGCTGGCCGAGGCGATCCACGAACAGAGCCCGCGGCACAAGAAGCCCTTCGTCATCGTCGACTGCGGGACCTTGAGCGAGACGCTCGTGGAGTCCGAGCTCTTCGGTCACGAGCGCGGCTCCTTCACGGGGGCCGAGCGACGGCACGTCGGCGCGTTCGAGCAAGCGCAGGGCGGGACGGTCTTCCTCGACGAGATCGGCGAGCTCCCGCTGGCGATGCAGACGCGCCTGCTGCGCGTGATCGAGCAGCGCGCGGTCCGCCGCGTGGGCGGGAGCGATCGGATCCCGATCGACGTGCGCATCGTCGCGGCGACGCACCGGAACCTCGAGCGCGAGGTCGACGAGGGTCGCTTCCGCCTCGACCTCTTCCACCGGCTCGCCGTCGTGCTGGTGCGCGTGCCCTCGCTCGCCGAGCGCCTCGCGGATCTGCCGAGGCTCGCGCGGCACTTCGCCGCGAGCCTCGGCAAGCCCGACGCGATCGACGCGGTCGCGCTCGAGCGGATGATGCGGCACCCGTGGCGCGGCAACGTGCGCGAGCTGCGGAACTGGGTGGAGCGGCTCGTCCTGCTGGGCGACGCCGCCACGGTCCCGGGGGCCAGCGGAGGCGGGGGCGGCGGCTCGGGCGCGCGGTTCGCCGCCGCCGCGGCCGCCGACGAGCCCTATCGGGTCGCGCGGGCCAAGGCGATCGAGGCGTTCACGGATCAGTACGTCGAGCAGATGCTGGCCCGACACGACGGGAACGTCTCGGCCGCGGCCCGGGCCGCCGGGATCGCGCGCCGGTACTTCCAGCGCCTCAAGGCGCCCCCGAAGGACGGGTGAGATGGAGCGGACGACTGCACGGGCGCTCGGGGTAGGATGTCTGCCCGTGCGCGCGCGTGACCTCGCTCTGCCGCTCCTCTTCCTCTCGGGGCTCCTCGGGCTCGTCGGGGGAGCGCGGCCCTGCGCAGCGCAGGAGCCGCTCGCCGACGCGCGCGCGGCCTTCGACGCGGGGGATCTCGAGGAGGCGTCCAGCCTCTACGAGCAGGCGCGGGTGGCCGGGGGTCTCGAGCCCGAGCAGCTCGCGGAGGTCGAGCTGCGTCTGGGCGTGATCGCGCGCGCCTCGTCCGATCCGGACGGAATGCGGGTCCACTTCGAGAGGGCGCTCGCGCTCGATCCCACGCTCGAGGCCCCCTCCGAGCTGCCCCCGCGTGGACGTCGGGCGCTCGAGGCGCTGCGGGCGCTGCAGCACGGCACGATCGAGGCGGCGGCCGACCCGCCGGTGCTGCCCGAGACCGGACCGGTGGAGGTCCGCGCGCGCGTCGCGAACGCGCCGGACGGCATGATCACGGAGCTGCGATTCACGCTGGGCGAGTGGTCCGAGACGGTGCCGCTGGCGCCTGGGACGGCCACCGTCCCGGAGGACCGCTGGCCGACCGAGACGACCGAGCTTGTGGTGGACGCCCTGACGCCCGAGCACAACGTCGCGACGCGCGCGCGGCTGGAGGTGCCCGGCCGCGTCCCGCCCCCCCCCCCCCCCCCCCCCCCCCCCCCCCGGGCGCCCCCCCCCCGGCTGGGGACACCCCCCCCCCGGCGCCCGACCCCCGGGAGGGCCACCGCCCCACCCCCCCCCCCCACCGGCC
>JBGAQA010000138.1:0-14291 GCA_044220955.1 Sandaracinaceae bacterium
CCGAGGGGCTGCGCTGTCTCGAGCACCACCAGGACGACGTCGAGGCGCTCCTCCGGGGCGTGGACGCCGAGGTCCAACGGTGCGAGCCGAGGATCCTCGCCTCGCTGCTCCTCGAGGCGCTCGAGAGCGGGCCGCACGCAGGCCACGGCGTCCTCGAGTCAGCCGACCATCTGCTGCACTACGACCGTGACCAGTCGTGGGCGCGCCACGGCTATCGCGTGAGCGCGAGCGAGTGGGACCGCGTGCGCGCGCGGGTCGTCTCCCCCACGCTGGTCCCCGACGCGACGGCCACCTGGCGACTCGAGTGCTGCTCCGTGCTCGGATGGATGCACGACAAGCGAACGCTCGTCTGGCACCGCTACCGCTTCTCGCCACGCCAGGTCGAGCCGTACCGGACGGCGTCGTCGTTCCGCATCGAGCACGAGCAGCAGGTGCTGTCCCGCAGGATCTTCGACCGCGTTCCGGACCTTCGCTACTGACGACCGCGCGCGGGCGCGGGCGCGTGCGCGTCGAGGAACGCCACGGCGCTCGCGCGCTGCGCGTCGACCCGCGCCGCGCAGAGCGTGATCGCCTCGAGGGCCACGCGGAGGTTCCGCGGAGATCCCGGCAGCGTGCCGAGCCGCGGCGTGAAGAACGCCTCGACCGCGCTCCGGTGCTCAGCGTCGCAGAAGCCCGCGAAGAGCAGCGGCATGTAGCCGCCGCGCGTCGTCGCCACACGGCCGAGGATCGCGTCGAGGCCCGTGTCCGCCCAGGCCCACGCGCGCTCGCGGCCCTCGGGCGACTCGACCTGCCCGCCGAGCGGCGCCATCACCTCGTTCACGCGCAGCCGCGGATCGGCGCCGAGCGCGAGCGCGTGCGCGGCGAGCGCGGGATCCTCGACCGAGCCGATCGCGATCAGCAGGTTCGTGCGCAGGATGGCGTCGGTCGTCTGCTCGAGCCGCGCGACGAGCGCGTCGAACACCTCGCGCCGCCCCGCCTCGTCCGCCGGCGCGTTCACCGCCGCGATCAGCGCCGTCGAGACGAGCGAGGGCTCGACGGCGTCCGCGTGGATCTCCCCGTTCCCGCCGAGGCCGAGGTAGCTGCGTCCGAGCGCCGCCGCACGCGTGCGCACCGCGGGATCGCGACCGATTCGCACGAGGAAGCTCGCCACGTCGCGGCGCAAGAGGCGCGTGTCGCCGTCCTCGCGCGCGCGCGCCGTCCACCCGAGTCGCGTCAGGCGCGGCGCGTACACCGAGCGCACGAACGCGCGCGCGTCGTCCCGCCGCTCGGGCGGAGCGAGGTCGTCCACCAGCGCGGTGAAGAGCCCCATCGGCTCGATCGCGACCAGGCGCGTGTCGTCGGCGGCGAGCGTCGTGCTCGCGGCGAGCGCGTCGGCCGCGGGGAGCGCCCCGGACGCATACGCCGCGCGCAGGTTGTTCGCGAGGCTCAGCCGCTCGGCCGGCGTCAGGGCGCGCAGGCCGTGCGCCATGAGCGCGCCGAGATCCTCGGACGCGAGCGAGTAGCGGTAGTAGCCCGCGCCGTCGGCGTTCGGGAAGATCCAGTCGGGGCACGCCTCGCCCGGGATCGGCACGCGGGCCGACGCCCCGTTCAGGAGCGTGCACACCTCGCCCGTGGCTCGCCCGGCGCCGTAGCGGATGCAGACCGGGATCGACCAGAGCGTCCCCTGCGCCTCGATCTCCGAGCCCGTCGGCGTGAAGCGGCGCTGCGTCAGATCCACGAAGCGTCCACCCTCGCCGCAGCTGAGGTTCGCGCCGACGAGCGGCAGGCCCGGCTGCTCGAGGAACGAGAGGAAGGGCGTCCCGACGTCGCGGCCCGAGGCCTCCGCGAGCGCCGCCATCAGATCCTCGCTGCGCGCCGTGCCGAAGCGATGAGCGCGCAGGTACGCGCGGATGCCATCACGGAACGTGTCCTCGCCCATCCAGCGCTCGAACATGGCGAGAACGCCGCCGCCCTTCTGGTACGTGATCGAGTCGAACGCGTTGCGGACGTCGTCCTCGGTCGCGACGGGCTGCCGGATCTGGCGCGCGGCGGCGAGCGCGTCGGAGCTCATCGCGCCGTGGATCCCCGCGAGCGCCGAGAGCTCGGCGTGCTGCTCGGGCGCGACCTCGCGCACGACACGCGTGGCCATCCACGTCGCGAACGCCTCGTTCAGCCAGATGTCGTCCCACCAGGGCATCGTCACCAGGTCGCCGAACCAGTGGTGGGCGAGCTCGTGCGCCATCACGCCGGTGAACGCGCGCACCTGGTCCTCCGGCGCGTGCGGACCGAGCAGGAGCAGGGTCTCGCGGAACGTGATCGCGCCCGCGTTCTCCATCGCGCCCGACGCGAAGTCCGGCACCGCGATGATGTCGAGCTTCTCGTAGGGGTACTCGATCGCGAAGTAGCGCTCGAGCGAGGCGACGATCTCCGGGGTGTGCTCGAGCGCGTAGGCGAGCTCCGGGCCCCGGCCGCGGGCCGCGACGCCCCGCAGCGGGAGGGGCCGCGTACGCACGTCGTTCGGCGGGATCGCCGGCGCCTCCACGATGTCGAGCGGTCCGACGGCGAGCGCGAGCAAGTACGTCGGCAGGGCCGGCGTCGTCGTGAACGTGATGCGCTGCATGCCGCCATCGAGGGGCGTCGTGGAAGCGACGCTGCCGTTGCTCACGGCGCGATCGGCGGCGAGCACGTCGAGCGTCACGTCGAAGGGCGTCTTGAAGCGCGGCTCGTCGAAGCCCGGGAACGCGTAGCGCGCGCTCGTCGCCTCGAACTGCGTGAAGGCGTAGTGGTCCTCGCCCACGTCCACGCGGTAGAGCCCCTTGAGCTGACGATCGAAGGGGGCGTCGTACTCGAGGTGGATCGTCGCGCTGCCCGGCCCGACCGCGGTGTCGAAGCGGAGCGCGTCGACGCCTTCGCGATCCGAGGGCTCCCAGCGCGCCGCGATGGCGGTGTCGGCCGCGAAGCTCTCCTGCCCGGGCGAGATCGTCGCGCGCGAGACGTGCAGCGAGGTCCCGTGCATCCAGACGCGCGTCGTCGGCCGGTCGAGCGTCACGCGGATGTCGACCGAGCCCGAGAAGCGCTCCTCGCCGGGCACGACGCGCAGGGCGAGCGCGTAGTGCGTCGGAGTCACGCCCTCGGGCAGCGGCCCCGTCGGGGCCTCGTCCACGGGCGCGGCTTCCGCTACCGCCTGGTCTGCGCCCGCCGTGTCGTCCGTCGCCACCTCGGCGTCCTCGGGCGGCGGGCCTCCGCACGCGATCCCCGAGGCGAGACACAGGAGAAGAGGTACGAAGGCCCGGGTTCGCATGCGCGGGACCTTGGCACGGGGCCCGTCCCACGGAAAGCGCCACGCCGGGGGCGCCGCTGGCGACGCGCGCGTCGTTCAGGTACCGATTCGAATCGTGCCGAACGCGCCCGCGACGCCGACCGTTCCGAGGCCCGTGCTCGTGTTGCTCGAGTTGCCGCCGAGGCCGCCCGCGCCGGAGGTCGGAGTCGCCGCCGGCACCTCGAAGGTGTTCGTCGTGTAGGTCGGCGCTGCCGTTCCCGGCCGCGACACCCAGATGTCGTACGAGACACCGCCTGCGCCGCCGCCGCCGCCACCGCCGTGCCCGCCGCGACCGCCGTCGCCGCCGACCGCGCCGGGCGAGAGGCAGAACTCGTAGTTGTCGCCCATGCTCGCCCCGGAGCTGCGCGGCCCGCCAGCACCGCCGTGGCCGCCGTCGCCACCGCCGCCGCCCGTCCCGCCGTCGCCTCCGCGCCCACCCAGGCCTCGACGGATCTGGTTGCTCGTGACGCTGGGCATCGTCGCGGCTGTCGGCGCCGTCGTGAACACCATGAAGATGCCGAAGCTGCCGCCGCCGGCCCCGCCGCCGCTGCCCGCCGTCCCGCCGCAGCCGCCCGAGCCACCGCCGCCGCCGGTCGCAGGGAACAAGCAGTACGAGGTCGCATCCACGCCGCCGGGCGTGCCGCCGCCGCCACCGCCGCCGCCGCTCGTGCCCGCCACCCCGCCCGCGCCGGCTGCGCCACGCCACTGGCTCGCGACGACCGCGCCGCCGGTGACTGCCGCGCCCGCGCCGCCCCCGCCGTCCGCGCCCGAAGTGCCCGCCGTGCCGACGGACGCGTCGGTGGGCGAGTTGTAGACGATGCAGCGGTAGCCGCCCATCGCGAAGACGCCCTCGACGTTGTAGCCGCCCGCGCCGCCCGCGCCGCCGAGCGCCGTGGCGCCCGCCGAGCCCGTGGGCTGTCGCGTCGCGTTCGGTGCCGGAGGCGGCGCCGACGTCGTCGGGCTCGCTCCGCTCGCGCCCGCGCCGCCGCTGACCGAGGTCGCGCCGCACGTGCGCGCCCCGCCGAGGGCGCCTGCTGTCGCGGCGGCCGTGCACGCCTGGCGCACGGGACCGCTCCCCGCCGCGCCGACGACCCCGACGCTGCCCGGAGCGCCGCCCGTGCCCGTCGAGCCGTTGCCGCCCGAGCCCGCGACGATCTCGTTGTCCCGGACGAGCAGGCTATTGGTCGAGTCGCGCACGTAGATGGCGATCGAGTTGCCGCTCGGGCCCGCGGTGACGCTCTCGATCGTGAACCCGCTGAGCTCGGTCGTGCGGGCCGAGTTGATGCCCACCGCCGCGACCGTGATCCGGTCCGTCGCTCCGCCGAACGTGCTCGGGGTGTCGGAGCCACGGATCGCGGACGCGAACACCGCCGGGTTGTGGACCCAGTTCGTGTGGCTGTGGCCGCCGATCACGCTGATGCCGTTGGCCAACGTCACGTTCTCGACGAACAGACCCGTCGACACGCGCACGCGGACGCGCGACGTCGCGACCGCACGCAGGATGCCTCCTCCGATGGTGCCGCAGGGCATCGTGTAGTCGCCGCAGCCCGAGACGTCCGCGCCGCCGTTCGACGGCGTGGACACGTAGATGGTGTCCGGCTCGGGATAGAACTCGCAGCCGTTGTCGCGGAATCCGTCGGCATCGAAGGCCCCAGCAACGCAGGTGAAGCCGCAGCGTGCCGTGCCACCCATGGCGGTGCAGGTCGGGTTGACGTTGTACGCCCCAGGACCGCCGACCCACTCCGCGTTGCAGCTGACGCCGCACCCGCCGCAGTTCGCGACCGTGTCGTACACGCCCGCGGCGTTGCGGAAGCCTTCGTCCGTCGTCCCGTTGCAGTTGTCGTCGACGTAGTCGCACTGCTCGATCGCGCTCGCCGTGCCCGCGATGGCGTCGCAGATCGGCGCGCCCGACGCGTTGGCCGGGTTGCAGATCGTCACGCCGCCGCGCCGGCACGCCCCCAGACCGCTCGTGCACGCGGTGCCGAGGCCCGGGAAGCCCTCGTTCAGCATGCCGTCGCAGTCGTTGTCGAACGCGTCGCAGATCTCGGGGCTCGTGCCGGGCATCATCGTGGGCACGCAACGTACGGTCGCCGACACGCACGAGAGACTGCCGATGTCGCAAGCGCCGCCCAGGCCCGTCGAGCAGGCCGCGCCCCCGCCGGGGTTGCCGTCGTCGGGCGTGCCGTCGCAGTCGTCGTCGAGCCCGTTGCAGAGCTCGACGCCCGGCTGCACCTGTCCGATGCAGCTCCGGAACATGCCACCGACGCACGTCTGCACGCCCGCCGTGCAGACCCCGACGCCCGCGGTCCCGGCCGCCCCGTCGTAGCAGCTCTGCGTCAGCACGGCGCCTCCCGTGCTCTCGTCGACGTCGCCATCGCAGTCGTCGTCGATGCCGTTGCAGGTCTCGCTCGTGGTCGACGCGTTCGGCACGCACACGACGGCTCCCGACTGACACGCCGTGACGCCGCTCGAGCACGCGCCCGACATGCCCGTCGAGCACACCACGCCCCCGCCTGGGTTACCCTCGTCGGCGGTGCCGTCGCAGTTGTCGTCCGTGCCGTTGCAGACCTCGGTGGCGCCCGCGTAGACGCTGGGGTCGCTGTCGTCGCAGTCGGCGCCACGGCATCCCACTCCGGTGCCACGATCGTCTTCGTCCGCGTCGATGCAGCAGCGCTCGCCGACCGGCGTGCACACCAGACCGACCTCTGGCGTGAGCGCACTGGCGAGGCAGTCGAAGCGGTGTGGACAGGTGGGGATCTCCGAGACGCAGTTCGCCAGGCAGACGCGCTGGCCGGCGGCGAGCAGGACGCAGCGAGAGCCCACGGCGCAGTCGGCCTCGGTATCGCACGTCGAGCACTGCAGGCCGGCCCCGCTCGCGTCGGGCTGCATCCCCACGTCCGGCCTGCTGGCGTCGAGGCCGGAGTCCGGCCCCCCGTCGGGGCGAGCGCCTGCGTCCGCCATGCCCACGTCGCCGAACTGAGCGTCCGGCACCACGGCGGTGCTGCGCTCGGTACAGCCCGGCGCCGCGCAGAGGAGCAGCGCGACGCACGCAACCACCCGTGACACCCGAACGGACCGCGACGACGCCATCTGCACCCTCCGATGGAATTCCACGCGTCCATCGTGGGGGGTCACCTCCAGAAGGTTACGAGGTCCCGACCCGGTGCCGATGAGGCTAGGATGCTCCGATGACGTGGCCGACCTCTCGCTCCCCTGGGCTCTCGTGGTGCGCACTCCGGGCGCTCGCGGCCGGGGCGGTCGCCCTCGGCTGTCAGAGCGCGCCCATCGTGACGACGACCTGCGAGATCAACAGCGACTGCCCGGCCCCGCTCGTGTGCGTCGCCGAGCGCTGCCAGGCCGAGTGCGTGAGCCAGCACGACTGCCTGCGCGGCACGCACTGCACGATCGTCACCGGGTCGGGAACATGCCTGATCGACACGCCGCTCGATCACACCAGCTCACCCTGCGGCCCCGGGCGGGCCTGCGCGAACGCCGAGCAGGTGTGCCGCGACGACACGTGCTGGGACGGCTGCGCCACGGGCGACGACTGCGTGCCCGACTCGTACTGCCGCAACGGCGTGTGCGCGAACCCGGACTCCCCGGGGTTCGGATACGGCTTCCGGCGCGCCTGCACCGGCGCCACCGACTGCGGGGCCGGCGAGATCTGCGCGAGCGACCACGGCTCGCAGGCCGCCTGCCGCCGGCCCTGCGCGGCCGACACGGACTGCGAGGACATCGCGGCGACGGCCACCTGCGCCGCGATCGACGACCCGGCGCAGCCGGCGGGCACCATGGCCTGCGTGATCGGCTGCGACCCCGTGCGCCAGGCCGGATGTTTGCTTCACGACCGCTGCGAGCTGAGCGTCGCCGCCGCGCCGGGAGGAACGACGACCGTCCTCGAGTGCCGCGCCCCGACGGGCATGACGATCCAGGGCGGCGCATGCGGGACCACCGCTCCCGCGTACGGCACGTGCAACGAGAACCTCGGCTGCGCGCCGGCGAACGCGGAGCTGACCCGCTACGAGTGCCGCCGCTTCTGCATCGTCGACGCCGACTGCCGGGACCCCTCGCTGCACTGCACGGGACCGGTGGTGATGGGAATCGAGAACATGGACGTGGTCGTCGGCGTCCTACACATGTGCGAGCGATGAAGCGACCCCTCTACCTCCTGGCGCTCGCGGCTCCGACGCTGGCGCTCGCGGCCGGCACCGCGCTCGGACAGAGCGGCAGCGCCGTGGGCGACCGGCCCGACTGCGTCACGGCGGACGGCCACGCCGTGTACACCGGCTTCGGGTACTCGCACTCGGTCCACGTCCAGAACCGCTGCACGTTCGCCGTCGACTGCCACGTCTCGACCGACGTCAACCCCGAGGTCCACGACATCCACCTCGCCCCAGGCGCGGCGACGGACGTGGCCACGTTCCTCAGCTCCCCGGCCTCCACGTTCGTCGCGACGGTCGTCTGCCCCTACGAGCACCCCCGCGTCCCCGTCATCACCGACCCCGGCGAGTAGCGAGCAGGCGAGCAGGGGTCACTCCAAGCCTCGTAAGCCATCGATTTCACAGCGTTCCTACGGGTAGGTGCGCGTTTTGTGGGATCAGGGCGCGACCAGCCTGCGCTTGCCGTCCTTGCTCCGCTGCTCGGGCGGCACGCCCTTCAACCCCTCGCGATCCCACCGCTGGCAGGTCACCTCCTTGTGCGCCTGGTCGAGCGCCTCGCAGTAGTTCGTGAACAGACAGCGTCGGATCGTCTCGCCGCGCCCCTGCCGGATCTTCTCGAGCCAGTCGGGATCGGCGAGCGACTGGCGCGCGCTCGCGACGACGTCCGCATGGCCCGCCACGAGGATCGCCTCCGCCTGCTCGAACGTCGCGATGCCGCCCGCGGCGACGACCGGCGTGACGAAGCCCGCGGCGCGCACGCGCGCTCGCACGGCCGCCGCGAGCGGGACGTTCCGCGAGAAGGGTCCCGGCGGCTCGATGTGCACGGTCGGCATGCACTCCTGCCCGCTCGGCCCGGTGTACGGATACGCCGCCTCGCCGACCTTCGGCTGCTCGGCGTCCTCGAAGCGCCCGCCCTTGCTCACGCTGAGGAAGTCCATCCCCGCCCGCGCGAAGGCCTCGGCGAAGAAGCACGCGTCTTCGATGCGGCTGCCGCCCTCGACCACGTCGTCCCCGAGGAAGCGGGCTCCGACCACCCACCCCTCGCCCACCCGCGCGCGGACGGCGCGGAACACCTCGAGAGGCAGACGCGCACGGCCCTCGAGCGTCCCGCCGTAGCCGTCATCGCGCGTGTTCAGGCGGCTGAGGAACGAGCTCATCGTGTACGCGTGCGCGTAGTGCAGCTCGACCCCGTCGAAGCCTGCCTCCTTCACGCGCGCCGCGGCGTCGGCGAAGAGCGGCGGCAGCGCGCGCGGCAGCTCGCGCACGTGCGGCAGGTGCACGTCGGTCACGCGCTCGCGGTAGCCCATCCGCATCGACTCGAGCTCGCGCGGCGCGAGCACGCGCGCGAGCCCGGCGTCGTCGAGCGCCACGAGGTGCCGGCGGATCGCCGCGTCGTCGTCCATCCCGAGCCGCGCACGCAGCCCCTCGTCGATCACGAGGAAGCGCTCGAGGAACCTGTCCCGCGGCGGGCGCCGCTTGATCGCGAGGAAGTCGATCAGCTGCACGAAGACGCGCGTCACCCCCTCGCTCGCCTCGTGCACCGCGCGCGCAAGGCGGGCGAGCCCAGGGATGTAGCGGTCGTGCCCCGCGCGCAGGAGCGGCCCGCTCGGCACGTCGCGGATCCCCGTCGCCTCCACCACGATCACCCCGGGCTTGCCGAGCGCGAAGCGCCGGTACCAGTCGATCACGTGATCGGTGACGAAGCCGTCGTCCGTCGCGCGCCAGGGCACCATGGCGGGCACCCACGTGCGATCCCGCGCCTCGATCGGCCCGAGGCGCACCGGCGAGAACCAGCGCGCGCGCGCCGCTTCGTCGCGCGTCGGCCAGCGCTCGACGGGCAGGAGCTTGAGCAGCCGCTTGTCGACGCGCCCGGTCACGCGGCCGCAGTGTAGTGCAGCAGCCCGTGCCGCGGCGCCCGGCGCCGCAGCCGCCCTGGCTCGTCGCCGCCATGCCGCGCCGCGAGCGTTGCTTGCCGGCTCCTCGCCGTCCTGCTCGCCGCCTCGCGTTGCCCGCGCCGACGCGAGCGGGCAGTCTCGCCGGACATGACGCGTGGCGCCTGGCTCCTCGGTCTCGTGCTCGCCGCGTGCGGCGGCGGGCCAGGCGTGGCCGAGCGGCGGGAGCCGCCCCCGCGCGTCGACGACGGGGCCCGCGAGGCCTCACCGGCGCGCGTGCCCGAGGCGTGCGCGACGCGCCCCGCCGCGCTGTCGAGCTACGACGCGATCACCGACGGTGTGCCGTTCTCCCTCGAGATCCGGCGTGACGACCATGGCGCGTGGCTACCGACCTCGCCGCTTCGGATGCCGATGCACCACGCGAGCATGATCTCGTGGACCGACGACACGCACCTGCTCGACGCCCATCCGTCGCGCGAGCCGATCGTGGTGATCGCGACCGGGCTCGGCCGCGTCTCGATCGAGCACGACGAGACCCACAACGTGTTCTTCGCGACCTACGGCGCCCGCGTCGAGCGCGTCTGCCCGGCGCTCGTGGACTGATCGCCGGTCCAGAGCTCGATCGGCTCGGCCGAGGGGACCACTCCTCGATCGAGCGCAGCACCTCCACGTCTCCACGCGCGGCATGCGGGCATGCCCCGCTCACGCGCGCGCGTCGGCCTCCGACCGGTACACGAACCAGTACGTCGCGGCCACGAGCGCGCCCCCGCCCACGACGTTGCCGGCCGTGACCGGGAGCAGGTTCGCCAGCAGGAAGTCTCCCCAGGTCGGCGCGTGCGCGAGCCCCTCGAAGAGCGTCGGATCGCGCATGGCGAGGAAGATCGCGTAGGGCACGAAGTACATGTTCGCGATCGAGTGCTCGAAGCCCGCCGCGACGAACGCGGTGATGGGGAAGACCACCGCGAGAACGCGGTCGGTCGTGGTCCGCGCGCTGAGCGTGAGCCACACCGCCAGGCACACCAGCGCGTTGCAGAGCACGCCCCGGGCGAAGGCGGCGACCGGCGCGAGCGAGCACTTGGCGACGGCGATCGCGACGGCCGTGCGCCCCACCGCCCCGCCCCCGAGCAGGTGGGTGTCGGCCATCGCGACCAGGGCCGCGGTGCCCAGGGCGCCGACGAAGTTGCCGGCGAACACGAGGCTCCAGTTGCGCAGCACCGCGGCGTTCGTGACACGCCGGCTCGCCCACGCGATGACCAGGAGCGCGTTGCCGGTGAAGAGCTCGGCGCCGCCCACGACCACGAGCACCAGGCCGAGGCAGAACGTGAGCCCGCCGAGCAGGCGCCCGACTCCGAACGGCAGCCCCTCGGCTCCCGTCATCGTGATCGTCGAGAACAGCGCGCCGAGCGAGATGAACGCGCCTGCCAGCACCGCCAGCGCGAAGAGCCGCCGCGCGGGCATCGCCGCCTTGGTCACGCCCGCCTCCTCGGCGCGCCGGGCCATCTCGGCGGGCATCAGGGCGTCGAAGCTCGGAGCCTTGTTCTCGGTCATCGCCGGCTCACCTGGGCACCGCGGCCGGTGCCGCAATGCCCGAGCGCCGTTCCGTCGGCGCGCGCCACGGGATCCCGCGCGATGGGCCCGGAGGTGGTCAGGAGCCGGCGATCGTCATCGCGCTGACGCGGAACGTGGGGCTCGCGACGGAGCTCCGCAGGTCGAGGTCGTTGCCGACCGCGTCGATCCGCGCGAGCAGCTCGTTCAGGTTGAGCGAGATGGTGATCTCGCTGACCGGGAAGGCCTTCTCGCCCTCCTCGATCCAGAAGCCCGCCGCGCCGCGGCTGAAGTCGCCCGTCACCGCGTTGAAGCCCGAGCCCATCATGTCGGTGACGTAGAGCCCTCGTCGTGTGCTCTTGAGGATGTCGCCCGGCGACTCGGGCCCCGGCTGCAGGATGAAGTTGCTCGCGCCCGGGCCGACGCCCGCGCTGCCGCCGCGCGACGCGCTCGCCGTGCTCGCCATGCCGAGCTTGCGGCCGCTGTACGTGTCGAGGAGGTACGTCTTCAGCTCGCCGCGCTCGACGATGACGTTTCGCCGCGAGAGCAGGCCCTCGCCGTCGAACGCGCGCGAGCCGGGCGCGCGGGGGATCAGCGGGTCGTCGATGATGGTCACGCGCTCGCTCGCCACGCTCGTGTCGAGCCGGTCGACGAGGTAGCTGCCCTTGCGCCAGATGCTCCCGCCCGAGATGCACCCGGCGAACATGCCGAGGATCGAGCGCGCCGCGTCGGGATCGAACACGACGGGCGCCTCCTGGGTCGCGACCTTGTGCGCGCCGAGCTTGGCGAGCGTGCGGCGCGCCGCCTCCGTGCCGACCCACTCGTCCGAGTCGAGCTCGCGGTAGTGGCGCTTGGCCGTCCAGTGGTAGCCGCTGCGCTTCTTGCCGCCCTCGTCGTCCACGACGGGCGAGACCGTCAGGGACGCGTACGTGCCGCGCGACACGCCCGAGAAGCCACCGCTCGTCACGAGCGCCTTGCTCCCCGACGCGCGCGAGAACGTCGCGCCCTCCGAGTTGGTCACGCGCGGATCGAAGTCGCGCGCCGCCTTCTCACCCGCGAGCGCGTGCTTCAGCGCCGCGGCGCCGTCGACGGCGTCGACCGCGGGGTCGAAGAGGTCGAGCTCGACGTGCTCGCTCCGCTTGCTGAGCAGCGCCGGATCCGGCGGCCCCGCGAGCTCGTCGCGCTCCGAGAGCCGCGCCAGCTCGATCGCGTCCTCGACGAAGCGCGCGATGCCGAACTCGCTCAGGTCGCTCGTCGCCGACACCGCCACGCGCCCGCCCGAGATCACGCGCAGTCCCACCGAGCGCGACCCCGCCTCCTCGACGAGCTCGGGCGCGCCGAGCCGCACCTTCGTCGAGAGGTGCGACCCCTCGGACGCCACCGCCTCCGCGACGTCGGCCCCGGCCTTCATCGCGCGCTCCACGATCTTCGCCCCGAGGTCGAGGAGCTCTTGCTGTCGGTCCTTCATGGTCACCCTACTCGCGTTCCGCCGACGGTGATCCCGGCGATCTTGATCGTCGGGCACGCGACGCCGACCGGCACCGACTGTCCATCCTTGCCGCACGTCCAGATGCCGTCGGACATCTCCATGTCGCGCCCGAGCATCGTCACCTTGCGCATCACCTCGGGCCCGTTGCCGATGAGCTGCACGCCCTTGAGCGGCGCGGTGACCTTCCCGTTCTCCACGAGGTAGGCCTCGGTGAGCGAGAACACGAAGTCCCCGTTCGAGATGTCGACCTGCCCGCCGCCGAACTTCTTGGCGAACACGCCGCGCTCGACGCTCTTCAGGATCTCCTCCGGGTCGTGAGGCCCCTCGAGGAGCAGCGTGTTGGTCATGCGCGGCATCGGGTGCGAGCGGAACGACTCGCGCCGCCCGTTGCCCGACTCGCTCGTCACGAAGTGCTCCGCGCTCTGCCGGTCCTGCATGTACGCGCGCAGCACGCCCTTCTCGATGAGCGTCGTCGCCTCGGGCACGTTGCCCTCGTCGTCGACGTCGATCGAGCCGCGCGAGCCGGGGATGCGCGCGTCGTCCACCACCGTGCAGAGCTCGCTCGCGACGACCTGGCCGATCTGATCGGTGTAGTTCGACGTGCGCTTGCGGTTGAAGTCCGCCTCGAGCCCGTGCCCGACCGCCTCGTGCAGCAGGATGCCGCTGTCGCCCGGGGCAAGCACCACGTCCATCGTGCCCGCCGGGGCCTCGCGCGCGTCGAGCATGACGAGCGCCTGGCGGACGGCCTCGGCGGCGTGCCACTCGGGCGACTTGGTGTCGAAGTAGCCGAGGTCGAGGCGGCCGCCGCCGCCCGAGCTGCCTGCCTGGCGCTTGCCGTTCTGCTCGGCGATCGCGCGGATGCCGAAGCGCATGAGCGGCTGCACGTCGTGCACGAGCTTGCCGTCGCTCGTGGCGATCAGGATCTCGCGGTACTCCTCGGCGAGCGAGGCCTCGACGCGCTTGACGCGCGGGTCGGCGGCGCGCGCGGCCACGTCGGCGCGGCGCAGGAGGTCGCGCTTCTCCTCGCCGGCGACGTCGAGCGTGAGCCGCGCGACCTCGTAGCGGTGCGGCGGCGAGATCGGGGTCAGGCCGTGCGGGGCGATCGTCTTGCCGCCGTCGGCGATCTGGCCGGCGATCTTCGCCGCGTGCTCCATCGACTCGGGCGAGAGATCCTCGGTGTACGCGTAGCCCGTCGCGTCGCCCTTGCGGACTCGCACGCCGAGCCCGAGCGAGACGCCGCGGCCCGCAGACTTGAGGATTCCGTCCTCGAACCCGTAGCTGCCCGACGCCTCGTACTCGAAGAAGAGGTCGGCGTAGTCCCCGCCGCGCGCGAGGGCGACGGAGAGGAGGCGGGAGGCGGTGGCCTGGTCGATCGGGGCGCTGCCCCCGGGCCCGAAGGGCGCGCGATAGCGCTGGCTCATGGCGGGGGACTGTAGGCGCAAGGCGCGCGGGCGGGAAGCCGGGTTTCCGGGCGGGCCGCGGGCCAACCTCATCGCGCTCGCCACAGGGCTGTTAAGCTCCCGTCGTTGACCATCGAACGCAATGAGGTCTGCGTCGGAACGGCCGATGGTTGCTCGTTGCACCTGGTACGCATCGCACCGAGCGCCGTGACCGAACGAGAGACTCGTGCCCGCCTCACGCTTCTCGTCGTGCTTGTAGCGATGTCCGCGCCGAGCTGCACGCTGACGCTCCCGTACCCCGCCCCTTCGATCGAGTCGTGTGTGGGCGGCGTCGACGATGATTTCGACGGCGCGACCGACTGCGACGACTCCGACTGCTGGGGGCAGTGCCCGGAGGAGACGCGCGCTGCGTGCGCCAACGAGCGAGACGACGACGGCGACGGCTATGCCGACCAATTCGATCCCCAGTGCTGGCCGTTCGCCAGCATCACGGTCGACCGGTGCCAG
>JBGAQA010000139.1:0-13825 GCA_044220955.1 Sandaracinaceae bacterium
AAGGTCGCGCGCTAGTTTCCCCCGCGGGCCGGCGCACGATCTCCCACCCATTTGCCGAGCCCTCCGATCCGGGGGCTCGGCTCCTCCGTAGCTCCTCCGATGGGGCTGCCACTCCTGCGTCCGAGCGTCCCCCCGGCGCCGCCCGTCGGGGCGACCGTCGCGGGCAAGTTCCAGCTCGAGGAGGTCCTCGGCCAAGGTGGCATGGGCGTCGTCTACGCGGCGCGCCACCTCGTCCTCGGCCAGCCCGTGGCGATCAAGTTCCTGCGCTCCGACAGCGGCTTCACCTCCGCGCGGGCCCGGTTCCTCCGCGAGGCGCAGAGCGCAGCGCGCCTGTCGAGCGAGCACGTCGCGCGTGTCCTCGACGTGGACGTCAACGAGGAGGGCGCGCCCTACATCGTGATGGAGCGCCTCGTCGGGACCGATCTGCTCGGCGCCCTCCGCGCGCGTGGGCCGTTGCCGCTGGCCGAGGTGGCCGAGTGGATCGGCCAGGCCTGCGCGGCGCTCGCCGAGGCGCACGCCCACGGCATCGTGCACCGCGATCTCAAGCCCTCGAACCTCTTCCTCGCGCGCCGCGCCGACGGCACGGTCGTGCTCAAGGTGCTCGACTTCGGGATCGCGAAGGTGGAGTGCGACGACGACGCGAGCATCACCCAGGCCTCGGGCCTCGTCGGCTCGCCCGCGTACATGTCGCCGGAGCACCTGCGTGACGCGTCCCTCGTCGACGCCCGGTCGGACGTGTGGGCGCTCGGCGTCATCCTGCACGAGATCCTGACCGCTCGCCCCGTGCACGGCACCCTCATCGGCGACAGCCTGCTCGAGGCGGTGCGCGAGGCGGTGGCGGGCGGGGTGCCGCTGGAGATCGCGTTGGCGACGTGTACACGGAACGTACGTCACCTCTTCCGCCTCGACACCTCCGCGGACTTCCTGGTGCTCGACGAGCGGCTTGCCAAAGGTCTTGCGCTTCAGGGCGTACTTGACGGACTCCTCCAGGCACACGCGCGCGAAGCGGCTGGCCTGCACCGCCAGCGCCCAGCGCTCGTGGTTGAAGTTGTACATGATCATCTTGAATCCCTCGTTCTCCTTGCCGATGAGGTTGCAGTGGTCCCGCACCGCCGGGCAGAAGCGCTGCCAGAACTCGTGCTCCACGTGTTTGAGGGTGTCGATGCGGAAGCCGTCGAGGTCGAGGTCCACCGCGCTGATGACCTGCTCCCGCTTCTCCGGGGCGGGGCGCGGCTCGTTCGGCGCCCGGGTCGAGGTCGCGGCGGCCACCGGCGGAGCGCCGCCCGGGCCCTCGACGATCTTCGCGATCAGGTCGCGCGGGATGTTCGCCACGCGCGTCGCGCCGTCGTCGTCGTCGAGGTCGAAGGGATCGTGCGTCCCCGGCGGAGGCGGGGTGGTCGGCGTCGGCGGCTTGGGCGGCGGCGGCGCCACGGGCGGAGCCGGGCGGCCCGCGCGCATCTTCGCGATCTCGGAGGCGTCGGGAGGTTGGTAGAGGGCACGCGCCGGCGCGGGTGGAGGCTTGGGCGGGGCCTGCGGCGTCTGCGGCATCGGCCCCGACTGGGCCACGGCTCCGCTCTCGACGTCGCGCTCCCAGTCGTCGAGCGCGTCGTCCCAATCGAGATCGAAGTCGTCTTCGGCCTTCTTGTCGGTTTCGTCCGTCACGTGCTTCCCGAGACCTCAGCCCGCCGCCAGCCCGAGCTCGCGTCGCAGCGCCAGCGTCGAGCCCGCCACCCAGAAACGTGCCATCGACCGCGCGTCGAGGGCGCCGGCGGCGCCGCGCTCGAGCTGCGCGATCATCATCGCCGGTGCCGGGTCGGCGCCGGCGATCGCGCCCGCCCGCGCGAGCGTGATCGTGAGGGCGCGCGCCCACGCGAGCAGCGGCCGGCCGCCGTCGCCGACGCGCGGGACGGCCTCGGCCACGGCGCGCCGCGCGCGACGACCGATGGCCTTGCCCAGCGTGCGCGATGCGTCGGCGAGGCCCGCGCGTCCCTCGCTCGCCGCGAGCGGCGCGCCGGCCGCGACGCACGTGGCGTAGAGCTGCGTCGCGACCTCGTCGCTGCCGCCGGAGAGAACGCGCAGCGCCAGAGGACCGACGCCCAGCCGTAGGCCGGCCGCGAGCGCGCCGATGCGGAAGCGCCGGTCCGCGGGCGCGAGCGCGGACGCGTTCGCTCCGAGGATCCACGCCGGCTTGCCCTTGTACGACGGGATCACCGTCACGAGGTTCGGGTCGCGACCGCCGACCCAGACATCGCCCGCCGGCGCTCCGAGCTTGGCCGCGATCGCGAGCACCTCGTCGACGGCGGGTGTCCCCGGCTTCGCCAGATCGTTGCGCCCGAGCCCGAAGCTGCTGGGCTCGAGGCGGTCGACCTCCGTGAGGGTCTCGACCGCGCCCAGCACGATCTCCCCCAGGGCGCCCGTGGCGGCCGGTGCGAGCGGCTCGGGCATCAGCGAGGCGAACCCGGCGTCACCGAGCACGGGCGTCGGCGACGGTGCGCGAACGATCTCCGTGTCGTCCAGCGCGGCGCTCTCGTCCGGGCTCGACAGGCCGGTGGCCACGAGGACGCGGGCGACCGCGTTCGAGAGGGCGCGATCCCCGCGCGCGTCGGCGACCGAGGCGAGCGCCCGGAGCGCGGCTGCGTCGAGCGGCTCCTTCTCCAGCTGCGCCCGGAACGCGACCTCCGGCATCTCCGTGAGCAGGCGCCGCTCGCTCGCCTCCGAGATCAGCGCGCTGGCGGCGCGGAGGCTCTCGAGGTCGGTCGGCTGCGCGCGGATCGCGCGACGATACGCGGCGAGCGCGTGCTCGCGACGCCCGCGCGCCTGCATCTCGAGCTTGGCGAGGCGGCGCTCGACCCCGGCCTTCTTCAGCGGATCGCGCTCCACCTCGGCGCCACGCTCGAGCGCGTCGGAGGCGCGATCGAGATCTCCGAGGCGCTCGGCGAGGGTCGCGACCCGCTCGTAGAGCGCTCGGTCGGCGAGGCCCAGCTCCTCGATCTGCCGCAGCTCGGCGAGGGCACCGCGCGCGTCGTCGAGCTTCTTGTCGAGGAAGTCCGCGGCCCCGAGGCGCGCGATGCGCCGCTGACTCGCCGGAACGCCCTCGGCAGTCGCGATCTGGCGCAGGGCGTCGACGGCCTCCGCGAACTGCTCGCGCTGGACGTGGAGCTCGACCAGGAGCGCGAGGCCGCCCAGGTGCTCGCTCTCGAGCAGGAGCAGGTTCTCGAGCGCCGCGAAGGCGCCCTCGTAGTCCCCGAGCGAGCGATGCAGCCGTGCCTGCTCGTAGAACAGCGGCGCGAGGTCGACCGGATCGTCGGTCACCTCGATGCGCGCACTGACGAGCGCGAGCAGGCCCGCTTCGTCGCCGCGATCGGCGAGCACGTCGTGCAGACGTGCGTACGCGATGGGCCGGGCCGGATCGAGCGCCAGGGCCTGGCGCAAGCGAGGCTCCGCCGCCTCGTCCTCTTCGAGGTGGTCCATGAGGACGGCGGAGGCCTCCTCGAGGAGCTGCGCGCGCAGCTCGCCCTCGGTCGCGTCCGCGAGGCGATCGCACGCGCGCGCCACGTCCTGCCACGCCCCCTCGTCGCGCGCGGCCATCCGGAGCATCTCGGCGGAGGCGAGATCGGCCGGCTCGCGCTCGAAGATCGTCCGCAACACGGGCAGGGCTTCCTCGCTGCGGCCCGCGAGCGCGAGCAGCCGCGCCGCGCCCGCCTCGATCGACGAGCGCACGGCTCCGCTCGTGTGGGGCGCCCAGAGCGCGAGCGCGCTGGCCCGCTCTCCGACGTCGTCTTCGTCGCCGAGCGCCTCGACGGCGGCGAGCGCCGCGACGAGCGAGCCCGGAGCGCGCTCGGCGATGTCGGCCGCGCGCAGGACGGCGTCGCTGTCCGCGCTGCCCGAGAGCAGCTCGATGCGGCTCGCCTGCAGGAGCAGCTCCGCCGCCACCTCGGGGACCTCGCCCATCGCGACCGCGAGGGCCTCGACGGCGCGCGCGCGATCGGCGAGCTTGGCCGGATCGCCCGCGGTGAGCTTGGTCGCGGCCAGGCGGGCGACGAGGTCGCTCGTGTCGCTGCCCTCCGGCTCGAGCAGCGACGCGACGCGCGCGCCGAGGGCGACGTCGCGCGCCGCGATCGCCTCGCCGAGCAGCTCGTGCCCGAAGGCCTCGCGCGTCTCGCCCATCGAGATCGCGAAGAGCGTGCTGAGCGCGTCGACGCGCGCGGTCCGGGCCTCCGCGGGCGCGCCGGAGGACGCGACCAGGGCCAGGTCGAGGGCCGCCGCGGCGCGCGTCTCCTTGGACTCCATCGCCGCGAGCAGGGGCGGAACCGCCTCGCCCACGTGGCCGGCGCCGAGGTGGTGCTCGCCGAGCTCGAGGCTGAACCGGCCCGCCGACCCGCTGGCACGCTCGTGCTCCGCGAGGGAGGTCAGCGCGCGCGCCTCGAGCGCGGCGTCGCCGCGCCGCTCGGCGAGCGCGCGCAGCGCGAGCAGAGGCGCGATGGCCCGGCCGTCGCGCGAGAGCGCGTCTTCGTACGTCTTGGCCGCGAGGTCGAGATCGCCGGCGCTCTCGGCGGCCGCGCCGGCGACGAGGAGCTGCGCCTCGCGCGCACGACCCGTCTGATCGGCCTCGGCCGCCTCGCGCAGGATGCGCACGACCGCGTCCGCGTCGCCCTTGCGGCGGTAGATCTCCTCGAGGAGAGCCACCGCGTACCGGTGGCCGGGCGCACGCTCGAGCGCCTTCTTGAGCGCCGCCGTCGCGTCGTCGTGCCGGGCCTCGCGAGCCAGCGCGCGGCCCGCCGCCACGAGGTGCGCCGCGGCGGTGTCGCCGTCGGCAGAGGCGTCCGCGAGCGCGAGGTGCGCCCGCGCGAGGCGGTCGTGATCGCCGTCCCCCGCCGCGAGCAGGCGCAGCGCCGTGACCGCCCACGCGGCCCCGTCGGCGACGGCCGCGTCGAGCGCGGCCTTCGAGTCCTCGATGCTCCCGCCCGCCGCGACCAGCCCGGCGTAGCGCGCGTGGTGCAGCGCGGCGCGCTCCTCGGCGTCGTCGGTGACCGCCAGCAGGCGCGTGATCGCGTCGCGCGTGGTCGGCCCGTGGCCGAGCACGAGCCCGACCGCCAGCAGCTCACGCAGGATCGGCGCGGGCTCCTTCGCCGACTCGGCGGCGCGCACGAGGAGCGCGGCGGCGCGGGGCGCGTCGCCCCCCACGTTCGCCGCGAACGAAGCCGCGCGCGCGAGCAGCGCCGCACGCGCCTCCGGATCGGCGCCCTCGGCGTCGGCCTCGAGCCGCGCGATCACGGGATCGATCTCGCCGAGGGCGAGCGAGAGATCCTCATGCATCGCGCGCAACACCGCCGACCTCGGCTCGGCCGCGAGCGCTCGGTCGAGGGCGCTGCGGGCGGCCGTCACGTCGCCGCTCGTCTGGGCGGCCTCGGCCTCGCGCAGCAGGAACGACGCCACCACGGGGTCGGGCCCGACGATCGCCTGCAGAGCGAGGGCGTCGGACGCAGAGGCCGCGAGATCGGAGGCCGACTCCGCGGCCAGCATGTGCGCGCGTCGCAGGGCCGGGTCGTCGGGGGCGAGGGCCAGAGCGCGCTCGATGGTGGCGCGGGCGCCCTCGGCGTCGCCGAGACGATCGAGCCGGACCCGCCCCGCCTCGAGGAGCGCCGCGAGCGCGTCGGGCGAGGCGGAGCCCTCGAGGAGCGCGCGCGCCTCGAGAGCCGCGACGAGCTCGGGCGCGCGCCCGTGCTTGCGCGCGAGCTCCTCGAGCGCGCGGAGCGCGCGGGGCCGCTCGTCGCTCGCGACGCGCACGGCCTCGCGGAGCGTCTCGATCGCGCCGTCGCCGTCGCCGTCGCGATCACGCTCGCGCGCGAGCTCGATCATCAAGAGCGTCTTCAGCGCGGGGGTCTTCGTCCGCGTCGCGATGCCTTCGAGCGCCGCGCGCGCCGCGGCGGCGTCCCCCGCGCCGCGCGCGCGCCGCTCCAGCATCAGCGCGGCGGTGATCCCGTCGGGGTCGTCGGCGGCGGCCTGCTCGAAGAGAGGCCCCGCCGCCTCGCTCTGGCCGAGGTGGTCCTCGAGCAAGCTCGCCCGGTCCACCAGCGCCGAGCTCTTCTCGGCCGGCGTGGTCGCGCTCTTCAGCTCGGCCTCGTAGAGCCGCGCCAGGTTCTTGAACGAGCGCCGGCGCTCGAACATGCGGACCAGCTCGAAGAGCGGCGGCCGGAACGAGGGATCGAGGTTGTAGGCGCCGAGGTACTCGCGGACCGCCGCGGCCTCCCCGCCTCCGCCGTCCTCGATCGTGCGGCCGACCTCGTAGGCGAGCATCGCATGCCGGGTGCGATCGCCCCCGCTCGCCTCCATCTCGGCCCGCAGAGCCGCGACCTTGGCCGCGTCGACCCGGGAGCCGTCCGGAACGCTCGTCTCGGTCGGCCTCGGCCCCGCGCCGGACCCCTCGCCGGGAGGCAGGGGCGGGCGGGGGCCGGCGGGAGATCCTGAATCGCTTCGCGGGGGCGTGCTCGTCATCGAACCGTTCGATCCGGAGGCCGGACTATACCGAGGTCACGGGGAAGATTGAACCATCACGAGAGCTTCCGCGCCGCCTCACTCGAGCCCCAGCAGCGCCGCCGCGCGATCGCGCCGGGCCGCCAGCGGGTCCGGCTCGCCGGGGGGCACGGCACCGGCGAGGACGAGCGTCGACAGGCGCTCCCAGCGCAGGCGCGCCGTGTCGCGCAGGGCGTGCAGTTCCTGCGCGTGCCCGACGAGGGCCCCCTGCAGGCGCATGGCCTCGTCGCTCTGGCCAGCCGCCACGGCGGCCCGGTGCTCGTCCGTCAGATCGTGGCCGTGCCGTGCCTCCGCCTCGACCCAGCCGAGCGCCGTGTCGAGATCGGTGGCCGCGTGCCGCGCCCGCTCGGCCCAGCGCGCCGGCTCCAGGGGCGGTAGCGGCTCGAAGAGCACGATCGCCGCGGCCCTCGCCGCGTCGAGGCGCGCGGGCCCCTCGGTGGGCTCGTTCGCCGCGTCCCCGACGAGCACGGCGTGGCCAGCGGCGACGTCGCCGAGCCGCGCGTGGTGGCGCGCGTCGGCGTCGCCGTTCCCGACGTGCGAGACCCCCGCCATCACCACGGTCCAGGTCGCACCGGAACGGTCGGCGACCAGCAGGACCTCGCCGGGCCCGATCAGCTCGACCGAGCTCTCGGGGGTCGCGACGCGTAGCGGCGCGCGCGGCCCCGCGGGCCCCGGCGGGACGCGCACGTGCGCGGTGCCCCGCGCGAGCTCGATGGCCGCCGCGCCCTGCTCTCCCACGCGTGCCTCGGAGGGGCCGAAGAGCGTGACGCGATCTCCGGACGCGAGCTCCACCACCGCCTCCGCCCCGGGGTCGAGAACCAGGCGCTGCGCGCGCTCGAGCGATGCGCCCGCGGCGGCCGGCGCCGCGTCGAGCCGGACGGCCCCGGTGGTGCGCACGAGCGTCGCGGGCGCGCTGCCCGTGGCCTGCCCCACGGTCGTGCTGTGCGGGCTCGTGGCGCTGGTGCTCGGAGGCGGCTCGTGGGCCGTGGCGGGCGGCGGGGCGTCGTCGCCGCACGCCGCGAGCAGCACGGCGAGGGCAGCGGCGAGCGGAGCCCGGCGGATCAATTGTCCGGCTCGTCGCTGTTCACGAGCGCGTCGAGCAGCGACGCCGTCTCCGTCGCCGACGCGGCGCCGGGCTTCTGCTCGCGCGCTGCCCCGAGCTCGCGCGACGTGTTGCGCAGGCGCTCCGTCAGCACGCCGAGGAAGCTCCAGAGCAGCTTCACGGCGATCGGGTGGTCCTTGCGGATGATGTCGAAGAAGTCGCGCCGCTTGATCGAGAGCAGCGAGCTCGGCTCGGCCGCGATGATGTCCGCGCTTCGCGGCGCCTTGTCGACGAGCGCCATCTCGCCGAAGTGCTCGCCGGGCCCGAGCTCGGCGATCTTCGTCTTGGCCGACTCCACGCGCACCTTGCCCGTGAGCACGATGAAGAGCTCGTCGCCGTCGGCGCCCTCGGCGACGACCTCCTCGTCGACGTTGTACTGCTTGACCTTCGTCAGGTTCATCACCCGCACGAGCTCTTGATAGGTGAGGTGACGGAAGAGCGGCATCTTGTGCAGCACCTCCATCTTCAGGTTCACCTCGCGCGCGAGCCGGTCGACGCCGCTCTCGGCGTCGGGGACCTTCACCACGATCGAGGTGATGTTGTCCTTGCCGCCGCGCTCGTTCGAGAGGTCGATGAGCTTCTGCGCGAGATCCTCCTCGGGCGTCTCGCCGAAGAGCTTGCCGAGCTCGGCCTGCTCGAAGTAGCCGTGGAGCCCATCCGTGCAGAGCAGGAAGCGGTCGCCGCGGAGCACGTCGAAGTCGATCGTGTCGACCTCGACGGACTCGTACACGCCGACGGCGCGCGTGACCGCGTTCTTGTGCTGGAGCTGGTCGATCTGCTCGCGCGAGAGGCGTCCGCGCCGGAGCAGCTCGTTGATGAGCGAGTGGTCCTCGGTGAGCTGGTGCACCGACCCCTGCCGGTAGAGGTAGACGCGTGAGTCGCCGACGTGCCCGATGAAGCCGCGCTCCCCGAGGATGAGGAGCGCGTCGAGCGTCGTGTCCATGCCGCGCTTGGTCTCGTCGCGCTGGCCCTCCTGGAACACGGCGTTGCAGGCCTGCTGGACGGCCTGCTCCATGAGCCGCAGGATGTCCGTGCGCGAGGCGCCGCCGACGCCCTGCTCGAACTGCGTGAGCATCTCGCGCTGCTGCGAGATCACCTCCTGCACGGTCTTGGCGGCGATCGACGAGGCGACCTCTCCGGCCGCGTGCCCGCCCATGCCGTCGCAGACCACGAAGAGCTGCAGCTTCTTGCTGACGAGGAAGTTGTCCTCGTTGTGGTCCCGCACCCGGCCCACGTCGGTGGCCGGCCAGAACCGCAGGGCTTCGCTCTCGGCAGCCATGTCGCGGGACGGAGTAGCTGAAACACGGGCGAGAGGTCAACGCGCGGCGGACGGACCCTCGCCCTCGAGCGGGCGTGCGGCGCCACGCGGCTCCGATCGCGGGTCCGACGCCGGTCTCGGGACAGGCGCTGGCCCGCTCACCCGCGCGCACAGCAGCGCACCGATCGGACGCTCCGCCGCTCGACCCGAGGGCGGCCGTGGTATCGTTGCATCAGCAACCACGATGGAGGGCGGAGCCGTGAAGAAGCGCATCCTCGTGATCGAAGACGATCCCATCGGGCGGACGCTCGTGCAGGACTACCTCGTCGCCCGCGGCTACTCGGTGATGGCCGCGACGAACGGCGCCGAGGGGCTCGAGCTCGCCCGCATGGTCCGGCCGGACCTCGTGCTCTGCGACGTGCTCCTGCCGAAGAAGAACGGGTTCGAGGTGTGCTTCGAGCTCAAGCGTCCCTCCAACGGGCCGCCGCTACCCGTCGTGCTGATGAGCGCGATCCTCGGCGGGCGTGACGAGCACCACTACGCCGAGAAGGAGCTGCGCGCGGACGCGATCCTCGTGAAGCCCTTCGCGATGAGCGCGATGCTCTCCAGCGTCGAGCAGCTCCTGGCCTGACGTGGGCTGGTCCCGGCTCGCGCACGCCGTCGGGATCGACGAGGTCCCGACCGAGGATTTCCGCCCGAAGCTCCTCGGCGGCCTCGTCACCGGCTACGCCACGGCGCTCGTCTTGCTCGCGCTGGTCGGCTTCGCCGACTGGCTCGACGTCATCGCCAACACGAACTGGGCGTACGCGCTCGTCGCGACCAAGCTCGTCACGAACACGCTGGCCGCGATCGCCTGGCGCACGCGCCGGCTCGTGACGCCGCTCTCGGCGCTCAACATCACCGCCGACGTGCTCGTCATGACCGGGACGGTCTACTTCACCGGCGGCGTGATGTCGCCCCTGGTGGCGATCTACTTCGTCGAGGTCGCGGTGATGGCGCTGCTCACCAACGTGGGCCTCACGCTCGTGACGACCGGCGGCTGCTTCGTCTTCTACGCCGCGATGGCGATCCTGACGGCTCGCGGCGTGCTGCCGCAGACGGCGCCGCTCGTCGCCGGGCCGGAGGCGATCCCGCCGGCGACGGTGGCGCTGATGATCCTCTTCGTCGGTATCGTCACGATCGGCCCGGCCGCGTACGTCGCGATCATCGTCGACCGGCTGCGGCGCAACGAGCGCGCGCTCGCGCGGCGCGCCCAGGACCTCGTCGAGGCGAGCCGCGCCAAGAGCGAGTTCACGGCGAACATCACGCACGAGCTACGGACGCCGCTGCACGGGATCCTCGGCCTCGGAGAGCTGCTCGGCGACGGGATCTACGGGCCGGTGACCGACAAGCAGCGCGAGGCGATCCACAACATCCGGCAGAGCGCGGGATCGCTGCTCGAGCTGATCGACTCGCTCCTGGTCCTCGCCCGCGCCGAGGCGCTGCGGCTCGAGGTGTCGCGAGGCCCGGTCGACCTGGGTGAGGTGATCCGCTCGGTCGTCGCGACGGGCAAGATGCTGGTGGGCCGCCGCGCGCTCGAGGTGCGCGCCGACATCCAGGGAGAGCTGCCGTGCGTCCACACGGATCGCCGCAAGCTCGTGCAGATCCTCGTGAACCTGCTCGCCAACGCGATCAAGTTCACGCCCGACGAGGGCCAGGTGAGCGTCGAGGCGCGCGTCGCGCCGCGCGGGGTGCTCATCGTGGTGAAGGACACGGGGCGCGGGATCCCGAAGGAAGCCCTGCCGCGCATCTTCGAGCCCTACTTCCAGGTGGACGGATCGCCCGTGCGCGAGCACGGTGGAGCGGGGATCGGGCTCTCGGTCGTGCGGACGCTCGCGGAGGCCCTGGAGATCGCGATCGACGTCGAGAGCGAGCCGGGACAGGGGTCCGCCTTCACCCTCCGCGTCCCGCTGTCCGCGGCGAGCTGACGGGTCGACCCGGCTCGCCGGCCCGCGTCTTGCTCCGGGCCGCGCCCGCCCGCGCGGTCCGCGCGCCAACGTGCATTTCGTGACGTTGGTGCCAAGAACGCCGCTCGGCTGATGCCAACGCCCGCTTCGTCCCGAGGTCCCATGTCCAAGAGCACGTCGTTCCTCCTCGCGTCCGCCTCCCTCGCGCTCGGCCTCGCGGCTTGCTCCCAGGATCACGGCAGCGGCGGGGACGACGCCGGCATCGTGGTGCCCGACTCGGCGCGACCGCCGGACGCGTTCGCGTACGACGCCGGTCCGGCCTCGGGCAACGTCGGGGCTGCGTGCGCGGCCGACATGGACTGCACGGGCGTCGCGGACACGTGTCTCTCCGATCCGCAGATCTTCCCGGGGGGCTACTGCACGGCGGCGTGCGACCCGGCGGTGACCGACTCGTGCCCGACGGGCTCGATGTGCCAGGACTTCGGCGGTGGGCAGACGTTCTGCGTCCTGACGTGCGACCCCGCGGTCGCGACGCGCCAGTGCAACGGCCGGCAGGGCTACGGCTGCTCGACGGACTTCCAGCTCAGCGGCGTGTGCCTCGCGGGCTGCGTCGATCAGACGGACTGCGGCACCGGCCTGATGTGCGACCCGACCGGTGGCGACTTCGGCGCGGGGTCGTGCTTCACGCCGGGCGCGAGCGTCGGAGCGATGTGCGCCGCGGACACGGAGTGCCCGATGGGCGCGTTCTGCCAGGCCGAGGAGTTCGGCGGCTGGCCGGCGGGCGCGTGCCTGCTCCCCGGCTGCGACCTCGCCGCGAACACCGGCTGCACGGGCGACGCGCAGTGCATCGGCCTCACGGGCTTCTTCGGTCCGCCGCAGGGCTACTGCATCGACGGCTGCGTGACGTCGTCGGACTGCCGCGCGGGCTACACCTGCGCCGCGTCCGGCGCCACGCCGGACCGCCACTACTGCGCCCCGGGCTGCACGACGGACGCGCAGTGCGGCGGCGGGCGGGTCTGTAACCAGGGCCTCGGGACGTGCGGCGATCCCTTCACGGGGACGATCGGGAACACGTGCAGCCGCCGCGATCCCACGACGTGCCCGGGCGGCGCGTGCCTGTCCGAGCGCTCGTCGGGCTTCCCCACGTCCTACTGCTCGTACACGGGCTGCGGCGCGAGCGAGCCCTGCCCCACGGGGTCGGTCTGCGCGCCCCGCGCCGGGACCACGAGCGCGTGCCTGCGCAGCTGCACGATGGACTCGGACTGCGCGACCGCGGGCTACGCGTGCCGTCACTCCGACCCCGCCGACGCCACGAGCGCCATGGCCTGCGTGCCCGCGTGCACGACGAACGGCGACTGCACGTCGTCGGGCGGCATGGGCGGCACGCCGAACGTGTGCAACGTCGGCACCGGCCTCTGCACCCAGCCGTTCATGGCGACGGCCGAGGGGACCGCGTGCACGAGCGACGCGACGTGCGTCGGAGGCCGCTGCATGACGGAGGCCGCGTTCGGCTACCCGGGCGGCGAGTGTGTGTACCCGGGCTGCTCGCTCACGACGGGCGTGACGGGCGCGGCGTGCCCGGCGACGACGGCGTGCGTCGACGATCACGTCGGGAGCCCCGACCTCGGGGTCTGCGCGCCCTCGTGCGCGCTCGGCGGCACGACGTGCCGCGACGGCTACGCGTGCGCGGCGATCCCGGGCAGCACCACGGAGGGCGCGTGCCAGCCGGTGTGCACCGCGACGTCGTGCGCCGCCGGACGCGCGTGCGACGCGGCGACCGGGCTCTGCCACTGATCCCCGAGGAGCCCCGAGCGGCCCGAGCGGGCCCCTCGAGCTCTCACGCTTGCCGCGGGCGCGCGCGGCAGCGGCGCTGACGCACCACGACGAGACCCGTCAGCGCGAGGAGCGCGAGCACGGCGCTCGGGCCGCGACCCGGGCTCGCGCTGCAGCCCTGGAACGTCACGTGGCCGACGGGATCGAAGCAGCGGTCGCCCTCCGGCACGGTCGCGTGCCCGGCGCCGTCGACCGTCACCACCTGCATGCAGATCGGCGTGCCGACGGCCTCGTTCGAGAGCAGGAACGACATCGTGATGCGGTCCGTCTGGAAGTTCCGGACCCGGTCGACGAGCGTCGGCGCGTCGATGCCGCGACCGCGCGTCTGGAACAGCAGGTACTCGATCGAGCCCGGCGGCCCGTCGTCGGTCGCCGGGGGAAAATAGACCTGGATCCGGTAGCCACCCTCGGCCAGGCACGACATGCCGCCGATCCGCGCCGAGGTCGGCTCGGTCATGGCCGCTCCGGTGGGCGCGGCCGAGTCGCGCCCGGCGCCGGAGCAGAACGAGAAGTCGAGCTCTCCGTCGACGCCGATCGCGTGACCGACGTACTGCGTGAAGGCGTCGAGACCGCCGTCGGGGAGAAAGATCAGGTCGTCTCCCTGCGTCTGCACGAGCCCCGGCACCGCCGCGCCCGACGCAAGGTCGCACGTGGACGGACAGGGCCCACAGCTCACCAGTCGGAACAGGGTCGAGGGGGGATCGCCCGGGCCGGTGATGGGATCGAAGTAGCCGGCGCCGTAGCGGACGAGCACCGGCGCATCGAGCGAGGCGTTCGGCGCGCCCGACGCGGGCGAGACCTCGAGCGGCGCGCGCGGATCGGTCCGGCACTCCTCGGGGTCCTGCGCGCGCACCGGAGCCGGCACCGCGAGCGCGAGCGCGAGGGAGAGCCAGCCGGCGAGGCGCACCCAGGCGTCCATCGTGGTGTTCTCGCGGTCACGTCCGATCATGCGGGCGAGCCGGCGTGCCGATGCGTCGACCGTCTTTGGCCCGTTGTCGGCGCTCGCATGCTGGTCGGCGCCTGGAGGCAGATCGCCGGTCAATCGATAGACGTCGGCGGTGGTCGCGAAGTGCTCGTTGCATATTCCGGTCCATTTGCCGTCAAACGGCCAGCGCGGCGCAAGGGCCATCAACGGAGTGCGAGTGACGCCGA
>JBGAQA010000013.1:0-10418 GCA_044220955.1 Sandaracinaceae bacterium
GGTGGGTCGGGAGCGAGGGAGGGTGATGTCGGTGTGTGGCTTCGGGGTGTCCCGCGGCCCCGGGGGTCTTTTCTTCGCATTTTCGTGGATTGGACGAGGAGCCATCGCGCGAGCCCGCCGGTCGGACGGGGTCGGCGAGTGGCCGCAGACGGGGCCGATCGCCGATGGGCGGTGGGCCGAGATGGAACGAAGGTGCCTGGGCTCGTGGGAGGGCCAGGTGCCGTGACCTGGAGGTTGCCGTGTCCGTAGTCAGCCGAAGCGAGAGCCGTGGCGAGAGAGCCGTGGAGAACCGAACCGAAGCGCACGGGAAGCACCGCTCGCTCGACGAGGCCAAGGGCCTGACGTTCGAGCGACGCGTGACGCGCGCGGGCACCGACCCGCTGGACGAGATCAGCTACGAGCTGCGCGACAGCGTCATCACCAACCCTGACGGTTCGGTGGTGTTCGAGATGCGCGGCGCCGAGATCCCCGAGTCGTGGTCGCAGCTCGCGACCGACATCGCGGTCTCCAAGTACTTCCGCAAGGCGGGCGTCAAGGGCGACCAGAAGAGGGCCGAGACCGGCGCGCGCCAGCTCGTCTACCGCGTCGCGCGCACCATCCGCGAGGCGGGCGAGCAGCTCGGTGGCTACTTCGCGACGAAGGAAGACGCCGACACGTTCGAGGCGGAGCTGAGCTACCTGCTCATCACGCAGACGGCGGCCTTCAACTCGCCGGTGTGGTTCAACCTCGGCCTCTTCCAGCGCTACGGGATCGAGGGCCAGGGCGGCAACTGGGCGTACAACCCGAAGAAGGACGACGTGATCGAGACGGCGAACGCCTACGAGCGCCCGCAGTGCTCGGCGTGCTTCATCCAGTCCGTCGGCGACGACCTGATGAGCATCTACGACCTCGTGAAGACCGAGGCGCGCCTCTTCAAGTACGGCTCGGGCACGGGGACGAACTTCTCGAGCCTGCGCGCCCGGCAGGAGAAGCTGAGCGGGGGCGGGACCTCGTCGGGCCTCATGAGCTTCCTCGAGGTGCTCGACCGCGCCGCGGGCGCGACCAAGTCGGGCGGCACCACGCGCCGCGCGGCGAAGATGGTCTGCCTCGACATGGACCACCCGGAGATCGTCGACTTCATCCAGTGGAAGGTCCGCGAGGAGAAGAAGGCGCGCGCGCTGATCCAGGCGGGCTTCTCGAGCGACTTCAACGGCGAGGCCTACCACACGGTCTCGGGCCAGAACTCGAACAACTCGGTCCGTGTGTCCGACGAGTTCATGCGCGCCGTCGAGACGAACGGCGAGTGGCAGACGATCATGCGCACGACCGGCGAGGTCGTCGAGACGCACAAGGCGCGCGAGCTCTGGCGCATGCTCGCCGACAGCGCGTGGAGCTGCGCAGACCCCGGCGTGCAGTACGACAGCACGATCAACGGCTGGCACACGTGCCCGAACACGGATCGCATCAACGCGAGCAATCCGTGCAGCGAGTACATGTTCCTCGACGACACGGCCTGTAACCTCAGCTCGATCAACCTCGTGAAGTTCCTGGACGCGAAGGGCAAGTTCGACGTCGAGGGCTACCGCCACGCGATCCGGACGATGTTCGTCTCGCAGGAGATCCTCGTCGACCACTCGAGCTACCCCACGCGCACCATCGCGAAGAACAGCCACGACTACCGTCCGCTCGGTCTCGGCTACGCGAACCTCGGCACGCTGCTGATGCGCCTCGGGATCCCGTACGACTCGGACCTCGGTCGCGCATGGTGCGCCGCGCTCACGTCCATCCTCACCGGCCACGCGTACAAGACGAGCGCCGAGATGGCGGCGACGAAGGGCCCCTTCCCGGGCTTCGTGCGCAACCGTCAGCCCTTCCTGCGCGTGATGAACAAGCACCGCGACATGGCGTATGCGATCGACAAGCCGGGCTTCCCGGGCACGACGGGCCGTGGCGACTCGGGCGCGCCGGACGACGTGCTCGCGGCGGCGCGTCAGGACTGGGACGACGCGATCACGCTCGGCGAGAAGTACGGCTACCGCAACGCGCAGTCGACCGTGCTCGCGCCCACCGGCACGATCGGTCTGCTCATGGACTGCGACACGACGGGCATCGAGCCCGACTTCGCGCTCGTGAAGTTCAAGAAGCTCGCGGGCGGCGGCTACTTCAAGATCGTCAACCAGAGCGTCCCGCAGGCGCTCGCCAACCTGAGCTACACGCCGGCGCAGATCGCCGACATCGTCTCGTTCGTCAGCGGCACGAACACGTTCACGGGCGCGCCCTACCTCTCGCGCGCGATGCTGCTCGAGAAGGGCCTGACCGAGAGCGAGCTCGCCAAGGCGGAGAAGGCGCTGCCGGGCGTGTTCGACGCGGGCATGGCGCTCGGGCCCTGGGTGATCGGCACGACGGCGTACGAGCGCTTCGGCATCAAGCCCGAGGCGTACAACAAGCCCGGCTTCAACCTGCTCAAGCACTTCGGCCTCACGGGCAAGCAGCTCGACGAGCTGAACGACGTGGTCATCGGTCGCATGACGATCGAGGGCGCGCCGCACCTCAAGCAGGAGCACTACGCGGTGTTCGACTGCGCGAACCGCAACGGCAAGCACGGCAAGCGCTTCATCGAGCCGATGGCGCACGTGCGCATGATGGCGGCCGCGCAGCCCTTCCTCTCGGGCGCGATCAGCAAGACGGTGAACCTGCCGACCGATGCGACCGTCGAGGACGTCGAGCGCATCTACTACGAGGGCTGGAAGCTCGGCCTCAAGGCCGTCGCGCTCTACCGCGACGGATGCAAGGCGAGCCAGCCGCTCAACGCCGCCTCGTCGCAGGACGAGGAGAAGGCCGAGAAGGGCGAGAAGCTCGCGGCCAAGACGGCGACGGCGACGCCGGTCGTCGGCGAGCACGTGATCAACCCCGAGGTCATCCAGGCGCAGCCGCGCGCCAAGACGGTCGAGGGCCTGCGCCCGCCGGCCAGCGTGCGCGTCCGCCTGCCGAAGCGTCGCGGCGGCTTCACGCAGGAGGCGCGCGTCGCGGGCCACAAGATCTTCCTGCGCACCGGCGAGTACCAGGACGGATCGCTCGGCGAGATCTTCGTCGACATGCACAAGGAGGGCGCGGCCTTCCGCTCGCTGATGAACTGCTTCGCCATCGCGGTCTCGATGGGGCTGCAGCACGGCGTGCCGCTCTCGGCGTTCGTCGACCAGTTCACGTTCACGCGCTTCGAGCCGGGCGGCCCGGTCGAGGGGCACCCGAACGTGAAGTTCGCGACGAGCATCATCGACTACGTGTTCCGCGTGCTCGGGGTCGAGTACCTCAAGCGCTACGACTTCGCGCAGGTGCCGCCGGACGAGGTGCAGCTCGAGCTCTCGAACCCGACGGACGCCGACGCGGTGAACAAGATGCCCAGCGGTGGCACGCAGTCGCTGCCGCCCGACGGCTACACCAAGGCCGAGCAGGTCACGTTCTCGTACGACGGGCGTGGCGGCGAGTCGCGGCAGACGTCGTCCGGCGACAAGAAGAGCGTCCTCGACCAGCAGCTCGGCGACATGATGGGCGATGCGCCCATGTGCGACGGCTGCGGCCACATCACGGTCCGCAACGGCGCCTGCTACAAGTGCCTGAACTGCGGCAACTCCATGGGCTGCAGCTGACTTCCCCGGGGCGGATGCCCGCCCCGCCCCGTGCCGAGTGAATCGGCCACGGGGCCCCACCCCTACTCCGACTCGGCTCGCTACCGCTCGCCTCGCGAGGCACACGCGCTCCTCGCGCGCGGCCGCCGGATCGTGCCCGATACTCGGATCGATTTCGGGGCTCCGAGCTCGCCCCATCGATGAACACGGGCTCGCGCGATCGGTGAGGTGGGAGGCCTCGGCTCGAAGGGAGCCGGGGCCTTTCGCTTTCCGTCCCGCGTCGAGCCAGACTCGCCGCGTGGCGTCCATCGTCTGCCCGTCCTGCACGCTGCCCGTGCCGCTCGACGACGTCGATCTCGCGACGAAGCTGGCGAAGTGCCGGCGATGCGAGTCGGTCTTCGACTTCGGCGCGCAGGTGCGCTCGTCGCAGGAAGAGGCGCGGCGGCGTCGCGAGCTCGTGCCGCCCGCCGGCTACAGGCTGGTGACGGGCGCGCCGCCGGATGCGTCGCGCGCCGGCTACCGCGACGCGGCCGAGGCGCGCGGGGCCACCATCATCGAGCGCCGGTGGTGGACGTGGCGGAGCCTGTTCCCCTCGATCCTGCTCGCCGTCATCGGCGCGTGGAGCCTCGGGATCGGCGTGGCGATCCTCGCCGCCCCGCGGCGCGACGTGGGTGAGCTCGCGATGGCCCTGGTGTGTGCGACGCCGGGCATGCTCGCGTTCGCGACGCTCGTCACGCGCGTGCTCAACCGGACGCGCATTTTCATCGACGACAGCGGTGTCTGGGTGCGCAGCGGTCCGGTTCCGGTCCCCTGGCTCGGCCGGGGCCTGGACGGCGTCCGCCCGCGCACGCTGCACGTCACGGCACGCCGGGTGACGATCGCGCCTTCGGACGTGCCGGTCGTCTACGACGTCGTGGCCGAGACCGCATCGGACCCACGGTACGTGCTCGTCGCGGGCCTGCCGAACGAGGAGGGCGCGCGCTTCGTCGCGCGCGTCGTGGCCGACCGATTGGGACTCCCGGATCCCGATTGAAATCGAGCCTCTGCCTATCCTGACAGACTGCTGACGAGGCCGGGCGCTATACACGACCGATGGCGGCGAGCGAACGATTCGTGCTCTCGACGGCGATGACCCCGAAGGGCGATCAGCCGGCGGCGATCGCGGCGCTCACCAAGGGGCTCGAGAAGGGCGAGCTCCGGCAGGTGCTGCTCGGCATCACCGGGAGCGGCAAGACCTTCACGATCGCGAACGTCATCCAGAACGTGCAGCGGCCGACGCTGGTGATGGCGCCGAACAAGACGCTCGCCGCGCAGCTCTACGAGGAGCTCAAGTCGCTCTTCCCGGACAACGCCGTCGAGTACTTCGTCAGCTACTACGACTACTACCAGCCCGAGGCCTACGTCCCCTCGAGCGACACGTACATCGAGAAGGACGCGATCGTGAACGAGAAGATCGATCGCATGCGGCACTCCGCGACGCGATCGCTCCTCTCGCGCCGCGACGTGATCATCGTCGCGAGCGTCTCGTGCATCTACGGCATCGGCTCGCGCGACTCGTACGCGGAGATGCTGATCATCGTGAAGCGCGGCGAGACCTTCCGCCGCGACGAGCTGCTCCGGGAGCTCGTGGAGATCCAGTACGATCGCAACGACGTCGACTTCCACCGTGGGACCTTCCGCGTGCGTGGCGACGTCGTCGAGGTGTTCCCGGTCGGCGAGGAGGACCGCGCCGTCCGCATCGAGTTCTTCGGCGACGAGATCGAGCGCATCAGCGAGATCGACCCGCTCCGCGGCAAGGTGCTGCGCGAGGTGCCGAGCTACGCGATCTACCCGGGCTCGCACTACGTGACGCCCGAGGAGATGCGGCGGCGCGCGGGCGAGAGCATCAAGACCGAGCTCCAGAGCCGGCTCGAGCAGCTCTCGAGCGAGATGAAGCTCGTCGAGAAGCAGCGCCTCGAGCAGCGCACGATGTACGACCTCGAGATGCTCGAGCAGACCGGCTTCTGCCACGGCATCGAGAACTACTCGCGGCACTTCTCGGGGCGCTCGCAGGGCGAGGCGCCGCCGGTGCTCGTCGACTACTTCCCGCGCGACTTCTTGCTCGTCCTCGACGAGTCGCACCAGACCGTGCCGCAGATCGCGGCGATGTACCGGGGCGACCGCGCGCGGAAGGAGATCCTGGTCGAGCACGGCTTCCGCCTGCCGAGCGCGCTCGACAACCGGCCGCTCCAGTTCGAGGAGTTCTGGGAGCGCGTCGGGCAGACGCTCTTCGTCTCGGCGACGCCGGCCGAGTTCGAGCTCGAGCAGACGCACGGCGAGGTCGTCGAGCAGGTGATCCGGCCGACCGGGCTGCTCGATCCGAGGATCCACGTGAAGCCGGTCGGCACGCAGGTCGACGACCTGCTTGGCGAGATCCGCGCGCGCGTGAAGAAGAACGAGCGCGTGCTCGTGACCACGCTGACCAAGCGCATGGCCGAAGATCTGACCGAGTACTACGCCGAGCTCGGCGTGAAGGTCCGCTACCTGCACAGCGACGTGGACACGCTCGAGCGGATCGAGATCCTGCGCGACCTGCGCCGGGGCGAGTTCGACGTGCTCGTCGGGATCAACCTCCTGCGGGAGGGCCTCGACCTGCCGGAGGTCTCTCTCGTCGGCATCCTCGACGCCGACAAGGAGGGGTTCCTGCGCTCGCCGCGCTCGCTCATCCAGACGATCGGCCGCGCCGCGCGCAACGTGAACGGCGAGGTCATCATGTACGCCGATCGCATCACCGACGCGATGAAGCTCGCGATCAGCGAGACCGAGCGGCGCCGCACGCTGCAAGCGAAGTACAACGAGGAGCACGGCATCACGCCGGAGTCCACGACGCGCAAGATGAGCGAGCTCGGCGCGGCGAGCGGCGCGAGCGACTGGTCGCCGATCCCCGGCAAGAGCGACGCGACCGCCGACGTGGACGGCCTCTCGGCCGCGGAGCTCGAGGATCGGATCGAGGAGATCCGGAGCGAGATGCTCGTGGCCGCGGAGGCGCTCGAGTTCGAGAAGGCCGCCGAGCTGCGCGACCGGCTGAAGAAGCTCGAGGGCCGCCACGACCGCAGCAGCGACGTCGTGCCGAGGAAGGCGCCCGCGAAGAAGAGCCGGATGAGCGGCGGCCGCCGGCGCTGAGCGCTAGAATCGGGGTGTGGTTCTTCGGCGCCTGCTCCCGGTGCTCGCGCTTGCCGCGTGCGGCTCGCCTGCCCCGTCTTCCGACGCAGGTCCGGCGCGACGCGACGCCAGCGGCGCGTGTACGACGGATGCCGACGTGCCGCGTCTCGCTGGTCCATGCGATCGCCCCCTCTCGTGGACGCCCGTCGATCTCGGCTCGCTGCAAGCGACTTCGATCGGCGCCGTCTGGGGCTCGAGCGCGACCGACGTCTGGGTGGGCGCGCAGCCGTCGGATCCGAGCGTGACGCGATTCACGCCTCTGATGCTGCATCCGACGCGAACGGGTGGACGTCCTCGCGCGTCGACCTCGAACGCGCGCTGACGATCGAAGACCTCTGGGGCACCGGCTCGGACGACGTGTGGGGCGTCGGCTGGGGCACGATCGTGCACTGGGATGGAGCCTCGTGGGCGTGGCGGGGTCTCGACTCGTGGCCCACGCCGCCGTACAGCAGCTCCGCGTTTCCGGACCTGACGACGGTGTGGGGATCGTGCTCGGGCGGCGTGTGGGCCACGAGCACTGGGAGCCACTACATCGGCGACCTGGCGCGCGACACCGGAGTGTTCTTCTTCCACACGGAGGGCGAGACGCTCACGCATACGACCGCGCTCCAAGCCATCGCCGGACTCGGCGCTTGGTACGTCTGGGGCCAATCGTGGGGATCGGCGGCAACCGATCTCTACGTGGCGGGCTACCTCCAAGCTCAGAGGGCGGGCACGTCCCCCGATGGCTTCTCGCCCGTGCTCCTCCACTTCGATGGCGAGGCCTGGCAGAGCATCGACTTCACCGCGGGCGAGCCCGAGACACGGGCGCTGGCGGTGTGGGGGGCGAGCGCCAGCGACGTCTGGGTGGGTGGACAGTCCGGGCTCTACTGGTTCGATGGCGTGACCTGGACCGCGGTGCTCGCGCCGGGATCCGACCCGATCACGCGCCTCTGGGGCACCGCCACGGACGATGTCTGGTGTGCGCGGGGGGTGCTGCACTGGGACGGGCTCGCCTGGAGCAGCGTCGATACCGGGCCGAGCGCGGACATGATCCGCTCCGGCTGCGCGGCCGACGCCTGCCATGTGTGGTTGATCGGCGGTGATCGTGTCGCGCCGCTCCTGCTCGAGGGCGCGCCGAGCTGACGACTGACCGAGGTGTCTTCGACTCCTCCACACACGCCTGCGCGAAGCTGCGGAGCAGCTTCGTGGTCATCACCGCGTCGCAGACGCCGCTGACTCACAAAGAGAGCGGCGAGGTTCAACGGTAGCGGCGGGGGTGGGTGCCCCGTTGTTGAGCGCGCGACGACACCGCCGTTCGTGTCGTTGCAGCGAAGCAACGGGGTACCCGCCCTCGCCGCGGCCCGCTCGGTTCGGCCCGTCTCAGTACGCTCCGGTCACGACACTACGCGAGCGGGGACTCGCAGAGCTCCCGTCGGCCGCAGCCGGCGCACTCGCCGCCGTTCCACAGGTGCTCGTAGAGGGACTGGATCTCGTCGAGCATCGCCTCGTCCTCGGTGACGATGCCGAGCTCGAAATTGCGGTTGCGCTCGGATTTCGCGCCGAGGCCGGCGCCGGTCCAGTTGGCGCTGCCGAGGTAGAGCGTGCGGCCGTCGACGATCACGCACTTGAGGTGGATGCGCGGGCACATGCGGATCTGCAAGCCGCCCTTCGTGAGCCGTGGGTGGCGCTCGAGCTCGTCCCGAAACGGGCGCGAGGGGAGCTCGGCGTGCAAGAGGCGGAGCTCGACCCCACGCATGGCGAGCTCGTCGAGCACCTCGAGGACGCTGCCGAAGATCGCGCGCCGGCCGACGCGGGAGCGCTCGACCAGCATCTCCTTCACGTTGGCGGTCGCGATCCAGACCGACACCTTCGCGTCCCGCACGGCGGCGACCACGCGCTCGAGGTGACCACGCCCTCCGACGAGCGAGAGGCGGACGGGCCGCTCGTCTCGCACGAAGTCGGCCGGGGACGGCGCGGCAAAGATCGGCAGGCGCCGCGCCCGCCTCACCGCGGCGCCTCGCCCCAGGTCGGCACGAGGTGGAGCGGCTGCTTGCCGTCGAGCACGCGCGCCGCGTCGATGAGGGCCATGCAGGCCATCCGCGAGCGCGCCTCGAGGGTCGCGCTGCCGAGGTGCGGCAGGAGCACCACGTTCGCGCGGCCGATCAGGCCCGGATGCACGCGCGGCTCGTCCTCGTACACGTCGAGCCCGGCGCCCCCGATCACGCCCCGCTCGAGCGCGCGCACCAGCGCGGCCTCGTCGAGGACCGTCCCGCGCGAAGTGTTCACCAGGATCGCGCCCGGCTTCATGCGCGCGAGCTGCGCGTCACCGATCAGGTGCCGTGTCGCCGGCGAGCCCGGGCAGTGCAGCGTGACGAAGTCGCTCTCCTCGAGCAGGCGCGAGAGCGGCGCGTGCGTCGCGGTCCCGTCCGGCGAGAAGGGCTGATCGTCGCGCTCGGCCGCGATGACCCGCATCCCGAAGGCCGCGGCGCGCCGCGCGATCGCCCGCCCGATGCGGCCGTAGCCGACGACTCCGAGCGTCTTTCCGTCGAGCTCGACGCCGAGCAGCATGGTCGGCGACCAGCCCCGGAACGCGCCCGCGCGCACCGTCGCCTCGCCCTCGTGGAAGCGCCGGGCGACCGCGAGCAGGAGGCCGAACGCGAGCTCGGCGGTGGACTCCGTCAGGGTGTCGGGCGTGTGCGTGACGAGCACGTCGCGCGCGCGGCACGCGTCGACGTCCACGTTGTCGAAGCCGACGGCCATCTGCGCGACGATCGCGAGGTCCGGCAGCCGGTCGAGCAGCGCAGCGTCGATCCGATCGGTGACGAGCGACACGATCGCGCGCGCTCCCCGGGCGTGCAGCGCGATCTCGTCGCGCGTCGGCGGACGATCCTCCGCGAACACGATCGCCTCGTGCGCGGCGCCGAGGATCTCGCTCGGGTCGACGGGGAGCGCTCGCGTGATGAAGACGCGGCTCATCGCCCCTCCCCCGCGCGCATCACTTGCGCACGCGGTGCTTGCTCCACTCCTCGACGAACTCCCAGTCGGCGACGAGCCCCTTGCGCATCAGCACGAGGAGCAGCGAGGCGAACATCGCCTCCCAGTGCGGCTCGGGCAGCACGCGCGAGACGTCCTTGCCCTGCGTACGCGCGAGGAGCGCGCTCACGAGGTCGCGGGTGGTGAGACGCTCCTCGTGCTCCTCGGACGACTCGCTCCCGGGCGCCGGAAGGCGGACCTTCGATCCGTCGAGCAGGGTCAGCGTGATCATCTTCGGGCCCTTCTTCTTCTTCTTCGCCGGGGCCACGGGCTCCGGTGCGGGCGCCGTCTCGGAGGGGGCCGGGCTCGCGGACGCGCCCCCGCCGGCACTCCCTTCCTCGATCCGAGGCACGTCCGGGACGTTGGGGGTGGGGGCGATCGAGACGTGGATGTCGGGCTCGTCCTCTTCGATCACGATGTCCGCGTACGACATCGGCGGGATGGACGGGATCAGCGCCTTCTTCTCCACACGCGGTGTCGGCGCCGGCAGCTCCCGTCCGTAGTACGCGCGAACGGCGTTCCGTACGTCCGTGGAGCCGGCGACCATCGGCTTCACCGGCATCCCGACGTGGGTGCTCACGAGCCCGAGCGAGACCT
>JBGAQA010000013.1:10663-22732 GCA_044220955.1 Sandaracinaceae bacterium
GAGCCCCGCTGCGCGGCGAGCGCCTCGTCCACGTCCGCGGGCGTGATGATCTGCGCCGCGACCAACATGTCACCCAGGCGAAGGCGGGTCGGAAGCTCGGTCATGGTGTCTCACTCGCGCGGAGGGCGCGCGATCGGATCGTGGCAGAGGCCCGGACCCGACCCGAAATTCCCTGCCAGGGGGCCCCCTCGACCTTCGAGCGGCTTGCCCCGGGGCCGCTCTGGCATCACGGATGGGCCGATGGGCGAAGAGGAGCTGCGACAAGGAGACCACGCCGTGGCGGCCGTCTCGAACGACGGTGCGTTCCGCGTGATCGTGGTGCGCGCGACCGAGACGGCGCGCGGCGTGATCGCGGCGCAGCGGGTGCAGGGCAAGACGGCCGAGGATCTCGCCGGCCTCGTGACGGGAACGTTGCTCGTGCGCTTGACGATGTCGCCGGCCTACCGCGTTCAGGGGATCGTGCGGGGCGCGGACAAGAAGGGCCTGCTCGTCGCCGACTCGTTCCCCGATGGTGGGACGCGCGGGCTGGTCAAGCAGGCCGAGGCGCCGCTGACGATCGGCGAGGGCGCGCTCATGCAGATGATGCGCTCGCTTCCGAACGGCTCGACCCATCAGGGCACGGTCGAGGTCAGCCGCGAGCACGGCGTCTCGGGCGCGCTGATGAGCTACATGCTCGAGTCCGAGCAGGTCACCTCCGCGATCGGCGTCGGCGTCGTGACGAGCGACGCCGGCGTGGCCATCGCTGGCGGCTACGTCGTGCAGCTCCTGCCAGAGTGCACCGACCCGCCGCTCGCGATCATGTACGAGCGACTGCGGACCGACTTCGCCGATCTGCCGACGATGCTCACCGCGCTCGGGGGCGAGCCGCGCGCGCTCCTGTCCGAGATCCTCTACGGGATGCCGTACACGCAGACGCAGGAACACGAGCTCGCCTACCGCTGCCGCTGCTCCAGCGAGCGTGTGCTCGCGAGCCTCGCCACGGTGGGCCGCTCGGACCTCGAGGACATGATGCGGGCGGCCGAGCCGCTCTTCATCACCTGCGACTACTGCAACACCCCCTACGAGGTCGCGCCCGAGGCGCTCCGGGGCCTGGTCACCGCGAGCTGACGCGCGCCGCGCCGGCGCGCGAGCCACGCGAGGCCGAGGCCGGCCAGCACGAGGACGCCGCTCGACGAGCCCGAGGCTCCCGCGCGGCACGCGCACCCGGCCGAGCGCGCTCGGCCGCCGGCGGCATCCGGCGCCACCGTGGCGTCGGCCGACGTGCCCGTGTCCGCGGCCCCGCCGCCATCGCTGCCCGCGTCGTTCATGCCCGCGTCCGCCGGGGCGCTGCCCGCGTCGGCGCCCGCATCGGCGCACGAGCCGGTGTTGCTGCACTGGTGGGTCGTCGTGTCGCAGGTGTCGGTCGTGCACGGATCGAGGTCGTTGCAGTCCGGCGCGGCCGCGCAGCAGTTGGGCACGGGATCGAACGTGCAGACGCCTCCCGGTCCGGTACACGCGTCCGTCGTGCAGAGGTCGCCGTCGTCGCAGTCGGCGGACGCGTTGCAGCAGGCGGGCGCGGCGGTGAGCGTGTGCGTGCACATCGGCGTCGCCTCGACGCATGCGTCGACGGTGCACGCGTTCGTGTCCGCGCAGTCGACCGCGCCGCTGTGGACGCACGCGCCGCCCATGCACATCTCGGTGCCGTTGCACACCATGGTGTCGTTGCAGGCCGTACCGTTCGCCGCGAACACGTCGGTCGGACACCCGGGAGCCGTCCCGTCGCAGACCTCGTGCACGTCGCACACGCCGGTCGCCGCGCGGCACTCGGTGCCGCTCGGCCGGATCACGTCCCCCGGGCAGGCCGTCGACATCCCGTCGCAGATCTCGGCCGGGTCACAGCCGCCCCCCGACGCCCGGCACGAAGTGCCGCTCGTCGCCACGCGCGGGACGCACGCGCCGCTGCCGTCGCAGAGATCCGGCAGGTCGCAGGCGCCCGATCCCGCGGCCGCGCAGGTCGTGGTCGCCGACGCGAACTGGCAGTTCGTCTGGCAGCCGCAGGTCGTCGTGCCGTTCGACGCGCCGGTGTCGCAGGCCTCGCCCGTGTCGGGCGTCCCGTTTCCGCATGCGGCGGGCATCGACGTGATCGAGATGTCGTCGATGCCGACCCACTCGTCGGCGCCGGCCGCGTTGGCGGTGATCACCCGCACCTGCACGATCGGCTGGTTCTCGCAGGCGGCCGGCAGCGTGACGCTGACGGGGCTGACCTGCGTCGCCGCGCCGACCGTGGTCGCGTCCGCGACGTAGCCGGCCGCGAGGTTGGTGAACATGCCCGTCGTGCCCACCCGGTACTGCAGGGCCACGCGCTGGATCGCGTCGTCGGTGCTCGCGTCGATGTCACGGAGGCTGTACGCGACGACGACGCTCGCCCGTCCGACCGTGGTGATCGTGAACACGACGTTCGGGGCGCCCGCGGTGCCGCTGCCCTGGAGCGCGATCACCGGGTTGGCGATGCCGTCGAACTCCGTGACGCCGCCCGACGCGAACGTGTCGGGGTTGGCGTGGTTCGCGTAGACCTGCAGCACCTGCGTCCCCTCGCCCAGCAGCGTCTGCGGGTCGGCCGTCCCGGAGGTGCCCATCCCGGCGCCGTTGTAGCCGGCGATGCCGGGCACGCCCGTCCAGACGTTGTCCGCCGTGATCAGCGTCGTGGTCGTCCAGCTCTGCACGAACGGCTGGGTCTGGGGCGTCGTGTCGGCCCTGACGCGCGCGGCGACGGTGAGTAGGACCAGGAGCGAGACCGAGGCGCGAAGAAGCATACGCATGCGCAAGAGACTACTCGGGGAAGCGCCGCCGCTCTAGGTCGGTCACGGTAACGTTGCTCGCGTCGCTCACGAAGGCTGAACCATGAGACATCACCTCGCCGCCTCCTTGCTTGCTCTCGCCACGTTCGTGCCCTCGCTCTCGCTCGCGCAAGACGCCGCGACCGCCTCCGAGGAGGACGCGCCTGCGCCTCCGGTCGCGTCTGCGGCTCCGTCCGAGGAGCTCGAGGTGCCCGCCGCGCTCGCGACGCCTCCTCCGACTCCGACATCGAGCGGGGATGTGGCCGCGCCGACCGAGTCCGCGTGCGCGCAGAGCGTGTACGCCCGCGCGCGCGCGTCGGTGGTGCGCGTCGAGTCGGGCACGCGCGTCGGATCCGGCTTCCTCGTCGTCGACGCCTCCCACGTGATCACGTCGTTCCGGCTGGTACGCGACGGGCACGGCGTGCGTGTCGTCGACCCCGACGGCAACGCGCGCAACGCGAGCGTGATCAACACCGCGGGCGACGACGACCTCGCGATGCTCGAGCTGGCCTCGCCGCTGCCGGGCGTGCCGCTGCCGATCGCGAGCTGGGAAGCCGTGCAGGTCGGTATCCCCGTCGTCGCGCTCGCCCACTCGCTCGTAGGCGCGCGCCACCGCGTGATGGGCGGGCCGCAGACGGACGGCCTCTTCGACTGGGCCGTCGCGGCGGGGGTCGTCAGCGCGGTCGGTGATCGCTCCATCCAGACCGACATCGCGCTCGACGGCGGTAGCTCCGGCGGCCCGATCCTCGACTGCACGGGGCACGTCGTCGCCGCGGTGTCGATCGCGTTCGCGGGCATCGACCAGGTCGTCTACCTCGGCTCGGGCGTGCCTGCGCTGGCCGACCTCGTCTCGAGGGTCGAGCACCCCGAGGGGTACGGCGGACGCGTGGCGTTCTTCTTGCGGCCTCGGCGTGGCCACGGCGTTCGAGGACCCGGGCTGGGTCTACGGCGGCTATCTGCAGGTCGGCCTCACGGCGCTCGACGCGTTCGTGCTGAGCGGTCGCTTCCACTACCTGATGCGCTCGGACGAGCCCTCGGGCGTCGGGACGCTCTCGTCCCAGACGGACCGACTCCGAGGAGATGCCTACGCCGGCTGGCGACAGCTCGTCACGCTCGGGCCCGGGATGGGCTTCCACTTCGAGCTTGGCCTCGGCGCCTCGGTCTCGAGCGTTCACGACACCGCGCGCGTGGCGACCATCGACGCCGGCATGATCCGGATCGCGACGACCGAGCACCAGCTCTGGGCGCCGCGGCCGATGGCCATCCTCAACCTCCAGTTCGGCTGGTTCACCATCAGCTACACGGCGGAGTGGGACACGACCCGCATGAACGTCATGCACCTGTTCGATCTGGGCTTCCGTCTCTGACCGAGCCTCCCATCCCGGCCACCCTGTGACCTGACGCGGGGGGCATACCTCTTTCTCCGGCCCCTCCGGCGCGAGCTTTCCAGCCTCGCAGCGCTTGTGTAGGATTCGCCTCCCCCGGGGTTACCCGAGCCGTTTCGGGTGTCCTTTCGATCCTTTACTGGCCTCCTTCACTGGCCCCGGGCTGGACGCGAACGCCATGACGACGACCGACATCCTGCGCGGTGAGCTCGAGCGCCTGTTCGAGCTCGAGGACATGAAGGCCCTCTCGAGCGACCTGCTCGGCCTCGCCCCCGACGACGTGGGAGGCACCAGCGGCAAGGGCGCGTTCGCGCGCGCGCTCGTCGAGCGCTGCCTCGCGGACGGCGCGATCGTCGCGCTCGCCGACGCGATGAGCTTCTCGAAGAAGGGCGTGAAGGCCGACATCGATCTCTACACGCGCGCAGAGGATCTCGCGCCCGGGACGACGCTCGGCGGGTTCAAGATCGCCAAGAAGGTCGGCGAGGGCGGGACCGGGATCGTGTACCTGGCCGACGGTGAAGGCGCCGGCGCTCCGGCTGGCGAGAAGGTCGCGCTCAAGGTGATGCGTACGACGCACGCGCGCGATCGCGCGACCGTGCAGCGCTGGTCGACGGCCATGCGAGCGGCGGGACGGATCGACGAGCCGACGCTCGGGCGCGTCGTCGGGGTCGGGCGCCTCGAGGACGGACGACCCTGGGCGGCCACGCGCTTCGTCGAGGGGCAGTCGCTCGGCGCGCGCATCGCGCGGACCGGGCCGATGCACTTCAACGAGGCCCGCCCGATCCTGCGCGGCGTGCTGCAGGCGCTCGAGGCGCTGCACGCGCGCGGCCTGGCGCACGGCAACGTGAAGATGGAGAACGTCTTCATCGTCCGGCCCACCGCCGAGGGGAAGATGACGAACGAGCCCACCGGGGTGCTCGTCGATCTCGGGGCCGATCGGCTGCTCGTGCGGCGTCCGGCCGCCACGGCCTCGGAGAGCGGTGTCGTCCCGGTCGCGGGGAGCGCCAAGGCGTTCGCGCCCGAGCAGGCGAAGATCGGTGCGGCTACGCCCTCGTCCGACGTCTACGCCGTGGGCGCGCTCATGTTCGAGGTCCTCACGGGCAAGCCCCCGTTCGCTGGCTCGGCGATCGAGGTCGTCGCGCAGCACCTCACCAAGGAGCCCGACGCGCCGAGCAGCGTCGCGCCGCGCGGGTGGGTGAGCAAGGAGGTCGACGCGATCGTCCTGCGCGCGCTCGAGAAGAGCCCCGCTTCCCGTTACGGCCTGGCCACCGAGCTGCGCGAGGCGATCGAGTCGATCGGTCGCGCGTCGATCCCGCCCGAGGCTCGCAGGAAGGAAGCGCTCGATCAGAGCGCGTTCGACAGGGCCGTCGACTCGCTCGCCGCCGACCCGGGGAACGAAGACCTCGCGACCGCGCTCGAGAAGGTCGCGCAGCCCGCCGAGGAGTGGACCAAGCTCGCCGAGAAGCTCCGCGAGGTGTCCGGTCTCGCAGAGGAGAAGGAAGCGAAGAAGTCGCTGCTCTTCCGCGCGGCGCGCATCCTCGAGAACGACGCCAAGGACGACAAGGGCGCCGACGAGTGCTACCGCGAGATCCTCGAGATCGACGCCGAAGACGACATCGCGCGCATCGGTCTCGAGGAGCTGAAGCGGCGCAGCGGCGACGCGGAGGGGCTCGTCGAGCTCTTGCTCGAGAAGGCCGAGCGCGAGGAGGTCCCCCACGATCGCGCCGTCATCCTGCGCGAGATCGCCGAGACGTACGAGACCGGTCTCAAGGACGACGCGAACGCCTTCGTCGCGTGGACGCAGGCTCTGACGGAGGACCCGCGCGACGAGCGCACGGCGCGCGAGATCGAGCGCCTCGCAGCGGGCAAGAACGAGCGCTGGAACGAAGCGATCCAGAGCCTCCACGAGTCCGCGTCGGCGACCGACGATCCGACGCGCAAGGTCGCCATGTTCGTCCTCATGGGCCGCTGGTACGGCGAGCGGATCGGCCGTCCGGACTTCGCGCTGCCCTGCTACAGCCAGGCGCTGCAGATCGACCCGCAGAACGAGGGTGCGCTCGACGGATCGGTCGAGCTCTACCGAAAGGCGCAGAGCTACCCCGAGCTGGTCGGTCTGCTCCTGCGCCGCGCCGAGATCTCCACCTCGCCCGTGCGGCAGCGCGACTTCAAGGCGGAGGCCGCCGAGATCGTCCAGCGCAAGCTCGGTGACCAAGCCCGCGCGGCCGATCTCTTCGAGCAGGTGCTGGCCGCCGACCCGGCCCATCCGAAGGCGACCGAGGCGCTCGAGACGATCTACGCCGAGAAGAAGCAGTGGCCCGAGCTCGCCAAGCTCCTCGAGAAGAAGGCGTCGAGCCAGCGCGGGGCCGCTCGGATCGAGACGCTCTCGGCCATCGCCGAGCTCTACGAGGACCGGCTCGCGGATCCGGATCGGGCGACGGCGCAGTACGAGGCGGTCATCGCCGACGACCCGCGGAACATCGCGGCGCTCAAGGGGCTCGAGCGGATCTACTCCCAGAAGGGCAAGTACGACGATCTGCTCACGAACCTGCGCACGCAGCTCGAGACCGTCGCCACGCCGCGGCAGCGCATCAGCATCCTGGAGCGCATCGGCGGGATCCTCGAGGAGGAGTTCGTCGATCACAAGCGCGCGGCCGAGACCTTCGAGGAGATCGTGAACATCGAGCCCGGGCACGAGGGCGCCAACACCCAGCTCGCGCACCTCTACCGCAAGCTCCAGCGCTTCGACGACCTCGCCAAGACGCTCGAGCGGCACGGCCTCGGCTCGACCGACGAGAAGCGCAAGATCTCGCTCCTGCTCCAGTCGGCACGTGTGCTCACGGTCGACGTCGGCGCGCCCCAGCGGGCGATGCAGATGGCCGAGCGCGTGCTCGGCGTCGAGCCGAAGAACTCCGAGGCGCTCGAGCTACTCGCTCGCCTGCAGCATCAGACGGGCGATGCGAAGTCCGCGATCGACTCGGTCCGAAAGCTGGCGCAGGCCGAGGGCGACGCCAAGCGCAAGGCCGAGCTGCTCGTGCGTGTCGCGAAGATGCACGAGGACGCGGGCGACAAGGACGCGGCGATCGCGGAGTACAAGGCCGCGCTCGACGCGAACAAGGACGACGTGGCGGCAGCGTCGGCGCTCCGGGCGATCTACTCGGGACGCGGCGACGCGCACGGCGCGGCCGAGCTGCTCGCGCGCGAGATCGAGGTCACGAGCGGCTCGGTCAGCAAGGCCAAGCTCTACGCCGAGCTCGGCGCGATCCGCCGCGACCGCCTCAAGGACGTCCCGGCGGCGAAGGAGGCATACAAGAAGGCACTCGAGCTCGACGGAACGAGCACGCCCGCCGCCCGCGGGCTCGGCGACATCGCGTTCGACGCGGAGGACTTCGCCGAGGCGGGCAAGCAGTACGAGCCCCTGCTCGCGCGCACGAGCGAGATGACGAAGGAAGATGCTCGCGAGGTCTCGCTCCGCGCGGGCGACGCGTTCCGCAAGGTCGCGTCGTTCGACAAGGCGCAGCGCGCCTACCTCAACGCCAAGGCGTTCGCTCCGAACGATCGCGAGGTCCTCGAGCGGCTCGCCGAGGTCACCTTCGAGTCCGGCGCGGCCGACGAGGCCGCCGAGATGTACCGCGACATCCTCAAGACGGTCGGCAAGGATCTGGTCGGGACCGATCGCGGCCGGATCGTGTACCGCGTCGGCGAGGCGCTCCGCCGCTCGAACCAGCTCGACGAGGCGCGCACCTCGCTCGAGGAGGCGGCGCAGCTGCTCCCGGGGCAGGGCGAGCCGCTCCACGCGCTCAAGCAAGTCTACGAGGCCAAGAGCGACTGGGAGAAGGTCGTCTCCACGCTCAAGCGCCGCATCGACGTCGCGCCGGACGAGGAGCGCATGAAGCTGCTCGTCGAGCAGGGCGACGTGCTCCTCACCAAGATCGCCGACAAGCAGCGCGCCGGAAAGGCGTACGTGGCCGCGCTGGAGATCAAGGCCGACGACCGCAACCTGCTGACGAAGCTCATGGCGGTCTACTCGGAGACCAAGGACTGGAGCAAGCTCGTCGAGGTCATCCTCCGCATCGCCGAGCTCGTCAGTGACAAGGTGCAGCTCGGCAAGTACTACAACACGGCGGCCGCCATCTCTCACCACGAGCTCGGCCGGCTCGACGAGGCTGCCGACTACTACGAGCAGGCGCTCGACATGCTGCCCTCGCTCGGCAAGGCCTTCGAGGGGCTCGTGCAGGCCCTCACGGCGAAGGCGGACTGGCCGCGTCTCGAGAAGGCGTACCGCGATCGCATCAAGCGGGTCGAGGCGATGAAGGAGGGCGAGGCCCCGGCGCCCAAGGACGTCGCGCACCTCTACGACTCGCTCGCCGAGGTGCTGCGGCACCGGCTCTCGCGGGCTTCCGACGCGGTCGAGGCCTACGAGAAGGCGCAGAAGCTCGATCCCGAGAACCGACGTCGCGCCGAGCAGCTCGCCGACATCTTCTCGGCCGAGCCGAAGAAGTACTTCCAGAGTGCGGTGCGCGTGCACCACGAGCTGCTCGAGATGAGCCCGTACCGCATGGAGAGCTACCAGGCCCTTCGCAAGCTCTACACCGAGGCCAAGAAGCCCGACGAGAGCTGGTGCGTGTGCCAGACGCTCACCGCGCTGAAGAACGCCGAGCCGGACGAGGAGAGCTTCTTCAAGAAGCATCGCAAGCGCGCGCCGGCCGCGATCAAGAGCGAGCTCTCGGACGATCTCTGGGCCAAGCACGTCCAGCACCCGCTCCAGGACCCGCTCCTGACCGACATCTTCCACACGATCGCGCCGGCGATCGTCGCCGTGCGCGCGCAGCCGCTCTCGGCCTTCAAGCTCGACCGCGAGAAGCCGCGCGACGCAGAGCGTGATCCGGCCGACATGGCACGGACGCTCTGGTACGCGGGTGCGGCGACCCGCATCCCGCTGCCGCCGCTCTACTACCGCAACGACGATCCCGGTGGCCTCTCGTTCGTGTTCGCCGCGCCTCCTTCGATCGGGCTCGGCCGTGGAGCCCAGCAAGGCGGTCCTGCCCAGGCGCTCGCGTTCGTCGCGGGCCGCCACCTCACGTACCTGCGCGGAGGCCTCTACCTCCGGCACCTCGTGCCGACGGGCTCCGGGCTCCGAGCCTGGCTGCTCGCCGCGATCAAGACCATGGTGCCGGCGTTCCCGGTCCCCGGAGATCTCTCCGGCGCGGTCAACGAGCACCAGGCGGCGTTCAAGGCGCATCTGCCGGGTCCCCAGCAGGACCAGCTCCGCAGCCAGGTGAATCGCCTGCTGCAGGCGGCTCCCGAGCTCGACCTGAAGAAGTGGACGGCCGCGGTCGACCTCACGGCCGATCGCGTCGGCTTCGTGCTCGCCAACGACCTCGAGATCGCGATGGCGCTCGTGCGCGCGAGCCCCGACGAGGCGTCGGCCGTGCCGCAGAAAGATCGCCTCAAGGAGCTCACGCTCTACAGCGTCAGCGAGAGCTACCTGCAGCTCCGACACAAGCTCGGCATCGCGATCGGCGACTGAAGCCGTCCGGATTCCGCTCTCACGGGATCGCGATCGAGAGACGTGATTCCCGCGACCCGACCCGCATACCATGGGCAAACGGCCATCGGTGTCGCGGAAAGAGGTGCGGGGCATGATCCTCAGGAATCCGCTCGTTGTGTTCATCGCGCTCGGCGTCGGTCTCGGCGTCGCGGGCTGCTCGTGCGCGAACGCGGACATGCCCGTCGCCTCGGACACCGGTGTTCCCTTCGACGCGCCCCGGCCGTCCGACGCTGCCGTCGACTCGGCGCGGGACGCCGGTGACGCGGGCGATGGGGCGATGGGCGGCGATGGCTCGGTCGGCAACGACGGATCGATGGGCGACGACGGATCGACGGGCGGCGACGCAGGCGCGGGCCGGCCTTGCACGACGAGCCCGGACTGCGAGGACGGCTTCAGCTGCACCGTCGACACCTGCTCGGCGGGCACGTGCAGCCGCACGATCTCGCCGACGGCCTGCTCGGACGATGCGTTCTTCTGCAACGGCGGCTCGGCGTGCGCGACGACCTCGCCGCTCGCCGACGCGACCACGGGCTGCGCGCCGACGCCCCCTCCGAGCTGTGACGACCACGCCTCCTGCACGAGCGACTCGTGCGACGAGTCGGCTCACGCGTGCATCAACACACCGTCGGCCACCGCATGCAGCGACGGGTCGTTCTGCAACGGCGACGAGCGCTGCGCGCCGGGCACCAGCGGGGCCGACGCCGCGAGCGGCTGCGTGGCCGGCACGGCGCCGAGCTGCGACGACGGGTTCTCGTGCACGAACGACGCATGCGACGCGACGACGGACGCGTGTGTCGCGACGCCGGTCGACGCGGTCTGCGGAGACGGCCTCGTCTGCGACGGGCTCGAGCGGTGCGCACCGACGCTGGCTGGAGCGGACGCGCGCGGCTGTGTCGGCGCGCCGATGCCGAGCTGTGACGACGGTGTGCCCTGCACGATGGACGCGTGCAGCGAGGCAGCAGGCGGATGCACGCACACGGCGAGCGACGCGTTCTGCGCAGACGGTGTGTTCTGCGACGGCGCCGAGCGCTGCGCACCCGGTGCGGGCGCCGACGCGCGCGGCTGCGTCGCGGGAGCGACCGTCGCCTGCCCGCCGGACGGCTTCAGCTGCACCACCGAGGCGTGCGACGAGAGCGCCCTCGCCTGCCGCTCGACGCCGAGCTCGGCGACCTGCGCCCCTGGCGCGGTTTGCACGGCGAACCCCGGCGATCCCGCGTCGGGCTGCACGCCGGGCCGCACGTGCACCACGAGCGCCGAGTGCGACGACGGCAACGTCTGCAACGGTGCGGAGAGCTGCGGCGGCGGGATCTGCCGCGCGGGCACCAACCTCGTCTGCGCCGACGCCGTCTCCTGCACCGTCGATTCGTGCGATCCGACGCTCGGCTGCCAGCACACGCCCAACGACACCGTCTGCGACGACCATCTGGTCTGCAACGGCATCGAGTCGTGCAGCGCGACGCTCGGCTGCCAGCCAGGCACGGCGCCCGTGTGCGGCGACGCGTTCGCGTGCACGGCGGACGCGTGCACCGAGGCGGCAGGAGGCTGTGTTCACACACCGAACCACGCCGCGTGCTCGAACGCGACGTTCTGCGACGGCACCGAGCTCTGCGTGGTGGGGCTGGGATGCCAGGCGGGGTCGCCGCCGAGCTGCGCGGACGGGATCGCATGCACCGCCGACAGCTGCAGCGCGGTCACCGACAGCTGTGCTCACGCGCCGGTGAGCGCCGCCTGCGACAACGGCCAGTTCTGCGATGGCGTGGAGACCTGCAGCGCGGCGGCGGGCTGCGTTCCCGGCACGCCCGTCAACTGCAACGACGGGCTCGCCTGCTCGGACGATGCGTGCGTCGAAGCGACCGACACGTGCAACCACAGCTACAACGCGGCCAACTGCGCCGCGGGTCAGGTGTGCACCGCGTCGGGGTGCGTGACGGGTCTGCCGTGCACCGGCCCGACGGCGAGCGTCTGCGACGACGGCCAGTTCTGTAACGGCCTCGAGACGTGCAGCTCGACGACGACGACGCCGGGAACGTGCCAGGGCGGCACCGCTCCCAGCTGTGACGACGCGGCGGCGTGCAGCACCGATGTGTGCTCGAACGCGGCCGCGATGTGTACGTACACGGCGTGGGACCGAGACGTGGACGGCTTCCCGGACGCGAGCTGCCTCGGCCTCGGCAACGACTGCAACGATCTCGACGCCAACGTCCACCCTGGCGTCGCCGAGCTCTGCGACGGCGTCGACCGGAACTGCGACGGGATCGTGAACGCCGGTCGCCGTGGCGACGGGGCGTCGTGCACGCTCGGCTCGCAGTGTTGCAACGAC
>JBGAQA010000013.1:22776-24386 GCA_044220955.1 Sandaracinaceae bacterium
CCGCACTCAGGCACTCTGCACGAGCAGCGCGGACTGCTGCTCGGGACGCTGCGGTCTCGGGGTCGACGGCGCGCGGCGCTGTCAGGTCGCGGGCGGCTGCGAGATCGGGGGCCAAGCGTGCGGGACCGCCGCGGACTGCTGCTCCACGGGCTGTGTCGGCGGCGTCTGCAGCGACACCAGCACGTGCCGCACCAGGGGTGCGACGTGCACCAGCGCGGCGCAGTGCTGCTCGAACGTGTGCACCGCGGGTACCTGTCGGACCGCCGGCTCGGGCTGTGAGGTCGACGGGGAGACCTGCTCCTCCAACGGCAACTGCTGCAGCGGCTTCTGCGTGCCGTCGACGACCGGCGGCCCCTCGCGCTGCTCGACGCACGACACCTGTCGCGCCCAGGGCGAGATCTGCTCGACCGGCGCCGACTGCTGCAACGGGGGCTGCGATCCGTCCACGCATCGCTGCGAGTTCCTGGGCTCGTGCAGCAGCTCGGGCGAGCCCTGCACGGGCCAGCGCGACTGCTGCTCCGCGCTCTGCGCCGACGCAGGCAGCGGCATCCGGATCTGTCAGCACCTCGACGGCTGCCGGCCCTACGGCGAGATCTGTACCGGCAACGCCGAGTGCTGCTCGGACGAGTGCAGCCCGCCCGACTCGGTCGGAGTTCGCCGCTGCGTCAACCCGCCCGGGTGCGTGGATCCGGGCGAGATCTGTGCGCAGGGCGGCTCGAACGACTGCTGCGTGCGCCGCAGCCGCGGCTGCGAGCCGACAGGCCTCGGCGTCAGCCGCTGCAACGATCAGACGGCCTGCATCCCGCTGGGCAACACGTGCGACTTCAGCTCGCAGTGCTGTAGCGGCGCCGAGTGCGTCCTGGACTCGATGGGGGTGCGGCGCTGCTCGACGATGTGCATCCCGAGCACGTCGGCGTGCCTCGCGAGCTCGGACTGCTGCGAGGGCACGTGCCTCGACGGCCTGTGCTTCAGCGGATCCGGAGGCTGCACGGACATCGGGCAGTCGTGCGCGAGCAGCGCGGAGTGCTGCAGCTCGAACTGCACCGGCGTCTGCTCACCCTGAGCCGGGCGCTCGTCCCGGCCATGACGCCCCGGCCCCTCGGCTCAGCCAGGCGCCGGGAGCCGGGGCGCCTGGCTCGGCGGGCGGCCCCAGCCGAAGCGCCGAAGTGCGGGCGGCGGGGCGGCGAAGCGCGCTCGCTCGAACGTAGCGCCACGGAAGCGGAGTACCTCGGGCACGTCGAACGCCGAACAGCCGGTGCGAAGCGCGACGTTCTCGAAGACGTTCGGCGCCACCTCGAGGTAGGTGTACGCGAGATCGACCGAGGCGCCGTCGATCACGACCGATCCGGCCACGTAGCGGACGTCGTGCGGGGTGTGGGCAGCGCCGATCGCGGGGAGCGGGTCGCCGCAGGGCGCGCAGTACGAGAGCACGCGAGCGTGCGAGCCCGCGATCGCGGTTGCGGCGCGCTGGCCCACGTCCGCGTCCACGAGCTCGCACTGGTCGGCTCGTGCCAGCGCGCTCACGAACAGGAGCACCAGACACGAAGCCGCGGTGAGGTGTCGCATCGTGGTCATCCTCCGGAGAGACGATCGCGCTTGTCGTCGATGAC
>JBGAQA010000013.1:24591-29538 GCA_044220955.1 Sandaracinaceae bacterium
AGCGCGCACGCGGTGGACAGGAGCGTGGTCGCGGAAGACGCCCGCTCGGCGCGTCGCGACGTGACGTCGGCCTCGACCTCCTTGGGCAGCGTGGCGGTCGGTGCCTCGAGCGCTTCGACGAGCAGCTTGGGCGCTTCGTGGTTGTCGGGGTCGAGCGTCACCGCCCGCAGCAGGTCGTGCAGGGCCGAGCCTGCGAGCTCGGGGTCACCCGACGCGAGGTGCCCCTTGGCGCCCTGCACCGCCGCCGCCGCGCTGCGTTTCTGCGACTCGGCGTCGCGTGCACCGTCGAGCCAGCGCTCGATCTCCTCGGCGATCTCGAGCGCAGTGCCGTAGCGCTCCTCGCGCTCGACGGCCGTCGCTCTCGCACAGATCGCGTCGAGCGCCGGGTCGACGTCCACGTGCTCGCTCGGCTTCGCGACGACCCCGTCCACGATCTGCGCGATCACGCGCAGGTAGCTCGAGTCGTCGCGGAAGCGTCGCAGCGCCAGGATCTCGAAGAGGATGACGCCGAGCGAGTACACGTCCGCGCGCGCGTCGAGCGGCTCGGTGCGCGCTTGCTCGGGCGACATGTACGCGAGCGTGCCGATGAGGTTGCCGGGCTTGGTGATGTTCGGCTGGAACATGCGCATCCGCGTGGGGTCGGCGGCGACGAGCGAGTGCCGTGGGCGTGGTGCCATCGCGCCCGTCGTGGTCGGTCGAACATCGAGCGTGCGCGCCAGGCCCCAGTCCAGGACGTAGATCTCCCCGTAGTCCCCCACCATGATGTTCGAGGGCTTGAGGTCCCGGTGCAGCACGCCGTGGACGTGCGCGTAGTGAACCGCGCGGCAGACCTGCAGGAAGTTCGCCAGGATGCGCCGACGGGAGAATCGCTTGACGTACTCGTCCTCTCCGCTCGCGAGGCCGAACAGGATGCGCGCGAGCGTCTGCCCGCGAACCCGCTTCATGGTGAAGTAGAGGCGGCCGTCCTCGACGCCCAGGTCGTAGACGGGGACGATCGCGGGGTGCTCGAGCTGGCCCTGGACGCGCGCCTCGCGCAGGAAGCGCTGGCGCGTCTCGGCCGTCTCGACGTGGGCGTGCATGATCTTGGTCGCGACGCTCCGGCCGACGCGCTTGTCCTTGCGCAGGCGGACCTCGCCCATGCCGCCGGCACCGAGGATCGGGCCGTCCTGGTAGCGCCCGCCGCGCTCCGCCTCGTCGAGCTCGACCCGCACGTCCGGCAGGTCCGGCTGGACCTCGTGGAGATCCTCCTCGCCCTCGACCCGCGAGAACTGGGCCGAGCCGCCCGGCTCGAACGTCACGCGCGGCGCCTCGGCTCCTCCGTCGCCCGTCGGCTGGCGTGACGGGCGGAAGGCTGCGGCCGCTCCTTGTGGCGGCGGCGCGGCCTGTTCCGGATCCTTCGGCTCGCTCATGTCGTGTGGAGCGAATCGCAGCGCGCGGGGGTGCGCGCGTCAAGGCAGAAAAGCGATTTCGACGCGGCCGGGAAGCTCGGCCGCGATCGCGGGATCGAGCGGCGCATGGCCGGTCGCAGCGCCGTAGAAGCAGAGCCCGTGGGAGCGGTCGTCGTCCTCGACCTCGAAGCGCAGCGCGTGCGGCCCGGGCGCGCGGAGCGCCGAGCCGAGCGCGTCGTCGATCGCGAGCTCGATCGCGACGAGCCGGCCGACCCCGTCGTCCGGCGGCACGTCGATCGCGCCGATCGGGAGGCCGTCGATGGACACGAGCACGTGCGACCCATCCTCGGGGGACGCCCCGAGCCCGGGGCCCGGGAGCTCCGAGCTCGCGCGGACCGACACGCGGACGCGGGAGCCGAGCGCCGGCGGAGGCCGGAATCGGTACGTCACGTGACCGTGTCCCGCGCCGTACACGTGCGCGATCGCGCCCTCGTCGTACGCGCCGACGAGCTCGAAGCGTGCCTCGAAGAAGGCCTCGGGCGGGATCGCGACGACACCGTCGACCGCCCGGCTCGCGCGGGAGGTGCCGCGGATCGTGCGTGAGGGATCCCAGAGCGGGGCGGGGCCCGGCGGCCACGCCGGAGACGTGACGGAGGCGTCCAGCTCGTGGGCATGTCGCGCCAGGGTCGCCCGGACGCGGCGCGCGTCGCGATCGGGGTGATCGGCGAGGATCGTGTGTGGGCCGGCGCGATCGGTGCTCGGGCCGTAGATCCAGGTGAGCGCTCCGTCCACGCCCGCGCGCTCGGTGCGGGCGAGGAAGCGGTCGAAGAGCGCGGCGCGGGTCCTACCGAGGGCTCGGCGGCCTGCGCGGAAGCCGACCTCACCCAGCACCAGCGGCCGGCGCAGCACCGTCTGAGCGTAGGCCGCGTGATCGTCCACGAAGGCGTCGAGCTCTGCCAACGAGCGCACGCGATCGTGCTCGGTCGGGTACGCGTGCGCGTCCGCATAGTCGATCTCGGGCAGCGAGACGACCTCTCGCCAGGTGCGACGCTCGGCGGCCGTCGTGTAGCCGATGTGTCCTGCCGACACGAGGTGGTTCGGATCGAGCGCGTGCAGGCGCCGCGCGGCCGTGCTCACGAACGCGGCGAGGTCGGCGGCGTCGCGGCGCTCGGAGGCGATCTCGTTCACGAGCTCCCAGGCGAAGATCGTCGGGTCGTCCCGGTACGCGACGCCCGTGATCGTGCTGACGCGTGTCACGACGCGCTCGAGGTGCGCGAGGTAGAGCGTCTGCCCGCGCGCCGAGCGGAAGAACGTGCCGAGCTCGGCGCGGGCGATCCCGTCGGTCTCGGAGGCGACGAACGCATCGCCGGACCAGCGCAGGTACTGTGGGATGCCACCGTAGTCGCCCCAGCGGTTCGCCAGCACGACGATGACACGCAGATCCCGGGCGCCCGCCGCCGCCAGCACCCGATCGAGATGGACGAAGCTCTCTTCGACCCAGCCGTCCTCTCCGATCCGGAAGGCATAGCGACGCGCCCACTCGGGGGCGCCTGCGTCCCACTCGCCGAGCGCCCACACGCGGATCACGCGCAGGCCGTCGCTCCGGACGGCGTCGAGCGTCGTGTCGAGCGCGGCGCGGTGCGCCTCTCCGTGCATGACGGCGACGTTGGCTCCGAGGAAGCGGAACACGCTCCCGTTCCTGTCGAAGTGCCCGGCGACGACGCGCACGAAGGCTGGCGCTCGCACCGGCGGCGGAGAGACGAGCGGGCCCTGCGCCCCGGCCGCCGCCGTCACCAACGTCAGGGCGAGCAGCGCGGAGGGCCCCGGCGCGAGCCTCATTCGACCGTCGCGGACTGGTAGCGCGCGCTCGCGGGGCTGCGGACGATCAGCCGTCGCTCGCCCACCGAAGCGTCGGGCGGGACGCCGAAGGTCGCATGGAAGACGCCGTTCGCGTCGCTGACCGTGACGCCGAGGAGTTGCTCCTCGCCCGCCGCGTCGCGCAGGAGCACCTCGATGCGAGCGCCCGCCGCGGGCGCGCCACGGCTCGCGGCGGTCCCCGTCACCTCGAAGCTCTGCCCGCGCAGGATGTCCCAGTGCGGCGGGTCGCGATCGAGCGCGAGCGAGAGCGGTGCGCGTGGCGACGCGCTCGGGCGAGGCGGCGAGAGGCCGAGTGGATCGCTCGGCGGGGGCGACGGCCGCTCGCCGGTCTCCAGGCCGGCCGCCGTGGTCGTCTCGAGCGTGCTCGCCGGGGGCAGGCCCGGGTCGGTCCTGCCGGTGCCCGTGCTGGGCGGCGCATGGCTCGTTCGATCGGCGGCCTGACGTGCACGCACGTAGGGCTCCGGCTGCGGGAGCGGGTCACGCATCCCCGGCTCGTAGGCGGGCCCGTGGTCGGCGCTCCGGGAGACCAGGCCCTGGGCGGAGCCCCCGAGGTCGATCCGCAGCCAGCCCCTGCGCTCGGGCATGTGCACCTCGACCCACGCGTGCGCTTCGTTGTTCACGAAGCGCGTCGGGATCCCGAGCGCCATCGCCGTGATGGCGAACGCGTACGCCCGGTGTCGGCACACGCCGCGCATGCCCCGCGCGAGGTCGAGGAAGATGTTGCCGGTGTCCGCGGGCGGGTCGTCGGACTCCTCGAACGATCGGAAGTGCGAGACGAGGACGCCCACCACGCGATCGAAGGGATCGCCCCGCCCCACGCCCAGCTCGTGCGCGAAGTCGAGCGCGTCGCGCTCCACGACGTCCGGAAGCACGGGGACCTCGGCCACGAGCGCGTCGCTCGGCGCGGTCGGCAGCGCGGCCCCCTCGTCGAAGCCGAAGTACGTGCGTGGCGCGTCGGTCAAGAAGGTCACCCGCACCGCCCGCGTGCCGGGCCCATCGAGGACGGCGTAGAAGTTGTCGGCGTGATCGCGCTCCACGTGGACCGCCGCGCCTTCCGGCTCGGTCCTGAGCGTGAGGATCCGCGACTCCGGCGAGACGCTCGGCAGAGGCACCACGCCACCGCCGGAGAAGTCGAGCACGACGCTTCCCCAGAATCGATCGCGCACGCGCCCGTCCGGCGGCGTGGCTCCCGCGCCCTCGATCGCCACCCGGGCTCGAGCGACGTCGGCGACCGCGAGGACCGGGACGGAGCCGGCGAGGGCGACCCCGTCGAGCGCCGTCACCCGCTTGTACGGGGTGATCGTCGGCGTGAAGACCTCGAAGTACCCGACCGCGCCGGGCAGTGCGGTGACGCGATCGGGCCGGAACGTCGGCGACCTGCGGCCGACCTCCTCGCTCTGCGCTCCGTCCCCGGGCTGAGCGCGCATCGCTCGCTCACCGTCGCGCAGCGCTCCCCCCGTCGGAGGGGGGACGAGCCGGCCGTCGTAGAGGATGGCGGCCGGCTCGGTGCTGCCGGCACTCGACACGAGCGAGCTGCCATCGTCCTGTCCCGCGTTGGGGACGAACTCGTGCGCGACGACGCCCTGCGCCAGCGCGACCGCGGCGATCGCGATCACGGAGGCGGTGAGAGCCGAGACCAGGACGCGCCGGCGGGACATGAACCCAGAGAGCATACGACCTC
>JBGAQA010000013.1:29764-36306 GCA_044220955.1 Sandaracinaceae bacterium
TGGTCCGGCGCGCGAGCGTGCGCGCGTAGCCGGGACGAGACGCGGGCGGCAAGGTGTGCAGCGTGCCCCGGTCGATCACCACGTCGCTCGCGCCGTACAGCATGCTCGCCGTGACGTCGTCGCGAACCCAGAGGACGGCGGCGTCCGGCGCGTTCTCGGCTGCGCGCGCCAGCGCCGTATCCGATACGTCGGTCGCGACCACGCGGTAGCCACGCTCGGCCGCCGCGACCGCGATCGCCCCGTGCCCCGTGCCGACGTCCCAGAGCGAGCCGCCGCGACCATGCGCGGCGAGCGCGCCCATCGTCACCGGATCGGCCGCGCCGACCCAGGCCTGTTCCGACTCGGGGACACGCCGATGAAACGCCTCCCACGACGCAGCGTCCCGAGGCTCGAGCGGCGCACCGGCCCGGGCGAGGGCGTCGATCATCCGCGCGACCGTGCTGGCGTCGGGGGCACCGCCGTGCATCGGTCGCCGATCGGCGGGCGCGCTCGCGACCTCGTGAGCGAGCGTCGTGAGCGCGACGCGAAAGCCGTCGGCCTTCAGGGTCTCGAGGTTCCGCGCGACGGAGGCCGCGTCGATCATCGCCTCGTTCATCGATGGGGCGACGAGCACCGGCGCTCGCGTCGTGATCGCCACGGCGCTCACCAGCTCCGAGCAGTCTCCCGTCGCGATGCGGCCGATCATCGCCGCCGTCGCGGGCCAGATCGCCATCACCTCCGCCCAGCCGGCGAGCTCGACGTGGGGGACGTGCCCCGCGTGCGAGCGCTCGGCGTCGCTGGGCCACATCGAGCAGAGGACGGGCTCGTGCGTGAGCGCTTCGAGCGCTTCTCGCGAGGCGAAGCGCAGCGCGCGCTCGCTGGCGATCACGCGCACCTCGTGGCCCATCGCCTGCAACGCCTGGACGAGCGCGGGTGCGTGCGCCGACGCCACGGCGCCCCCGAGCCCCAGGAGCACGCGCGCGCACCCCCGGTTCGCCGGTAGCGCGCGTGCTCGACGCGTGAGGACGCCCGCGCCCTCGAGCAGATCGACGAGCGCATCGACGACGCGGGTGCCGTCCCCGAGGGGTGCGCCGGTTCGCGCCTCGAGGTGCGCATGGATCGACGCGCGATCCTGGGCTCCCGTGTCGAAGAGCTCCAGCAGCGCTTCGGCCAGGGCGGCCGAGTCACCCTCGAGCCGTCGCAGGCTCCCATCGCGGAGCACGAGCTCGAGCCCGTCCTTCGAGCGCATCGCCGGCGAGCTCGCCCCGCGCACGAGCTTCTCGGTCGTGTCCCGCGTCACCGACGCTGGCGTAGCACGCTTGCGAGCTCATACCTTCTCGGCGCATCATCGCGGCGATGGACGAGAAGACCGATCCGAAGAAGCTCGTGGTCCCCGCCGCCCTCGTCATCGCGGTGCTGGCGACCGGCTGCGGCACGGCGACCAGCCCGGTCGACGCGTCGCAGGGCGACACCGCGGTCGCAGACGCCGGGTTCGATGCCGGGTGCATCCCGCCCGAGCAGTACGACCCCGTCTCCCATACCTGTATCCCAGTCGTCTGATGACGACTGCGGCCCAGGTTGGGCTGCGACGGGATCCAGAAGAGAGGAATCCGAGCCGGGTCAGCTCATCGCGGCGACGTGCGCGCTCAGGCGCGACACGTAGCGCGACCCGGTCCGCTTCGGGTAGACGCCCTTCGACACGGCCGAGTCGATCTTCTTGATCGCGTCTGCGAGCGCCGCCTTCGCCGCCTTCTTGTCCTTGCCGGACACGGCCTCGCGCACGGTCTTCATGAGCGAGCGGACGCCGGTGCGGACGTGCTTGTTGCGCGCGGTGCGCTTGGTGGTCTGGCGGATGCGCTTCTGCGCGGATGCGACGTTGGCCATGGGGCTCCGTGGAAGAGGGCCGATTGGCTACCTTCCGTACCCTGGCCTGTCAAGGCAGTGCGGACCGGGATCGAGGATCAAGGATGGTGCGGCAGCGTGTCGGGCGCGAGGACGTTCAGCTCGGCCCCGGGCGGCAGGTCCAGCTCCACGGCGTCGGTGAACGCCCCCGTTCCGTCGGCGTCGGTCCACGCGGCGCGGCGCACCACCACCTGCCGGAGCACGCGGTGGACCTCGAGCTCCGACCCCTCGCTCCCCCACCAGCAGCGGGCTCGCACGAGCGCACCGGCCGGATCGGAGAACTGGCAGACGCCCGGCTCGTTCCCGACGAAGCGGGTCTCGGTCCCGCCAGGATCGCAGATGCGGACGAGCGTGACCCGGGTGCGAGGGAGCGCCACGAGGGAAGGCTCGTCGTCGCCGGGCGTCTCGTCCTCGAAGCGCAGGGCGACCGTGCACTCGGTCCGCTGGGGCGCGGAAGGGGCCGAGCGGGTGCTCGGGGGCGAGCCACACGCGACGACGGCCATCGCCCCGATCCACAGCGCCCAGCTCGTTCCGCGCACGCCCCGGGCATACCACGCCGTCGTAAGGCGTCGGCCCTCCGTGATAAGAGAGGTGCGTGGCGACGACGGCAGAACGTGAGAGACGGGCGTTCGCTTTGCTCTCGTCGCTGCCGCTCGCCGCGCAGTTGCTCTTCCACGTGTGGGAGCAGTGGTCGATCTTCGGCGGACGCTACGCCTTCGTCGAGCGGCTCGCCGCGACGACCGGCGGCCTCGGGACCGCGCTCACGCTGATCCTGTTCGTCGTGCCGATGGCGGCGTGGATGGTCCTGCTCGTGCGCGCGCTGCTCCGGAGAGACCGCCTGCCGGGTGAGGCGCGTCCCGGAGACCCCGCGCTCGCTCGCGCGCTCGGCTCGGTCGTGCGTGGGGTCTCGCCGCTCGCCGCGCTCGGTGTTCTCGTGCACGTGATCGTGCTCTGGGGGGGACGCGTCGTCGGCGCAGAGCCGCCGCTCTGGTCGTACGATCAGCTCCGTACGACGCTCGGACAGCCGCTCTGGCTCGGCTTCTACGGAGTGTTCGTGTTCGTGGTCCCCTGGCATCTCGCGGCGTGCTTGCCGGACGGGCTCGAGGCGCTGGGCGTGGTCGGCCAGGACGGGCGGCGCGCCTCGTTCGTGGTGACCGCCGTGCTCGGGGCATGCCTCTTCCTTCTCTACGCCCAGCTGGCTGGCTGGCTCGCCACGGGGCTCGGCACGTTCTGGGACATCCGCGTTCTGGCGCCCGAGCCCGTGATCTCGCGCTAGTTGCGCTGCCTCTCGCCAGGCTCCGCGCCTGGTGCTACGGACGCGCGATCATGGGCGCTCAGTGGAAGCAGAAGGGTCGGGAGGCGGCGGCGAACGCGAAGGGTCGCGTGTTCAGCAAGATCGCCAAGGAGATCATCATCGCCGCGCGCAGCGGCGCCGATCCGTCCAACAACGCGAAGCTCCGCATGGTCCTCGAGGCGGCGCGCAAGGCGTCGATGACACGCGACACGATCGACCGCGCGATCAAGAAGGGCGCCGGGCTGCTCGACGGTCCGATCCAGTACGACAGCGTGACGTACGAGGGCTTCGCGCCCCACCAGGTCCCCGTGATCGTCGAGTGCCTGACGGAGAACAAGAACCGCACGTCGGCCAACATCCGCGTTCTCTTCCGCAAGGGCCAGCTCGGCAGCAGCGGCGCGGTCTCGTGGGACTTCACCCGCCTCGGCGCGATCGAGGCCAGCCCCCCCGAAGGCGGCGCCGATCCCGACGAGGCCGCGATCGAGGCGGGCGCGCAGGATCTCGAGAGCGACGGAGAGGGGGGCACCGTCTTCTACACCGAGCCGACGGACCTCGACGCGGTGAGCAAGGCGCTCGGCGAGCGGAAGTGGACCGTGTCCTCGGCCAAGCTCATCTGGAAGCCGAAGAACCTCGTCACCTCCCTCGACGCGGCGCAGCGGGCCGAGGTCGAGGCGTTCCTGTCGGAGATCGACGACGACGACGACGTCCAGGCCGTCTACCCCGCGCTGGGGTGAGGTGTCGCCCGCTATTCGAGGGTGAACGAGCGGACTCGGGCGGCGTCGCCGACCATGCCGATGGTCGCGTCCGCGTTCGTGCGGTCGAGGACCACCTCGGCGCGGGCGCCGTTCTTCTGCAGGCCGGCGGGCGGATCGATGAGCTCCACCTGCTTGCCATCGTCCGTGACGAGCGCGAACACGCCTCCCTCGATCGAGATCTTGCGGATGGTGCCGCGCACCCTGGTCGTCCTGGTCACGTCTGTCTCCTGGGCCGGACCCGGGCCCTCTGCAAGCTGCGCTCTTGATCGGCAACCACCACCGCGCGCAGGATGTTCCCCGTGCTCGATCACACCACCCTCATGGGCCACTTCGACGCGCTCGGCTGGAAAGCCACGCCACACGACGACGGCACCGTGAAGTCGGTGCACGAGACCGACGAGGGGGACGTGAGCATCTTCGTTCGCCTGCAGAAGAACTGGCTCATCGCGTCGGTGGTCCCTTTCCTGGCCACCCGCGGGAAGAACAGCTTCGAGCTCGCCCGATGGTTGCTCCGTGTCAACCGCGACATGTACCAGGCGAAGTTCGCCTACGACGAAGACGGCGACGTCGTGCTCACGCTCGAGCTGCCGACCGAGTCGATCGATCCGAGCGAGATCCGCGGCGCGCTCACCACGCTCCTCGAGCAAGCGGTCGCGCATCGGCGCACGTTGCGCCTGGCGTCGGGCACCCCCTGACTGTAGAAATCGCCCCGTGCGAATCGAAGCCGACTCCATCCTTCCCTACGCGCGCGACGTCGTGTTCCGTGCGTATCGCGACGATCTCCCGAAGGTCGTCGAGTTCCTCCCGAACGTGCGCGCCATCGAGGTCAAGAAGCGTGACGAGGCGGGTCCCGTCACGACGCTCTTCAACGTCTGGCACGGCGGTGGGGAGATCCCGGCCGCCGCGCGGGCGCTCCTGGACGAGAAGGCGCTCTCCTGGGACGACCACGCGGTCTGGGACGAGTCGAAGCACGAGTGTGACTGGACGATCCACACGCATGCGTTCACCGAGGCCGTGACCTCGAGAGGCCAGACCCGGCTCATCGAGCTGGCACCTGGTCGCACGCGGATCGAGCTGCGGGGCGAGTTCTCGATCGACCTGAAGAAGGTGCGCGGCGTTCCGTCGTTCCTCGCCGGATCGGTGGGCAAGGCGGTCGAGGCCTTCCTGAGCAAGCAGATCACGGCCAACCTGACCAGCACGACCGACGCGCTCAGTCGCTACCTCGCCAAGACGCAGGGGTCCTGATCCGGAGCTCCGCGTCGGCACGCGCCGCGTCCCTGCTCGATCCACGTCTCGATCCACGTTAGTCTCGGCCCGGGGCTGGGACATGACCACGTCGGGCGCGGAACCGACGATCGCGGCATCCGCGGTCGCCGGAGTGAGGCATCTCCTCATCGAGGAGAACGTCTGGGCGGCGGTGCGGGCGGAGCTCGTGCGGACCGACGGCAACGCGACCACGTGGATCGACACCGACCTCTCGGTCGATCCGACGAAGACGCAGTGGGTGCCGGTCGCGCACCACGCGCAGATGATGGATGCGCTGCTCGGTGTCGTCGGACGCGAGCGGACCTTCGCCCTGGGCCGCGAGCGCGCTCATCGGACCGCCCAGGCCGGCGCCTTCGCGCCCGTCGTGCGGAGCTGGTCCCGCTCGTTCGGCAGCACTCCCAGCGAGTTCCTCAAGCTCACGCTCCACGCGTGGTCCTCGCAGACGCGAAACCTGGGCGAGTTCGTCCTCGCCGAGAGCCGTCCGGGCCACGCGTGCTTCGTGATGAGGGACGCGAGCGCGCTGTTCCGCCGGAGCCTGGGCTGGCAGTGCTTCCTCGCCGGCTACGGCACCGGGCTGCTCGACCTCGTGGTGGCGAACGGACGCTGCGAGATCCGCGTCGCCGACGCCGGCGACATCGAGGTCGTCTACACGTACCCGGTGGCAGCACCGCCTCGCCCGCCCACGTAGAGATAAGGTAAGAGCGGGCCGTGGTTCGTGACCTCGTCGCGCTCGCGCGCCCGCGTGGCCTACTCCTGGTGTCCCTGCTCCCCGTGCTCGGCTACAGCTGGGCGTACTGGGACCACGGCTGCGAGGTCCCGGACTTCGGCGCCGTGCCGCGCCTGCTCTGGCTCGCGCTCATCTGGGCCGTTCCCCACCTCGGGACGATGTGGCTGAACGCTGCCCTCGACCACGACGACAGCGCCACGCTCTACGGCGAGGCGGCCAAGGTTCCGCCGGGGATCGAGCGCTGGGCCTACCTCACGCTGGCGTTCTCGCTGGTCGCGGCGTTCGCGACGGAGGTCGGCCTCGGGATCTGCGTCGCCCTCTGCGCTGGCCTCTCGGTCCTCTACTCGCACCCGAAGACGGCGTGGAAGGGGCACGCCATCCTCGGTCCCTTCACGAACGCCGTCGGGTACGGCGTGCTCTCGCCGCTCGGAGGCTTCCTCTACGCCGGCATGCCGCCGACCTGGCGCGGTGGCGCGGTGCTGGCGACTTCCGTCCCCTGGATGCTCACCGCGTACTTCGCTGCGCAGGCGTTTCAGGAGCAAGAGGATCGCGCGCGAGGCTACCGCACGCTCGTCGCCGTCCACGGACCGGTGGTCACCCTGCGCGTCACGCGGGTCTG
>JBGAQA010000013.1:36673-109305 GCA_044220955.1 Sandaracinaceae bacterium
GACGATCGATCGGAAAAAAATTCATCACGCGAGCGAAAGACGATTGACACGGATCGCGGTGCCCGTACTCTCGTGGCGAATGAACGAGAGCGCGAGCACGCGACCTCCACTAGGTGAGTCGCACTGCCGCTCCCCCCACGGCGTCGCGCTTCGCGACGCCGAAGGTGATCGCTCGTTCTGCGACGTGCGCTCGTTCTTCGTCTCTCGTCCGTCGGACCGTCGTCTCGTGACGACAGCGAGCCGGGGCGATCGAGGCGCGATGATCTTCGGGTGGGGCGCTTCTCGCTCCGCCGCCGCGGCTCGTGTCGATGACGCTTCGGGGTTGCGCGCAGTGGGACTGCGTACCGATCCCTGCTCTTCGAATCGAGCCTGCGGGTCTCTGGGGTCGTGATCGCTGCGGATCGCATCTTTTCGCGGTGATGGCGGCTCTTTCGTGATCCTCCTCCGGGCGCCCGACGCGCCCGGACGGTGGCGTGTGCCTACTGCATCCGCCCCGTCGAAAACGTCCTGAACCGAGACGGATCCATGGCCATCGACATGACGACGAAGAGGGAAGGCGTCCGCCGCTCCGCGAAGCCGAAGATCGGCGCCGCGATGCCGGGCAGCGCAGACGAGAAGCGCGAGCGCATCACGTCGAGCGCGGGCGAGGTGGTCGCGCCGCTGGCGTCCCGACGCAAGGTGAAGGTGATCGACGCCGACGCCGAGCCACCGACCGCGCCGCGCGCGACACCGCCGATCGAGACGCGCGCGCTCGACGTGACACCGCGCATCGAGGGACGGCGTACGACCGAGGGCGGCGATCTCGGTCTGCGCGCCCCGGCGTCGCGCGGGGGCGCGCGCGCGCGCAGCCTGCGCTCGTTCGGACCGAGCGTCTCGAACGCGACCGAGCTGACGGTCGGCATCGCCTACGACCTCAAGGCGGACTTCGAGCGCGCGGCGCTGAAGCTCGCCGGAGAGGCCGAGCTCCCGGAGGACGCCTTCGAGGAGTACGACTCGGAGGCCACCGTCGCGGCGCTCGAGGACGCGCTCGCGTCCAACGGCTACCAGAGCCGCCGCCTCGGGTCGGGGCGTGCCTTCCTCTCTCGCATCATGAGCGAGCCGGGCGACATGGTCTTCAACATCGCCGAGGGCTACGGCACCCGCTCGCGCGAGGCGCACGTCCCGAGCGCGCTCGAGATGCTCGGTGTCCCGTACACACACTCGGATCCGCTGACGCTCGCGCTGACGCTGGACAAGGCGATGGCCAAGCGCGTCGCCGCAGCCGCCGGCGTCCCGACGCCACGCTTCGCGGTGGTCGAGCACGTCGACGACGCGCGCGGTCTCGACCTCGCCTATCCGCGCATCGCCAAGCCCCTCTTCGAGGGCTCGAGCATGGGCATCCGCAAGCACTCGCGCGTGACGAACCACGAGGACTTCATGGAGCTCATCGACGAGCTGCTCCGCCTCTATCGCGAGCCGGTGCTCGTCGAGGAGTTCGCGAGCGGTCCGGAGTTCACCGTGGGCATCCTCGGCACGGGCGCGAGCGCCTCGGTGATCGGCGCGATGGAGATCGTCCCGCGCAACTGCTCCGCCGCGGAGTTCGTCTACTCGCTCGAGGTCAAGCGCAACTACCTCGAGGAGGTTGCCTATCACGTGCCGCCGAAGCGCCCGACCGAGCTCGTGCGCCGCGTGGAGAACGTCGCCCTCGCGGCGTACCGATCGCTCGGCTGCCGCGACGTCGGCCGCGTCGACGTGCGCCTCTCGGAAGACGGCGACCCGAAGTTCCTCGAGGTCAACCCGCTGCCCGGTCTCAATCCGGTCACCGGTGACCTCGTGATCCTCGCGCGCGGCAACGGCATCTCGTACCACGAGCTGATCGGACGCATCGTCGAGAACGCGCGCGCGCGCCAGTCGATCTGATCGGCGCGAAGCGCCCGGACGACGCTTTCGCCCCAGCGAGGCTCGTGTAAGACTCGCGCCCCGCGTGTCCACGGCCTCGTCACCCAGATCCTCGTTGCGCGTCGCGATCTGCTACGACGGCGCGGCCGTCGACGAAGGGATGACGTTCGACGCCGAGTCGGGCGAGACCGTTGCGGTCGAGACGATCATGGACGTCGTCGTCGACGTCGAGGCGGCGCTCGCGTCGCGCGGCTACCAGCCCTCGCGGCTGATCCTTCCCGCCGATCCTGGTGCGATCTTGCGCATGCTCGCCGACGTCCCCTGCGACGTGATCTTCAACTTCGTCGAGAGCCTGCGCGGCATCGCCGAGCTCGAGGCCGCGGTCCGGGGCGCCATGGCGGTGCGCGGCGTGCCGGTGACGGGCGCGCCGCTCGAGGCGCTGGCCAACTGCCTCAGCAAGCCGCGGGCGCGGGCGCTCGTGAGCGCCGCCGGCGTCCCGGTGCCGGCGGGCTGCGTCATCGCCGACGAGGCCGGGGACGCGCGCGCGCTTCCGCATCCGTGCATCGTGAAGCCGTCGGCGCAGGACGCGAGCCACGGCATCGACGCGGCGAGCGTGTGCGCCACCCCCGACGACACCAAGGCGCGCGCGATGAAGCTCGTCGGGCGGGGGCTCGGCCCCGCGCTCGTCGAGCAGTTCATCGACGGCCGCGAGTACAACGTCTCCATGATCGAGCTCGTCGAGGGCGGCAAGCGCACATTGCGCGCGCTACCCGTCGCGGAGATCACCTTCGACGGCTATCCGGAGGGGCGCCCGCGCATCCTCACCTACGCGGCGAAGTGGGAGAAGGACAGCGTCGAGTACAAGGGATCGGTGTCGGTCGAGGCGAAGGACCTCGACGCCGCCGCCCGCGCCGTCCTCACGTCCCACGCCATGGCGACCTTCCGGGCGCTCGGCCTCTCGGGCTACGGACGAGTCGACTTCCGCGTGGACCGGAGCGGCCGGCCCTTCGTCGTCGACGTGAACCCCAACCCCGACTTCTCGCGCGGGGCCGGGTTCCACCTCGCGGGCGAGCGCGCCGGTTACAGCTACGAGGATCTGGTCGAGATCGTCGTCCGGGCCGCGCAGGCGTGAGCGCGACCCAGCCCATGCTCCGCTCGCTCGCGGGGACCGATCGGAGCGTGCTCGAGGCGCTGCTCCGCGGCGTCGATCGATTCCCCGACACCGAGATCGCGATCGCGATGGAGCTGATCGACCACGGCCTGCGCGGCGAGAGCCGCGACTACCTCTTCGTGGTCGCCGAGCGCGAGGGGCGCGTGGCCGGCTACGCGTGCTGGGGTCGCGCGACGATGAGCCCGGGCGTGTTCGACCTGTACTGGATCGTCGTCGATGCGCGGCTGCAGGGCGGCGGTGTCGGCCGGGCGCTGCTCGCGCACGCCGAGCGCGAGGTGCGCCGCGAGGACGGCCACACGCTCCTCATCGAGACCGAGGGCTCCGCGCTCTACGAGGCCTCGCGCCGCTTCTATCTCCGCGCCGGCTACACGGAGGTCGGGCGCGTCGCCGACTTCTACGGTCCGGACAAGGACAAGGTTCTCTACGCCAAGAGGCTCGACCGCACGTGAGCGCCATGACCAAGACCTCGCTACCCATCGTCCAGAACGCCACCACCGCCCATTTCGAGTGCGTGTTCCCGGGCTGCGGAGGCCAGTGCTGCCGCATGAGCCGCCCGCCCGTCGAGCCCGCCGAGGAGCGCCGGATCAGCAAGGCGCTTCCGCGCGTGCTCGACGCGATGCGGCCCGAGGCGCGCGCCGCGGTCGAGAAGCACGGCTACCTGACCGACCAGAAGTACAAGTCCGAGCGCCGGATGGTCCGCATCGCCAAGGAATACTGCGTCTTCTACAACCAGGGTTGCGTGCTCCACCGGCTCGGCGCGGCCGAGGGCGACTCGACCAAGTACAAGCCCTGGGTCTGCGTCGTGTTCCCGCTCGACACGGATCCGAAGGGCCGCTGGGAGGTGCGCCAGTGGGGGCGGCCCGGCGAGCACTGGGATCTGTTCTGCCTGAACCCGAAGGAGTCGAAGAAGACGGCGGACGAGACGCTCGCCTTCGAGCTCGACTTCCTCGAGGCGATGGAGACGAAGTCTGGCAAGCAGCGCTGGAGGTTCAAGAAATGACTGCTGCGAACACCGAGCCCGCTGCCGAAGAGAAGCCGAAGCCGACGGGTCCGCCTCCGAACGGCCTCACGCCGCGTGCGCTGATCGCCGGGTTCTTCCTGTCGCTGCTCCTGTGCGGCGTGAACTCGTACCTCACGCTCAGCTTCGGCGTGATCGAGGAGGGGCCTACCATCGCGGCGCTGTTCTTCTTCGCGTTCTTCTTCCTCTCGTCCACGAAGATCAACTCGAGTGAGATGGCCATCGTCGCCACGATGGGCTCGGCCGGCGGCTCGCTCGGGTTCATCACCAACTTCTACGCGGCCGAGGCGATGGCCGCGACGCCGCTCACCTTCTGGCAGATGGTCGGCTTCTCGGTCGTCACGTCGCTGGTCGGGCTCGTCTTCGTCGTGCCGCTGCGGCAGCTCCTGATCCTGCGAGAGAAGCTGCCCTGGCCGGGGAGCAAGGCCGTCGAGAGCGTCATCCGAGCGCTCGTCGAGCACGGCGACCCCAAGCAGCCGTACATCCTGCTCGTGACGTGCGTGACGATGATCGCGTACGTCGTGCTCAACGACGAGGACGGCTTCGGCATCGTGCCCTCCGGCACCGCGATCGGCCTCTTCGGCCTCTCCGCCTACGGCGCGGCCATCGCCTGGTCGCCCTTCGCCATCGGCGGGGCGTACCTCATGGGCTTCCGTACCTGCGTCGGCTTCCTCTTCGGCGCGACCGCGCTCCTCGTGCTGGCGCCTCACCTGCCCGAGCCGGGGGCGCCGCACCACTACGTGTGGCCCGGGATCGGGTTCCTCGTCGCCGCCGGGCTCACGCAGATGGCCCTGCAGGGCAAGACCATCGTGGCGTCGATGCGCTCGCTCTTCTCGGGCGCGGCCGCGGACGACGACGATCCGATCATGAGCACGAAGGTGTTCGGGATCTTCACGGGCGTCGCGCTGGTCGTGGCGGCGCTGTTCTCCTCCTTCGGGCTGGGCCTCTCGTTCGTCGTGACGGTGCTGCTCATCGTGGTCGGCGGCTTCCTCCAGAACGTCATCGCCACGCGCGCGGCCGCGCAGACCGCGTTCAACCCGGCGCGCGTGATGGGCATCCTGCTCCAGGGCGTGACCGCGCTCGCGGGCGGCACGGGCGCCGGGCAGAACCTCGCGGGCGCCGGCTTCGTGGCCGGCTCGGGCGCGCAGGCGGGCGTCTTGACCGGCGACCTCGCGTACGGGCGCTGGCTGAGGGTTCCCTCGCGCTGGCAGTTCTGGACGCAGCTCGTCACCGTCGTGCCGTGCTCGCTCGTGTCCGCCTACGTGTTCCAGCAGATCCTCGGGCTCGGCCCGATGACGATCGAGGGAGAGGGGCTCCCGGCCCCGGTGGCGAAGATGTGGGCCGCGACGGCGCTGATCTTCTCGGGCCAGGCCGAGATGCCTGCGTTCGCGTACGAGGCGATGGCCATCGGAGGCGCGGTCGGCTGCGTCTACGTGCTCGTCGAGCAGAACCAGAAGCTCGAGAAGTGGCTCCCCTCGTCCACCGGCATCGGCCTCGGTCTCGTGCTGCCGATCGCCTACGGCTGGTCGTTCTTCCTCGGCGGCGCCCTCTTCCTGCTCGCCGAGAAGCGCTTCAAGATCCGCGAGGTCTCGCTCACGACGTTCGCCGTGGGCTGCATCGTCGCCGAGGGCATCGGCGGAGTGCTCAAGCCCCTGCTGGCGGTCGTCGGCCTGATCCCCCATGGCGGCTAGCTCCGAGGGCCACGAGCGTCCCGCAGCCGCCGTTCGGCTCGAGGCGCGCCTGGCTCGACATGCGGACCACGAGGCCGCGACCGGCGAGGCGCGCGTAGATCGCCTCGTAGCGGGCGCGTGGGACGCCCCGGAGCGACGAGGTCGGCACCGCGTTGTGTCGATAGAGGTGCACGGCGAGGCCGAGCGGCGCGGCGCGATCGCCGAACGCATCGAGCTCGGCGTCGCCGTCGTTCGCGCCCTCGATCAAGAGGTAGGCGAGCGCGATCTTCTTGCGTCGCTTGCGCGGCAGCGTGGGGACGTGCTCCGTGAGCAGCGCGAAGAGCCCCGCGAGCGGCGGTCCTCCCGGCACCATCCTGGCGCGCACGGCCTCCGTCCCCGCATGCACGCTGACGGTGATGCCGTTGTGCGGGGGCGCGCCCGGGGCGAGCCAGGTGCTCAGGCGCGAGAGCGGCCCGCCGCTCGTCGTGACCGACGCCGGTGTCCGGCGCGCGTGGCAGCGGCGCACGACCTCCGCGCAGGCGTCGCTCGCGTGCATCGGCTCGCCGCTCCCGGACAGCGTCACGCGGCGGATCGCATGGCCCTGCGCCTCGAGCGTGGCGAGCAGGCCCATCATCTCGTCGGCGCCGAGCGAGCGAGACAGCCCGCCGGCGCCCGAGGCGCAGAAGGGACAGCGCACGCCGCAGCCGACCTGGGTCGACAGGCACGCCGTGTCGCCTCGGTAGACGACCGCCTCGACCTCCGCGCCGTCGTCGAGGCGGACGGCATATCGCACGTTGGCTGCGCCCGCTCCCGTGTGCGCGGCGACGATCTCGAGGGCCATCAGTAGGTCGGCGCCTGGCCGTCCCAGACGCGGACGAGGTATACGCGCGGCGCCGCTCCGTCGGCCGCCGACACCTTCGCGATGGGCCTGGACGGGTCGGCGTCGTTGATACAGCCCGCCGCCTGGTACATGTCGCTCAGCAGCGCCGGGTCGAGGTAGCTCCCTCCCTGATCGCGCCATCCGCTCGCCTGCACCGCGAACGCCGACGCGAGTCGAGCGCCGATCGTGGCGATCGTCGGCTCTTCGCAGTCGTTCGAGCGGTCCTCCACCGTCAGCAGGGTCGGGGGCAGGCCCGCCGGGTCCTTCGGGCCCGTCCCTAGCGCCGCCGACGCGAGCGCGCACGCCCGACCGGTCGGCGCCTGGCACCAGAGGTAGACGCCCGCGATCGAGGGCTGCTCGGGCGGCAGCGAGCCTTCGTCCACGGCGCTTGTCGCGTCCGGCGCGTCGTCGACCGGGACGTGGCCCTGCTGGTTCTCGGATACCGGGAGCGGCTCGGAGCGCACGACCGGCCGCGGCGGGGGCGCCGCGCCGCACGCCGTCGTCAGCAGCGCAAGCAGCACCCAGTAACGCGAAGGCTCTCGCTCGCGTAGCACCCGTGGAGCATAGCGCGCAGACGCCCGACCCAGCCTCATGCCTCCCTCGACAACCGGGACAGCCCCATCGTTCCCGTCGACCGAGCGGGGGGCTCCGGTCGATCCGCACGTACGACACGCGCGTATAGTGGTCGCGCGATGTCCGCGAGCGTGCTGATCGAGCGGTCGACGAGCGCGGGAGACGAAGATCTCCGTGCGACCGCGGTGTCCGAGGTGCCGGTCGAGCAGCGCACGGACGACCTGCCAGCCGTCGGGTCGGTCCTCGACGAACGCTACGAGATCACGGGGCTTCTCGGGCAGGGTGGCATGGGCCACGTGCTCTCGGCGCGCCACGTCGTCCTCGGCCAGCGCCTCGCGATCAAGGTGCTGCGTCGCGAGATGACGCGCGACGAGGAGATCGTCGAGCGCTTCCGCCGTGAGGCGCGCGCGGCGAGCGCGATCGGGCACTCCGGGATCGTCGCCGTGAAGGACTTCGGCACGCTCGCGTCCGGGGCGAGCTACTACGTGATGGAGCACGTGGAGGGGGTCAGCCTCGCGGACCTGGTCCGTGACGAGGGGCCCTTCACGCTCGAGCGCGCGGTGGACGTGGTGCGCCAGATCGCCGACGCGCTCGGCGCGGCGCACGCGGCGGGGATCGTTCACCGGGACGTGAAGCCGGAGAACGTGCTGCTGACGACGTTCCACGGCCGCCCCGATCACGTGAAGGTGCTCGACTTCGGCATCGCGAAGCTCGACTTCGCCTCGCGCCTCTCGGGCGCGCACCGCGTGCTCGGCACGCCTGCGTACATGTCGCCCGAGCAGTGTCGCGGTCAGACCCTCGATCAGCGCGCCGACGTGTACGCGCTCGGAATCCTCTTCTTCGAGCTGCTCGTCGGTGACGTTCCGTTCGACGACAAGCGGCCGCTCGAGGTGCTGCGGCACCAGATCCAGACGCCGGCGCCGCCGATCCGGGTCTTCCGCGACGACGTGCCCGAGGCGATCGCGAGCACGATCGCGAGCTGTCTCGAGAAGAGCCCGGACGCGCGCCCCGCGAGCATGAAGGCGCTCGTGGAGCGGCTCGGGCCAGCGCCGAGCCGACCGATCGCGTTCGCGGGCGCCTCCTCCTCGCCGACCCCCGTGCCCGCCGCGAGCGCGGCGATCGGCTTCGCAGCGACGAGCCTCTCGCTCACGCCCGTCCCGCGGGTCGCGACCCGGCCCACGCCGGTCCGCGCCGACGCGCAGCCGGCGCGCGCCACGCCGGTCGCGATCCGAGCAGCCCCTGCGGGTCGCGCTGCGCTGCTGGTGATCGCGGGGGTCGCGCTGACCGCGCTCGGCGTCGCCGCGCTGGCTGCGGCGGGCGGGATCTTGATTCGCGAGCGGGTCGACGAGCGCACGACCGTGGCTGCCGAGACCGTCCAGCCGCCCGCTCCGGCCGCGCCTGCTGCCGTCCCGGGCGCGCCGCCTCCGCTCGCGCCCGCGAGCGTGGGCCCGACATCGGTGCCGGTCACATCCCTCGCGGCGCCCATCGCGCCGGCCCTGGCGCATCCCCTGCACCCGCACCCCGCCCACGTGGCGCCTGCTTCGGCCGTCGCTCCGACGCCGCCCCCGGCGCCCGCCTCGACGACCGCCGCCGCGCCGGAGCACCCGACGATCCGGGTGATCGATCCGTGGGACGATCCCTGACGAGCGCTCCTCGACGGCGCCTCAGCGCTCGTCGCCCTCGATGGGCAGCGCGCTCAGCGGCTTCTCTGCCGCGAGCCGCTTCACGCTCGAGAGGTGGTGCAGGATCAGGTCGCGGTTGTCGGTGACGGAGAGCGACTGCATCTCGAGCGCGCCGATGCGGTCCTCGGGCGTGAACGCGGGATCCCTGACCTTCTCCATCGAGAGCTTGTCGGGCCCGTACGCCATGTGCTCGGCCACGGTGCTCACGATGGTGTAGTCGTCGCCGCGGCGCAGCTCGAGCTTGATCTGCCCGGTGATCGAGGGCGCGACCCAGCGCGTGAGCGCGTCCTTGAGCATCATGGACTCGGGGTCGAACCACTTGCCCTCGTAGAGCAGGCGGCCGAGCCGACGGCCGAGCGTCACGTACTGGTCGGTGGTCGACTCGTTGTGGATCGCCGAGAGCAGGCGCTCGTAGCAGACGTGCAAGAGCGCCATGCCGGGCGCCTCGTAGATGCCGCGGCTCTTGGCGTCGATGACCCGGTTCTCGATCTGGTCGCTCATGCCCAGGCCGTGGCGGCCGCCGATGCGGTTGCACTCGAGGAAGAGCGGGAGCAGGCCCCCGTGGTCCTTGCCGTTGACGGCGACGGGCAGGCCCTGCGCGAGCTCGATCGTCACCTCCTCGGGCTCGATCGCGACGCTCTTCTTCCAGTGCGCGAGGCCCATGATGGGCTCGACGATCTGCATCGAGACGTCGAGGCGCTCGAGATCCTTGGCCTCGTGCGTCGCGCCGAGCACGTTCGCGTCGGTGGAGTAGGCCTTCTCGGTGCCCATCTTGTAGGGCAGGCCCACCTTTTCGAGGTACTCGCTCATCTCCTTGCGGCCGCCGAACGCCGACACGAACGCCTGGTCGAGCCAGGGCTTGTAGATGCGCAGGGCCGGGTTCACGAGGATCCCGTAGCGATAGAAGCGCTGGATGTCGTTGCCCTTGTGCGTCGAGCCGTCGCCGAAGACGTTCACGCCGTCCTCGCGCATGGCGCGCACGATCGCGGTGGAGGTGACGGCGCGGCCGAGCGGCGTGGTGTTGAAGTACTTCTTGCCGCCGACCCCGAGGTGGAACGCGCCGCACTGGATCGCGACGAGGCCCTCGCGCACCATCGCCTCGCGGCAGTCGATGATCCTGGCGGCCTTGGCGCCGTGCTCCATCGCGATCGGCGGGATCTCGTTCGGATCCTTCTCGTCGGGCTGCGCGAGGTCGGCCGTGTACGCGTGGACGTCGACGCCCTGCCGGCTCATCCACGCGACCGCGCAGCGGGTGTCGAGCCCGCCGGAGAACGCGATGCCGATCTTGGTGCCCTTCGGCGGGAGCTCACGATAGATGCGCGACATGCGCGCGGATATGACACGAAACAGACGCTCCAGCGCGTGAATCTAAAGCGTTCGCGAGATCCGGGGCGCGAAGGGTTGGACACAGGTTCGGCTCGCCGCCGACGCTGGGCTCGCTCGGGCGACGATCGCGACCATCGAGGCCGGGCACGACGTGCCTTCGCTCGACACGCTCGAAGCGCTCGCGACGTCCCTGCACGTGCCGCCAGCGTCGCTCTTGCTCGATCCGAAGCGGAGCGCTCGGCACGCGCTGGCGGTAGCGGCGCTCACCGTGAGCGAGACCAGCGCGAAGAAGCTCGCCGAGCTGCTCGGCGCTGGCAAAGAGCCTCTGTGACCATCGACGGCGTGCTAACCTGCGGGTGTGGGTGCCGCGATCGACCTGCGTGACGCGATGGGCGCGGAGCGTCGCCTGCTGTCCGGCGTCGAGTACGAGCAGCTCGTGGCGGTGGGCGCGTTCGAGGACGAGCAGGTCGAGCTGATCGAGGGGGAGATCTGGGAGATGAATCCCATCGGACCGGATCACGAGGAGAGCGTGGATCGACTCTCCGCGCTCCTGCATCGCGTGCTGGGCGCGCGGGCTCGCGTCCGGACTCAGGGCTCGATCGCGATCGGTGCCCGCTCGATCCTCCAGCCGGACGTCCTCGTTCTCGAGGAGCGCAGCTACGCGAAGGAGCGGCCGACGATGGCCTTCCTCGCGATCGAGGTCGCGGCGAGCTCTCTGCGTCGCGATCGCACGGTGAAGGCCGCCCTCTACGCGCAGGCCGGCATTCCCGAGTACTGGATCGTCAACCTCGCCGAGCGGACCGTCGAAGTGCGGACGAACGTCGTGTCGGGCTCGTATGCGTGCGAAGCGGTGTTCCGCACGGCGGAGACGATCACCCTGAAAGCGTTTCCGGACGTGTCGATCGCGGTCGCCCAATTCCTGCCGTGAGGCTTGCGCCGACGTCGCCGCGGATGCCTGACGGCATGAAGTCCATGCACGAGCACCTCGCGCTGCTCGGCGGTGTGTGGGTGCGGCGCTCGCACGGCGCCGGCAAGCGCCCCGACCGGTACGCTCACGCCGCAAGAGATCATGGCCGTCGTCCGAGGAAATCAGGCCGCCGTCCGCGGCTGTTACGAGCGGTCGCTGCAGCAAGACTCCTTCCTGCGCGGGCGCGTCCAGGTCGCGTGGCGCGTCGGGCAGGGCGGGCACGTCCTCACCGCGCGGATCGACGAGAGCACGGTGGGCTCGCCCGCGGTCCAACGGTGCATCCTCGATGAGGTCACGTCGTGGGCGTTTCCCCGACCGCGCGGCGGCGAGGTCGACGTGGTGTTTCCGTTCGAGTTCGGTCCGCGTCAATGACGGCGAGCGCGGCGCCAGGTCGAGCGCGAGACCGAGAGCGCGGCGGTCAGTCGGAGCACACGGTCCGCGACGTGGTGGCCGTGCAGGAGATCACCGGCATCCCGGAGGCGTCGGTCGTCCGCACGGGAGCATCCGCGCAGGGCGTCTCGGTGAGGGTCGGGCACGCGTGGCTGCCGCCGCTCGGGTCGCCGTCGTAGCCGAACATCGAGAACGAGCCGTCGTGCCCGGCGACGTATCGGCGGACCTCGGAGTCGCGCCCGCGATCGTGCCAGCCGACCCGGAAGCCGCGACCCGCCGCGATCGCCGCCGCGGCGCAGTCGAGCGCCGGCGAGCGATCCGCACCGAGCGGCACGAGCCCGCAGTCGCTCGCGCCCTCGCCCGCGCGCGAGCCGATCGCGCCATCGATGTCGCAGAGGCACGCGCAGCCTGCGAGGAGGAGCGCCGACGCGAGCGCCAGCGGAGAGTGCATCTCGGCGATGGTACTCTCGCTCTCTACCCGTCGTCCTCGCCCCCGCCCGCGCGCAGCGGCTATGCTCCGCGCCTCACTCTCGGAGGCAGCACGATGGGCAACGCGTGGATCGTCGGTGGTGCGAGGACGGCGCGTGGGCGCGGGAAGATCGGCAAGGGCGCGCTCTCGAGCGTGCACCCGCAGGAGCTGCTCGCGCAGACGCTGAACGAGGTGATCGCGCGCACGAGTCTCGATGCGAGCGAGGTCGACGACGTGATCGCGGGCTGCGTGTCGCAGGCCAAGGAACAAGGTGCGTGCATCGCGCGCAACGCCGTCCTCGCCGCGGGCCTGCCCGACACGATGACGGGCGTGACCGTGAACCGCTTCTGCGGCTCGGGCCTGCAGGCGCTGAACTTCGGCGCGATGGGCGTCGCGAGCGGGCACCAGCGCTTCGTGCTCGCGGGCGGGGTCGAGTCGATGTCGCGCGTGCCGATGGGCTCGGACGAGGCCGGCATCGACGGCAACAACATGGTGCTCCGCAAGAAGATCTTCCAGGTGCCGCAGGGCATCAGCGCCGACCTCATCGCCACGCTCGAGGGCTTCTCGCGCGCCGACGTCGACGCGTTCGCGCTCGAGTCGCAGCGCCGCGCCGAGGTCGCGCAGAAGGAAGGCCGCTTCGCCAGGGCGATCTTCGCCGCCAAGGATCCCGAGACCGGCAAGGCCCTGCTCGAGCTCGACGAGCACGCCCGGCACGGCACGACGATCGATGCGCTCACCAAGCTCGATCCCGCGTTCGTGATGATGGGCGCCGCCGCGGTCGGACCGAACGGCGAGACGCTCGATCAGATCGCGATGAAGCGCTACCCGGAGGTGAAAGCCATCCAGCACGTCCACACGGCCGGCAACTCGTCGGGCATCGTGGACGGGGCGTGCGCGCTCCTGCTCGCGTCGGACGACGCCGTGAAGGCCCACGGCCTGAAGCCGAGGGCGAAGATCCGCGCGATGGCGACCATCGGCGCCGAGCCGGTCATCATGCTCACCGCGCCCGCGCCTGCGTCGGCGCGCGCGCTCGAGAAGGCGGGCATGAAGCCCTCCGACATCGACCTCTGGGAGATCAACGAGGCCTTCGCGACCGTCCCGCTCCAGACGATGCGCAAGCTCGGGATCGACCACGCGAAGGTGAACGTCAACGGCGGCGCGATCGCGCTCGGCCACCCGCTCGGCGCGACCGGCGCGATCCTCACGCTCACGGCGATCGACGAGCTCGAGCGCCGCGGCCTCGGCACCGCGCTCATCACGCTCTGCATCGGCGGCGGCATGGGCATCGCGACCGTGATCGAGCGCGTCTGAACGCGCTACGCTGCATCCCCGTGGCCAAGACGCAGTCGCCCGACACGCACGCAGCGGCCGAGGCGGTTCACCTCGAGCTGATGCGTCGCGCCGGGCCGGCGCGACGTGCGGCGCTCGCCATCCGCCTCTCCACGTCGACGATCCGCGCGTCGCGGCGGGCGATCGCGCGACGGCACCCCGAGCTCGACGAGCGTGGCGTGCAGCTGCTCTGGGCCGAGCTGCACTACGGCCCGTCCATCGCGGCCGCACTCCGGAAGCGGCTCGGACGCGACGCGTGACGGACGACCTTCGGGCCGCGCTCGATCCCGTCGCCGACGCGTTCGACGCGGTCGGTGTCGTCTATCGCATCGGCGGGTCCGTCGCGAGCTCGGCCCTCGGTGTGGCGCGGAGCTCGATCGACGTCGATCTCGTCGCAGACCTCCGGGTCGAGCACGTCGCGCCGCTCGTGCGGCGGCTCGGCGACGCGTACTACGCCGACGAGTCCATGATCCTCGATGCGATCCGGCTCCGCGACTCGTTCAACCTCATCCACCTCGAGACGATGATGAAGGTGGACGTCTTCGTGCTGAAGCAGCGCGCGTTCGACCGCGCCGCCTTCGCGCGCGTCGCGCACCAGACGCTCGGAGAAGGGGCGAGCGAGCGGACTTTCCCGCTCACCACGGCCGAGGACGTCGTGCTCCACAAGCTCGAGTGGTTCCGGCTCGGTGGCGGGGAGTCGCACCGTCAGTGGGAGGACATCTTGGGCGTGCTGAAGCTCCAGGGGACGGCGCTCGATCGCGTCCATCTCGATCGCTGGGCCCGCGACATCGGTGTGAGCGACCTGCTCGATCGAGCGCTGTCGGAGGCCGGTCTGGCTTGAATTCCCGCGCTCTTTCGGGCGATCGTGCCGGCCCATGAGCGCCGCTGCCCCTCCCTCGTCCGACGAAGCCGCCGCCGCCACCGGCGGTCTGACCGACCTCTCGCAGGTCCCCGAGGATCAGCGCGACGAGGAGTGGGTCAAGCAGTACTACCAGAAGGGCGTTCCGCAGCTGACCTGGCGCGCGGTGATCACCGGCGGGCTGCTCGGGATGCTGATGAGCCTCGCGAACCTCTACACGACGCTGCACGTCGGGTGGTCGTTCGGCGTCGCCATCACCTCGGGCGTCCTCGCGTTCGCGATCTGGGGCGTGCTCGGGAGGATCCCCGGCCTCTCGCAGATGACGCTGCTCGAGAACAACTGCATGCAGTCGGCGGCGTCGGCGGCCGGCTACTCGACGGGCGGGACGCTCGCGACGGCCGTCGGCGCGATGCTCCTGATCGGGGGCGACGAAGATCGCCTCGGCTGGCTCCCGGTCGGCGCGTGGGTCTTTCTCACGGGCTGTCTCGGCGTCTTCCTCGCGATCCCGATGAAGCGGCAGATGATCAACCAGGAGCAGCTGCCGTTTCCGTCGGGCATCGCCGCCGCCGCCACGCTGCGATCGCTCTACGCCAAGGGCCGCGAGTCGGTGCTCGCCGCGCGGGCGCTGATCGGCGCGATGGTGGTGGGCGCGATCCTCGCGTTCGTCCGCGACAAGCTCGCGTGGATCCCGGGCCTGGTGCCCTTCACGTTCCGCTTCTTCCGCGTGCGCGACACCGACTTCTCGGGCGACATGCTGATGGGCGTCGGGTTCGAGCCGAGCCTGCTGCTGATCGCGGCGGGCATGATCGTCGGCATCCGCGTGTGCACGTGGATGTTCGTCGGGTCCCTGCTCAACGTGACCGCGCTCATGCCCTACGCGCTCTCGCAGCCCGACTGGCACGAGGACGGGAAGACGTTCTTCGGACACGTCGAGACGGTCTCGCTCGGAACGACCTTCCCGGCCGGTAACGCCGAGGTGGACGGCGACGCGATCGGCGAGGTCGCGGCCCAGCTCAACGCGATCAGCTCGAGCGGCGCGATCGAGCTCCACGCCTTCGCGAACGCGGCCGAGCCCGAGGCCGAGCGCCTGGCACGCTCCCGGGCGTCAGCGGTCCGCGCCGCGCTCGAGGCGCACGGAGTGAGCTCGGACCGGATCACGATCGCCGAGCCCAGCGTCATCAGCGCGCGCGACGGCTCGCGGCGCGTCCTCTACTACGCCGGCAGCCGCCCGGTGACGCTCGCGGTGCGGGTCACGCGCTGGAGCCTCTGGTTCGGCACGGCGATGCTCGTCGCCTCCGGCCTCACGGCCTTCGCGCTCGGCTGGCGCACCATCCTCCGCGCGTTCCAGAAGCTCCGCCAGGCGCGCTCCGGAAAGAAGGAAGAGAGCGCGATCGACGCGCTCGAGGTCCCGACGAGCTGGTTCGTCTACGGCATGATCCCGATCACGATCGGCCTCGTCGCGCTCTGCTGGCTCTCGCTCCAGATCAACCCGATCCTCGGTGTCGTCTCGGTCGCGCTCTCGTTCTTCATCTCGCTCGTCGCGTGCCGCGCCACCGGCGAGACCGACACGACGCCCATCGGCCCGCTCGGCAAGATCACGCAGTTCATCTATGCCGTGCTCGCCCCCGCCAACACGACGGTGAACCTGATGACCGCCGGCATCACCTCGGGCGCGGCCGGCGCGTCGGCCGATCTGCTCACCGATCTCAAGAGCGGCTACCTGCTCGGCGCGAACCCGCGCCAGCAGTTCATCGCGCAGGCGAGCGGCGTCATCTTCGGCACGCTCGCCGTCGTCCCGGCCTGGTACCTGATGGTCCCGGACCGCGCGACGCTCGACGCGATCAACTCGCCGGCGACCAGCATGTGGTACGCGGTCGCGATGGCGCTCTCGCGCGGCGTCGAGTCGATCCCCGACAGCGCGCGCATGGCGATCGCGGTCGGAGCCGTCCTCGGCATCGTCATCGCGCTGGCCGAGGGCCTCGCGCCGAAGAACCTGAAGAAGTGGATCCCGAGCTCGATGGGCCTGGGCCTGGCGTTCGTCGTGAACTTCCAGAACTCGTTCTCCTTCTTCATCGGCGCGCTCATCACGCTCGTGTGGACCTACGCGCACAAGCAGTCGGCCGAGCGCTACGTGGTGCCCGCCGCCTCGGGCGCGATCGCCGGCGAGTCGATCACCGGCGCCGGCATCGCGATCTGGGACACCGTCGCCGGGCTCCTCGGCGCTGCGTGACCCGGCTCGACGATCCGACGTGGGGCGCCTAGAGTCGCCGCCCATCATGGACATCGTCCTCGTCGCTCCCGAGATCGCGCCCTACGCCAAGACCCTTCCCTCCGCCGAGTCCGTCGCGGCGCTCGCCAAGGCGCTGCGCACGCTCGGCCACAAAGTCAGCGTGATCTTGCCGCTCTGGGCCTCGATCGACCCCTCGGCGCGGCACCTCGGGCGGCGTCTCACGAAGATCGAGGTCGAGATCGGCGGCGCCGCGACCCGCCTCTCGTTGCACGAGGGCCGCACCTCGGGCGGTGTGGACCTGCTCTTCCTCGGCAGCGACGACCACTTCCCCGCCGACGTCACGGCGGGCGACGAGGCGGAAGCGGCGAGCCTGCGCTGGGGCGTGTTCCTCCGCGGTGCGATGGAGCTGCTCCGGCGGCGCGAGAGCCGGCCCGACGTCGTGCACGTGCACGAGTGGCAGACGGCGCCGCTCGCGCTGATGCTGCGCGAGGACGCGGGGCTCTCGTCGATCCCGCGCGTCCTCTCGGTCTCCGCGATGGACGCGGTCGGCCGCTTCGAGCGGACGGCGCTGGCGCACTTCGGCATCGCGCCGGGCCTGTTCTCGATCGACGGCGTGGAGTTCTTCGGGAAGTTCTCGGCCCTCAAGGCCGGCCTGGTCGCGGCGGGTCGCATCGTGACGCCGGGTCCGGCGTTCCTGCGCGGGTTCCTCGAGCGCGGCGGCGGCGGCGGCCTCGAGGGCGTGCTCAAGTCGCGCGAGGGCGCGCTGGTCGGCATCGTGCCGGGCGTCGACGCGTCCGTCTTCAACTCGGCGACCGACCCACACCTCACCACGCGCTTCGACGCGATGGACGTCGCCGGCGCAGGCACGTTCGGCAAGATGCGCTGCAAGGCCGCGCTCCAGCAGGAGCTCGGACTGCCTGTGAAGGCCGACGTGCCGCTCGCGGTCGTGCTCGGCAGGTCTGGGCCGCGCTCGGGGCTCGACCGCCTCGCCGAGATCGTCCCGACGCTCGCGCGCAACGACGTGCAGCTCGCCGTGATCGTCGACGACGCGGGGAGCACGGCCACCTCGCGGATCGCCGAGCTCGCGGGCCGCTTCGGCGATCGCATCGCGCTCCGCCTCGGCGCCGGCACGACCGACGACGTCGCGCTCGCGCACCGCGCGCTCGGCGCGGGCGACCTCGCCATCGTCGCGGCGCTCGAGGATCCGCGGACGACGCTGCAGATGGAGGCGCACCGCTACGCGACGCTCCCGGTCGGGCGCCGGATCGGCCTCATGGCCGACACCGTCGTCGACTGCGACGCGCAGCTGCGCTCGGGCGACGGCTTCACGTTCGAGGAGGCGACGAGCGAGGCGCTCCTCGGCGGGATCCAGCGTGCCATCGCGGGCTTCGCGCTCGGGGCGCCGTTTCGCGCCGCGCAGCTCCGCGCGATCGGCGCCGACCACGGCTGGGAGCGCCCGGCGCGCCTGCACGAGCGGGTGTACCGGCAGGCCGGCGCCGGTGCCGCGAGCACGAGCGCCGAGGCGCCCAGCGCCTGATCGAGCGCTCGGCGCGCGAACGGCGGCCTCGACTCGAGCTCGCCGAGATCCGGCGCGGCGTGGTCCGCGGCGACCCGCGCTCGCGCGCCCCCGGATGCATGCGTCGGCGGGCCGCGCGGCGTCGTCCGCTCGGGCCTCGACGTGCCCACGCTGGCGGGCTCACGCGAGGAACACGTTCTCGGGAAGTCCGGCGGCGTCCCACGCTGCCGTTCCGGCGACGTAGAGCAAGAGCTCGCCCGTCCCGAGGTGGGTGAGCGTGATGCAGTCCATGCTGGTGAGGCCGCGGGCGACGCGCGGCGGGTAGAACACGCGCTGGAGCGCGGGCGCTGCGAGCATCAGCCCCTCGCGCACGCCCAGGATCCCCGAGGCCAGGCCCGTCGCGAGGACGAGCGCGCTGAGCGCGAGCAGCGCGTCCACGATCCGAAGCGCCGTCCGTGTGCCGTGCACGACGGGGTAGGTGGGGATGCCTTCCTTCCGGTCGCCCTCGAGGTCACGCAGGTCGTAGAGGATCTCGAACGTGATCTCGTAGAGGACGAAGAACAGGACGAGCGCGCCGACCGCCGTCCAGCGCATCGAGGGCGCCCACCCGTGCGCGGCGAGCGGGTAGCCGAAGCACGTGAGGACGAAGAGACAGGCCGACCCGAAGTTCTTGAAGAAGTAGAGCTCCTTGAGCCGCCGCATCCCGCGCGGCGTCGGCACGAGGCGGTAGTTGTAGGCCATCCCGATCGCCTGCACGGCGAGCCGGAGCGGCGTGATCTCCGGATGGAAGGCGTGCGTCGCGAACGACGCGACGAGCAGGGCGAAGCTCCCCGTCGCGACGGCGCGGCGCGAGGCGGCCACGCGCTCCGTCCCCTGGATGCCGTTCGCGAGATCCTCGTCGAGGTCGGTCACGCGGTTCAGCAGGTTGATGAGGAACCAGTCGAGCCCCGCGATCAGCGCGAGCGCGATGGAGCGCTCCCCCGTCATCAGCCACCCGAACACGATCGTCGCGGCCATCGCGATCAGCACGATGTGGTAGCGGACGATCGCGAGCGCGTCGGCGAGGAGCGACGTCTTCTTCCCGTTCACGGGCACGGGCACGGTGTACACGAGCCCGCGGCGCGTCGGCTATCCTCGCGACCCATGCCGCTCGACTTGTCGCGCTTCTCCGAGGCGCTCCGCACCGTGGACCCGGTCGTCACGGAGGGGCGGGTCACCGGCGCGGTGGGCCTCGCGATCCGCGCAGTCGCCCCGGGGGCACGGCTCGGGGCCATCGCGGAGATCCGGAGCGAGGACCCGCTCGGGCCCAGCGTGCTCGCGGAGGTGGTCGCCTTCGATGGTGAGATCGTGACGATGCTCCCGCTCGGCGGCGCGCACGGGATCGGGCCCGGCGACCGCGTCGCGATGCACACGCGCGGCCTCACGGTGCGGGCGGGCGACGCCTTGCTCGGCCGCGTGCTCGACGGGCTCGGCGAGCCCATCGACGGAGGGCCGCCGCTCGAGGGCGAGGACGTGCCGGTGCTCCGATCGCCCCCGAGCCCGCTCGAGCGGCCTCGCGTGAACCGGATGCTGCCCCTCGGAGTGCGCGTCCTGGACGCGCTCACCCCGATCGGCGAAGGGCAGCGGATCGGCCTGTTCTCGGGGAGCGGTGTCGGAAAGAGCACGCTGCTCGCGCAGATCGCCCGCCAGGCTGCGGCCGACGTGTTCGTCGTCGGCCTCGTCGGTGAGCGCGGGCGCGAGGTGGTCGAGTTCCTCGAGGACGGGCTCGGTGACGAAGGCCGCGCGCGCGGCGTGGTGGTCGCGGCGACGAGCGACGCCCCGCCGCTCGTGCGCATGCGGAGCGCGTTCGTCGCGACCGCCGTCGCCGAGCACTTCCGCGATCGCGGCGCGCGCGTGCTCCTCCTGCTCGACAGCGTGACGCGGTTCGCGCGTGCGGCGCGCGAGGTCGGGCTCGCGGCAGGTGAGGCGCCAGCGCGGCGTGGGTACCCGCCCAGCGTGTTCGCGCAGCTCCCGCAGCTGCTCGAGCGCAGCGGCACGAGCCCGCATGGCTCGATCACGGCGATCTACACGGTGCTCGTCGAGGGCAGCGATCTCGAGGAGCCGATCGCGGACGAGGTGCGCGGCATCCTGGACGGGCACGTGGTGCTCTCTCGCGCGCTCGCGAGCCGCGGCCGCTTCCCGGCGGTCGATCCGCGCGAGTCGCTCTCGCGGCTCGCGCCCCGCGTCGCGGGCCCGGCGCACCTCGCCGCGGCCGCTCGGCTGCGCGAGCACGTCTCGATCTACGAGGAGAAGCGCGATCTGGTGCTGCTCGGGGCTTACAAGCGCGGCGGCGACGCGGCGCTCGACCGGGCGCTCGAGCGCCTCGACGCGATCGAGGCGTTTCTGCGGCAGTCGGATCGGGAGCGCGTGGAGCTCGCCGCGACGCTGGAGGCGCTCGCGCGGGTGGTGTGATGGGCCAGCGCGCGAGGCGAGGGCGACCTCGTCAGCCGCCGAGCTCCACGAGCAGCGCCCCGCTTCCTCCCAGCTCGCTGGGCGCGGTCACGAACGCGATCACCCTCGCCGCCGCCGCGCCCTTCGTCAGCGCGCCGATCACCGCATCGCCGAGCACGGGCCCGCCCCGATCGGAGTGCAGTCCTTTTCCGTGGATGATCCGCACGCGCCTCACGCCGCGCCTGGCGGCGTCCCGAACGAACCTCGCGACGCGGGCCTCGACCTCCGCCTCGCGTGCGCCGTGCAGATCGAGCGTCGCCTCGCGCGCGGGCGTCGCGTCGGCGAGCCGCTCCAGGGTGCCCCGCGGCGCGCCCGCGCGGACGCCCGCCTGCCAGTCGTCCTCCCGCCGGACCTCGAAGCGCAGGCCCTCGGACACGAGCGCCGCCAGCCGCGCGCGGGCCGCGCGCTCGCCCTCGCGCTGCTCCGGCGCGGGAGGTGCAGGCGGCAGCGCGATCGCGCTCGCACGCGGGGGCGGCGCACCGGGGCCCGTGCCGAGCCCGCGCACGCCGGCCATCGCGTCGAAGTAGGCCGTGCGCTCGTGCCCGCGCAGACCCTCGCTCGGGCGCGCGATCGCCGAGGCCGGCTTCGGCGCCGGCGCGCGCTTCGGGGGCGGGCGCATCGGCACCACGGGCACGGTCGGCGCGGGGATCTTCGGCTTCGCCGGCGCACCGAGCTTCACGCTCGCGAGCAGCCCCTTCATCGAGGTGCCGACCTTCGGGGGCAGCGGCGGGCGCCCGTCCGGCTCCTCGGCGCCGGCCTTCTTCTTCTTGCTCACCTCGTCTCGCCCTCCTCGTCTCGGAACAGCGTTCGCGCCTGGTCGCCGCGCTGCGCGGCGGCGATCCAGGTGGACAGATCGAACGCGAGCAGGCCGGTGCCCTGCGCGGTCATGGCGATCGCGTACCCCTCGAGCCACTGCAGGTCCGGCACCATCTGGTCGGCGATCACGAAGAGCATGATGCCACCGAGGATGTAGAAGGCGTCGAGGCCGGCGTTCACCGCGATGGTCGTGGCGGTCGAGTACTGGCTCGCCGCCCAGTCCTCACGTGCCTGGTCCAGCGCATCGCCGCGCAGCGCGCGGGCGGCCTCGGCGTCTCGGAGCACGTGTCCGTCGAGGTCGAAGAAGATCAAGGAGAAGAGCGCGTTGAGCGCGCCCCAGATCGCCGTGCCCACGCCGAGCCCGACCCAGCGCTCGTCCTGGTACCCGATCGCCGCCGCCGCCCCGCCGAGCGCGATGGAGGCGCCGCCGAACGCCAGCAGCACGGTGCCCTCGGTGTTGCGCGCATCGCGGTGCCCGAGCCGCAGCGTCGCGAAGCGATCGGCGCGGGCGGCCCCGGTCGGGTCGGGCGGCATGACCGCGATCGTCGCGTGGCTCGGGCCCGGGCCCGGCGGCGGGGCCACGATCCGCGCCGGCACCTCGTGTTGCGCGGACGCGGGAGCCGCGCGCGCGGCGGACGCGAGCAGCAGCAGTGCGAGCGCGGTCCGCCTCATGCGATCGGTCTGGCGCGCCCGCGACGGGACGTCAAACGGCGATTCCTTGACCCTCGCGCTCGCTCCCACGATCGTCCATGGCGTGAGCCACGAGACGCTGCTCGCGCTCGTCCTGCTCGCCGCCCTCGCGCTCGTCCGGGGGCGCGCGTGCTGGCGCTCGCGGCGCGCTCGGTCGCGGATGGCCCGCGCGCAGGCGGGCGAGCGCGACGCACGCGCGCTGCTCGTGCGTCACGGCTTCGACGTGCTCGCCGAGCAGGCGCGCGGCTCGCTCGTGCTGCGCGTCGACGGAGCGCGAAGCGAGCACGCGGTCCGCGCCGACTACCTCGTCGCCCGTGGCGGCCGTCGCTTCGTCGCCGAGGTGAAGACGGGCGCGCTCGCGCCCTCGCTCGACCACGCCCCGACGCGCCGTCAGATCCTCGAGTACTGCGCGGCGTTCGACGTCGACGGTGCGCTGCTCGTGGATCCGGAGTCGGGGCGCGTGCGCCACGTCGTCGTCCCGCTCCGCGGTCACCCGGCGCGTTGGCCCTGGCTCGCGCTCGGGCTCGCCGCGCTCGCGCTCGGGCTCGCCGCGCTCCGATGACCCCTTGCGCGTCGATCGGCGCCGTCGGATCGTCTCGTCGAATGTCCTCGCCCCTCGTCTCCGCCGAGTCACTCGCTCGCGAGCTCTCGGAGGATCCCGCGCTCGTCCTGCTCGATGCCCGCGCGGGCGCGGACGCCCGCGAGCGCTTCCGGGCCGAGCACCTCCGCGGCGCCCGCTTCGTCAGCGGTGACGTCGACCTCGCGCAGCCCGGTGATCCCGCGCAGGGCGGACGTCACCCCCTGCCGCCGCCGGCGGTGTTCGCCGCCACCCTGGCGCGGCTCGGCGTCGGCGCCGGCTCCCGCGTGGTCGTCTACGACGACAAGAACGGCACGAACCCGGCCGCGCGCGCGTGGTGGATGCTCCGCGCCGCCGGCCTCGACGCGCGCGTGCTCGACGGGGGCGTCGTCGAAGCGCTCGCGGCGGGTATCCGCGCGGAGACGGGTGACCCACCGATCGCGGCCGTCCCACCCTCACCGCTCGAGCGCTGGCTCCTGCCCACGGTGACGATCGATCGGATCGAGGCCCTCTCTCTCGCTCCGAGCGTGCCGGTGCTCGACGCGCGCAGCGCCGCGCGTCACCGCGGCGACGCCGATCCCTTCGACCCGCGCCCCGGCCACATCCCCCGGACGACGAGCGCTCCGCACGAGGCCTCGCTCGACGCCGACGGACGGATGCTCGACGCAGCGACGCTGCGAGCGCGCTTCGAGGCGCTGCTCGGCGGGCACGTGCCCGCCGAGGCGATCGTCTACTGCGGCTCCGGCGTGACGGCCTGCCACCTCCTGCTCGCGATGGAGCACGCGGGGCTGCCGGGCGCCGCCCTCTACGTCGGCAGCTTCTCGGAGTGGACGCGAACGGGGCGCCCCGTCGCGACGGGGCTCGGGACGTGAACCGCGCGGCCATCGTGCTCGTGCTCGCGCTCGTCGCTCTGGTCGCGCGACCGCTCGCGGGCCAGGACGGAAGCGATCGCCCGCGCGTGTTCCGCACCGAGCCCGGCGGACCCGAGCTCGTGGTCTCCCAGACGGTCCGCACCGGCGTTCAGCCCAAGAGCGTGAACGTGAGCCCCGACGGCACCCGCGTCGTCGTCTGCAACTTCGGCTTCGCCGATCACGACAACGTCTTCGTCTACGACGCGACGACGCTCGAGCGCGTCGGCGTGCTCACGTTCCCGGGCAACGCGGTCGAGACCGTCTTCACGCGCGACGGCGCGACCCTCTACGTGTCGAACTTCCGCGGTCACACCGTCGAGGTGTTCGACTTCACGTCCTGCACGAGCGCGACCCCGGCCTCGCCTTGCGCCGAGTCTCCCCGCGCCTCGATCGCCACCGCGCGCCATCCGAAATTCATGGCGCTCTCGCCGGACGAGCGGACCCTCTACGTCGCCGACTGGGGCGATCGCGCGGTGTCGGTCGTCGACACGACCACGTACCGCGAGACGCGGCGCCTGCCGACGGAGCGCCACCCGCGCGGCCTCGCCGTGCGCCCGGACGGAACGCTGCTCGCGGCCGCGTTCGACGGCAACGTCATCCACGTCTTTCCCGCCGGCGCGTCCGCCGAGAGCGCGCGCTGGGACGCCTGCGACTACCCGCGACACCTCCTTCTCTCTCCGGACGCACGCACGCTCTACGTCACCTGTACGCTCGGCACCCTCGGCTTCTACGATGCGCAGACCGGGCGCCGCTTCGGCCTCGGCACGCTCCACAGGAACCCGCGGACCATCGACATCAGTCACGACGGCCGCTGGGTCGCGAGCGCGAACTTCACCTCCAGCGACGTCTCGGTCGTCGACACCGTCGATCACGTCCACCGCACGCACGCCGTTCCGGGCGCGAACCAGATCGTCGGCCTCGCCATCCATCCCGGTCCGGCCCTGCGCATCTACGCCACGAGCTGGCGCACCGGGCAGCTCTTCGTGCTCACCGAAGGCCACGCCGAGCGGCGCCGCCACCCTTGACGCGCGTACCGGACGGGCGTGACCGAACGCTTGGTCGATCCGGCCCGAATCGGTCATCCTCTGAGTCCTCGGATGCTCCGCTTCGCCCTGGCTTCGATGGTGGCGCTCGCGCTCCTCACGCCCCACCCCGCGTCCGCGCAGCGGATCGTGCAGATCCACTTCACCCCGGCGGCGCCTCGCGCACAGTTCGCCGTGTGGATCGAGAGCCCCGAGGGCGCCTACCTGCGGACACTCGCGCTGACGCAGGCGGTCGCGTATCGGGGCATCGGGAACCGGCCGGGCGCTTGCGAGATGAACAGCGGCTTCCACTGGCCCTACGGACGCCGCGAGGGTGTGCTGCCGGTGTGGGGCCACGCGCGGGCGAGCGCTCCGGGCGCCGAGCTCTTCCGACGGGTGATCTTCCAGGACCGCTCCTCCGAGGGCTACGCCTCGCGCACCAGCGAGGACTCGACGCGCGACGACTACTTCTGCCTCTCGTTCAACCAGGCGAGCACGCGCCAGGAAGCGCTCGACGCCGTCAGCTGCGCGAGCGTCTTCAACAGCGACAAGGGCCGCTACATCACGCCGGACGACATCGCGCGCGGCTACTCCGAGCCGATCGACGAGGAGCCGGGGCGCTACGCGCTCGACGCCTTCTCGCTCTACCCGCCGCGCCGCGACGTGACGCGCTGCACCCCCGGTCCGACCTGCCGGGACACGGCGGACGTCGACCTCTACGACGTGGACGTCCACCGGATCATGCCGGAGATCGACGCCGTGACGATGGCGACCGCCCGCGCCGGCGCCTCCGTCGACATCATGTTCACCGCGCCCGACGAGTGGCCTGCCGGCACCTACCGCGTGCTCGTCGAGGTCTCGGTCGAGGGTGACGCCAACGAGTCCTTCCCGACCCTGCCCGTCCCGAGCGGCCCGGCATGGGATAGCTGGGCGATGGGGTACGGCTACTCGTACCGCGGCCAGCCCTCGGTGGTCTACGCCATGGAGGTCGCGCTCGACGCCGACGGGGACACCGTCTCCACGCTCATGCCCGTGGGCTACGGCTCGGTCGACGGGCGTGGCGCGGACGGCGGACGGATCCACACGATGGACGGCACGATCTCGATGGATCCGACGCTGCACCCGGGCAGTGGCGGCGATCGCCTCCAGGTCGTGGACGGGGCGCGCGTGTCGATGCAGGTGATCCCGCCCGCGATGTGCGAGACCAACGTGACCCCCGGTGCCGTGCTCGACCTCGTCGCGTCGGAGTACTCCGACCGCCACGACTCGCACCACTGGGCGCACCTGACGTTCCGCGCCGCGGCGGACGACCAGCGCATCGCGCGCTACGAGGCGCGCTACTCGACGGACCCGATCACCGATCAAGCCTCGTTCGAGCGGGCACAGCCGGCGCTCGCGGCGAGCATCGAGAGCCTCGCGCTCGAGATCCCCGTCCTCGCCGCGCCGGGCGATCCGATCTCGGTCGACATCGGCGGGCTCACGTTCCAGACGCACTACTTCGTCGCGGTTCGTGCCGTGGACGGCTGCAACGCGCGCGGGCCGATCGCCGTGTCCGAGGTCACGACCACGAGCATCCAGTTCACGACCGTCTCGCCCTGCTTCGTCGCGACCGCGGCGTACGGCTCACCGCTCGCGAGCGAGGTGTCCGCGCTCCGGCGTTTCCGCGATCGCTACCTGATGACGAACGCGCTCGGCCAGGCGCTGGTGGCCACGTACTACGAGACGAGCCCCGGGCTCGCCGCGTGGATCGGCCAGGACGAGTACCGGCGTGAGGCAGCCCGTGCGCTGCTCGCCCCGATCGTGGGCTTCGCGCGCGCCCTGAGCGAGTAGTCAATCGCCTCAGCGTCGGCGCTTCTTCTCGAGGAAGGGCAGCCGGTCGCGCAGCTTCTCCGCTCGCCCGAGCAGCGCGGCCGCCTTGCCGCCGTACTCCTTGACGAAGCGCATGACCGCTCCGTCGTCGTCGCCCCCCATCGGGTCGAAGCCGGGGTCGGCGGCGCGAGGGCCGTACATCTTCTCCATGATCTCGAGCACGCTGTTCTTCACCATCCCGCGGAACGGGATCTTCGCCATCATCCCGTACATCGCCGCGTTGCCGCGCGAGGGAAGACCGGGGTGTGTCTTCAGCCAGTGCATCGCGCCGCGCAGATCCTCCAGGTACTCGTCGACGATCTTCGTGTGGTTCGAGGTGACCGTGAGGTGGATGCAGTTGGGGCTCTGCATGCGGTCGACGGTCCAGTCTCGATCCTCCAGCTGATCGGCGAGCGCGAAGACGTCCACGCCGCTCGCATCGCTCGTGCGGTACGCGACGATCGGCGCGTCGGGCCGCGCGATCACCTCGAGCCCGTCGATCGCGCTGATGCCGTCCACGAGGCGCCGCGCCGCCTTCATCGCCTCGCCCGCGTGGTGCTGATAGCCGTCCTCGCCGAGCGCCATCATCGCGCCCCACGCCGCCGAGATCGCGCCGCCCGAGCGCGTGCCAGGCATCGTCGGCGAGGCGTAGATGCCTCCCGGCCAGTCCGTCGACACGAAGAACTGGTGCTTGAGGTAGCTCATGTCGCGATAGGTGATCGTGGAAGCGCCCTTCGGCGCGAGGCCGTACTTGTGCAGGTCCGCCGAGATGCTCGTCACGCCCGGCACGCGGAAGTCCCAGAGCGGGATCGGCTCGCCGAGCCTCTCGAGGAAGGGCAGCACGAAGCCGCCGACGCACGCATCGACGTGGAAAGGGATCTTCCTCCGTTGCGCGAGGCGCCCGATCTCCTCGATCGGATCGACCACGCCGTGCGGATACTGCGGCGCCGACGCAGCGACGAGCACCGTGCTCGCGTCGATCAGGCTCTCGAGATCGCGCACGTCGGCGCGCATGTCGCCGCGCACGCGCGCGTAGCGGATCTCGAGCCCGAAGTACGACGCGGCCTTGTCGAACGCGACGTGGATCGTCTCGGGCACGACGAGGTTGGGCTTGGCGACGCGCTTGTTCGTCGCGCGCGCGCGGTCACGGGCCGTCTTGACGGAGAGCAGGATCGACTCGGTGCCGCCGCTCGTCATCGTGCCGACGGCCTCGGGTCCGCCGTTCAGGAGCGCGGCCGTCATGCGGGAGACCTCGGCCTCCATGCGCCGCAGGCTCGCGAACGCCATGGGATTCAAGGCGTTCTCGGCGAAGTAGAGGTTGTGCGCCTTCACGAGGAAGTCGTGGTGCGCCTGCCCCCCGTAGTACACGAGGCTGAACACCCGGCCGCCCTTCCAGTCGGCGTCGCGCTCGCGAAAGCTCGCCATCTGGGCGAGCAGCTCGTCGTGGGGGACGCCGCGGGCGGGGATGGTGACGCTCATCGAAGACCGGCCTCTACGCAATGCATCGCGGCGACCCTACGACGCAGGCACCTACTTGGCGAGCGTGAGGTTCAGGTACTCCGGCTCCTCGGTCACGTCGCGCACCACGTAAGGCGCCAGCCAGAGCGGGATCTCGGCCACGCGGTCGATCGATGGCAGCTCGACCTCGGCCAGGACCAGCTCGCGGTCGAGGAACACGTCGATCTCCCACGTCAGGTCGGCCTCCGCGATCGCGAAGCGCTGCTTGCGGACGCGCTTGCCCGCCGTGAGCGACCAGAGCTTCGCGAAGGTCCTCGCCGTGCACGTCTCCTCGACCTCGATCCGCGACACGCCGGCACCGAGCTTGATCGTGCGCGTGTGTTCGGTGCCGGTGTCCGTGACCTTGCGCCGCACCCGCTCGTGCAGCTTCTCGCCCGGCAGGTAGCCCTGCTCGATCGTCGCGAAGGGGCGCCCGTCGAGCAGCGGCGGCGCCGCTCGGAGCAGGAACTTGCGCTCGATCTCGACGGGCAGTGCGCTCTGAGGCGGCGCCTCCAGGGTCGCCGCCAGCCGCTCGAGCGTGGCGCTGATCGCGTTCAGGCCGTCGCCGTGCACATAGGCGGCGATGACCTCGGTGAGCAGCGCGGCCTTCTCGGCGTGCGCCTCGCGCAAGAGGGACGCCAGGCCCGGCTCCTCGCCGGCCAGCGGCTCGTCGAGCTCGCCCTCCTTCGTCGTCGCGGCGTGCGCGAGTCTGCGCGCGCGATCGAGCGCCTGCGCCTCCATCGCCTCGCCGAGCGCGCGCGTGCGCACGGCCAGGTCGTTCAGGTTCCCGAGCCGCTCCTGCAGTACGCGCAGTGCCCTGGCGCCCTCGCGCGCCTCTTCGAGCTCGTCTCTCAAGGGCTCGATCAGGTAGCGAACGCGCTTGCCGTGGATGCGCGCCTCGTGCGCGATCGCCTCGTCCTCGATCGTGCGCACGGAGGTCAGCGCGGCCGTGAGCTTCGCGGTCTCCGCGCGCAGCTGCCGCGCGACCCGCTCGCCGAAGCGTGCGCGAGGCCGGTCGCCGAGCAGCGAGCGTTCTTCGCGGAAGTGGCCGAGGTCCCGCTCGAGCTTGGGGAGGAGCTTCACGAGCTCGGGGACGAGGGAGTCCTTCAGCTCCTCGTACGCCCGCTCCTTGCGCTCGGAGAGCGCGGCGGCCCACCAGCGCGCTCCCGCGCGCTCCGTCCAGTCGTGCCGCGAGAGCTGACCTTCGATCCACGCCAGCTGCACCTCGGCGTCGCGCGCCTCGCCCGTCGCACGCGCGATCGCGCGCAGGCGCCTCCTGGTCTTGCCGCGGACGCTCTCGTCGAGCTCGTCCTCGAAGAAGCGCACCAGCGAGCGCAGGCGTCGGAGCGCCACGCGCAGGTCGTGCAGCGCCTCGGGATCGGTGGCCGAGAGCAGCCGGGCCGCGGCCTCGCGCGCCTCGCCCGCGAAGCCGATCGCGATCCTGCGCACCCCCTCCTCGGGACTCGTCTCCGTCAGCGGCACGGCCGGCGGCGTCAGCATGCGCCGGTTGTACCCGAGATCGTGCGATCCGGGTGACGTCGGTTACTCTCCGCTCTCGGAGACGCGATCATGGAAACGACCCAGGCGGCGGATCGTGCGATGGCGGGCTGGCTCGGCGCGCTCGGCAAGGCAGGGCTCCTCTCGGCGAGCGAGGTAGAGACCTCCACGGCCGTGGCGCAGTACGTCGTCGGCGAGGAGGCGATCGACTCGCTGCGCGCGTTCTTCGCGAGCGCGAGCCCCGAGGTCCGCGAGCGGGAGAAGAAGGCGGCGATCGAGGTCTGCATCTGGATGACGCACGCCGATCGCCAGGTCGATCCCGAGGAGGTCGCGCTGCTCCGCGAGATCATCGGACGCAGCGGCCTCTCGGCGGACGTCCAGGACGAGCTCGTGCAGAGCACGCACGAGCCGCCCTCGCTCGAGGCGATCGAGGAGCGCCTGACGCACCCGGTCCTGCGCGAGCTGCTCCTCGCGCTCAGCTGGGAGCTCGCGTCCGTCGACGGCACCGTGGCCAAGTCCGAGCGCGACTTCTACACGGGCCTGAGCAAGCGCCTCGGCGTCACGGCGGTGCGCGCCGCCGAGATCCAGCGCGCGATCGCCGAGCGCGTCGGGTAGCGCTCACCGCCGCCGCTTCGGCGCGGGCGCGGTCGGCATGAGCAGGGCGCTCGTCACGTCGTCCCACGCGCCCTTCTCGTCCAGGACGATCGAGGTGACCCGCAGGTGCAGCACGACGCGCTCGACCTTCGAGGTCACGCCGGCCGCGCGCTTCTTGTCGAGCCGCTCGAACACCGCTTCGGTCCCGGGCACGGGGAACGGCCGCGAGACGTGTAGCGTCTTGCCGTAGCGCCGCTGACCGCCGCCCAGGCGCGTCCCGAGGTTCGAGTGCTTCGGATCGCGGACGCCGGTGCGTCGGTCGATCACCTCGGTGCAGATCATGTTGGCGTCGATCAGGTAGAGCCGGTTCAGCGTCCAGACCTCGAGCATGACGGTCGGGGTCACGTGCGGCGCGTCCCCGCTCGCCGCGTGCGTGTCGCGATCGAAGACGACCTCGAGCGGTACGATCTCCGGCGTGTCGGGGAATGCCTCGTGGAACGTCGTCCGGATGGTGTCCGCGATCGTCTTGCCGTCGGCGTCGTCGGACCAGTCGGGCATCGGCGCCGAGGATACACCGGGCGCGACCATGACGCGCTCGCCCCGAGCCGCTACGTTCACGCGTGTTGGCTCTGCGCGCGCAGCTCGATCGGGTCCGACGCCACGTCGAGGAACGGCTCGACCAGGCGTGGTCGATCGCGCGCCACCGGCTCGGGCCCCGCCCGCTCTCGGTCCCCTTCGAAGGGGAGCCGCGCTTCGCCGTGGTGACGGTGAACTACTCCACCACACGCTACCTGAAGCTGATGCTGGCGACACTCGGAGAGCAGACCGAGCGTGCGCGCATCGTGCGCATCGTCGTGGTCGACAACGGGTCGCGCGACGGGGGCATCGGCTTCGAGCGGGCGCTCGCGTCGCGCGTGGGCCGGGTGTCTCTCGTCGAGAACCGCCACTGGCTCTCGCACGCGCGCGGCGTCCGATCCGGGCTGAGGCGGCTCGACGCGCTCGAGCGGTCGCTGCCCGAGCACCGTCGCGCCAACGTCGTCGTGTTCGTCGACACCGACGTGGTGTTCCGTGACCCGACCACGCTCGCGTGCGTCGCCGACCGGCTCAAGGCGCCGAAGGTGGCGGCGGCGGGCGAGCTCCGGCGAGGCGTCTACCCCCATCCGGAGGCGCAGGCGTCGTTCCTCGTCGTGCGTCGCGACTGCCTGGCGCGCCCCGACGTCGCGCCCTGGGTGAACCACGGCGCACCCGCGTACTGGCTTCAGCGCAGCCTCTGGCGCGCCGGCCTCGTGATCGCCGACTTCCCGAGCAACGCTGGCGGGTTCGTCCTGCACCGCGGGCGGAGCGGGGTCGCCGCCGCCGCGCGCTACCGTCCCCGCGCCGCCTACGCTTCGGTGCCGGACGTCGCGCCGCACTACATGGGTGTCGCGGACGGCGCCGCGATCTGGGCGGCGGTCGAGCGGCAATGGAGCGCGCTCGTTGACGACGACGGGCGAGCGCTCGAGCACCTCGCGCTCCGGTTCGGCTCGTCCCCCCTCGTCGAATCGACGGGTGCATGAACATCGGCTAAATTCGCAATGAGGTCATCCATGAACACACGTTTGCTTTTCTTCCCGCTATGCTCGCTGACCCTGGGGCTCATGGGCTGTCCTGCGCCGAGCGATGCGCCCGACGCCTTCGTCGGCCAAGACGGCGGGCCCATGATCGACATGGGGCCGGGCCGCGACACGGGCCCCGGGCGCGACATGGGGCCGATGCCCGACATGGGCCTCGACGCGGGCACCGACGCTGCCGTCACCGACGCGTACGTTCCGCCCGACGCTTTCGATCCGGCCTGCAGCACGACCTGCGACGACGGCAACGCGTGCAACGGAGCCGAGACGTGTGATGGGACGACGGGGACCTGCGTGCCAGGCGTCGCCCTCGTGTGCGACGACTCGATGGCCTGCACGACCGATAGCTGTGATCCCGTGGCCGGCTGCGTGCACGTCACGCCCGACACCGACACGGACGGCGACGACGACTGCAGCGACTGCGCGCCGACCGACCCCGCGCGCCACCACGGCGCGACCGAGATCTGCAACAGCCTCGACGACGACTGCGATCTCGGGATCGACGAGTCCGTCGCGGGCGCGTTCTACGCCGACTGCGACGGCGACGGATTCGCGACGATCGGCGCCGCCGTCTCGACCGGCTGCGTCGCGCCCCCGCCCGCCGACACCGGCTGCGGCACCACCGCCGAGGCGTGGACGCCCACGATGGCCACCGCTTCGGACTGGGACTGCGCCGACGACGAGCCGGCCGCGCACTCGCACGTCTCGACCTTCCACACGACGGCGATCGCGAGCGCGCCCGATCCCTCGGTCGACTTCGACTACGACTGCGACTTCGCCGAGACGCCTGAGTTCCCCTCGCAGGGCTCCTGCGTCATGGGTACGACGTGCGTGCTCACGATGGGCTGGGCGCTGGCCGCCATCCCCGACTGCGGCGAGACCGGCGCGTTCGTCACGGCGTGCGGTACAGGCTGCGCGCCCACCACGTCGAGCCGCACGCAAGGCTGCCACTGACGGAAGCCGAGCGCGCGGCGATGCCTCGTCTCCGCGCGCTCGCATCGTATCTGGCAGCGCGCGCGTGGATCGCGCGCCACTACGCGGCGACGCCGCTCGACGATCTGCTCGGCGCGATCGATCGCCGCCCCAGCCGGGCACGGTCGCGCGACGACGTGCTCGGAGCGATCCGGCTCGCCGAGCCCATCGCGCGGCGCGCGCGCCTCGGGCCGGACACGTGTCTGTTCCGGGCGCTCGCGCGCTATGCGTCGTTCAAGCGCGCCGGCCTCCCGGTGCGGTTCGTGATGGCCGTCGACGAGGACGACGACCGCGTCGGGCACGCTTGGGTCGAGCTCGACGGAGTGCCCCAGCTGGAGGACGATCTACGGCGGTACCGACGGACGCTGCAGCACCCGTCCCGCGCGTGAGCGCCCGCCGCGGACCACGTGGGCCGCGAGCGAGCGAAGCCCCGCGGCCGCGCTCCGGTTCAGCAGGTGTACCGCCGGCGCACCCAGCGGGTGGTTGCCCGCAAAGCGCCCGAGCCAGCGCCGAGAGAGGCGCGCCATCGCGTCGCCGCGTGGATCGGGCTCGAGCGCCGCGAGCACCGCGCGAGCGAACGCGTCGTCGGCCTCCGACGCGATGCCGAGGGCGAGCCGCGCCGCGCGACCGAGCCCGAGCCGCTCGAGGTGCCGCGCCAGGACGAGGGGCTCCATCGGGAGCGCGCGCGCGACGAGCGCCAGGTCGGCGACGTGGCGGCGGTCCCGAGCATCGGATCGCCCGCGCACGAAGTGGGCGACGAGGTGTGCGTAGAGGTCGTGTCGCTCGAGCATCCTCACCGAGCGCCCGAAATGGATCTCCGCCGGCAACGCGCGCGCGATGAGCGCATCCACGTCGAGGGCGAAGAGCTCCGGCTCGACGAGCCGCTCGTGCAGATCCACGTCCATCCCCAGCGCGGGATCGCGGAGCGTCGTCGCGATGGACGTCTCGGCGACGAGGACGAGGCCGAGCCCACGGAGCGCCGCGATCGACGCGCTTCGTGATGCCGGTGATACGAGCAGGTCGATGTCGCTCATCCAGCGCGGTGGGGCGGGCGGATCGAGGCGCTCACCGAGCGCCGACAGGACGAGGCCCTTGAGGGCGATCGGGGCGATGTCGCGGGCTGCGAGCGCCGTCGCCGCCCGGGCCAGGAGCGCGCGGCCCGTGAGCACACGCTCGGCGGCGCGGAGGTCCTGCTCGTCGCTCATGAATGGTGCCTTCCATTGACACAACCAACCCCTCCGTGCAGAGTCAACGGCCGATGTTCACGGACGAGAAGACGGAAGTCGCGCCGAAGAGCGCCGATTCGACTTCGACCAAGCGCGCTCCGTACGAGCCGCCCCGCGTCGAGCGTCGCGTCCCGCTTCACCGTCACACGCTCCAGGGCCCGCAGACGTCGGGCAGCGAGAGCGTCTTTCCTCCGTGATCGCCACGTCCAGGGCGGTCTGACGCCATGCGTCGCGTGGGCTTGCATCTCACCGACCGGTGCCAGCTCGACTGCGACCACTGCCTGCGCGACCCCGGCCGGGAGCCGCTCGATCTGGCGTTCGCGACGATCGAGATGGTGCTGGTCGAGGCGTCGCGGAGCCTCGGCATCGCTCGCGTCTCGCTGACGGGTGGCGAGCCGACGCTCCATCCGCGCTTCACCGACGTGCTCGACCTCGTCGTGTCGCTCGGCATGCGCTGGGACATGGTGTCCAACGGCCGGCGCTTCGATCGCGTCGCGCGCTGGCTCGAGGAGCGGCCCGCGCGCCGTGATGCCTGCGAGAGCGTCGCCTTGAGCATGGACGGCGCTTCGGACTCGACCCATGACGCCATCCGCGGCTCGGGACAGCGTCGCGAGGTGCTGGGCGCGATGGCGATCCTCGTGGATCTCGGCGTTCCCTTCGAGGTCACGGCGGCGGTCCACGCCCGGAACGCGCACGAGATCCCGGCTATCGCCGAGGAGGCGGCGGCGCTCGGCGCCTCCGCCGTTCGCTTCGTGATGACCCAGCCGACGGGCACCCCGCTCGACGCGGGTCTGGCGCTGTCGGCGAGCGCCTGGCGCGAGATCCGCGAGCGGATCGCCGCGCTCCAAGGGCGCGCTCCGATCCCGGTCCTCACGGGGGTGGGCTGGCCGGAGGCGCACGCCGAGACGTGCGCACCGCTGCGCGGTGACACGCTGCACATCGACCCGCGCGGGCGCCTGACCCTGTGCTGCCAGCACGCCGGGCTGCCGGCGCCGGCTCAAGATCTCACCGTCGTGGGCAGCGCCGAACGAGGTCTGGCACCTCTGCTGGCGCCATGGGCAGCCGCGCGGCGCGACGCGGCCGAGGCTGGCGCGCTCGAGGGCAGCTGGGCCGCCTTTCGGTGCAACGGCTGCCTGGCGCGCTTCGGCCGGCCTCACTGGACGGACCAGGGGGTTTCGGGCACGCTGGCCGTCAGGGAGCGTTGGCGGGGAGATGTGGAGCGATCCACCCTTCTCGGGCGCTCCCTGAAGGTTCTGACCTGAGCGTCTGAACACATCGGCTTGTTCGCGCAACAGCGCGTCTTGGAGGAATGCATCCATGATGATCCACACCAGCGAGAGCTCCGCACGTCGTGCGCGGGCGTGCCTCATCGTGGCGAGCGCCCTGCTTGCGGGCGTGGGGGGTTGTGTCGGTCAGGAGCCCGAGGCGCCGCGACCCGTCCAGCCTCGGATCCAGGAAGAGCTGCCGATCGTCCAGATCGTGCTCGGCGAGTTCGACGGGCAGGAGCTCACGTTCCGCACGCTGCAGCCGGACGAGATCCGCGACGGCATGCAGGGGCGCGGAGACGGCGCGGTGGTGGAGGCGCTGAGCGCGATCCCCAGCGTGTCGTGCAGCACCGGGTGCACCGGCGCGAGCTACGTTTCGTTCTCGAACGTCAGCAGTCCGGCCTCGTGGAGCGCGCGCCTCACGAGCGGCAGCGACGCGGCGGGGTACACGCCGTGGGCGACGAACACCTCTGCGGGCAACTGCCCGAGCGCCCCCGCTGCGGGCACGGCCGGCCTCTGTGCTCAGATCCGCGCCCGCAGCACCTACGCCGGCCAGCAGCTCGAGCGCGCGTACGTCGACTTCACGAGCCTCACGGTGTCGGGCATGACGACGGCGATCTCGATGCCGAGCCAGCCCTTCAACGCCACCTCGGACTTCGGTGTCAGCCCGACGCTGACGAACGGCCTGCGCCGCATCGGCGAGATCGGCAGGGGAACCACGGCCCTCACGTCGGGGGGTGTCACGCAGTACTGGACGTGGACGGGCACGACCACCTCCACCGGCGTCATCACCTTCCGCTTCGCCGTCGCGGTGCGCGGGGTTCTCGTCAACCCGACCCAGCGCGCGAGCCTCGCCACGGGCCAGATCGACGATCCGGCGAGCGACTATCCTGCGCGGACGGCCGTGACGCCTTCCGCGGCCGCGTCCTCGGCGACCTCGATCTCCGACGACGGCAACACCGTCGTGTTCGCGACGAGCGCGGGCATCGCGGTGCGGACCGTCTCCACGGGCGCGACGACCACGGGCATCGGCTGCGCGGGAGCCATCAACCCGCACATCTCCGGCGACGGGTCGACGCTGGTGTTCCAGGGCCGCTGTGCCGGGGCTGTCGGGACGAGCGGGACGCCGACCACGAACCAGGTCTACGCGTACAGCATCGGCTCCGGTGTGCTCACGCTCGTCTCGCGCACCGCCGCCGGCGGCTATGCAGACGGCGCGAGCACCGCGCCGCGCGTGAGCAACACGGGCTCGATCGTCGTCTTCCAGAGCACCGCGACCACGCTCAACCTCCCGAGCATGCAGCCGGTCAGCGGCTGCCCCGAGGCGTACCGCTACGACCTCTCGATCGACGAGATGACGCACGTGAGCGCCATCCAGTTCTCCGACCCGGCCGATCCGGCGTCTTGGACGGGCGCGGGCTGCAACGCGTTCAATCCCGCCGGGCAGGCCCCGGACGTCAGCGGCGACGGGAACCTCGTCGCCTACCATGGCGTCCGGGCGCTCGATCCGGCGGACACGAACGGCGTCGTGGACGTGTACGTCTACGACTACTCCGCGTCGCAGGGCGCCGGTGTCGCCGCCCTCTTCCGCGTGCAGGGCAGCTCGCCCTGCCAGAGCGCGTCGCTCTCGGCCGACGGGGCTCGCATCGCGTTCGCCTGCGGCGCTGCCAGCGTGCGGCAGATCTACAGTGGCAGCTCGGCCGAGGGGAACACCTCGTTCGCCCAGGTCTCGCTGACCCCGACCGGTGGTCCCCCGGGCGCGGCGACCGCGGGCGTGCCGGCGATCTCGAGCACGGGACGCTTCGTCGCGTTCTGGAGCTCCGCCAACGCGCTCTCGGCCGCCGGCAGCTGGTCGGTCGGCGCCACCTCGCAGGTCTACGTCTGCGACACGGGCGCGCCCATCATGTCGCTCCATCGCTGCTGGGCCGCGAGCGTCCTCGAGCCCACGGCGGCCGGCGGGACGTTCTCGCCGCTCTCGGGCAACGTCGTTCCGTCGACCCGCATCGAGCTGAGCTACCCGAGCGACAGCGACGCAGGCTACGTCGCGTACACGACCACCACCGCCCCGCCCGCTGCCTGGGGCTCCCTCGCCGGGACCAACGCCGTCCTCGTCAGCCCCATCGGCGACCCGCGCTACCAGCAGCCGACGTCGACTCCCTGAGCGCGCCGTGACCGGTGCCCCGCGCTGGCGAGCCTCGCCGCGCGCGATCCACACTCGGACGCCGCGGGGCGGGGTCGTGCTCGACCCCGTCTCGAAGGCGTACTTCGCGCTCAACGCGAGCGCGGAGGTGATCTGGCGGATCCTCGAGACGGGCGCCACGGCGCAGGAGCTCGCGGACGCGCTCTGTCGCGAGTTCGAGGTCAGCTCCGAGATCGCGCGAGCCGACGTCGCGGCCTGCATCGCCGAGCTCGAGGCGAACGCGCTCGTACACGTCGATGCCGCGCGGTGAGTCCCAGCTCGGCCCGCTCCGCGTCACGTGGGAGGTCCCCGACGAGATGCCCGAGGCCGCCGGGGGCCTCGAGCACCTGGCGCCCGGCGCGGACCTCGCGCCCGCGGTCCGCTGGGAGATCGAGCTCGGCGCGCCGGGCCCGCTGCCCGACGCCCACGATGCGTTCTTCGGCGACGTTCGCGTCCAGCTCGGCGCGGACGCCGTCCGCGTCGTCAGCCCCGACGCGGATCTGCGCGTCGACGGCGGAGGTGTCCGCGGCCGCGTCCGGGCCCGCGCGTCGCTGCCCGCGTCGATCGCCCTCCATGCGCTCGCCGCCCACGCCGGGCTGACGCACCTGCACGCGGCCGTGGTGCAGCTCGGAGACCTGACGATCCTCGCGCCCGGCGGATCGGGCGCCGGCAAGACCAGCCTCGCGCTCGCCGTCGCCGGGGCGGGGGGCGAGCTCTTGACCGACGACGTGGTGTACGTCGACGGCAGCGGCATCGCCGAGCCGGTGCGCCGTCCGCCGCACGTCACGGAGGACACGCGGGCGCGCTTCGCGCTCCGAGCGCTCGGTCCGGTGAAGGACGGCCTGCTCCCGAAGCAGCGTGTCCCCGCTCCGCGCGGGGGCCCGGCGCCGCGCGCACGCATCGACCGCCTGGTGTTCCCCGAGATCGCGCGGGTCGGCGTGACGCGCATGGCGCCGATCGACGACGTGGACGTCTTTCGGGGACTGCTCGCGTCGAGCGCGTTCGCGATGCTCGAGGGCGCTCCTGGCAGGGAGTCGATGCTCGACACGCTGGCGGCGCTCGCGGAGCTCCCGGCGGCACGGCTGCTCGCGGGGCCGGACGCGCTGGCGACGCCGGCCGTCCTGGTGGACACGCTGCGCCGCTGGCTCGCCGATCCGGCGCTCACCCGTGCGCGTCGATGAGCGCGTCGGCCTCGAGGTCGGCGAGGAAGGCGACGACGTCGCGGGCGAGCTCTGCTTCGGGGACGTCGAGCTCCGATCGAATGATCGCGACGATCTCCGCGCTCGTGCGCCCGCCCAGCAGCTCCCACACGCGCGCGCCCATCTCGTTGAGGACGCGCGCCTCGAGCGAGGGCACGCGCACCACGATCATGCGCCCATGCACACGTCGCGCGATCACGCGCTTGGCGAGCCGCCACCGCCGGGTCACGCACGCACATTGCACCCCGCGAGCCGCGCTGCCAACGTCGCCGCTGCATCGTGCGGCCCATCCTCCTGCTCGAGCTCAACGAGGTGCACTGGCCGGTGCTCGACCGCATCGCCGCTCGCCACGGCCGCCTGGCGGGGTGGCTCGCGCGAGCACGCTCTCACACCACGATCGTCTCGCCCGAGACCCGGCTCTCCCCCTGGATCACGTGGCCGACGCTACATCGGGGCCTCCGGGCCTCCGAGCACGGCATCACGCACCTCGGGCAAGATCCGCTCACGGGGCATGGCACTCCCCTCTGGGTGGAATGCCGGCAGCGCGGCGGATCGATCGGCATCGTCGGCGCGCTGCACAGCTGGCCCCCCGGAGATCCCGGGCCGGACGGGTTCCACGTCCCGGACACGTTCGCCGCGAGCGCCGCGTGCTGGCCGCCGGAGCTGGAGCCCTTGCAGGCCATGAACCTCGCGCTGACGCGCGAGAGCGGTCGCGTCGCGAGCCGCCGCGTCCCCATGCGTCAGGCGCTCGCCGCCCTGCCGGTCGCGCTGCGCCTCCGCTTGCCTCCGTACGTCGCCTCGCGCGCCGCGCGGCAGCTCGTCGCCGAGCGCCTCGACGTCGACCGGCGGGACGCGCGCCCGCTGGTGCAGGCCACCCTCTTCTGGAACGTCTTCCGGCGTCTCTACGCGCGCGCCGGTCGACCCCTCGCCTACGCCAGCTTCTTCACCAACCACGTCGCGAGCGTGCTGCACCGCCACTGGCGTGAGGCCTTTCCCGAGGAGCTCGCGCCGCGGATCAGCAGCCGCGTGCATCGCGACACGGTCGAGCGAGCCTTCGATCTGCTCGCCGAGATCGTCGTCGACGCGCTCGCGCTCGCGCAGGCGCACCCCGACCTCTTGCTCGTGCTCGCGAGCAGCATGGGTCAGGCGGCCGTCCACCGCGGCGCGCACCACGGCCGCGAGCTCGCGATCGGCGACCTGGCTCGCCTGCTCGCGCTCGCGGGCATCCCCCCCGAGGCTCACGCCCCTGGCATCGCGATGGTCCCGCAGGCGACGACGCGCGTCGGGGATCCCGCCCTGCGCGCTCGCGTCCGGCAGGAGCTGCACGCGCTGCGCACGATCTCGGGCAAGCGCTTCCTCGACGTGGAGGTGCGGGGCGAGAGCGTCAGCGTGACGATCGGTACTCCCCCGCGCGGCGACATCGATTCGGGGGTGCTGGTCGAGCACTCGGGCGCGCACGTGCGCTTCGAGGACGCGGGCATCGTCGTGCACGAGGTGGCGCGCGGCACCGGCAATCACGTCCCGCAGGGCGCGCTCGCGCTCGCCGGTCGCGGCATCGCGCCCGACGCGTCGCGCTCGGAGATCCCGCTCGAGAGCGTGAAGGGGCTCCTGCTCGAGCTCGCGGAGCATCCGTCTTGAGCGTCGCGGCGATCCGCCGCCTCGTCGGCGAGCGCGTGCTCTCGTGGCTCGCTCTCGGAGCGGCGGCGGGCGCGGCGCTCGGAATGGTCGAGCTGGCGATCGCGACGTGCCTCCTGCTCTTCCTCGAGAGCCTGGGGCTCACACCCTTCGGCGCTGCGCGGCCCGCGTGGGTGCCGGCGCCGATCCCGCTCTCTCGGGCGCTCGCCGGTCTGCTCGTGATCGCGGCCGTCCGCGCGGTGGCGCACTTCGTCGCGAGCCAGTCGTCCTACGAGGCGCAGTACGGGCTCGACGCTCGCTTGCGGCGGTTCGCGCTGCACCAGATCCTCGTGCGCGAGGCGCGCCACGTCGAGGCCGCCGAGCTGCACCGCCAGCTCGCGGACACGTTCCCGAGGGCTGCGAGCGCGGCCAACCAGGCCGCCGCCTTCACGTCGGCCTCCGTGCAGGCGCTGGTGATCGCGGTTCTCCTCTTGATCGCAAGCCCGGTCGAGGCGCTCGTCGGGCTCGCAGGCCTGGTCCTCGTCGGATCGCTCGTGCTCGGGCTCCAGCGCCGCGTGCGCCAGATCGCCGAGAGCATTCCGCGCGATCAGCGCACGCTCTACCGGGGGATCGAGCGGGTCGCGCGGAACTTCGTGCTCGTGCGCGTGCTCGGGACGGAGCGACACGAGCGTGGGCGCCTCACCCGTGCCGTCGACGGCTTCGAGGGCGAGGCGCGTCGGGCGTCGCGCCTGGTCAGCCTCGCGTACGCCGCCACCCCCTTCTTCGGGTCGCTGCTCCTCGTGGCGATCCTCGCGCTCGGGCACGCGGGATTCCACACCGACGCGACCCGGCTCGTGTCGTTCGCGTACCTCTACGTCCGCTTCGTGCAGACGCTCGCGGGGGCCGTCCGAACCTTCACCGGCGTCGCCCAGTCCTGGCCGCAGCTGCGCGAAGCGGCCGCGCTCGCGTCCGGCCTGGACGAAGCAGCGCGCGCCGAGGCTCTCGGTCCGGTCGCGGCCGAGGGGCCGTCGCCGGAGCAGCGAGCGACACCGACGAGGCCGCCCTCGGTGGCGCTCGACGGGGTCCGTTTCCGACATCCCGGCGCGACGGCGGACGTGATCTCGGGCCTCTCGCTCGACATCGGGTCCGGGGAGCAGCTCGCCATCCGCGGTCCGAGCGGTGCGGGCAAGAGCACCCTCGTCCTGCTCGTCCTCGGCTTCCTCGAGCCCCGGGCGGGCACCGTCCGGCTCGACGGCCGTGCGCCGAGCGAGCTCTGGGGCGCCGGGCGCGCCCGCATCGGCTACGTGGGGGCCGAGCCCTACCTCGTCGCCGGCACGCTGCGCGACAACCTCGGGTACGGCCGCCGCACACCACCGACCGACGAGGCGATGTGGTCCGTGCTCGCGACCGTGCGCCTGGACGCGATGGTCCGCGCGCGTCCCGAGCTGCTCGATCTTCCCATCGACGAGAACGGCGGCGGGCTCTCGGCGGGCGAGCAGCAGCGCGTCGCGCTGGCGCGCGCGCTGCTCGGCGACCCGCTCTTGCTCGTCCTCGACGAGGTCTCGGCCAACCTCGACGCCGAGCTCGAGCGCGAGATCGTCGAGGTCGTGCGCGGTCTGCGCGGCCGCTGCACGACGATCGTCGTCTCGCACCGGCCCGCGATGCTCGCGCACGCCGACCGCGTCGTCACGCTCGTCTGAGGGGCCCGCTCAGGGCGCGGGCGGACCGGCGTCGGCGCCCGTGTCGAGCGCCTCCGTCGGGGCGGCCTCGACCGGCGCGATCGTGGGCCCGAACGTGCGGCGCACGTAGCCGAGCACCTGCGTGATCTCGTCCTCGGTGAGGATCTCGCGATGGGCGGGCATGACGCCGATCGCGCCATGGCGGCCGTCGCGGATGGACGTCACGAGCTCGGCGTCGGGGCGGGTGAGCGGGCCCGTCTCGGACGTGAAGTCGGCGCCGGTGACGGCGCCAGCGCCTCGACCGTCGTTGCCGTGGCACGGAAGACAGCGTGCGCGGTAGATGCGCTCCGCCGGATCGTCGGTGGGCAGCGCCCGCTCGACGTCTACGCGCGCGATCGGCCAGTCGGCCGGATCGTGCTCGGGCACGCGCGCGCACGCGGAGCACGCGATGAGCGCGAGCACGCCGAGGCGCCTCATCCGACCGCCTGCGCCACGTGCTCGGCCGCCCACGACGCGAGGCCGTAGATGGAGATCTGCGGGTTCACCGTGCACGAGGTCGGGAACACGGAGCCGTCGACGACGAAGACGTCGTCCAGCGCGTGGTGCCGCATCGTGCGCGAGTCGACCACGCTCGTGCGCTCGTCGGTGCCCATCGCGCAGCCGCCCATGCAGTGCGCGACGAAGACGGGGACGTCGCAGGGCTCGAAAGAGGCGGCGTCGACCTCGCGCTCGATCTCGTCTTCGGTCGTCGCGTACACGCCCTGCGGGCTCGAGACCTGGCGCGCGCCGGCCGCCAGCTGGACGCGCATGCAAGCCTTGGTCGCCGCGCGCAGGGCGTCCATCAAGCGTGGGGTCCACTTGTACGTGATCACGGGACGGCCCCCCTCGCCCAGCGTGATCGTGGCTCCCTCGTCCGCGTCGGCGAGGTCGAAGCCGTCGTGGGTGAGCGCGCCCGTGAGAGAGCTGTAGGGCATCAGCTCGGCCTGGGCTTGGCGCTCGGCGCCGAGGCTGCGCCCGAAGCTGCCCGCCGACATCGGGAAGATCGGTGCCCCCTCGATCAGGAATCCCATGTCGGCACCGCGATCGACGAACTGGTCCGAGTACACGTACTGCGGCGATCCGACGAAGGGCTCGACGCGCTCCGCGTGGACGCCGACGCCACCGACGGCGGGATGGAAGAACGTGCGCCTGCCCGTCCGGCCGCTCGGGTCGATCCCCGAGCGCAGCAGGATCGCGGGCGTGTTGATCGCGCCGCCCGAGAGCACGGTGGCCCGTGCGCGGACGGTGATCGTGTGTGGCGTCGGTCGGTCACGCGCGTCGCGCACGCGGGCGATCACGCCGGTGCACCGGCGCCCGTCGACCTCGATCCGCTCGACCCACGCGTTCGCGTAGATCTCGGCGCCGGCCTGCACCGCCTCCGGGAGGAACGTGACGAGCATGCTCTGCTTGGCGTCGATGACGCAGCCGACGCCGCAGTAGCCGGTGTGGGCGCAGTTCTTCACGTTCCGAAAGAGCAGATCCTTGTGCCAGCCGAGCGCCTCGAGGCCGCGCCAGGTGATCCGGTTGTTGCGGTTCACCTGGTCGAGGCGCATCTGCACGACGTTCAGGCGCTGCTCGATCCGCTCCCAGTGCGGCACGAGCGCCGCGTGGGAGATGCCGTCGACGCCGTGGTGCTCCGCCCAGTGCTGGTAGACGCGCTCGGGCGTGCGGAAGCACGTCGTCCAGTTGATCACGGTGGTGCCGCCGACGGCGCGGCCCTGCAGGATCGCCATGCTCTGGTCGACCGTCGCCCGGCCGCCTCGCTCCTGGTAGAGGCGGCCGATCATGTTCCGCTCGGTGAGGTCGAACGTGTCGCTGGTGTGGAAGCCGCCGTCTTCCAGCACGACGACGCTCTTGCCGGCCGTCGCGAGCCGCTGAGCGACGACCGCACCCCCGGCGCCCGAGCCGACGACGCACACGTCGCACTCGAGCGTGAGGTCCCCATCGACGTGCGCGCCGGTGTGGATGCTCATGCCCCGCCCTCTTCGTAGGGGCCGTCGCCGCTCGCGCTCATCTCGCGCAGGGCGACCAGGTTGTCTGCGTACATGCTGCGGAGCGCGTGCCGGTCGGGCGGGCCGGGGTAGCCGATGCCGGGCCACGTCCGCGGATCACCGTAGTAGAGCGACGTGCAGAGCGCGGAGAGGGCGCGGAACACGGTCCGCCGGACGGCCACGCGCGAGTCGCGCCACGCGTAGAGCACGGCGTCCTGGTCCTCGGGCGCGAGCTGCGTGAAGGGCCGCGCATGCTCGAAGAAGAGCGCGCCGGCGAGGCCGCTCTCGAAGAGCGCGAGCGCCGACTTGAGCCCGCTGCCCACCTCGGGATCGGAGCGGTCGAGGAGGCGATCGGCGGCCAGCGCCACGCCGATCGTGTCGGCGCCGGGCACGTCGGGCCCGGGCTGGGGGCAGACGCGGGCGGCGAACGCGGCGAGGATCGCGTGCTCGTCCTCGCTCAGGACGCGCAGGGGCTCGGCGGGCGCCCCGCCGCGCTTGGTCGGCCACATGGCGAGGCCGACGCCGCCGAGCGCGAGCAACGCGCCGCTCACGAGCGAGCCTCTCAAGAGGCGGCGCCGCGAGAAGGCGGAGACGGCGTCCTTCGGGCTCGGACCGGTCACGGCAGCGAGTCTCCCGCGCACGGCCGCGCGTGGTCAACCCGGCGCGGCCGTCGCCATTTAGGGGCTCGCGAGATCCGTGTGCAGCACGTACACCGAGGGACGGGCGAGCGAGCTCAGGTAGACGTCGTGTGGACCGAATGCCGTGTCGCCGAACACCCCGTTGGCCGGGAGCGTCAGCTCGCGGTTGCCGAGGAGCGAGCGCGGTGCGGCCGTGGGCGCCGCGGGATCGACGACCAGCACGCCGGCCCCGCTCGTGACCAGCACGAGCGATCCGGTCGAGGTCGTCACCAGACCGTCCACGTTCATGACGCCCTCGTGCGCGGGCGAGGGCGTGCCGTAAGCGCCCGTGGTCCGGTCGAACGAGAGGGCGTGCACCGTCGTCGTGTCCCACGAGGCGACGTAGAGCGTGCTGCCGTCCGGCGAGAACGCGAGGCCGTTCGCATACGAGATCGACGCGACGAGCGCGACGTGGCTGCCGTCCGCGTCGGCGCGGAAGAGGGAGTCCGCGCCGCTGTCGGAGAACACGATCGAGCCGTCGGGCGCCTCGGCCACGAAGTTCGTCAGGACGAAGTCCACGCCGCCGGGCCCGGTCGTGACGAGCGGCGAGACGATCCCGTCCTGCGTGACCGAGAAGATCGCCGCAGCGCCGCCCATCGCCGCGGGCTGCTTGGCGCACACGAGCAGCGTTCCGTCGGCGCGGACCGCGAGGCCGACGGGCGAGTCGATCGAGACGAAGTCGCCGACCACGCCGTCGGGCGCGACACGGACGACGCGGTCGTCGCTCGTGCCGACGTAGAGCACCGGCGCGCCGTCGAGCGTGCGCCCGATCGCGATGCCCTCGCTGGTGCTTCCGAGATCGGCGAACACCTCGAGCGCCCGCGGCCCCGCGTCGCGGCTGCTCGCGGCGTCGGCCCCGCCGGCGGCGTCGACGCCTACGCCTGCGTCGACCGGCGGTGTCGAGGGTGCCCCGCACGCGACGAGCGAGGCGACGAGCGAGAGCGGGAGGGAAGTCCGTGCCATGCGAGTCACCCTAGCAGGGCGGTCGCTCGACCGGTGGACCGGTGGATCAGAGCCCGAGGGGCACGAGCGCCGGGAACGGGTTGTCCGTCGCGTCTCCGAGCCCGAGCTGTCCGTATTCACCGCTGCCCCAGCACCAGAGCGTACCGTCGGTCCGCTGGGCGCAGGAGTGATCGGCGCCGACGGCGAGCGAGAGCCAGTCGTCGTCCGCGCCGACGCGCGTCGGCGTCGCGTGAGGGGAAGGGCCCTGGTCCAGCCCGAGCTGACCGCTCGCGTCGTCGCCCCAGCACCAGAGCGAGCGGTCCGTTCGCAGCGCACACGTGTGCGAGAAGCCTGCGGCGACGAACGCCCATCCGACGTCGGAGCCGACCCGGACGGGCACGTGGCGGTCCACCGTGTCGCCGAGCCCGAGCTGGCCGACGTCGTTCGCTCCCCAGCAGTACAGCGCACCATCGGTGTCGATGGCGCACGCGTGGCGCGTGCCCGTACCGACGGCGACCCACGAGCGCTCCGCGCCCACCCGCTGGGGCGTGCGCTGATCGACGACGCTGTCGATCCCGATCTGACCGTTGGAGTCGTCGCCCCAGCACCAGAGGCTGTGGTCCTGGTGCAGGCCACAGACGAAGCGTGCGCGCGCCACGATGTGCGTCCACGTGGTGTCGGTTCCGACCTGCCGCGGCGCGTGCTCCTCTGCCGTGCTCTCTCCGAGACCGAGCTGTCCCGCGGGGTTCGCGCCCCAGCACCAGAGCGTGCCGTTCGCTCGCAGCGCGCACGTGTGCAGGCCCCCCAGCGTCACCTGCACGAAGTCATCGTCCACGCCGACGCGCGTGGGCATCGTCTGGTCGATCGTGTTGCCCAGCCCGAGCTGTCCGTGGACGTTGGTGCCCCAGCACCACATCGAGCCGTCCTCGGCGATGGCGCACGTGTGGCGCGAGCCGCCCGCGACGTCGAGCCAGGGCAGGTCCAGCGGCTCGTCGGTGGGCTCGACGAGCTCGGCGAGCAGACGGTTCTGCACGTCGCAGATCCCGAGCTGGCCCTCCGAGTTCTCGCCCCAGGCCAGGAGGGTGCCGTTCGCGGTGATGGCGAGCGAGTGGCCCCAGCCCAGCGCGAGCCCTCGCAGCGGCGGGAACGTGCGCTCCTGCCGGCACGAGACGAGCACGAGCAGAGCGAGCGCCACCACGAGTCGATGTCGCACGTACGATCTCCTGGCGAACCCTGGGCGCTCGCCTCGGGCGGCGAGTTGATCGCCGTCAACGCGCTCGGACCTCGATTGGCCAGGCTCCGCCCAGATGAACGCTGGAGCGAGGGCCACGGTGGCCACCACCGTCGCGTGGCTGCTGCTGCTCGCGGCGTGCGCGCAGGAGGCGCCGCATGCGAGCGGCGCGGCGCTCTCGACTCCCGTCGCGGACGAGATCCGCGCGATCTTCCCCCGGACGCGAGGGTGGTTTCGCATCGTCAGCGGGCTCGGCTGGGTCCAGGACGGCAGCGACGGACTGACGCCCGACTACGCCACGCTCACGCACCCGCGCGTTCGCCGCGCCGATGGCGCCGGGCGCCGTCTCGCGCCTCGTCTCGCCAGCCACTTCGCCGGCGTGCTGCGGCTCGCCGCGGAGAGCGCCGCCGCCGCCGCCGAGGACGCGCGCGTCGAGGTCGCCCTCACGCCCGTCGGAGCGCAGGACGTCGCCGCGATTCTCGAGGACGGCCTCGTCGTGTACCGGGGCGCGTACCAGGACACCGACGTCCTCTACAAGGCGACGCCGACCCACCTCGACGAGTACCTGCTGCTCCGCACCCGCGAGGCGCCGACGCGCTGGCGCTACCGCGTGGCGAGCGCGTCCGAGGACGTCACGCTGCGGCAGGCCGGCAACTCGATCGAGGTCGTCGATCGGCAGGGCGCGAGCTGGCTCCGTGCCTCGCCTCCGGTCGCCGTCGATCGCAGCGGCGCCCGTGTGGAGGGCACGATCGTCCTCCAAGGGGACGAGATCGTGATCGAGCTCGACCTGCGCGCGCTCCAGCCTCCGATCCTCGTCGACCCGGACTGGATGTCGACCGGCGACATGGCGTACGGGCGCTTCTACCACCAGCTGACGCCCCTCGCGGACGGGCGCTTCCTCGCGACGGGCGGCTGCTCGGCCGCGGTCTGCAGCGGCGATCTCTCGATCAGCTGCCGCACCGTCGTGCGCACCGCGGAGCGGCTCGATCTCGGGACCCGGACGTTCTCCCGCGGCGGTGACGACACCGACCCTCGCTTCTTCCACGTCGCCGCGCGGCTCGAGGACGGCACGGTCCTGGTCGCCGGTGGGTGCGCCGCCAGCGACTGCTCGACGACCCTCTCGAGCGCGTCTCTCTTCCACCCGACCGACCTCACCTTCGAGGCGGTCGGGAGCCTCGCGGAGGCCCGGGCTGGCATGGTCGTCGCGCCGCTGCCGGGCGGGCGGATCCTGATCGCGGGCGGGTGCACGAGCGGTTCGTGCACGACGCGGACCGAGGCCTACGACCCCGGAGCGCGGGCGTTCACCACGATCGCGCCGCTCCACGTGGCGCGCGGCCGAGCGACGGCGTCGGTGCTGCCCGATGGCCGCGTCCTCGTCGCCGGTGGGTGCAGCGACATCGCGTGCGCGAACGTCGTGGCTGCGGCGGAGCTCTACGACCCCGCGCTCGATCGGTGGATCAGCCTTCCTTCGCTCGGCGCCCCGCGCGCGGGTCACTACGCCGCCGCGCTGCTCGACGGCCGAGTGCTCGTCGGCGGCGGATGCAGCACGCAGACGTGCGCGCCCGTCCTGCGAAGCGCCGAGGTCTTCGACCCGGCGCGCATGGTGTTCGATGCCGTGAGTGACATGGGCGCGGCGCGCTTCGGCGCGGTCGCTCTGCTCCTGCCCGACGGGAACGTCATGATCTCCCAGGGCTGCGAGGGTCGCGGCGTCTGCGATCTGACCAACGAGCTGTGGGAGCCTGGCGTCGGCGCGTTCCGCCCGATGGAGAGCGCGGTGACGAGCCGCGCCTTCCACGCGACGGTGCTCTCGTACGACGCGGCGATCGTCGTGGCGAACGGCGGCTGTCAGCCCGAGACCTGCTCGTGGTGGAACGAGACCTACGACGTGAGCGGCCTCGTTCGGCCCGACGCCGCCGTCTCGCCCGACGACGCAGGCCCGCGCGACGCCGCGGTCGTGGTGGTGGTCGACGCCGGACAGGACGCCAGCCAGCGCCGCGACGCGGGGCCGCGACCGGCGCGCTACACGGAGGGATGCGCCTGTCGCCTCGCGCCTCGCGCCTCCGGCACGCACGGAGCGACGGCGGTCTCGCTCGTCCTGGTGACGCTCGTCGGCGTGCGGAGGCGGCGGCGCACGGGCCGAGCGAGCGGGGCCGCTCCGTGACGAGGAGGGGCGCGCTCGTCGCCCTGGTGCTCGCAGCCCTGGTGTGTGCAGGGTGCCGAGGCGGCGCGGCCGTCGACGCGGGCAGCGACGCGGGGCGGAGGCGCCGGCGTTGCGACGCGGCGACGGCGGACGCAGGCGCCGACGGCGCGGCGACGATCGACGCAGCGATGGACGCCACCGCGCCGATGGACGCCTCGCTCGATGCGCCGACACTCGACGCGCCGGCGGACGGCGTCACACCGACGGACGCCTCCGACGCGTGGGTCGACCCGGACGCTCCGGCCGACGTCGGGAGCGACTCCCCCGACACCAGCGAGGACACCGGCGAGGTCGCGATCAACGGCTGCACACGCGCGGGCGCGCTCGACCTACGTGGGATGGCGAGCGCCACCGTCACGTTCGGCGGCACGACCGGGATCGCGTACGCGCCGCCTTGCATCGTCGTCGACGTCGGGACGGTGGTGACCTTCGAGGGCCGCTTCGACAGCCACCCCCTGCAGGGAGGTGTCGCCGAGGGCGGCACCGTCGATCCCGCCACGAGCGGTCCCTTCGCCGTCCTGACCAGCACCGGGACGAGTCACTCGTTCACGATGGACGCGGCCGGCACTTACCCGTATTTCTGCACCGTGCACGCCTGGTTCGGCGGCATGAGAGGTGTAGTGTTCGTGGAGTGAGGCTCGCAGATCGGATGTCGCCGAGCGTGCGGGAGCGTGCTTGAGCGACCCATGGGAAGTCGACTCGCAGCGAGTCGTCATCGTCGGGATGGGCGCCGCGGGGCTCGCGGCGGCGCTCGCCGCGCGGCATGCCGGCGCGCGCGTGCTGGTGATCGCCGCCGGGGAGGGGGCGAGCGGCGTCGCGAGCGGCACGTGGGACCTCGACACGGACCCGTCGGTGCAGCTCGCTGCGGATGCGCGCTCGCTCTCCGATCTGCTCACCGACCTCGCGCGCGCTCGGCCGGCGCATCCGCTCGCCGGGCCCGCGAGCCGGCCCGCGCTCGCGGCGCTGCTCGGCGAGCTCGAGCGGGCCCTGCCCGGCCTCGTCGCAGCTTCCCTCGAGGGCGAGCGCGCGCTCGTGGCCACCGAGCTGGGCCTGTTCCGGCGGCCGGCGCTGCGCCAGGACGCCCTGCTCGATCTCGGGGCGTTCTCGCGCGCGCGGATCGGAGTCGCGCGCTTGCCGTCACTGCACGGCCTCGATCCCGGGCTCGTGGCGGCCTCGCTCGAGGAGCTGGCGGTCGACGCCGGGCGTGCGCTGCGCTTCGCGCCCGTCGACGTGGGGCTCGAGGGGCCCGCCGACCTCGTGGAGCTCGCGCGCCGCCTCGACGCGCCGGCGGGACGAGAGCGCCTCGCGCAGGCGTTGCGCGATGCGCTCGTCGAGACGCCCTGCGACGCCGTCCTCTTGCCGCCGATCCTCGGCGTCGAGCGCTCCGACGTCCGCGCGATCGTGCAAGCCGCGGTGGGCCGGCCCGTGGGCGAGATGAGCGCTTCGGTCGCGGGCCCGCAGGCGATGCGCCCCAGCGCAGCCATCGCGCGCGCGCTCGCGGCGGTGGGAGTGACGCAGCGCGCGGCGTCGGTGTGCGCGGTGGAGGTCGAGCCGGATGGATTGCTCCTGACGCTCGCCGACGAGCCCTCCCCGCACGCGAAGAGCACGACGCTCCGCGCCCGTGTCGTGGTCCTGGCGACCGGCAAGCAGCCGACCGCGAGCCTGCTCTCCGCGGAGGGGCTCTGGCGCGAGCCGCTCGCAGGTCTGCCGATGTACGAACGAGGCCAGCCGCTCGGGCCGCGCGCCCTCGCGGACGCGGTCGTCGGTGTCCAGGTCGACGCCGAGATGCGCCCGCGGGCCGAGGGTGGGGAGCTGCTCTCGGAACACCTCTTCGCGTGCGGCGCCCTGCTCGACGGCATCGACGTGCTGGGGGTGGGCGCGGGCCGGGTCGGCGCGGCGCTCAGCGGATGGCTCGCTGGTGCTGGCGCGGGCCGGCGCGTCCACCGACGCCACCCGGACGACCGAGACGGCTGAATTCGTTGCGTCGCTTCGCGCTGCGCGGCGAGGACCCGGGTCCCGTGATGTACACTCGGCTCCAATGCGCGTCGCGATCTCGGCACTGGTGGGCGGCTCGGGGGTGTGCGTCGCGCTCGCGCGCGCCCAGCTCTGGCTCGCGGCGATCGTGGTCGGGCTCGTCTTCGCCGTGATCGCGTTCTCCGCGATGGGCGCGTCGCTCGGCGAGCGCTTCGAGACGCCGGACCTCGGCTGGGGCACGACCGACGTCGGCCTCGGCGCGATGCTGCGCGTGCAGCGCACGCCCTCGTGGCTCGGAGCCTGGTTGGGCATGATCCCCGTCTTGCTCTTCGTGACGGTGCTGATCGTGATGGCCCACTCCGGCTGAGCCGTGGCCCTGCGGCGGACCGGCGAGAAGGGCGGATGCGTCAGGTCAGCCCCTTCTGGGATCCCGTCCTCACGGGAACGATCCGCGGACCGATGACGAATGCGTCACCGCCGGAGCTCGTCCCCGCGTGTCGCGACGAAACCGCGAGCGCCGCACGGAGCCGCGAATCCCCGCCGCCGTCGCGCGGGCCCTGGTAGGATCGCGGGCCTTTCTCTCGCATGTCCACTCCGACCTCGCCGCCTCCTGCACAGCTCGGGCGCTACAAGATCCTGCGCCGCCTGGGCGCCGGCGGCATGGCCGAGGTGTTCCTCGCGAAGGTGACCGGCGCCGAGGGGCTCGAGAAGGTTCTCGTCGTCAAGCGCATCCTGGAGGCGTTCGCGCGCTCGCCGAAGTTCCTCGCGATGTTCGTCGACGAGGCGAAGCTCGCGCTCCGCCTGAACCACCCGAACATCGTGCAGGTCTACGCGTTCGAGCCCGTCAAGGACGAGCTGCTCCTCGCGATGGAGTACGTCGACGGAATGGACCTCGGCCGGCTCGTGTCGGCCGCGCGCCGCCGCAACCAGCGGATCCCGCACGCGCTCGCCGCGCTCGTCGTCTCGGAGGTCGCCAAGGGCCTCGACTACGCTCACAACCGCAAGGACGAGTCGGGCGTGCCGATGGAGATCGTGCACCGCGACGTGTCGCCGCAGAACGTGCTCGTCTCGCACGAGGGCGCGGTGAAGATCGCCGACTTCGGGATCGCGCGCGCGCGGATGATCACGGAGGAGACCGGGATCATCAAAGGGAAGTTCTCGTACATGTCGCCCGAGCAGGCGCGCGGCTCGCGCGTCGACCGGCGGAGCGACGTGTACGCGCTCGGCGTGATGCTGGCCGAGCTCCTGATGGGGCGCGCGATGTACCCGGGCATCCAGGGCATGGAGGTGCTCGAGCAGGTGCGCGACGGGCGCGTCACCAAGCCGAGCAGCGTCGACAGGGCAGTGCCGCCCGCGCTCGAGGCGATCGCGATGCGCGCGATGGCCTTCGATCGCGAGGAGCGCTTCCAGACGGCGCGCTCGCTCGCGGGCGCGCTCAGCCGCTGGCTGCACGAGCAGGACGAGGTGGTCGACCTCACCGAGCTCGAGCGCTTCGTCGGCGAGCTGGCGCCGCGCGAGCCGACGATGATCGTCGAGGCGCCCGTGCCCATGGAGGCGACCATGCTCTCCATGCCGAGCGGCCTGCCCTCGCCCGGGCACCGCGACGTGCGCGAGCGCCGCGGCGTCGTCGTCGTCGGCGGGCGCCTCCGACAGCGGCAGCCGGAGACGGGCAGCGGCTCCGTGAGCCTCGACACCGAGGATGGTGCGCAGGAGCACCTCGAGCAGGCCACGCGCGTGCTCTCGGACATCGCCTACAAGTACGACGCCATCCTCGAGTGGCCCGGTGGCGCCGACCGTCGCGAGTTCCGGCTCATCATCGGCCTCGGCAAGACGACCGTGGACGATCCGCTCCACGCGTGCCGCCTCGCGCTCGACGTGCTCGAGGCCCTGAGTGGCCTCTCGGCCGACGCGATCGCCCCGATCCACGCCTCGCTCGGGCTCTCGCGCGGCGCGGTGACCATCGTGCGCGGCGGCGCGGGCCGCGCGCGCCACGAGCCCACCGACGAGGTCTTCGACGTGGCGGCGCGTCTGGCGCGCGAGGCCGGAATCGACGAGGTGTTCGCGAGCGGCGAGGTGTTCCGGCTCGCGCGGCGCGTGTTCCGCTTCGCCGAAGAGCGGCGCGAGGTCACGGTGAAGGACGGGACGACGTTGCGCGCGCATCGGCTCGTCGGCGCGCGCACGCGGGACGAGCGGAGCGAGGAGCAACGCAGCGTCGCGACGCAGGCGGGCCTGTTCGGCCGCGCGCACGAGCTCGAGGCGATCGCCGAGCTCCTCGCGGAGAGCGCGTCTTCGAAGAAGAGCGCGCAGCTCCTGCTCGTGGGCGAGCTCGGCGTCGGCAAGACCGCGCTGCTCTCCGCCGCGTTCCTGCGCTCGAAGGGGACCAGCGTCCTGCGCGTCGACTGCGCGTTCGGCGCCAGCGACGTGCCCAACGCGGCCGTCGCCGATCTCGTGCGCGAGGCCACGGGAATCGCCGAGAGCGCCGCGCCCGACACGGCGCTCGCCCAGCTGCGCGAGCGGCTGCGCCGGATCCTGCCCGGCACCGAGCGCCAGAAGAACGCGCTCGCCGCCTTCGAGCCGCTCCTCGGCGGCACCCGCTCCCGCGAGACCGAGGCGGGCGACCGCGCGCAGCTCCTCGCGCGGGGAGTGCGGGACCTCGTCGGAGCGCTCGCCGCGCGCGGGCCGACGGTCCTCTGGATCGACTCGGCGCAGTTCATCGACCAGGCGAGCCGCGAGATCCTCGTGCGGCTCGCCACCCAGACCCACGAGCGCCCGCTCCTCATCGTCGTGAGCACGCGGCCCGACCCGCGCCTCGAGGAGGCCCTGCGGGGCCTGCCTCGGATCGACCTCGGCGAGCTCGCCGAGGACGACCGACGCGCGCTCATCGCCGCGCACTTCGTCGGTCCCGACGGAGCGGGCGCGACGGTGCCGCCGGAGGTCGCGCAGGCGATCGTGTCGCGGGCCGGCGGCAACCCCTTCTTCCTCGAGGAGCTGCTCGACGCGCTCGTCGAGCGCGGCGTGCTCGAGGTCGAGGGTGAGGGTGCCGAGCGGCGTGTCGTCCGAAAGGGCGCGGGCGCCTTCGCCCTCCCCGCGTCGCTCGAGGACGTGATCGCCGCGCGCATCGCCGATCTCGCCGACCGCGAGCGCGTGACCTTGCGCTGGCTCGCCGTGGTCGGGGCGGGGCTGCGCGAGCACCAGGTCTCGGAGCTGATGGGCACCGACGCGATCGAGTCGCTGCGCGAGCTCGAGACGCGCGGCCTCGTCGAGCGCCACGACGGCGGCACGCTCCACTTCGCGAGCGGCGTCGTGCGACAGGTCGCCTACGAGAGCGCCGATCCCGCGGATCGCGCGCGGATGCACCGGCGCGTCGCGGCCTACCTCGCGGGGCTGCCGGCGCACGTGGCGCCCGCGCGCATCGCCAAGCACCACGAGCTCGCGTTCGAGCCGCTGGAGGCTGCGCGCTATTACCGCGCTGCAGGCCTGGCGGCGCGGGCTGCGTACTCGAACAAGGACGCGCTCCGCTTCCTGGCGCGCTCTCTCGCGCTGCTTCCCGACTCCGCGCCGGAGCGCTTCGAGCTGCACGCCGAGCGGGAGCAGATCCTGCGCGTGGCGAGCCGCCGCGGCGAGCAGCGCACCGAGCTCGAGGCGATGCGTCAGCTCGCCGAGCGGCAGCGGGATCCTGCGCGCATCGCCCTCGCGTTCGCGCGCCTCGCGCGCCACGACCTGGACGCCGCGCGGACGGCGGGCGTGGAGGCGCTCCTCCGCCGCTCGCTCGACGCCTCCATCGAGGCCGGCGCGCGCGCGGCCGAGGTGGAGTCGCTGCGCCTTCTCGGGCAGCTCCGTCGCGACCTGGGCGACACCGAAGGCGCGCTCGAGGCGTTCGATCGGGCGCTCGCGCGAGCCGGGCTCGATCACGAGCACCTCTCGGCGCGCGGCATGACCCTCGTGCAGAAGGCGAGCCTGCTCTGGCGCAACGGCAGCTACGACCGTGCGGTCGAGTCGGCCGCGGAGGGTCTGGCGATCGCGCGGCGCCAGGGACACAAGGGCCACCAGGCGTCGGCGCTCAACCTCATCGGCGTCTCGCTCGCCAGCCAGGGCGCGTTCGAGGACGCGATCGCCTGCATCCGCGCGAGCATCGTGCTCGACCGGGCCGCCGGCGACCGGATCTACGTCGGCCGCAAGTGCAGCAACGTCGGGCAGATGCACGCGGAGCTCGGCGACACCGAGCGCGCCCTCGAGCTGATCGGGCGCGCGCTCGAGGTCTTCGATCGCGCGGACGACCTGCCCGCGCGGACGGACACGCTCGCGGCGCTCGCGGAGATCCTCCTCGAGCAGAGGGGCGAGGTGGACGAGGCGCGGCGCGCGCTCGACGACTCGCTGCGCATCGCGACGCGCCTCGGCGATCCGAACGACCTCGCGCACGAGCGCGTCGTGCGCGCGGAGATCCACCTCCGCCAGCACGAGTACGAGGACGTCCGGGCGGCGGCGGAGGAGGCGGCGCGCTGGGCGCGGACCGCGGGCACCGCGGGCTACGAGCTGCAGGGCAAGGCGCTGCAGGCCGTCGCCCTCGCGACGCTCGGCCACCAGCAGGAGGCGCTCGCCATGCTCGACGAGGCGGAGAAGGCGACCCGCTCGGGACCCGTCGAGCGTGGAGAGCGCGTGCTCGGGTGGCTGGCGCGCGCGGCGCGCTGTCTCGGCGACCGCGATCGCGCGCGCGCTCTGGCGATACGCGCCGAGGGCTTCGTGGTCGCCCGCGCAGAGCACCTTCGCGATCCGCAGCTGCGCGAGCGCTACCTCGAGAGCCCGGTCGTGACGGCCGTACGCGAGGAGCTGGCCTCCTCGTGATGCCCTTCGAGCGCGCGAGCATGCCGCCGCCCTCGGTGCACCGGGGCATCGCCGCGATCGTGCTCTCGGGCGGCGGGGCGCGCGGCGCGTACGAGGCCGGCGTGCTGCGCTACGTCTTCGGCGAGCTCCGCCAGCGCTACGGCGAGCCGCGCATCGACGTCGTGAGCGGCACGAGCGTCGGCGCCATCAACGGCGCGTTCCTCGCGTCGGTCATCCACGACGTGGGCCCGGGCGTGGAGCGCCTGAACAAGCTCTGGAGCGACCTCGAGCTCGATCGCGTGCTCGGGTTCGGCGTCGGCCAGGCCGTGCGCCTGCCGCGCGTGCTCTCGGGCGGGAGCGACGGCGCGGGCATCTTCGACGTCACGCCGCTGACGAAGATCGTCGGGCAGAACCTGCGCTGGGCCGACCTCGCGCGGAACGTGCGGCGCGGGCGCCTGCGCGCGCTCACGATCAGCGCCACCCACGTCGCGACCGGACGCCCCTGGTGCTTCGTCGATCGCGCGCCCGACGTGCCGCTGCCCTCCGGGCTGCCGCCGACGATGGTGGTGCGCGCCGATCGCATCGGCCCCGAGCACGTGCTCGCGAGCGCGGCCATCCCGGTGCTCTTCCCGCCGGTCCCCGTGCACGGCGACCTCTACGTCGACGGCGGCCTGCGTCTGAACACGCCGATGTCGCCGGCGATCCACATGGGCGCCCGGCGCGTGCTCGTGATCGGGCTGATGGCGGCACCCACCGCGCCCGCGACACCGGCCTTCGCGCCAGGCGTGTTCCCGGGGATCGCGTTCCTCCTCGGCAAGATGATGAACGCGTTCCTGCTCGATCACGTCAACGCGGACTTCTACGAGCTCGAGCGCGTGAATCGCATGCTCGACGACGGTATGGCGATCTACGGCCAGGACTTCGTCGACAAGCTGAACGAGCGCGCCGTGACGCATGGGCGCGCGCCGCGCGAGCGCATCCACGCGCTGGCGATCCACCCGAGCGAGGACATCGGGCGGCTCGCCGCGACGCACCTGCGCAAGCACCGCGCGCGCTTCGGCAAGTTCCTCGGCCGGACGCTGCTCCGGCTGCTGGACATCGGCGAGGGCGCCGACGCCGATCTCGTGAGCTACCTGCTCTTCGACGGCGGCTTCGCGCGCGACCTGATGGATCTCGGCGAGCGCGACGCGCGCGCGAGGGAGGCCGAGCTCGCGCGCTTCTTCTTCGAGAGCGCGAGCCCGCTCGTCCCCTCGCCCTGATCGGACCTCGTCCTCTTCAGGCCCGCGAGATCCGTCCGCTCGCCACGCCCTCTCTCAGCCGCGTCATCTCGACGGTCTCCGCGAGCACGATCAGCGTCGAGCCGCTCACGAGCGTGAACTCCGGGTCCGGGTTGTACTCGTAGCGGCCGTCGGGCATGCGCACCGCGATCGATCATGAACATCATGCTCGTCGCCGTGACGGAGCGGACGCGCGAGATCGGGATGCGCACGGCCATCGGCGCGCGCGCGAGCGACGTGATGCTGCAATTCCTCATCGAGGCGATCAGGCTCTCCCTGGTCGGCGGCGTCACCGGCATCATCCTCGGGCTCGGCGACAGCTACGGCGCCACGCGCTACCTCGGGATCCCCTTCGTGGCAGGCTACGACGTCATTGCGGGCGCGTACTTCTTCGCGGGCCTGGTGGGGATCTCCCGCAGTAGCCCGCCGACGCAGCAGCGTTGACGCGGCGACCCGGGGGCCGGACACTGACCAGGCCAGTACAGGGGGCCGCATGTCGCGTGGGTCGGAGCTGACGCGTGTCTCTCTCTGCATCCTCTGCGCGCTCGCTGCGTTCCCGGTCGGGTGCGCCCCGCCTGATTTGAGTGCCAGCGAGGAGGACCTGATCGAGGGGACGAGCGATCTCGTCGCCGCGGACGACGGCAGCTTCACGTTCGTCGACGACATCCGTCAGTGGCGGCGAGACTCGGTCGTCTTCGTTCGCTTCCCCGGTAACGACTGCTCGGCGACGCTCGTAGCCCCCGCACGTTGGCGACGGCGTCGCACTGCGTCGGGACCTTCGGAAGCGGACCCACCATGGCGTGCTTCGGCGCGCAGAATCCGAGCGGCACTGGCGCGCTACCAGCGGGGATGCCGCCGCAGCAGTGCTTTGCGGTCGTCGGGTGCGCGACGCACCAGGGCTCCCAGCGCGCTTGCGGTGACGGTCGGACCGACGCCAACGCACAGCGGGACCGCGACATCGCGATGCTGGTGCTCGAACAGCGCTTCGATCACGGTCAGACGGGTAGACGCACCCAGGACTTCCATGTCGTGCCCGCGCAGCTCGTGGCATCGGACCCTGGCAATGACCCGAGCCAATGGAACTCGCATCCTGTCCGCGTCGTCGGTTACGGTCCAAATGGCGGATGCCCCGAGACGGGTGTGCCTGGCACCTTCGGCCCGCTGCGCAGCGTCGGCGGCACGAGCGTCCGGTACGGCAACGTTCCGCTCGCCGACATCACGGCGACGATCGATCTGTGGGCTGCCGTCAGCATGGGGGGCGATAGTGGCGGTGCAGTGTTCGTGGATCGGCCTGACGAGGACGGGCCGCTGCAACTGCTTGCGGTGAATACGTACACCTACTTCGCGGCATTGAGCCCGTGCCCACCGTATGCCGATGGCGTGGATGCACACGATCGGGGCACACGCGTCACGTACGCTGACGTCCAGTCCTTCCTGGCCCGCTTCCTGGGGCAGCGCTTCCTCGCGCCGCCGCCGCCGCCGTCGATGCCAGCCGTGGCCGGCGAGCTCGTCTGCCAGGCCGGTGTTCCGGCGCTGTGGCTCGGCGACGTGAACGTTGCGCCGGTGGGGGAGCCCGAGCGCGTCGGCTTCGTCGACCCGGCGACCGGCCTCGCCGCAGATGTGTTCGATCCGGACGGCGATGGGCTCGCAGGAGCGGCGGACAACTGCTGGGGCATCCGCAACGACGATCAGAGGCTGGGCGACCCGACGAACCCCAGCCTCGCGTCGTGTGTGCGGCCCTCAAGCGGCGCGACGGTCTCGTACGGCTGCGACCCGGCGACCTCGAGCGCACCCGGGGCGCTCGAGACCTCCATCGATCCGGACGGCGACCGGATTCCGACGCCCTGTGACATGTGTCCGTGGGTCCGCGATTTCGATCAGCGCGATCGCAACGGGAACGGGATCGGCGACGCGTGCCGCTGCGGCGATCCGCGGGTGCCTCCGGGGGCGCCGTGCGACGTGGACACGGACGGCGACGAATACCCAGACGACGTCGATAACTGTGCGGGCGTGCCCAACGCCGATCAGCGCGACTGCAACGCGGATGCCGAGATTCACGTGCCAGGCGCCGCCGTGCTCGGGGACGCGTGCGACACGACGCCTTGCGTGACCACGGTCATCGAGAGCGACACGGGGCGCGGGGACGCCAGCGCGATCGTCATCGACCGGGTGCGAGGGGATCCCACCGGGACTTCGCCTGGCTCCTTCCGCACGGGCTTCCGCTTCTGCCCCTGTTCGGTCGCGAGTGACAACTCGTCCACATCGCGCGACCGCTGCGAGTCTTTCAACGTGTCGGACCGGTCCGGCGGCTGCGAGATTGCTAACCCGGCCCTCTTCCTCCTCCCGACGACGCCGCCGCTCGAGCGCGCCGACTTCCGTCGGGTCACGCTCAGCCCCGGCTCCGTCGATTCGGTCGGGCGGGTCGATCTGGTGCACGACCTGCCCATCGTCTTCACCTTCGACTCCGGGTGGGACATCACGCGGACGGATGCTCCCCGGTGGGAGACCGCGTTTCCGACGTTCTACCCCGCGTCCACGTCACCGAGCCCACCCGCTAGGGGCACCCCGATCCACGGCGTCTTCTGGAGCCTCACGTTGGGGCCGACCGCGGGTACACCTTTCGGCGGCGACCCGGCGCGTCTCGCGAGTAGCTACTTCAGCGGGCCGATCGCGGACACGTTCGCCCTCGTCGGGACTCCGCCACCGCGCGAGCCGTTCGTGCCGTTCCTGCCCCTCCCAATGGACAACGGGTTCTGTGTGTTCTGTGGCGACCAGCTCCCGATCCCGTGGGCCGTGCTCCCGTGTCTCGATCGGCGCTGCACGGGCCTCGACCCGACCGATCCGTCGATCGCGCTGCGCGACGCGCTGGTCAGGCCGAGCGTCGCGCCCGCGTTCCATCCGCCGGGGCTCGAGCTGCTCGGCGGGCTCGGCACCGCGCGGTGGGCGGCCGCGCCCGAGCCCTTCGCGCTCGACGACGCCGCAGCGCTCCGGTTCGTCGCGCTCGACGCCTCGAGCGCTCTCCCCGTGCGGCTCCTGACCGGCGCAGGATCGCTCGCGAGCTTCGGCAAGGGTGGGTGCCCGCCGGAGCAGCAGTGCTTCCAGTTCCCGCTGACGAGCGCAGCGACCGTCGACGCCGCGGGGAAGGAGTCGCCGCCCGAGCGGAGCGACTTCGCGCTCGCCGTCTCCGCGACACGCGCCTGCGCGTGGATCGTGGGCGGGCGAACGAGCGGCGGAGCGGAGCTGCACGACGTGTGGCTCTACGGTGCCACCAACGCGAGCTGGCAGCCCTTGATCTTCACTGGCGTGGCCCTCGGACGCGTGCGAGCGCTCGCCTACGCCGCCGACGAGCAGGCGCTTTATCTGCTGGACGAGATCGACGCCGGTCGGCGCGCATCGGTGCGCCTAGTGCGTGCCGCTGCGTTCGGAGGTGCGGCGGTCGTTGTGGGCACGTGGCCGCGCTCGCGGGTGAGTGACGCCGTCGTGCTCGCGGCGGACGGCCGAGCGCACCTCTGGCTGGGTGCGTCGAATGGTGGCGCCCACGCCGTGACGCGCCTCTCACGCGACGCGCGTGATCGATGGCTCGCGGACGGGTTCCGCGCCAGTCCCGGGGCGCTCGAACGGGACGGCGCCTACGCGAACGTGCGCGGCCTCTCGATCGCGGTGCGTCGAGCGGACGGGCGGAGCGAGATTGTCGGCTACGACGCTCGGGACCTGGTCCCGCGCGGGGGGCCGGAGCGATGCTTCTGATTCGCGCATCCGTGGGCCTCGCCGCGGCGCTGCTTCTCGCTACGTGCAGTATCGGGCGGCCAGTTATCTGCCCTGACGGCTGCGCGCCCCCGTTCGACGCGGGCCCGGACGGCGGCCCTGCGGACACGCGCGGCCCTTCCGACGCGCCGATGGACTCCGGCCGCGACGGCTCCACGCGCGACTCGGCGCTCGATGGCGGGCCCACCGACCCGGGCTGGGCGCTGCTTCCGGGTCTGCCGACGGGCTGCGTCGTCGAGCGCGCGGAACACCCGGAGCGACTCCCGGTGCCGAGCTGGGAGAGCTGCGGCGAGGGCTGCCAGCGCGCGGCCCTCGATTTCGCGTTGGGGCCCGCCTCGCGCGACGGCTTCTATCGCGACGGACGCGGCTGGGTGTACCTCGGTGGGCCAGACGGGCCACCCGGGACCACGCGGGGTTGGACGGCGATCGCGCCGGTCGACGGCGCCGGAATCGCGGGGTGGCGATACGATCTCGGGGCGCCGGTGCCCTATTGCAGCGTGCGTTTCCCGTCAATCGACGATGGCCGATGGGCCGTCGTGCTTCACTTCGTCGGCGATCGCGAACTGGACCTGGTTGAGGAGCGCATTTATTCGGGGTCGCTCGACGTCAGCGGGACGCCGGAGACGCCCGTGCTGCTCGTCGAAGCCCCGTTCGTCGGACGCTCGCGCACCGTGCAGCACCTTGCGCCGACCCCTGAGCTGCTCGCGGTGGAGATCATCGGCGGCGAGATTGCTGTGTCTCATGGCGGCACGTTCGCGGACGTGTTCACCGCCTCGCCGACGAGCGGCGCCTATGACGCGTCCGCCGAGGGTGACCACGTCGTCTTCGCCGACGTGATCAGCGACTGGCGCCTGATGCACTGGACGCCCGAGACCGGCACAGAACCGTACTACGATCCGGTCGATCTCGTGGCCAATCCGCTGCTCGACTCGGGTGTCCTCGTCTGGGCTCGCGGCGCGGACTTCGACCCGACGACCGGGCTCGCGACGCGCGCCGAACTGTGGAGTGCGCCGTTCGTTCGTGAAGCCACGGCGCTGTCTCCGACGTTCGTGGCTCCCAGCGTCGATCCAACCGACGCGCGTTTCTACGACGGCGTATACGGCTGGGTGACGGCGAACGGCCCGGGGTTCGAGGCGCGGCTCGTGGACGTGCCGAGCGGCCGGGTCCGCACACTGCGGCACCCGCGGGCGGACGTTGCATGCACCGCGGTGATCTACGTCTCGCGCACCGAGGTGCTGGTCGAGTGTGCAGACCCCGGCGTCCGAGGGACCGTCCTCTATCGCCTCGACCCCGACGTCCACGCGCGAGCGTAGCGCCGCATCGAGCAACCTCGGTGCGTTTCGCGACGGGTTATGGCCGCCCCGTGGAATCCGGGCCGTCCGGCGCCTTTTCGAGCGGCACGGGGCGTGTGAAGGCTGCGGGCGTACGCCGCTTGAGCGCCGGTTTCTCGCACCGGTCGGGGGCACGCGAGCGGGAACGTTGTGGTCTCGGTGCAGGGGGCACGACGTCCCGGCGCGGCCGGCGAGGCCCGCGGGCGGCGCGGCAGGGGTGATCGGCGGGAACTCGGTTCGCGTCTCCTGCGCGGGCGAGCGAGGGACGGATCCGTGCGTCCCCGCTCGCGCTCTCGCGCGGCCGGTCAGGGGGGAGTCGAAGGTCTGGTGCTGGTCGGGCGCCCCGCGGGCGGGGTGCAGCGGCCTCGCTCGCTCCAGAGGGAGAGGTGCTCGAGGCGGCGGCGTACCTCTTCTCTGTCGTGGAGCACCGCGACGAACCTCAGCCACCCGGTGCACCTCGGGCACTTCAGCACGTCCAGGCCGAAGCTGTGCTTCACGACCGCGGCGCAGCTCATCGACGAGCTCTCGGCCGCGAGCCGCGAGGGCAAGCTCACGAGCGCGCTCGCGACGTACATGAGACCGCATGTGCTCGTCGTCGACGAGGTCGGCCACCTCGCGTACGGCGACGAGCGGCGAACGTGTTCCTCCGCGTAGTCAACTAGCGCCACATCCGCAAGCGCTCGATGATCTTCACCACGAACAAGAAGCCCAAGAGCTGGGGCGACGTCCTGCACGACGACGATCTCGCCGAGGCCATCGTCGACCGCATCCTCGAGCGAGGTCGCCTCCTGCGCCTCGATGGCCCCTCGATTAGGACCAAGCATTTGGCCACGAGGAAGTCGTCGGCGATGATCCTCAGACCACGATTCCACCGGCCAAAGCTTCCGGAAAAACGCCGGCAGAATTTCCGGAACGCACAGGGCGCAGAGCATGGGGCGCTCCGGTGCTCGGCTGCGCAGATCACGCGGGATCGCGACGGCGATCGGCGGGGGTGGCGGCGGCCGCCGCCGGTCGGCGCTGGTGATCGATCGGCTCTTCTCCGTCTCGGACGACGTAGACGTATGGAGCCGAATACCGGCTGTCCACTCAGCGCGATTTGGCCCAGTCAGGACTCGTTACGACCCGCCCCAGCGAGGGGAGCGGAGCAGGGGGTGGGGTCCGGAGCGACCGGAGTGTCGTGGACGTAGGGAGCGGAGCGGCCCCACCCCCGGCGGCAGCCACTGCCGAACCTCTCCTTCTCCTTCTCTCAGGCCCGCGAGATCCGTCCGCTCGCCACGCCCTCTCTCAGCCGCTTCATCTCGACCGTCTCGGCGAGCACGATCAGCGTCGAGCCGCTCACCAGCGTGAACTCCGGGTCCGGGTTGTACTCGTAGCGGCCGTCGGGCATGCGCACCGCGATCACGAGGACCTTCGTCTCCCTGCGGATGTTCGTGTCCTTCAGCTCGGCTCCCACGAGCGAGCTCGTCTCCGGGATCGCGACCTCCTCGATGCGGAGGTTCTTCTTCGGGTCGCGCAGCATCAGGTCGATGAACTCGACCACGGTCGGACGGATGGCCTCCGACGCGAGGCGCAGGCCGCCGATCTGCGTCGGCGAGACGACCGCCTTCGCGCCGGCGCGCATCATCTTGCCGCGCGAGGCGACCTCGCTCGCCTTGGCCACGATGCGCGCCTGCGGGTTCAGCGCAGAGGCGGTGATCGTGACGAAGAGGTTGTCCTTGTCCTCGGAGAGCGCCGCCACGACGCCCTGCGCGCGCTCGACCCCGGCTTCCTTCAGCGTCTCGTCGTCGGCGGCGTCGCCGACCACGTAGGGGAACTTGTCGGGACCGAATCGCTCGGCGAGCTCGAGCAGGCGCTGCTCGCTCGTGTCGATCGTGCAGAACGGGATGTGCGAGTGGATCAGCTCCTCGATCACGTGGATGCCGGTCGTGCCGGCCCCGCAGACGATGATGTGGCTCGAGAGGCGAGAGAGGACCTGCTTCATGCGGTTTCTCCGGAGGGCGCCGCCGAGGTCGCCCTCGACGATGAACGCCGTGATCGTGGAGACGAAGTAGACGAGCGTGCCGGACCCGAGGACGATGAGGCCGATGGTCCAGACGCGCGCGTACGGGTGCTGGTCGAACTCGTGGAGCGTGTGCGAGTAACCGACCGTCGAGAGCGTGATGATGGTGAAGTAGATGCAGTCCCCGAACGTCCAGTCGCCCCCCCCGATGACGGTGAAGCCCCCGGCGCCGATGAAGATCACGGCGAGGAGCCAGAGCGTGGCGATGACGAGCCTGTCGCGCAGCAGGCTCCTCTGCTCCTGGACTCGCTCGCGCATCACGCCGGGAGTGTCCGGGAGGCGCTCGTGCGTTTCAATGGCGATGAGCCGATGGCCGACGACGTGAGCGCGTGACGGAACCGGTGGCAGCACCCTCGAGCGCCCGCGGCGTCGCGCTGATGACCGCGGCGAAGGCGTTCTTCGTCGTCGGAGGGCTCGCCGTGCAGCTCGGCCTTCCGCGCCTGCTCCGCTCGCCCGAGGAGTACGGCCTCTACGCCGCCGCGACGGCGCTGCTCGCCATCCTCACGAACACGCTGACGCAGGCCGCCATGCAGACGACCAGCAAGCACGCGAGCGAGGGCGGCGAGAGCCTGCGGACCTCGCTGGTACTGGCCGGCGCGCTCGGCGGCGCTCTCTCGCTCGCCCTCTTCGCCCTCGCGGACACGCTCGCCGTCCGCGCGCTGCACGATCCGCTCCTCGGCCCCCTGCTGCGTGTCCTGAGCGCGCTCCCGCTCGCGTACGCGATCTACGCGACCGCCATCGGCCAGCTCAACGGCCAGCGCGACTTCGCGCGGCAGGCGCGGCTCGACGGGAGCTTCACGCTCGTGCGCACGACGGGTCTGCTCGGCGGCGGCGCGCTGGCGGTCGGCGCGCTCGGCGCGGTGATCGGCTTCGCGTCGGCGGCCTTGGTGATGGCGTGCGTCGGGCTCGTCTTCGTCGGCATCGGCCGCGCCCGCGGCCCTGTCTCGCGTCGCGCGTGGCTCGCCTTCTTCGCGGGCGTGGCGCTCCACCAGCTGGCGCTGAACGGCCTCCTGCAGCTCGACGTGGAGATCCTGAAGTCCCAGGTCGCCACCCTCGCGAGCGACACGGGTGCGTCGTCGGTCGAGGCGGCGCGTCGCGCGAGCGAGCAGGCGGGCCTGTACCGCGCGGCACAGTCGATCGCGTTCGTGCCCTATCAGCTGGTGCTCGCGGTGACGCTCGTCCTGTTCCCGACGGTCGCGCGTGCGCGCACGCTCGGCGACACCGAAGGCGCGCGGACGGCGCTGCGCGGGGCGCTCCGCTTCGCGGCGATCGCGCTGGTCCTGACGTCGGCGCCGATCGCGGGCGGCGGCGACGCGGCGATCCGGGTGCTGCTCGACGCGCGCTACGCGCCGGGTGGCGACGCGCTCACGATCCTCGCCCTCGGGCAGATCGCGTTCACCCTCTTCGTGGTCGGCTCGACCGCGATCTCCGGCGACGGCTCGCCCTTCGCCGTCGCGCTCTCGGCCGCGGCGGGGCTCGGCGTGACCCTCGTGGTCGCGGTCCTCGGGATCGACGCGGCCGGAGCGTCGGGCCCCGTGCGCGTGGCGGCCGCGAGCGCCGCAGCGGGGGGCTGCGTCGTGGCGCTCGTGATCGTGCTCGGGCTGGTGGTCGTCCGCTTCGGGTGGGGCGCGCTCCCGTGGAGCACGCTGCTGCGCGGGTCGCTCGCGGGCGCCGCCGGGTTCACCGTCACGCGCGTGCTGCCGCACGCCGGGCGTCTGGACTCGCTGCTCGCGCTCGTGCTCGGCGCGCTCGCCTCGCTGGCGATGCTCGCGCTCAGCCGCGAGCTGGGTCGGGACGACGTGGCGCTCGTGCGCCGCGTGCTGCGGCGCGGTGGCTGACGAGGACGAGCGCGAGCGCGAGCCACGCCGCGAGCGCGACGGGAGACGCCGCGCCGCGGCCGGCCCGGCAGCCGCAGCTCCCATGCACCGGTGGTGGTGGCGGTCGCGCACCGCCGGGGCCCGCGGCGAGCGTGGTCGTCTGGCCGTGGATCTGGTAGCCGACCTCGACGAGCACGAGGGTGAGCGCGCGACCCTCCACCGACGTGGCGCGGTACGCCTCCTCGACGGCCTCGACGTCGGGGCGATCGATGGCCGGCAGCCCGAGCGGCGCGCACGCGACCTCGTCGCGATCGAAGAGCGCCTCCACCTCGCGCACGGCGTCTTGGCCCTCGGTGATCGCGCCCGAGGCCGCGCGGGCGCCTCGGAGCATGCGCGGCCCGAGCGCGCCGACCGGTGAGGCCTGCACCATGTCGGTCGGCACGGCGCAGATGCGCCGGGGCGACTGCACGGCGAACTCGTCGAGGATCGTGTAGCTCGTCTGCGGCTCGCGGTCGCCGTGCTGGTAGGTGATGCCCGCGCCGACCGCGACCAGCGTGCGCCCCGCGAGGGCGTCGCGATCGACGAGCCGCACGCGGTAGCCGGGCGGCGTGTGCTCCGGCGTCTCGATCACGTCCGCCGCGCAGGGCACGGCGGCGCCCAACCCCAACGCCAGGACCAAGGCCCTGCCGAGCCACGTTCGTCGATGCATCTCGATGCCCCCTCGCTGCGGAGGGTACGCGATCGACGCGCGCCGCGGACGAAGTCTCCGGAGCCCCCGAGGGACGGGATACACTCGCCCGCCCATGGCGGCGGCCGCGAAGGACGAGCACAACCCTCAGGGCAGCCTGGCCGCGCTCACGATCGGCGCGATGGGGGTCGTCTACGGCGACATCGGCACCTCGCCCCTCTACGCGGTCAACGAGATCTTCTTCGGTCACGCCGCCATCGAACGTACCGACGATCACGTCATCGGCTGCATCTCGCTCATCTGCTGGACGCTCACCCTCGTCGTCCTCTTGAAGTACCTCCTCTTCGTCCTGCGGGCCGACAACGACGGCGAGGGGGGTACGTTCGCGCTCTATGGCCTCCTCCACCGCCACAAGCGTCAGGGGTTGGGCTTCCTGCTCTGGCTGCTCATGCTCGCGGCGGGCCTGCTCTTCGGCGAGGGGATCATCACGCCGGCGATCAGCGTGCTCTCCGCGGTCGAGGGCCTGCGGATCGTCACGCCCCGCTTCGACGAGGTCGTCGTTCCGCTCACGGTCGTCATCCTCACCGCGCTCTTCGCGATCCAGCGTCGGGGCACGGCGCAGGTCGGCAAGATCTTCGGCCCGATCATCCTCTGTTGGTTCCTCTCCATCGGCGCGCTCGGTGCCCGGCAGGTGCTCGCGCACCCCGAGATCCTCGCCGCGCTGGACCCGCTGCGGGGCCTCGCCACGCTGCGCACTCTCGGCGCGTACGGGTCGCTTCAGCTCCTCGGCGGCGTCGTGCTCGCGATCACGGGCGGGGAGGCGCTCTATGCCGACATGGGTCACTTCGGAAAGCGTCCGATTCGACTGAGCTGGCTGCTGCTGGTCTACCCCGCACTGCTCGCGAGCTACCTGGGCCAGGGCGCCTACCTCCTCGGAGGCGGTGTGGTCACCCAGAGCGTCTTCTACAGCCTCGTCCCGCAGGCGCTCCTCGTGCCGATGGTCGTGCTCGCCACCTTCGCGACGGTCATCGCGTCGCAGGCGCTCATCTCGGGTGCGTTCTCGCTGGGCCACACAGGCCACCTCCCTCGGGCTCTTCCCACGCTTGCAGGTGATCCACACCCATCAGGCGCACGCGGGCCAGATCTACGTGCCCTTCATCAACTGGGCCCTCTACGTCGGATGCATCACGCTCGTCGTGAGGTTCGAGTCGAGCACCAACCTCGCCGCCGCCTACGGTCTCTCCGTGTCGGGCGTCATGCTCTCGACGTCGATCGCCATGACGGCGATCGCGCGGCTCTACTGGAAGTGGAGCTGGCCGACGATCCTGCTCTTGTTCGTGCCGCTGGCGATCGTCGACGCCTCGTTCCTCGCGGCGAACTCGCTCAAGTTCCTGGAGGGTGGCTACATCCCGCTCTCGCTCGGCGTGATCCTCTTCGTGGTGATGACGACCTGGCGCTGGGGACGCAAGGCCACGTACGCGGCGTACTCGGGCAAGCGGACGATGACGATGAAGGAGCTCGTCGAGCTCAAGGGGCACTCGGCGATCTTCGATCGCAACGCGATCTTGATGGTCCCCAAGCCCCTCAAGAGCGAGCACGACAACGCGCCCGCGCTCCTGCAGCTGCTCTGGGAGCGCTGGGGCATCCTGCCGAAGAACCTGATCTTCGTGGAGGCCGTGCACCGCAAGGTTCCGTACGTGCACGACGCCCGATATCACGTGACGGTCTTCGACCGCTCGCCGGACCGCGGCTGCATCATCAGTGTGACGATGGCGTTCGGGTTCATGGAGGATCCGAACGTGGAGAAGATCCTCGAGAGCCTGGCCAGTCATCAGGAGATCGATCTGCCCTCCGATCCGCACAAGTGGGTCGTCCACGCCTCGCAGGAGAACATCCTGCTCGCCAGTGGCGCGGGGCTGCTCGCTCGCCTGCGGCTGCGTCTGTTCGCGCTGCTGCGGCAGATCTCGACGCCCTCCTACTACTACTACGGGCTCGGCGATGCCGTGCAGCTCTCCACCGAGATCATGCCGGTGCGACTGAAGTGACGCGCGTCCGCTGCGGCGAGACGCCCGATCAGCGTCGTACGAAGTCTCCGGAGCGCCCGCCGCGCTTCTCGAGCAGGCGCACGGGGCCGATCTCCATGCTGCGATCGATCGCCTTCAGCATGTCGTAGAGCGTGAGCGCCGCGACGCTCGCCGCGGTGAGGGCCTCCATCTCGATCCCGGTGCGCGCGTGCGTGCGCGCGCGCGCGACGATCCGCACCGAGGCGCGCTCGAGCGTGACGTCGATCGTCACGGCGTCGATCGGGATCGCGTGGCAGAGCGGGATCAGCTCGGCGCAGCGCTTGGCCGCTCCGATCCCCGCGAGGCGGACGGCCGCGAGCACGTCGCCCTTCGGCGTGCGGCCGCTCTTCAGCGTGCGCAGCGTCGCGGGCCTCATGCGCACGACGGCCTCCGCCACGGCCTCGCGCGCGGTCACGTCCTTCTCTCCGACGTCGACCATGCGAGCCGCGCCGCGCGCGTCGACGTGGGTGAGCTTCGACATGCCGGCAAGCGTGCCCGAAAGCGGCGCGGTCGTGAACTCGTGTCCGGATCGTCTATCCTCCCGCGCCTTGTCCGACCCTCGCTTCATCGTCGGGATCGACCTCGGGACGACGCACACCGTCGTGGCCTACGTGCGCGCGGACGACGCCAGCCGGACGCCGAAGATCTTCGAGGTCGATCAGCTCGTCGCGCCGGGCGAGATCGCCGCGCGGCCGCTCCTGCACTCGCTCCGCTACCATCCGGCCGACGCGGAGCTGACCGAAGCGGCGCGGCGGCTGCCCTGGGAGCTGCCGGACATCCCCGAGGGCACGACGCCCTACGTCGTCGGCGAGCTCGCGCGCGAGCTCGGGGCGAAGGTGCCGGGGCGGCTGGTCGTGAGCGCCAAGAGCTGGCTCTCGCACGCGGGCGTCGATCGCACCGCGGCGATCCTGCCCTGGGGCGCCGAGGAGGGCGTCCCCAAGATCTCGCCCGTCGACGCGAGCGCGAGCTACCTCGCGCACGTGCGCGCCGCGTGGGATCGGGCGCACGCGGGCGCGCCGCTCGAGGCGCAGGAGGTCGTGCTCACGATCCCCGCGTCCTTCGACGAGGGGGCGCGCGCGCTCACCGTCGAGGCGGCGCAGCGCGCGGGCCTCACCGTGCGCCTGCTCGAGGAGCCGCAGGCGGCGTTCTACGACTGGCTGGGGCGCCAGGAGGACGTCGCCGCGAGCGCAGGCGGGACCAAGCTCGCGATCGTGGTCGACGTCGGCGGCGGCACCACCGACCTCACGCTCGTCCGCGTCGAGCTGCGCGAGAGCGGGCCGCGCCTCACGCGCATCGCGGTCGGCGACCACCTGATGCTCGGCGGCGACAACATGGACCTCGCGCTCGCCAAGCGGGCCGAGCAGGCCCTGAGCCAGAAGCTGCCGCCGGCGCGCTTCTCGCAGCTGCTCGTGCAGTGCCGGCGCGCGAAGGAGACGCTGCTCGGCGAGCAGCCGCCCGAGCGCGCGAAGGTCACGGTGCTCGGCTCGGGCAGCAAGCTCGTGGGCGGCTCGCTCTCGACCGAGCTGATGCGCGCCGACGTGCACGCGCAGATCGTGGACGGCTTCTTCCCCGAGGCCGGGATCGACGCGCGCCCGGCGCGGCGCGCGACCGCGATCGTGGAGCTCGGCCTGCCCTACGTCGCCGACGCGGCGGTCACGCGCCACGTCGCGGCGTTCGTCTCGCGCCACCAGGACGTCGCGAAGGACGCGGTCGGCGATGGGCTCGTCGGCGGGCTCGCGCTCCCCGACGCCGTGCTGCTCAACGGCGGCGTGTTCCGCGGCGCGCCCATCGCGAAGCGCATGATCGACGTGCTCTCCGGCTGGCGCGGCGCGCCGGTGCGCGTGCTCGACAACGCCGAGCCAGAGCTCGCCGTCGCGCGCGGCGCCGCGCTCTACGGCCTCGCGCGCCGCGGCCTCGGGATGAAGATCGGCGGCGGCTCGGCGCGCTCGTACTTCCTGCTCCTCGACGGGCCCGAGGGCGGGGCGCGGCGCGGGCTCTGCGTCCTGCCGCGCGGCGCGGAGGAGGGCGAGGAGGTCGTCGTCCGCGAGCGCACGTTCTCGCTTCGCCTCGGGGCGCCGGTGCGCTTCTCGCTCGCGTCGAGCACCGGCGAGGCCGCGTACGTGCGCGCGGGCGAGATCGTCGACGTCGATCCCGAGCTCTTCCGCGAGCTGCCCCCGATCGCGGCGGTGCTCGACGACGTGGCAGAAGATGCGCCGCGCAGCTCGCTCGCGCCGCCGCGCGCCTCGCAGCCTCCGCGCGCGAGCCTCGTGGGCCGCGAGGAGCGCGTGCGCCTCGCCGCGGCGCTCACCGAGATCGGCACGCTGCAGATGAGCTGCATCGCCGAGAGCGAGGAGAGCCGTCGCTGGAAGCTCGAGCTCGAGCTGCGCGGCCAGCACGACTCGGAGCTCGCGCAGAAGCGTGTCACGCAGCTCCACCCGCGCCACGCCGAGGCGCGCGCGCGCATCGAGGCCGTGTACGGCAAGAGCGAGGTCGAGGGCGGAAAGCTCGTCAAGACGCTCCGCGCCGATCTCGAGAAGATCCTCGGCGCGCGCGAGAAGTGGCCCATGCCGCTTCTTCGCGAGCTCTTCGGCGCGCTGCTCGCCGGCGTGAAGCGACGCCGCCGCTCGGCCGACCACGAGCGGGTCTGGTTCAACCTCGCGGGCTACACGCTGCGCCCGGGCGTCGGCTATCCGCTCGACGACTTCCGCAGCAGGCAGCTCTTCGCCATCTTCGAGCAGGGCGTGCAGTTCGCGCCCGAGGCCCAGAACTGGAGCGAGTGGTGGACGCTCTGGCGCCGCGTCGCGGGCGGGCTCGACGACGCGCAGCAGGAGCAGGTGCTCGCCGCCATCGACTGGTACCTGCACCCGCCGACCCCGCGCCCGCGCCCGCGCCCGCCCGGCGCGAAGGCGCTCGGGTACGACGACATGGTGCGCCTGGCCGCCTCGCTCGAGCGCATCTCCGCGGCGAACAAGGAGCGCGTCGGCGGCTGGATCCTCGAGCGCCTGGTCAAGCACGGCGAAGGGAGCTTCGGCTGGTGGGCGCTCGGCCGGATGGGCGCGCGCGTGCCGCTCTACGGCTCGGCGCACACGGTCGTCTCGCGCGCCCATGCGGAGGCGTGGCTGCGTGCGGTGCTCGCCCTCGATTGGCGCGTCGTCGAGCCGGGCCCCTTCGCGGCGGCGATGCTGGCGCGCCGCAGCGGTGATCGGACGCGCGACATCGACACGGCCCTCGCCACCGAGACCGCGCGGCGCCTGCGGGCGCATGGCGCACCGGAGGCGTGGGCCCTGATGGTCGAGCAGGTCTCGGTCCTGGGCGAGGAGACCGTCGCGCGCCTGCTCGGCGAGTCGCTGCCGCCCGGGCTCTCGTTGCTGGAGTGAGCGAGGTCGAGGCCGACCTGCCGCCCTGGCCGGAGCGCGGATCGGCGGCCCGCACGACCGCCGCCGCGGGGCCCCTCCGAAATGCGGGATCGGGCTTGACCCATGGCGGGCGAATCTCGTTAGAATCCGACGCGCGGAGAGGCGCTCACGCCGCTCCGTGTCGCGCGCGCGCGCAGAATCGCACCGAGGACCAGGGAATGTTCGCAGTCGTCATCACCGAGAAGGGCGGCTCCCAGCGGAAGCTCGACTTCGACAAGACCGAAGTGACGATCGGGCGCGTCCAGGGCAACGACATCATCCTGCCCAAGGGAAACGTCAGCAAGCGGCACTCGCGGATCGTCCTCAAGGACAACCGCTTCATCGTCGTCGACCTCAAGAGCACCAACGGCACGTACGTCAACGGCCGCAAGATCACCTCGCCCCTCGTCGTGAAGGCGGGCGACAAGATCTACATCGGTGACTTCATCATCACGCTCGAAGAGCCCGCGGGCGCCGGCGCCTCCGCCGGGCCGGCGCCCGGCATGGGCGCGCCTCCGCCGATGCCCGCCTCGCCGATGAGCCCTCCGGCCGGGGGCGGCTTCGGGGGTCCTCCGCAGCCCATGGGAGGTCCGCCCCCCTTGATGGGCGGTGGCATGGGGGGCCCGCCGCCGATGCCGTCGAGCGGCGGGATGGGCGGTCCGCCCGGGATGCCGGGGCCTGGCATGGGTGAGCCCCGCCCGCCCGCCCGCTCTGCTCC